>NZ_QULW01000009.1 GCF_003481825.1 Clostridium sp. OM02-18AC | reverse complement strand
TCGCGCTCTGCGTCGTCTGCACATTTGGTAACCTCGATGGCATCAAAATAATCATCCACTGCGATCCGTTTTACCTGGTCAACAACGCTTCTGTTCGGAAAAGACATCCAGCGAATGGTACCTACCTGAAAATATTTGTGAATAGACTCTCTCATGTTTTTCATCCTCCTGCTCATAAATTGTGAAATTGTTGGATAGTTCTAATTTAAACAAGTTCCCACGCCAGGTCAAGTGTTCTTTTTGCACCGGCCAGGCACAGATCCGGGTCCTCGTCCTCAAATGGTTTTACCTCAAAGCTGACGATCGGGCGTTTCTCTTCGTTTAAAAATCCGATTTCCAGCAGAAGCCGCAGGTAATCTGCCAGCTCCGTTACATCATTCTCACTGTTCGGGAAACCGAAACGCGGATGCTCATCACCATATGCCGGACATTCCGGACTCTTGATGACGGTATTGCCCATATGGGCGTGACGGATAAATTTGCGGACCGGAAGCAGATTCTCCTCGATGGTCTCGTGGATCATCGGGATGTGGCTTAAATCTACCATAAGACCGAAATTGTCATACTCCGCACAGATCGTTTCTGCATAACGCTTTACCCGGTCTACCGGACCGATCAGCGATTTCTTCGCGATGTCATAGTCGAATACCTCGCAGAGAATCGGCATATTTCCTTTTGACTTTGCATACGCACAGAGTTCTCTGGTCGAAGCAAGCAGTGCCTGGAAAGATTCTTCCATGGTCGCATCTTCATACCTCCCTGCCAGAAATGAAAAATCCTGTGCGCCGATCTCATAGGCTTCATCAATTCCCATTTTCAGGGCTGCAATGGCTTTCTGACGGCCTTCTTCCTTCAGGTCATTGATGTTTAACCCGGCCCCAAGCATCAGACCCTGACCGCCATAGGCAGTGACCATGTGAGCACAGGAGATCATCCCGACCGCTTTCTTTCGCACCTGTGCATCTTTCATATGTGCAACTTCCACAGCCTCAAAATAGGGATCCGTCGTGATCTTTTTTAAACACTCCAGGATTGGACCTTCTCCGGAACCCACTTCTTTATAGGATACATGAAGGATCGTACCGACCTTCATATACCGCTTCATGGATTTTTCCATACGATTTTCCTCTTTTACTTTCTTGCAGCTGCCTTCTTTGCTGCTTGTGCAACTGCATCTGCATCCAGACCGTATTTCTTTAACAGCTCGCTGTAAGGTCCGGACTCGCCGTGGCGATCCTGCATGCCGACCATCTCAACCGGAACCAGACTGCCGCTTTTTGCCAGAACTTCGCTGACTGCTCCGCCAAGACCGCCGATCACGCTGTGCTCCTCTGCCGTTACGATCGCGCCGGTTTCTTTCGCACACTTCTCAATCAGCTCTGCGTCGATCGGTTTGATGCAGTACATATCAACCACTCTTACGCTGATGCCCTCTTTCTCCAGTATCTCAGCTGCAGTGATCGCGGTGCTTACCATAAGGCCGCATGCAATGATGGTAACGTCGCTGCCCTCTCTTACAACCATGCCCTTGCCAAACTCAAACTTCGCATTCTCCGGGTGGCAGTCCGGTGCAGCATCTCTGGAAAGACGGATGTACATCGGCTCATTGACTTCGATTGCGGTTTTCACCATCCAGTCAGTGATCTGTGCGTCGGAAGCAACCATCACGTTCACGCCCGGAAGGGTACGCATCATGGCGATGTCTTCCAGTGCATGGTGGGTAGCACCGTCAAATGCGTCAGATAATCCGCCGTAGCCTCCCATCATCTTGATCGGCAGTCCGGAGTAAGACATGAAGGTTCTTGCTGCCAGAGAACCCAGGGTAGTTAAGAATACTGCGAAGGTATTGACGAACGGGATTTTGCCGCTCTTTGCCATACCTGCTGCCATGCCCATCATGGCATACTCACTGATGCCACAGTTATAGAAACGGTCCGGATATTCCTTGCCGAACATTGCAGATTTGGTGGAACCAGATACATCTGCATCCAGAACTACGATATTTTCATTGGTTGCTCCATATTTTTTCAGACATTCTCCATATACATCACGAATTGCTTTTCCCATTACCGTACACCTCCCAGTTCTTTCATCGCTGCTTCATAGTCGGCATCCTTAACCGGAGCGCCATGCCAGGTATTCTTTCCTTCCATGAAGGATACCCCTTTGCCCTTTACGGTCTTCGCCAGGATGATGCTCGGAACACCTTTTACGGATTTTGCAGTCTCGATTGCTGCGCTGAGTGCAGCCACATTGTGTCCGTCGCAGACAATGGTATTGTATCCAAATGCCTTAAACTTCAGTTCAATATCCCCCATCGGCATGATCTGCTCAGTGGTACCGTCTAACTGTACGCCGTTCCAGTCCAGAATGGAGATCAGGCGGTCTGCCTTGAATTTGGAAGCATTCATGCAGGTCTCCCATACCACACCCTCATTGATCTCGCCGTCGCCAAGGATCGCATAGGTGTAGGCATCAATTCCATCATGCATATCGGAAAGAGCAATACCCAGAGCGAACGGATAGCCAGCGCCCAGAGGACCGGTAGAAGCTTCTACGCCAGGAGTCTCTTTGGAACACGGATGCCCCTGCAGGCGGCTGTTGATCTGCCGAAGGGTATGCATCTCCTCCATTGGGAAAAAACCTTTCTCAGCCAGTTCCAGATACAGCATCGGTGCTGCATGGCCTTTACAGAGTACAATCTTGTCGCGGCTTCTGTCATTGATATTCTCCGGGGAGATATTTGCATCATTGAAGTAAAGGTTTGTCAGGATCTCGCACACGGAAAGAGATCCGCCCGGATGTCCGGTCTGTCTCTCATGTAAAATTTCAATCAGGGTACGTCTGAATTTCAGGCAAAGAGCATCCAACTCCTGTTTCTTTTCGTTGGTCATGTCAGTAGTCTCCTTTTCTTTAAATGGTTTTCAATGTTTCTTTCACCTGCTCTAAGCAAAGCTCCGGGCTTGACAGGACAGGAATCTTACAGATTTCTTCGATTTTTTTATCCAGATGTGCCATGGACGCCTGAGCCAGCACCACACAGTCATAACCGGAAATTTCTTTTGCCATCTCCAGAAGGATCGCATCGTGGCGGTCCATCTGCATTGCTTTCATCGCCTGGAATGCTTCTGCGTTTGCTTTGAAATCAATGTAAATGGTCTTATTTAATTTTGCTGCCTCTGCGTTTAACTTTTCCCGCATCGGTCCTTCGGTGCTGCCTGCCGTCGCAAGAACCAGGATCTTATCCCCGTAAGTAACCGCTTTTCTTCCCATTGCATCATCAATGGCAATCAGCGGAACTTTCACAAAGGGGCGAATCATGTTTACAACCGGAGTCAGGGTCGAACAGGTCACCACGATCATGTCAGCATCTGTCATCTCAGCGGATTTGATGTCGTTGTAAAGGCGGCATCGGTTTTCTATGGTAAATGTTCCGATCTCATTCGGATTGTTGGCAAGAAAATCGTCCCACAGGTTGTGGATCTTTACCGGTTCCCCCACATAATCACGCAGCTTCTGGTCAAACGAAGCTGCCACCGTTTTCACGGTATGGATCAGCGCAATACTTTTCATAGTCCCTCCTATTTCAGTGGTCCGTATACCTTTTCGAAGATCGGGATCAGATACGCGGCTGCGCCTTTTGCTGCGCCTTCCATGCTCGGCAGCTGGAAGATCTCGGTCGTAAAGGCACCGTCATATCCGCACTCTTTAAACGTAGAAATGATCTTTTCAAAATCCAGTCCGCACTGGCCCGGGTAACGGCGGTTGTTATCTGCCAGATGTACATGAATGTTGTACGGACTATACTGGCGGATCGCATCGAACAGATTCTTTTCTTCCAGATTTAAGTGGAACACATCTAACATCAGGCGGAAGTTTTTCCGGTCTACCCGGTCTACCATATCGGCCCCCTCAGCACAGGTGTTGATAAAATTCGTCTGCATGATGGTAACGGTTTCCAGGGCGATCTGCACGTTTTTCGGTGCAGCATAGTCAGCCAGCTCCCGGAATGCCGCGATCGCAAGCTCCTCCGTCTGCTCTCTGGTCAGTTCCTTGCAGTACTGCCCACGGACACGGCCGATGTTGATGTTTGCCCCCAAATATGCCGCAAAGTCGATGATTTCCTTACTTCTGCGGATCGCCTCTTTCCGGTTCTCCGGATCCGGGTTTGTGTAGCTGAGTCCCAGCTGGCCGAAGATTTCACCAGTGCAGACCAGAACCACCTTCAAGCCGTTTTTTTCTGCCTCACATTTTACAAAATCCCAGTCAAGCTCTGACGGGTTTAACGTCATCAGCTCAACGCCCTGGTATCCAAGCTTTGCCAGATCGGAAAAGCTTTTCTCCAGCGGTCCCTGGTATGCCGTCACGGAATCTGCAATCGCAACATCCGGTGTGGCAACCTGATAACATAACTTCATACCCTCACTCCTTTTCTTTTCCTTAAGTTCCTTATGCTGTAATATAAAGCAAAACGCGTGCCAAGTCTTATTTTGCATTTCATGTACATTTTCCAAACCATTCTGACCATTTTTTTGCAGCTGCGGATTTCATTTTCGCTCTTTTTGTGTTTCGCCCTCCATGCAAATGTTTCATTTTGTTTCTCAAGACGTTTTATTTTGTTCCGTGAAACATTTTTGAAACATACTATTCCTGTTTCATCACCTTGCCATCCTGCATGACAAATGGCACTTTGGAAAGGCAGGTCACATCCATCAGAGGATTTCCATCCACTGCAATGATATCAGCCACATACCCTTTTTTCAGACTTCCGATCTTATCTCCAAGTCCGCATACTTTCGCCGCATTGGACGTAACACCTTTTAATGCTGTCACAACATCAGAACCAAGCTCTACTGCATAACCAACCTCACGATAGAGATAACCATGGTAGGCATCCGTTCCAAGCACATACGGGACACCGGTGCTCATAAGAAGTTTCAGTCTTTCGCGGACACGCGGGCGGTTCTTTCGTACCCGGTACGCGTTGTTCGCGGATAAGGTTTCTTCACGCGTTGGATCCAGGAAAATACCGGAAGTGAAATCAACAACACAATTCGATTTTGCCAGCCATTCTGCATCCTGCGGTGTGCACATGTACATATGCTCGATCACCTGCACGCCGCCGTCGATACAATCTTTTAATCCCTGACCACCAATGCAGTGCGCGGCAACCGGAGTATTTTTTTTCGCACCCTCATTCACTGCCATTGCGATTTCCTCCAGACTTAAAAAACTTGGAACAAATTCACTGTCCGGATCCGGAACTCCCGGCGTAATAAAGAGTTTTAACAGATCGACACCTTTCTTTAAATTTTCGCGGGTCGTTTTGCGGATCTCCTCCACGCCGCAATGTGGTGCGCCAATGTATCCTGCGCCATGGCTTCCCTTCATGCCAATCCCGGCAGCCAGAAGCTTCGGACCAGTCACCTTTCCCTGCTGAATCAACTTTTTCAGCGTTACATCTATATAGAAGCGGTCGCCCATGCAGCGTGCTGTCGTTACGCCGCTCATCAGATCCTTCCGGAAGCCGTCAAGTGCGATCAGCGTCAGTTCACACTCTGTGCTCCATGCCAGAAGTTCCAGATGTTCCGGAATCGTGGCATCAATCGAAAGGTGGTTATGGCATTCGATCATACCAGGCATAAGGGTTTTGTCCTTGAACTCGATTACCTCTGCACCCGGGATTTCCGGACATTCTGCCTGGGGAAGAATGTCCTCGATTTTTCCTTCGCGGACAATGACTGCCATATTTTCTTTTGGGATTAAATCTTCACCAAGCAGAACGCGGTCTGCTTTCAAAATCATATCATTCATGTTCGTTTCCTCCTGCTTACGCCGCTTTTTCATTTTTTTCGTTGTTTCCAACCATGTTTCGTCATCTCTTATCGCCGTTTTCTTACTTCTATACGGCTTCCTGAGCCTGCTTTATTGTAGACTCAGAAACAGCAGCCAACTCTTTTTTTGCTCTGCCCAGCCCGTGTTTTTCATTAAACTTCTTTGAAAAGCGTGCAAGAAAAGCAACCAGAAGCGGGGTTACGATTGCTGTTACAATGGTAGCTGCCGCAATCTGCGCACTTGCAGTTTCAACCTGCGGTGCAAAAGACGGGTCTGCCTCAGCGATCGCTGCAGGTGTTGTTGCGGCAACTCCTGCTACCGTACCAATCGCTGCGCCCATCGGATCTGCTTTCCGGCGGATCAGGCTGTAAACAATAAAGGTCAAAACGCCTGTGACCACAACCGTCATAAGACCAAGAAGAACACCAGAGAAACCAGCACCTGCAATGGTAAAGAAACTCATTCCGGCACCCAGGCAAAATCCATTGAACGGCGGAAGCAGTGCCATTGCCGTTGCAAGTGTTTCTCTCCACTCGTGGTCTAAGTTACCAATGATAAAACCAATGATCAGCGGAATGATGCTTGCCATGATCGCGGTAATCGGGAATTTACCGATTCCGGCAGTTCCAAGTGCGATCATCGTGAAAAACGGTCCGTCATTTAAGGTCAGGATCGCGGTTGCACCTACATCAGACTCTTCTCCATACTCACCGGCGAGTGTTGCATAAATAACGCCATTGGAGTTCGTTACTGCACCGATTACTGCAAGCGGCAGCAGGCCCAGAAATCCAGCTTCTCCAAACAATGTATTTAACAGAAGTCCGATTCCAAATCCACCGAAGAATTTTAATGCTGTCAAAAGTACTCCTTTGTATACGGTTTCACCTGCTGCTTTCACGTCAATCGTCGCACCGCTGCAAAACAGATAAAGACCGATCAAAGTCGGAATTCCATTCTTAAAAAGTCCTGTGGTAAATCCTCCGATCTTCAGCGCCTCCGGGAAAAATGTATTGACCGTACAGCCAAGCAGCAGCGGAATGACCATCGCACCGGCCGGGAATTTTTTCATTGTTCCGAGTATTCTGACATTTCCTATCATAACTAGTACCCTCCATAAAATAGTTGATTACATCCATTTGCTTCTTGAACCAGTTCTGACCTTCTATAAAGCAAAGACCGTGCCTACTTTTCTCATTTGTGGATTTCTTTTTTTCTTTTTCTAATTTCGTCCATTTCTTTGTGTAATATCTACAAAACCAATTCTGATTTTTCATTTATTATCACCATAGAACTTATATTTTTTCTTTCAATTTCTTTCTAAGTTGCCTTCTTTCCTTCTCGCAATCATTGCAATAAGTTGCATTTCATTGCATTTTTATCTGTTTGAAAATCAATATGCAATTTTTTGCAATTTCTTTCTTTTCTTTCCGCAAAACCTATTTTATAATAGCTCTATCCCTGTTTTCATTTTACGTTCTATCATCATGGAGGTTTTTATGGTCCGCATTATTTTTTACGCACCTTACCCACAGATTGTTTCGTCCATCGAACAGGTCCTAAAAGAACGTCCCGACCAGGATGAGATCACCTGCAGCATCGTTCAGGATTTTTACAATAACCCGCTCTATGACTTAAATGCCGATGTTGTCATTGCCCGCGGCTTCTCCGCTTTGACGATGAAACAGCGCGGCTGTCTCTGCGCAGAACTCAAAGTAGGTGGTTACGATGTCATTGCCGCTGTCCTGAAAGCCAGAAAACAAAAACCTGACATTTCCCACATCGCGATCACCGGGGCTTTTAATATGATCTACGGTGTCGAAACGATCCAGGATGCCTTTCCGGACATCCGTCTTTCTTCCTACCCGGTCACTTCAGAACTTTTGCTCGATGAAACCATACAAAAAGCGATCGCAGATGGCTGTGAAATGCTGGTCGGAAACTACACTGCCGTTGAATTTGCAAAAAAATACAACCTTCCGGCTGTCATGATCGAATCTGGCCGTGAAGCCATCAACAATGCCATTTCGGAAGCAAAATCTGCTGCCGAGATCGATCTAAAAGAAAAGATGCGCAGCGCACAGATTGCCAATATCATGAACTATTCGTTTCAGGGAATCATCTCGATTGACCCGGACGGTTCGATCATCTTCGCAAATAACTACTGCTACTCCATCCTTGATTCCGGTCATGCCATGTTAACCGGGCGGAACATTCGCGAGTTTTTCCCAAAGCTTCCCATTGAAGAAGTGATCAAAGGCGGAAAAAAACTCCTCTCCGAGATTTATATCTATGCTACATACCATTTGATGGTAAACTGTGTTCCTATGCTGGAACACAGCGAAAACTCCGGATGTGTACTGACCTTTCAGGACACGAGCCGGATCCAGGCAGATGAACTGCAGGTTCGAAAAAATCTGCGCCATTCTACCTTTCAGGCCAAATATCACTTTTCCAACATCATGCACAAAAGCAAAATCATGGATGCCGTGATCTCAGATGCCATGACTTACAGCTATTCCGACTCCAATATTCTGATCTATGGCGAAACCGGAACCGGAAAAGAATTGTTTGCACAAAGCATTCACAATTCCAGCCCCAGAAAAAACCACCCGTTTGTAGCGATCAACTGCTCGGCCCTCCCGGAAAATCTGTTGGAAAGCGAACTGTTCGGCTATGTGGAAGGAGCCTTTACCGGCGCTGCAAAAGGTGGAAAAATGGGATTTTTCGAGCTTGCGCATAAAGGGACTATCTTCTTAGACGAAATCGGCGATGTCTCCCAAAAACTCCAGAGCCGTCTGCTGCGTGTCCTGCAGGAACGGGAAGTTGTGCGTCTTGGAAGCGACACCGTAATTCCGGTCGATGTCCGGGTCATCTCAGCCACCAACAAAAACCTAAAAGAAGAGGTCGCAAATGGAAATTTCCGGCAGGATCTGCTCTACCGTCTGGATGTTTTAGAGCTGAACCTTCCTCCTCTGAGAAGCCGGGAACAGGATGTTCTTTTTCTGCTCAACCAGCTTATTTCCTATGAACATGAACGCACCGGCTGCATTCTGGAGGGAATTTCTACTGAAGGCGCTGACCTGCTTCTTCGCTATCCATGGCCGGGAAATATCCGGGAAATGCGAAACTTCTGCCAGCGCATCTGCATTCTCAGCCAGGTGCCGCTTGCCGGCCCTGCAGACATCCTCCGGGTTCTTCCAGATGCTGCCGGCATAACAAAACAGCCGGTTCCAAGCCAGGTACTGGAAGAAATCCCACCTTCCTATTCTCCGTATGACGAACGCGAGGAAATCTTAAAAGCACTCTGCACCTTCCACAATAATCGATCCAAAACCGCAGAATTCCTCGGGATTGATAAAAGCACACTGTGGAGAAAAATGAAAAAATACAAGATCATTGTCCGGTAACACGCAAAAAGGGCATGAGAAAAAGGAACATTTCTTTTTCTCACGCCCTGACTTTTATGTCCGTTTTATACGATGAAATTTACTGGATTCCATTCTCAGCCATATAATCCGCTTCGTAGTTGGTAACGTAATCCGTTGCAGTTGCAGTATCCATGTACTCCGCGATCAGCTTATTTGCCTCAATGTACTCGGTCTTCCATGCGTCGGTCTCGGAAACTGCCTTTAAGGTCTCACTCCAGTAAGCTGCTGCCTCGTCGCTCATTGCTGCCGGAGCTGCTACACCACGCCATACCGGAACTTCTACGTTGTTGTAATCGCCAACTTCGCTTAAGGTAGGTGCATCTGCCAGGTTGCCGGTGTAACGCTCATTTGCCAGTGCAAGGATCGGAACCAGGGAGCCAGCCTCTACATACTCAGAAGCTGCTGCCGGTTTTGCAATAACAAACTCCACGTGTCCGCCCAGAGCTGCGGTAATCGCATCGCCGGTGGAGTCGTAGGTAATGTAAGCCAGCTGGTCTTCACTTACCCCCAGTTCTGCGATCAGAGCCTGGTAGGTTGCGATATCATCACCCTTGGAACCACCGATTACAACTTTAGTTCCGGATTTTACTGCATCAATTACATCAGCAAAGGTGTCATACTGCGCATCTTTTCCTTTGAATAACAGCTGCTTGTCCACTGCCATGACTGCAAGGATACGGAAATTAGAGGAACGGTTCTTGGTGTTGGTAACCATTGGCATTAAGTCGCCGCTGTTAAAGGTTAAGAGCTGGTAATCCGCATTCTTTGTCAGACCTGCAACTTCATTTCGGCCAACCTCACCGGAACCATCGGTCTTATTGGTTACTACGATAGTCTGTCCGTTTACCAGGTTTGCAGATGTCATGATATCGCCGATCTTACGGGTAAAGATATCAGAACCGCCGCCTGCACTGGATGTACACATCCACTGGATAGTCTTAGAAGGAGTAAATTTTCCGTCTTTGATGTCTTTGCTGCCACCACATCCGGTAGTCAGTACGGATGCTGCCATAACGCCTGCTAAAATACCTGCTAAAAGTCTCTTTTTCATAAATGTAAACCCTCCATTTCTTTATTTCTGGTTAATACGTTTGTTTTACGCTGCTGCGCCTTTCTTTTTCGCAAGGATCGGACGCAGAACTGAAACAAGAATGATTGCAAAGAAAATGATCATCAGTACACAGGTGATCGGTCTGGTAAAGAAAATGCTTAAGCTGCCGCCGGAAAGGATAAATGCCTTACGCATGTTGTTTTCCAGAAGCGGTGCCAGTACAAAGGACAAAAGCATCGGTGCAGACGGGAAGTTGTTCTTATTCAGAAGGTATCCCACAATACCGGACACGAACATGATGATTACACCGTACATAGAGTTGCTGGTACTGTATGCACCTACGATGCAGACTACCGTGATGATCGGGATCATATATTTTACCGGAACTGATAAAATCTGGATCAGGAATGGGATGATGCAGATTGCTACCAGCAGGGTAAAGATATTTGCCAGATACAGGGAAGCAATCAGGCCCCAGCAGAATTCCGGCTCATTCTCAAACAGCAGCGGGCCCGGAGATAATCCCCACATCATCAGGCCGCCAAGCAGTACTGCGCCAGTTCCGGATCCTGGAATACCGAGTGCAAGAAGCGGTGCGAATGCACCAGCTGCTGCTGCGTTGTTTGCTGCCTCTGCTGCCGCGATACCTTCGATCGCACCAGTTCCAAGAGGTTCCTCACTCTTAAATTTCTTCTGCACCGCATAGCCCATGAAAGAACCGGTAGTAGCACCTGCTCCCGGAAGAACACCGATGAAAGTTCCCATAAATCCGGAGCGGAGTGCCGGCGGAAGCAGACGCTTGAAGTCATGTCCGGTCAGCATGGATCCGCGGATAGAAAGCTTCATTTCATGTTTTGCCGAACCTGCACGTTTCTCATTATCCGAGTCGCGGTCATTGATCAGCTTGATCACCTGTGCAAAACCTACGGCGCCGATTACGAACGGGGTAAACGGAATACCGCCCAGCAGATGCATGCTTCCGAACTCATAACGCGGAGCACCGGATAAGGTATCCATACCCATGCTTGCAAGTAAAATACCGAAGCAGGTAATGACAACACCCTTGATCGGGTTTTCACCAACCAGCCAGCTAATGGAAGTCATTGCAATCAGCAGGATCGCAGTCATCTCGGAAGGACCAAATTTCAGGCCCAGGTTTGCAAGGCCAGGTCCCATGAAGGTCAGAATGAACATACCAATGGTACCGCCGATGCAGGATGCCATGTTTGCGGTCAGAAGTGCCTGACCCGGTCTTTTTCTCTTGGTCGCCATCGGGTAACCATCCAGAGTTGTGCAGACCGCCGGGGAATCGCCCGGGATATTTAACAGAATCGCACTGAAGCTGCCGCCGTACATATTAGAATAGTACAGGGCGCCCAGCATGATGATCGCAGTTGCCGGATTGAACTTATAAGTCAGCGGCAAGAGCAGTGCAACACCGGCCAGAGAACCAATGCCAGGCATTGCGCCTACGATCAGTCCAAGGACCGCACCCAGCATACATACTCCAATGTTCATCGGAGTCAACGCTGTGCCGAATCCCTGAAGCAGCATTGAAAAGTTTTCCATGTTCCGTTCCTCCTACATAAAGTTTTCGAACAGCCCCCACGGGAACTGTACCTGAAGCCATCCGGCAAAAACACCCAGCACAATGATCGCTACGATTGCTTCGATAATCACGATATGCAGGATCGGTGTTCCTTTCTCGATGACCAGAAGCCAGAAGAGCACGTACAGAAAGATCATCGGGATCATGCCAATAATAAAACTTCCGGCGATCACACCGGCACCACCGGCAATGACAAGAAGTTCATTTTTGTTGTACTGCGGCTTATCTTCCTCCTTCAGGGTCTGAAAGAATGCCGCCACACTGGAAATCACCATGACAATGGCAATGATGCTTGGGAAAAATCCCGGCTTCGGTTCTTTATCCCAGAACCCCAGCTGTGTAAATCCGATGACCGCAAACACCACTCCCATCAGTGCCATTGCGATTGGGATCAGCTGCTTTGAACCAAACCTTTTCACTTTGTTACCTCCTCCTTGTTGCGTTCTTTTTAGAACATCCTGATGACTCTATATAAAGCAATTCCCGTGCCATGTTGATATTTTTTCAGTGATTTCCCCCATTTTTTCATCCAGGCCCCATAATATCATAGTTATTTCGCACAATCAGCTCTCTGCTTTTTTGTTTGATTACCATACTTTTTGCCAATATCGTTTTATTTCCTGCAAAAATGTTTCTATTATTTGTTTCATGTTTAATTTTGTTTCATCATGTTTCATTTTCTATATTTCATTTTTCATGAACCGAAAATGAGCATACGGGAAAGGGACCCCTTTCGGAGTCCCTTTCCCGTATGCAATCAAAATTCAAACCAGTTGGCAGTGAAATAAAACAATTATTTTGCTGCTACAGCAGCCATGGTAGCACACTGTTTTACAGCATTTTCAAAGGATGCGGTGGTTACTACACCCTTTCCGGCAATATCATAAGCAGTTCCATGTCCGCAAGTTACGATCGGAATCGGGAAACCACCTGCAACGGTAATGCCTCCCTCGAATCCGATCAGTTTCAGTGCAATCTGTCCCTGGTCGTGATACATGGTAACAACGCCGTCGAACTCTTTCTTTACCAGAGCTTTGTGGAATACAATATCGGACGGATATGGACCGGAAGCGTTGATGCCTTCCTTCTTCGCCCACTCGATTGCAGGTGTGATCACATCGATCTCCTCACGTCCGCAGTCACCGTTTTCACCGCAATGCGGGTTCAAAGCAGCAACGCCGATTCTCGGATTCTCAATGCCTGCACCAGTCAGAGTCTTATAAGAAAGACGGATGGCTCTCTTGATGCGGAGTCCATCATTCTCGCTTAAATCAGCGCTTACCTGTGCGATCGGAATATGGCTGGTTGTTCTGGTCGTATATAATCCATTGGTTACATTGATCTCACCGAATGGATCTGTGTGTCCCAGAAGCTGCGCCAGATAATGATGCTCACTCTCTAACGTCAGACCTGCATCATGCATGCCAGCTTTGTTTAATGGTCCGAATACATAACCGCCGATTTTGCCTGCCTGCCACAGCTCTACACCAAGCTTTAACATATCCAGGCACGCTTTTCCGCTTACTACCGTCTTTGTTCCAAACGGAACCTCAGCCGGATCCAGGTTTTTCTGGTCGAGAACCGGAAGTCCCTTGCTCCAGTCTGCCGCATCGACATCAGAAATTACCTGAAGCTTTACCTTGTCTTCTGCCCCAATCACCTTCAGTGCACGCTCTAATACGCGCAGGTCTCCGATTACGATTGGTTTGCAATACTCCTCATAAAAATTTGCTGCTGCACATTTTGCCACAAGTTCCGGTCCTACACCCGCAGCATCCCCAAGTAGTACACCAATTACTGGTTTTATTGCCATGATAATACCCTCCTTCTCTTTAAATGCACCCTTTTTTGCATTTATGTTCTGATTATTTAATAAGCAAGGTACATGCCAACTCTCAAAGCTATTTTTATTTTGTAAATTTATTAACATAATTTGATACGCGCGTTCCTTTTCTCCTGGCAATGTTTATGAAAAAACCTTGTTTCAATCTTAACATGTTTTTCACAATCATAACCGTTTCAAAACGCTACGTTTCAAAAATCGGTGTTTTTGTTTCAAAAGCAAAAAATGTATCATTTCGTTTCATATTGCTTCAAAAATGTCCACAATATCCATCCTCCACCATGGCTGATTGATAAACCTGAGCTTGTTGGAATTCATTATGATAAAAATACGAAAGAACATCAATGCAAATTACTGAATCCAGTCACCGCGGTAAGTTTTCCGTTCCACGCCATCTTCACCTGCTTCCGTCGTCCAGATTTTATATGGGAAAGAATTATTTTTCAATTTTTCATCATATGCATCTGTAACCAACGAATCATAACCTTCATCCGTCATATTTGGTTTTAGATATCTTTCATTTACCTGACTGTCCGATGTGATGCCAGGCGAACCAATGATTTTGTCCCCTGCGCCTGACAGATGATATCCGCATTGACGAAATACAATACAGTCTGCCTGCTTGTTATCGCCAAGACTTCCAACCAGAATTCCCGTTGTCTGATCCCACTCCCCGTATTCTGCTGCGCCAAGCAGCTTTCCTGCAAAATAGCAGTCACTTACTTCCATTTTCGCATTTCCAGAATAAATACCGATCAGACCGCCAAAACCACCTCTCCAGCCTAAACGTGTATCGTACAGACTGGCAGTACTGAATGTTTTTGAAATCCTAACGGGTCCCTGTGCCATACCGATCAGACCACCAACCGGTCTCCGCCCGGAAATGCTTGCCCCGTTTGTCAGGAGATCCGTTGCCTGGCTCTGCGCATACGACTGATTTCTGCCGGCTACGTAACATTCCGTAATTTCAGCCGGCTCCTGTGTTGGACCTTCCGGAACGTTCAGCCATCCGATCAGACCTCCCGTTCCATTTTCACATTCATTTCCATTTATAAATCCAGAGAATACAGACTGACTGATTTTTAAATGTTGTCCCATCTGTGCATAACCGATCAGTCCGCCTATACTCTGACCGCCATTCCGGTCAAGCAGTGCATCTTTTCCATAGATGCGCACATGATCCAATGCCAGATCACGAACATCCGAAAAAGCCACCGCACCGCCCACGTATCCATAATCTCCATTATTCGCATAGACGTGCAGGGAATCGCCATAAATATTGATGTTTGTTAAGTGCAGATAACTGTTTGCGTCAGAATTTCCCTTTGCAAATGCAATAATGGCTGCAGCAGTTCCTTTTCCCTCGATTTTCGGATCTTTCAAATTCAAATTCCGGACTTCCAAATGCGCATTTTCCAGAAAAAGTGCTTCCGCATTCTTCCATCCATTTCTGAAATTATTCTGTGGTGTAATCTCCAGCCCTACAATGGTATGATTTTTCCCGTCATATAACGTAATATCGGAATTTTCGATGCATTTAAAACTTCCTGGTTTTGTATAGCTGTCAGCTCCGGATTGATAAGAATCAAAAATCTGGACCGGAACTCCCGGATATACCTCTGCAAGTTCTTTGCAGTATGCTTCTGTTTCCGCTGTGATGCCATGTTCCGAATCCGTATCCGGCTGCCAGAGAATATTATCCGTCTGTTCCACTTTTGTAATCTTAAATGGATTGGTATCACAAAAACTTAAGTTTATCAGATGTCTGGCATTGGAAACAGCTGCACAGTATGTCCCATCTTCCAGTTGTGTTAAAGACTGAAAATAACTGTTTTTCGTTATGCCCTTTTTGTCATCCGGTGGAATTTCTCCACTCTCATCCGCTTTCACGGTCACATCTTCTCCACCCAGGAATCCATCCTGAAGATACTTAAATGCGCATCGCATAAACGCCTTACTGTCCAGATAAAAACGTACCTGAATCTGGGAAGTGCCAATCTTTGATAGTTTAAACCGTTTCGCTTCTTCCTTCTCAAAAGCCTGAATCCTGCTCCATTTCCATTGAACTCCTGAATCATTTACCTTTTCTTTTAGTTCCACGATTGAAGCTGCATTCGTATCTCCATAAAATTGTGCCTGATCCAGGTCTGCTTCTATCTTCAAAATAAAATATTTTGTGACTTTGCTGGTTTCTCCTTTCACAGAAAAAGTCAGATATTTCGTTTCCGTTTCGCCTGGCATATCCATGACATAATCCACCCAGAGCTGATTCCCATTATGCATGGTCAGTCCGTTTTCTGCCGCTTCCTCTTTCCCGCTCTCCTGCCAGTCTCCCACATGAAGCTTGAGAAATCCCGGAAGATTCTGCGCAGTTTCATTTGCACGGTCCAATGCGTTTAAATGATACACGGTCGGCATCGGATACCGCGTTTCCGGCTCTGTTTCCAACTTGGTTTTCAGTTCCGGATCGTAAGGCATCGCCTTGCTGTGGAATGCATTTTCTTCTTCGAATTTGTCTTTCCAGGCGTCGGAATACACCAACGCCCTAGCTCCATTGATCCAGACTGCGGTATAGCAGTAGGAGAAACGGGGATCGGAGGCCGCTGCTCCCTGCAGATCGCCCGCGCCGCCCTGTCCTGCATTGCCGCGTTCGGTATCCCCGAACAAAGCAACGAATGCTGCCTTTTTTTGCTGCTCGGCTGCTTCCGGAGCCTGCGGTGTTGTCCCTGCAGCTTCGAAAGTTTCAGAGGCATCCGGATTTTCCTGGCTTTCCGGAATTTCTGTTTTTACAATATCTCCATGTGCTTTCGCATAAACCGAAGCTGATACATACGTATGACTGACTGTGCTTACAGCCGGAAGCACGGCTGCCAGTCCACCGGCAGTATTATTGCGGGATACGATATTGAAGCGCCCCGGTGTCTGGTCGTAAGCATCGTGTTCATCGCCCGGTACCGGGTCAGATAAAAAGTTCTTTCCGGATGTATGACCACCCACATAGCAGCTATCGATAGAAACCGCCTGATTTCCAGAAACCGTCCGCACAGTTCCAATCAAACCGCCTGCATAATCCCTTGCATCCACATAAACGGCAGACGCGCTGTTTTGGAAGTGGACACTTCCCCGGACTGCACCAGCCAGACCACCGGCAATTCCCCATACGGAACGGATCCGGCATGCAGTCTCATCCTGTCTGGAAAGGATATCCTGCGGTGCAGAGAGCTGTTTCCAGAATTGGTTCGCCGCAATGGTATCTTGAACCGTAAGCTCCTTTCCGTCAAAGTTTCCGATAACGGATCCGGCATCAATTTCTTTGGAAGAAGTCATGCCTCCCTTTGTGCCGGATGTCAGCACGCTGGGATAAAAAATTTTCACATTGTCGACCTGGATCGTCAAATCTGCTGCTTTTCCGCATCCGATCAGTGCGCCTGCACTCGCCGATGAGGCAACATCGATCTGGTTTAAGCTTAACTGACTTACCTTTAAGTTTCTTGTTACATTTCCAAACAGTCCGCCAGACTCCTCTCCGGAGGTTTTCACGGTAAGATCACTTATCATGCAGTTGTTTCCCCGGTAGTCCAGGGCAAACTGCGGACTGACCGGCGAAAAGCAGTCTGGGTCCGTATAGTTTGTGGAGTCCAGCATGTAAACGGATGGATTATGGCTGCCTGTAACCAGCTGGACATTCTGTACGAAACCAGACCAGGAAATATCGGACTGCTGGAGCGCCGTATACTGCTTTTTCCCATCAAAGATCTGCGGGCTCAATCCCAGATTCTGGTTGTCGGAGTCTGGATTGAATTTCGAGATCTTATAGTCCAGATTTTCCAGATGACGCAGATCCGACACAAGCACTTTGTCCGTACGTTTTCCGGAAAACAGGCTGTTTTCCTGGCTTACCGTACTGGTTTCGATGGAACCTGCCTGTCCCAAAACAGATACCTGTGCATATAACCGGATATCCTCTCCCGGGATCAGGCGTTTCTCTGTCAGGAATGTTACTCCGCTTCCCACATCATTCAACTGCGCAAAATGATGATTTGCCGTGGTAATATCATCCAGAATCACACGATAGGCATTGGATGTAATGATCTGGGAAATCCGTCCGCCTGCCTTGAGATCGAACCAGCCTTTCGCCTTACTGGTAACACCTTCGATATACAGCTTTGCCTGATAGGTGTTTTCATGGGAAATGCTGTTTTCCAGGTTTGGATCGATGACATCGGCATACAGGATGCTGTCATTGGTAATTTCAACCCTTGGCTGGTTTAAAATCGTGGATGGTTTGATGATTTCCGGACTTTTTGAAGCATCGCCTGCATAATAGCCGACTGGCTGCCCCTGGCTGGCAAACGCATCATTCATTCCGGTATAATGTTCCCGTTTTGTATCATCCAAAGCTGCCTCGGAAAGTGCCGTAGATTCGATATCTTCGCGCACAAAGACGTATTGGTCTGAATACCACACCGCGCGCACGGCTCCCTTCGCGGGCTCATAAAAAACCAGGTAACTCCCGCTGATCCGTACGGTCTCATCGATGGAACCGAACGGAAGCAGACGTGTTCGGACCTCAGAGCATGGATCTGCACCATCCGGCTGATAAAGAATACAGTAAATGCCTTCCGAGCCCTCTGCCGTAAGGGAAATGCCCAGTTTTTCTTCCGTTTGTGCACCTGAATTCTGAGCAAGCAGACGCTCAAATACACCCGAAGACGCATCCAGACTCAGATTATTCTGGACAGCCAGAAAGATTTCTTTTGCTGTCTGATCCATCTCCAGGCGTCTGAGCCTGCCCTGATAACGGATGACCGCAACAAAAGAAACACCGGCAAGAATCATGGTGACCGCGATCACCACAAGAAATTCCGCCAGTGTAAATCCGCCCTTTCTTTTTTTCTGTTTTCTTGCTCTAGTTTCCATTGATCTTAATCCTCCGGTAAAACCTGCATGCTGGTGCAGGTTGTTCCCTGCCAGCTTCCAGTTGGATCTGTGTTGCTGCCTGCACACTGCGCTCCCAGCAACGGATTTGTTTTATGTCTCTCTCATACTCTGTTTTTCTGCTATGACTGTGTATCTCCAAGATTCACTGCCCGTACCACCAGCTCATTTAAAATCGCTGCCGGAACCCGCTCCGCACTGTTTATTTCTTCGTTCCGGTAGTAGACCGCAAGATCCTTTACCTTAAAACAGCCATCTTCATAAATGTAACTGTCGTAGTCCGTATAAAACAGGTTTCCCATAGCTGCCTGGGAAAGCAGCGGAACGGAAACACCGTTTTTGCTTCCCTGGTCAGAGTTGTCCGCCGTGTTTTCTTCCACTGTATTCTGTCCGAGATCTCCGTTTGAAGTGCCAGGCTCCTCATCACCATAAACCTTACAGATTCCCTGCTCATGATTGCTCTCAAAATGCATCCAGATTCCGTTTTTCCCACTTAAAAAATCCCAGCCATCCGTGCCGCCATCTTCTTCTTCAAGGGCAGACGATAATTCGTCTGTCATCAGTTCTGCTGTTGCAGACAGGATCTGCTGGGCTTCCGCCTTTTGTGTGACCTTCTGGTAAGCATTCTTTACAGCCGTCACACCTCCTGCAATGGCAACCGCTGTCATCGACAGGATCAGAAGTGCTGCCAGCATCTCCGTTAATGTCATGGCAGATGTTTCTTTCAGACGGTTCTCGATTCGATTGTACATTTTTTTATATTGAAAAAAAGTAGTCTTCATATTTTTGTCTGCTACTCCATCCATTGATACCGGTAAATTTTGTTATCCGCTTCGGAATCTTTCCGGTTTTCCGCATACAGCTGCACAGAATACCGCCCTTTTTTCTGGTGTCCGGTCCTTAAGTTGCTTTGCGGTGCACCCAGATTGATACTTCCGGTCCCTTTTTCCAGCACCACTTCCGCAGCAGCAGACTCTTTTGCCTCATCCGCTTCCAGATCCAGAAGATTTCTTCCTTCATAATAGGTCTGCATCACAGTATCCCCAAGCTGAAGCATACGTCTGGCTGACATCAGCGCTGTGGCAAACATCGCAAGCCCCAGGGAGATCACCAGCACAGAGACCAAAAGCTCCGCCAGCGTCTCCGCCTGTGTGGATACCACTTTCTGACACGCAGCCGTTTTGCATTTCCGTACTATCTGCATCATGATGTTCCTTTCTCCGGATGGATTCTCTCGATCGTGCCCCGTTGCCACTGAATGGTCGTGAGACGGGTCATGGTAGTCTTGGTCCATGCCTCCGTGACATTGCCCTCCGCATCGGTTTCTTCATGGTCTTCCACTTCCACGTCAATGTCTTCGAGGACCTGTGCCGGTACCGTCAGTTTGCGTTCGCAAAGATCTTCCGGATGGTTTTCATCGGTTTGCATATCCGAAATGATCGCCGTAATCTTATAGTCTGGTTCCATGAAAAGTTTCACAGAAGTTTTTAACGGCGCAATCTCTTCCATAACCGTTTGGGTTCCTTTGCTTCTTCCTGCTTCTACCAACAACGGAAGGGTTTTCTCCTGTGTCGTTTTCGCAGCCTGTGTTGTTTCCCGGTCTGGAAGCAGCACGTCAAAATACTGAATGAACGAATCCAGCAAGGCTTCTCCCTGACTGTCTGATGCAAATGCAGACCAGGACGATTCTTCGTCTGGTTTCTGCCCGGCTCCAACATAATAATACTTCACCGTGTCTTCTTCTCCGGAGCGGTCTCCCTCGATCACCGTCCACACTTCCCGGATCTTCACCGTATTTTCCGGTCTTGTCAGTTCATCCCGCAAAAACGCAGCAGCCGATTCCACGGCAAACCGCTTCTGGTCCGCAGCCGGGACCTGCTGCATCTTCCCGGCGGAAGCCGATGCCGATGCCAGGATCACCGAAGCGCCAACTCCGCACAGCACAAAAAACAGCAGTGCAGCCACCAGACTGGCTCCATCTTCTTTTTTTAACCGTTCTGCTGCAAAACTTTTCATCGTTTATTCTCCAAAAGCTGCCTCCGCTGCTGTCTCAAGCTCCGAGCGTTCCAGATTCGACAAGTCTGCATTTGCCAGATCTCCTGCCGCCTGCGTATCCTGAGTGTCTGAAGACAATCCGTTTAAATTTTCTGCTTCCACTTTTGTCTCGTAGTAGGTAAGGGAAAACGCAACGGTAACCCTTCCCGTTTTGATATTTGCCGCATAATTTGCATCCGTCAGCGAATCACTGGATATGGTTACGTCATGGATCATCATGCGGTATGGTCCTTCCTGCAGCTGCCGCATCATCTCCACCGCATGGTCGTAATTGTCCGCAGCAAACGAAACTGCCATATTGCGGCGCAGCGTATTTCCATCTTCCTCCGGCTCAGAAAACTGAAAATGGAACTCGTAAGCCTGACCAAATGTCTGATTCAATGCATCCAGTTCTTTTTTGAAATTATTGTAAGACGGAACCATAGGTGCGCCTACATTTTTATTTTCATCAATTTCCGCCTGCATTGCTTTGATCTTCGCTGCGCGCATCTGTTCCATTTCCATTTCCGATTCCAGATCTGTCGTGTCTGCCGCCTGGATCCGAAGCTGGATGGGATGATAGATTCCCATATACCAGCCCGCCAGCAAAAACAGCGCCACAAGGATCAGCAATACGATCTTTTCTGTCCGTGTTAATACATAGCTTAGTATGGATTTCATTCTTTTTCCCCACTCTCTCCCGGTTTCCTGAATGATACCGTAATCTCTGCCTTTGCTTCCTTATTCAGCGCCAGAACGGAAGAATTGGCATCTGCCTCATCGCCGCCAACATCTTCCAGCGAAGCAGTCACGTAGAAAACTGCCTCATCCTCTTCAATCTGCCCGATCAGTTCGGAAAGTACCGTCCCCTTCGGAAGCACACAGGAGATATTCATCTGATCCTCCGTAATGGATACGGAATCAATGCTGTTACACCGCGGGAATATCCGCTCTTTCAGGGTATTTAACATCACCAGGCGGTCCGGAGTCTGTTTTTCTGTCTCATTCTGCCAGGAATTTCCATAGTGTGCATACTCATTCTGCACATCCGTGATCACACGGTTGGCGCGCCGGATCGAATCCAGCTGCTTTTCCATTCTCTGATAAGTCAGTTCCGCGCGCTCAGCATGCTGCAGCGGTTCCTGCACTCCAAATATGACAAAGAAATGGAGAAATACCAGAAATACCGCAAACACCAAAAGTTCCAGCGCAATCTTGCTCTTTTTAAACTCACGCTGATACAGATTGATGTGTTTTTTGTCCGGATATTTCGGACCGCCGATCTGTATCTTCGCAATGGATTTTAAATCAGCCACGTTTTCTTCCTCCTTAGGTCAGCATAACGCCAAAGGTCTGCGGACTGTCCCTCCACTCTGGCATTTCATCCTCATGTACTTCCGGAAGCAGAACGCCAATGCTTTTTACCAGAATGTCTAATGTATCGCTTATCGTATCGATGAGCGCCTGGTAACGGGCACCGCCTCCGCAATAATACAGCGTGTCAATGGTATTATCAGAATTGTTGAAACTGTAAAAGTTCAGGACACGCATAGTCTGTACCGCAATGGTCTGATAACGGTCTGCCAGGACTTTGTCGATCGCTTCCTCACTCTTTTTACTCCAGAATGCATCTTCCGCATCCACATCCATTTCCATGACCGTCTCCTTGTCACCGCGGCGGAGACGTTCAATCTCCTCGCAGCCTGGCTCCATGGTACGGGTAATGTCATAAATGCCCTTGCGGAAGAAGTGGATACGCAGCGCCTTGGTTCCAAGGTCCAGAATCGCATAATCCTTCTTTTCTGTCATCGGTCTGCCGTCCTGTGTCTGTCCGGTCTGACCGGTTATCTTTGCTGCATCTTCCAGAGAAATTTCGTCTGAGCCCTGGCTGGTTATATTCCTGCTTTCCGTACTCTTGTTCGCTGTAGTCTGGCTTCCTGTGTTCTGGCTTGCATGCTCCAGAATCCGCTCCAGACCTACCACCGCCGGTACCAGACCCACTAATTTCAAACGTGCCATCTTCGCAAACTTCTGGAACTGCTGGCAAAGTTCTTTTTTGCATGCAGCGGCCAGAAGATCCAGCTGATCTTCCGTTCGGCTGATCACCGCATAGTCAAACTGGTACTCATTTAACTGATCCCCAATGTAATCCTGAAACTCATAAGGAAGATTCAGCTTTAACTGATCAACCGTCATAAGCGGAAGCTGCAGACGCTTCACATAAGTGTCATCCTGCCGCAGCACAAAAACTGCATTCCGGCAAAGAATCCCGTTTTCATGCAAAACATCCTGTATAAACTCCGCATAAAGCCGCATATCGGTCATGGATTTTGTCTCGATACGCTCCGAGACATATTTTTTTAACTCTCCCCGTTCCATGTAGGCAATCTTTACGCGGTAATGTCCGATTTCAATTCCTAAACAATTTTTCATCTGAAGTACTCCATTTCCTGTTGCAGATACCCGAAGTTTTGAAAACTCTGTAACGGTTCCACGTCTCTCAGATCTGCAAAAACTACATTTTTGTATGATCCACGTCAAAACAGTCCGGTATACCAGCTGGTCATGATTTGTCCATATAATAGCATAAGAAAACATGCTGCCGCAATAGCCGGACCAAACGGGATCCGCTGACTTTTTCTCAGCACCGCAAACCCAAGCCCAAGCAGACAGCTTAAGATCAGATAAAACAAAATTTCCCATGCCGATCCCAGATACAGACCGGTCATGAAAAACAATTTGATATCGCCGCCGCCCAGGCTTTCCTTTCCGGTCAGCCGGTCATAAAGCAGCGAAAAAGCAAGCATCCCGCCTGCCAGCACAATTCCCAAAAACAGTCCGCGGCGTATAACCGTAAGCGGTTGTGGAAGAAACAGTGCCGTTCCCAGAAATACCAGACAGCCTGCAAGCTGCAGACGGTCCGGTATGGTAAAGCTGTGAAGATCCGTCAGACTCATGGCAAGAAGAATCATGCCCAAAAGAATGCCGCGCATACTGAGGATCGATATATCATAGCGGTACACTACCATGCAGCAGCCGACTCCCGCCAAAAGTTCCACAAAGAAACACTCCGCCGGGACCTTTGCACCGCAGTAGCGGCAGCGTCCTTTTAAAAAGAGCCAGGAAAACAACGGAACCAGATCCGCCGCCCCAAGCACATGACCGCAGCTGTCGCAGTGGGAACGACCGTGCAGCACCGACTCCCCGGATAACAGGCGCATAGCCAGGCAGTCCGTGAAACTGCCAAGACAGCAGCCCAGGAAAAAGGTGAGGGTGAGGATGTAGAGTGTGAGGGTAGGGGTGATGTGTAACATTGGTTTTCTCCGTGAAATGGTTATACTTAATTTTTACTGTTCCAGTAATTTCCGGCACCCGGTCCGAATGGATTTTTTCCCTGTACTTCTCCCAGTTTTCCATCATCGGTATAATAAGGTGCTGTTTGGATCATATTTTCTGCCTCTCTCTGAGTCAGATCTACATAAACAATGATCTTATCACAAACTGCCGGTTTCGCTGCTTCCTCCCGATACTTCACGCCCATTGTATTCGGACCATTTCCTGCATCCGGATTACCACCATAGTTGGGAAAATCGGTCAGCTGTGCCGTTTTGATATCATATACCAGATAGACACTCTTTCCCCATGCATCTGAAGCTTTTCCATCGTAAATCTCTGCCGAAACCGCTGCTCTGGCTGCACGAATGTTCGCACGGTTTGTCGCTACAATTGCTTTGCTGCGCTGGGATGTAAAGACTGGAATGCTGATGGCTACCAGAATACCGATAATGGCGACAACTACAAGAAGTTCAGCCAGAGTGAATGCTTTTTTTGATTTCATCTTTTTCATTTTGTTTTTACCTATTAAAATATCGCAATTGTTTTTATCCTGTTACGATCCTAAATCTATCCACACAATCCTTTTTCTAGCCTGCAGTAGAGGAACCAGCTCCCGGACCAAACGGATTGCTGCCTCCACCCTTGTATCCAATCTCATCATTCTCTGTGTAATATGGCGCAGTCTGTATCATCGCACTGTTTCTTGTCGTCATATCTTTCTCATTTCCAACATACACAATGATCTTGTCACAAACTTTCGTTTTTGCCTGATCACTAAAATACTTTCCCCATGCATTGAAATTCTGCGTGGTTCCATTGTATGTGTAAGCAGCACCGTTAAACCCCTTTCCGGATACGGTGATTTCAATTGTTCCTGATTTTACATCATATACAAAATAGGAAATATCTGTATCATTTTGCACAGTAGTCATATCCAGCTTCGATGTGTCATCATACAATGCCGCTACAACCGCCGCTCTTGCTGCACGGATGTTCGCCTTGTTCGCCGCAACAATAGCTTTTTGTCTTTGTGAAGTAAAGACCGGAATGCTGATGGCTACCAAAATTCCGATGATGGCTACGACTACGAGGAGTTCCGCTAAGGTGAAACCGGATTTATATTTATTTGACCCTGATTTTTTGAAATTCATGAAATACTCTCCTTATACAAAAGGATTCGTTAATATGTTAATGCTTGAATTAAATCCTGATGCTAAAATAGTGGATGGGAAATCCCATCCACTATTTTTATTTGGGTTCTATTTCCCAATTATTCAGCGTATAACACCACTTCAGATTTATCTTTCGCAGTTGCACCAGTAGTTACTTTTACAGAAAACTTAGAGAATTTTTTTTCAGTATAAGTTTTATCATTATCAGCTGGAGTTAATGTTTTCTCTTTATCAGTAGCTTGAGTTACACCATTTTCACCAACTAGCACCGCTTCACCAGAAGCAATATCATAATTGTAAATTTCTGCTCCTTCTTTTTCTCCCGTCAAATATTCAGCTACCGCAGCTGCCTTTGCTGCTCTTAAATTTGCCAAATTTGTTGCTTTTCTTGCTTTACTTAGCTGTGACGTAAACACCGGAATCGAAATTGCAACCAGAATACCTACAATTGCTACTACAACCAGCAGCTCTGCCAGTGTAAAACCTTTTTTGTTCTCACGGAACTTCTTGAATAAGTTCTTCATCATGATCATACTCCTTTGTAAATATTTATTCCTGAACGGGTCTTGCTCCCGTATCATTCTGTTTCATGTTTCCAATCCCATACGCAAACCTACATCAGGTCATACATCGTAAAGATCGGCAGATAGATGGACACAACGATGATTCCGGCGAAGATGGATAGCAGGACCAACAGGGTTGGCTCCAACATGGCGAGCAAACGCTGTACCCGGTAATCGGCTTCGTTGGTGTAATAATCTGCTACATTTTCGAGGGTTTCTTCGAGTTCACCGGTTTCTTCTCCCACGGAACACATGTCGATCATGGTCTGGGGAAAATACTTTTTACTCCGCAGACAGTCGGAAAGGGTGCGTCCCTGCTCGATGCTGTCTTTCATGGAACGGACTTCATACTGAAACAATGCATTGTCCATGACCTTCGCTGTGGTTTCAATGGCCTGGTCCAGGGTGATGCCTGCTGCCAGAAGTACCGACATCGTGTTGGCAAACTGGGCTGCTGCGTTCATTTGGTTGACAGGTCCTACAAGCGGAATGGATAAGGCAAGTTTTGCTTTCTGGATCTTGCCGGTCTCTGTTTTGGCGTAAATGCTGCTCACAACTTTCAGCAATACCAGCACAGCCAGTATCAAAATCCACCATTTTGCAAAGAAATCCGAGGTATCGATGAGCATCCGTGTCATGAGCGGAAGCTGTCCGCCCAGGTCGGAAAAGACATCGGCCAGTGTCGGAATAACCTTTGCCATGACAATGATGACAACCACAATGGCAATGGCGATGACAAACATAGGGTATGTCAGGGCGCCTTTGACTTTTTCTGTGGTCTTGTAAGCTTTATCGTAAAACTTATGTAACCGGTCGAACGACTTGTCCAGGGTACCAGACTGTTCTCCTGCCCTTATGGTTTCAATAAAGGTCAGTGGAAAGCGTTCGCTGTACTGTTCCAGTGCAGCTGCCACGGTACTTCCTGCCGAGACTTCCTGTCCGGCTTCTTCCATGATTTTGCGGAGACGTTTGTCCCCACACTGTCCCGCCAGCATCTGCATGGCTCTGGACACGGACATGCCGGACCGGAGTGTGATTGCAAACTGGGAACAAAGAATGGAAAGCGTCTTGGTCTTGATCTTTTTGCTGCCAATCTCCATTTCCAGAAGATTGACTGCTTTTCGTTTTTCTGCCTGTTTGCTGATACTGAGCAAAACCGGATAATTGTCACGGATTCTGGCTGCTGCCGCTGTCTCATTTTCCGCCTGAAGCACACCGCGGACTTCTTTTCCGTCTCTGCCGAGTGCCCGATATGAAAAATTCGGCATCGCATTTTACCTCCAAACCTTAACCTTAGGCTTTTGCACCGGATGTACAAATCCGCTGCTGTCTGCGCAGCACAAAAACCACTGCGAAACATTACAGCAAGGTCATCTCAATCACAAGCGTTTTTTCCAATCTGTAACGTCATTTTATCATCGCAATGATTGTTTGTAAAGAAAAGCATAAAAGCACGCCCGGATTGTACACAAAAAAATACACAAATTTGTGTCAAAAAAGCGCTTAAATATGAAATTTATGTTAGAACATCATCATTTTTTGCCGCATTTCTGTCGGATCTTCTGCCGCCTCGACAGCGGTCTCCGGCATGATGATGCCTTTATTCGCCAATTCGCACAAAAAATTGTCCATCGTAACAGAACCGTCTTTCGTACCGGCCAGCAGATAGCTCTGCATCTGCGGGGTTTTTCCGTCACGGATCAGATTTCTGATCGGCGGGGTGACCATCATCAGTTCACAGGCTGCGGCACGTCCCCGTCCTGCTGCCCGCGGCACCAGCTGCTGGGCTAAAACGGCACGCAGCGTCATGGATAACTGCAGGCGGATCTGCGGCTGTTTATTTTCCGGAAATACTCCGACGATACGGTCGATACTGTCGATCGCGGAATTGGTATGGATAGTTGAAAAAACAAGATGCCCGGTCTCCGCAGCCAGCAGAGCGGTCTCAATCGTCTCAGGGCTTCGCATCTCCCCGATGAGGATGACATCCGGATCCTCACGGAGCGCCGCATAAAGACCATGCTCGTAATCTTCTACATCCATGCCCACTTCACGCTGGTTGATGATGGCTTTCTGCGGTGTGTATACATACTCAATTGGATCCTCCAGGGTGATGATGTGCAGCGGACGGCTCCGGTTGATCTCATCCAGGATTGCTGCCAGCGTGGTGGATTTTCCGCTTCCGGTTTCTCCAGTCACCAGCACAATGCCTTTGTTCCAACGGGAAAACTGACGTACTGCCTGCGGCAGACCGAGGTCCTCCAGTTTTGGAATGCTGTTGCTTAAGATTCGAAGTGCAGCCGAAAGATTTCCCTGCTGCCGGAACAGATTAATACGGATCCGCCGTCCGGCTATCGTGGAGGAAAAATCCAGCTGCCCGATCTCTTCAATTTTTTTACTGTGCACACCAGCCAGCTGACGTCCATACTCCTCGCAGTCTTCCTGCGTTAAGGGTTCTTCCGTCAGTGTCATGATCCGGCCATCGATGCGGCATTTCGGCGGCAGACCCGCGATCAGATGAACATCTGATGCTCCTTTTGATGCAGCCAGTTCGATCAATTCTTCTATATTGTACATATCTGTCCTCTCTGTTTCATTCCATACTGATCCGTCGTTTACGCTTTCCTGTATCAGGCAATCTTCTTTATAAACTTCCATTTTACAATGTCGTCAGTGTGCGGATCATCTCATCCACCGTGGTAGTTCCGTCCTGCACCAGTTTGCGCGCATGTTCCGACATCGGCACATATCCGCTCTCCCGCTTTGCTACTTCCATAAATCTGCGGCGGTCTGCTCCCTCTAAAATACAGTGACGCAATTCTTCCTGGATCATCATCACTTCAAAGACACCGATTCGTCCGCGGTAACCGGAACGGAAGCACTGGTCGCAGCCTGCACCCTGCCAGTATTTCTGCCCCGGAATATCTGGGATTCCTGCAAGCTCCAGGGCTTTCTTCTCCGGAACGATCTCCTGCTTGCAGCTTGGACAGATTCTTCTGAGAAGGCGCTGGGAAATGACACCGCGCAGGCCCGATGCGATCAGATACGGCGGCACACCCATATCGCGCAGACGGTCAATTGCAGAAATGGCATCCTCCGTATGTACCGTAGTAATAACCAGATGTCCGGTCATGGCAGCACGCATGGCGATCTCAGCGGTCTCGCCGTCACGGATCTCGCCAACACAGATGATATCCGGGTCCTGACGCAGAATCGAGCGCAGGCCCGATGCAAAGGTCAGTCCCACTTTTTCATTGATCTGCACCTGGGTCGCCCCCTTGATGTGGTACTCCACCGGGTCCTCCAGCGTGATCAGGTTCGTCCGGTCAGAAAGAAGTTCGCGCACCAGTGTATACATGGTGGAAGATTTACCGGAACCCGTCGGTCCCACGATCATAATCACTCCGGAAGTCAGACCCAACAATTTATCAATCTTCGCATCTTCCAGCGGTGGAATACCAATGCCGCGCCGGTTTAAAGATTCCTCATTTCTGCGCAGGATTCGGATTACCACTTTTTCGCCATAGATCGTTGGAAGGGTCGAGGTACGCATATCCAGGTCAGTCCCTTTCATCGGAAGCACGGCACGTCCATCCTGCGGGATCCGTTTTTCCACGATATCCAGTCTGGACATGATCTTCAGACGGGAAATGACAGAGTCTTTCAGTTCTCCCGGAATCGTCATGATCCGGTGCAGCTGACCGTCGATACGCATGCGCACGACCAGTTCTTCCTCGGTCGGCTCGAAATGAATATCAGATGCATTTTCTGAATAAGCACGCTCAATGATGGAATTGACCAGGCGCACCATCGGCGTTGCACTTTCCTGGTTTTCCGCTGTTCTCGGTGCCGCTTCCTGTTCCTGGGCGGCCGCATTCTCCGCGCGGATCTGTGCCATGGCCTGGACCGCACCTTCATTTCCGTAAAGGACGTTGATGGCGTGCTTCACTGCAGGCTCTGATGCGATCATCGGGATGATCCGTTTTTTGGAAGTCCGCTGCGCTTCCTCGATTGCCATGAAGTTCAACGGATCCGCCATCGCTAAAAACAGCTGATCCTTAGAAAGACGCACCGGCACAACGTTTGTGCGCTTTGCCAGGTTTTTCGGGACATACTGCGACATCTCCGGTGCAATGTCAACCTTGGTAAGATCAATGTAATCGATACCAAGCTGCATACGGAGGGCATCGATGAGCTGACCTTCCGTAATGAACTTATGTTTGATCAAAATGCTTCCCAGACGGTCCTTTTCTTTGGACTGGAATTCAAGTGCCTCCTTTAACTGATCCTGCGTGATCAGACCAAGTTCCAGGAGCATATCGCCTAATCGTTTTGTACGCATACTGTGTTCTCTCCTATGAAATCGATACTTATCTGTCGCTGTTCGCGCATGCGTGTCCAGCAACGTTTATTTCATTTATTAAGTATAACACTTTTTCTTTTCCCGTATATTTTTTCACATTTTTCTGTAATTTTCAATTACTATTATTCACATTCTTCTCATTATTTTCTTCTCATTATTTTCTTCTCTATTTAACACATTTTTCCAGTAACCATCTACAAGACTTGTCGCTGACGCTTTTCCTCGCAAAGTTCTTTTGATTTCACAGAACACAATTTCCCGCAAAACAAAAAGAGCAAAATCTCCTGTTTCGGAAATCTGCTCTCTTTTGCTTTTCTTTGGAAATGCATCGGTCACACGTTCTTTGTCATTTCGTCTGCCCTGTCCAAAATCTATACCGCTGCCTTGATCGCTGTAAGCAGCTCCTCATACGTCTCATATGCCGGAAGATCCGGATTGTCGTTCTTGATCTGCTCGGTACTCTTAAAGAGGAAGCCCGCCTTGCTGGCGCGGATCATGCCAAGGTCATTGTAGCTGTCGCCGCTGGCAATGGTCTCAAAGCCAATGGACTGCAGCGCCTTGACGGTACTGAGCTTGGACTGCTCAATGCGCATCTTAAATCCGGTGATCTCGCCGTCCTCTGCTACTTCCAGCTCGTTGCAGAAAATGGTTGGCCAGCCCAGTTTTTTCATGAGCGGCTTTGCGAACTGGGTGAAGGTATCGCTGATGATGATTACCTGTCCCAGCTCCCGGAGCTCATCCAAAAACGCTCTTGCCCCCGGCATCGGGTCGATCTTCTCGATGGTTTCCTGGATCTCCTTCAAGCCAAGTCCGTGCTCCTTTAAGATTCCGAGACGCCATTTCATCAGCTTGTCGTAGTCCGGCTCATCGCGGGTGGTGCGCTTTAACTCCGGGATGCCGCTTGCCTCAGCGAATGCGATCCAGATTTCCGGTACCAGAACTCCTTCTAAGTCTAAACAGGTAATAAACATCTTTTCATCCTCCAATTTCATGTTTTTTGTTCCACTCCGGCAAACATGGGGGATGCAGCAGCCCTGCATGTTCTGGCTGCTGCCGGTTTCCCGTATCTCCTAGTGGTGGAACAGGCGGATGCCGGTGAAGGCCATCGCCATGTTGTATTTGTTGCAGGTTTCGATCACGTTGTCGTCGCGAACGGATCCGCCCGGCTGCGCAATATAGTTCACGCCGCTCTTATGTGCACGCTCGATATTGTCACCGAACGGGAAGAATGCGTCAGAGCCCAATGCCACATCGGTCATCTGGTCTAACCATGCGCGTTTTTCTTCCTTGGTGAATACCGGCGGTTTTACCTTGAAAGTCTTCTCCCATGTACCATCTGCCAAAACATCCATGTACTCGTCACCAATGTAAACGTCAATCGCATTGTCGCGGTCTGCACGCTTGATGCCATCCACGAACTGCAGGTTCAATACCTGCGGTGCCTGGCGTAAAAACCAGTTATCCGCTTTCTGGCCTGCCAGTCTGGTGCAGTGTACGCGGGACTGCTGGCCTGCGCCGATGCCGATAGCCTGACCGTCCTTTGCGTAGCACACAGAGTTGGACTGGGTATATTTTAAGGTGATGAGGGAAATTACCAGATCGATCTTTGCCTGATCCGGGATTTCTTTGTTCTCCGTCACAACGTTTGCCAGCATCTCTTTGTTGATATCCAGGTTATTTCTGCCCTGCTCAAAGACTACACCGAACACCTGCTTGCGCTCGATCGGCTCCGGCTCATAATCCGGGTCGATCTGGATTACGCAGTAATTGCCTTTTTTCTTTTCTTTTAAGATGGCCAGTGCTTCCGGCTCATAGCCCGGTGCAATGACACCGTCAGAAACCTCACGCTTGATGAGCTTTGCGGTAGAAACATCGCAGACATCGGACAGGGAAATGAAATCACCAAAGGAAGACATGCGGTCCGCACCACGCGCTCTTGCATAGGCACTTGCTAACGGAGAAAGCTCGCCCATGTCGTCAACCCAGTAGATCTTTGCCAGGGTCTCGGAAAGCGGCAGACCAACTGCAGCTCCGGCCGGGGATACATGCTTAAAAGAAGCTGCTGCCGGAAGTCCGGTTGCTTTTTTCAGTTCTCTTACCAGCTGCCAGCCGTTAAATGCATCCAGCAGGTTGATGTAGCCTGGTTTTCCGCTCAGTACCTGGAATGGAAGGTCTTTGTTATCGTTCATAAAAACTCTTGCCGGTTTCTGATTCGGGTTACAGCCATACTTTAATTCCATCTCGTTCATCGTCACGTTCTTCCTTTCTTTTGTTTGGCAGCTTTGCTGCCCATTGGCATTTGTCTCTCCTGTTTTTCCTGACTTTTCGTCTTATTTGTTCTTATTCACGATTTTCGTCTCATATGCGCCGGTTGTGATATCGATGTAGCGCACAAACAGGGAAACCTTGTTGTCCGGGTTTAAGCTGTTCCACAGCAGCTCAGTAAAAGCATCCATATCGTCTAAGATTCCTACTAATTTCGGCTCGCCCTCAAAGCTCGGGAGCGGATTGCCGTCGTGCATGTAAGTATGAATGAAATGTCCCTCACCGGCTACCGGATTCTCGTAAGCAAAAGTGTAACGGTTGCAGGCATCCGGGTTGCCGTTGTTGCTCTTTAAGATGGACATGGCATAGTTATAACGTCCGTTTTCAATGTGAAGAATGCCGGAAATACGCGGGGTGTAGTTCGGTGCATCCGGCTCAAACTCACGGCTTCGGAGGGACTGCTCAAAGGTAAGCTGTTTGTCCATGCCCTCGTAGATGGTGTCGGTCTGGTCACCATTTGTGACGATAGTCTTGTTTCCAAGCACACGGACCGGCGCATAGATGATCAGGCTCGGGTCAGTCAGCTTGTCCGGGTCAAAGGCCTGGGTACGGATGCCCTCACCGTCTTCCACAAAAACCCGGTTACGGCTGTTTTCGCTGCGGCCCATGATAAAGTAGGCCGTCACTGCCTTCGTGCCATCCGGGGTCTTTCCAATGACAATGCCCCTTCCCGGGTATGCGTTTGCCTGTAACTCTTCCTGCAGGGATAACTGTTTCATCGCTGTTTCCTCCTATGAATGAACATTTGATGGATCTCACTGTTTCCATATCTTGCAGTATCTTACCAATCGGCTGTTTCTTTTTTCAGAACTGTTTCGGGTTTCATCTGCCCGACATTTGCAAAAAGGCCGCCTGAGTACCACAAAATATGGTGCCCAGGCGGCCGGCAATTCAAACTTGCGTGCTCCCCTGTGGTTTCCCACTCTTTCCGCCAGTCACACGCTCTGTATACAGGATAGCGGATTCGCGTGGAAAATGCAAGTATTTTTTCAAGTGCTTTTCATCCACTATTCATTGCGGATTGCTGCAAGCGGGCTCAGTTTCATGGCCCGCAGTGCCGGGAAGAACCCGGCCGCCATGCCCATCAGCACGGCAAAGCCTACCGAGGCTGCCGCCAGCCACAGCGGAATCCGGGAGATGTTGCCGCTCATGCCGGTCATGGTCTGGCCGATCTGAAGCAAATGGTTGATGGCAAAGGATATGCCCGCACTAAAGATCAGCCCCACAACACCGCCCATAAACCCGATAAAACCGGATTCCAGCAGGAACATATTGCGAATCACTTTCATGTCACATCCGAGCACTTTTATGATTCCGATTTCTTTCGTGCGCTCGTAGATGGACATCATCATGGTATTGGCAATGCCGATCGCTGCCACAAATAAAGAGACCGCACCAATTCCGCCAAGCACTGCCTGGATCATGTTGGACTGCTGTTCCGACTGCTTCATCCAGTCGGCGTTGCTGGATGCCTGAAACCCCATGTCGGTAAGCTTCTTTTGTACTTCGCCCACATGCTCTATATCATCCACATTGACGCTGCAGGAATTGTAGATGAAATAGCGGTAAGGTTTTCCTTTTTTGGTTGTCGGCTGTCCCGGAATGGCTTTTTTCTTAAAGATCCGCTTCAGCTGGGTTTCCAGAAGATCCAGCCTGGTGTAAACGTTATAGGCATAGCTGTTGTAATCGTCCACGCCGCCTTCTACCACACCGTCTGCTTTCAGCAGATACTTCTTCGGCGGCTTTGGAGCATCTTCCCCACCATTCTGGGACTGGTAATAGGTATCCGTATCAAAGATCACAAACATCGGCTTTCCCATGAAATCCACGTTCGGAAGTTCCCCGGTTTCCCAGTAGGTGTTATTGCCTTTCGCATCGGTAAACCACTGGATGATGGCATTGCCGTAAATAAGCTTTAATTCATGATCGGATGAATTTGAAAGCGTTCCCTGCCCCAATGGAATTTTTTTCAGATACTCGTAAGGCACACCGTTTAAGGTCACATTGCTGCTATATTTTCCCTGCTGCATCAGCACATCCACCTGCAGCATCGGATACACCCCAGTCACATAGGGAAGTTTTTCCATCTGCTTTACCACATCATCCGTCAGATAGAGCGGATCTTTTGTGCTGTCGCCATTATAAGGATTGTTGACCGTGATCTCGGTCAGGCTTCCATAGGAAGAAATGAGTTCCCGGTTCAATTCACTAAGCCCAATGCCAAGGGAAACCATGACGACAATGGACGCTGTACCGATCACGACACCAAGGACCGTCAGAGCGGTCCTCAGTTTTCTTCTGCTTAAATTTTTCAGGCTCATCGCCAGCAGATCTACAAATTTCATTGTGTTTGTTTCCTCTCAACGTTCCATTTCTTCAAATGCTTCTGTTTCGAATGTTTGACAGAATCCAGGGCATTCATCCTGTTTTCCTGTCCTGCACAGGCTATTTTCCTTCCCGGGTGTCAGCTTGTTTATCATCTTCGTCCTGCAGTTCCTCTTCGCTTGCCAGCAATGCCTGCTCTTTTTTCCGTTTCCGGTGCTTGTATACAACACAGCCAGCTACTGCTCCGGCGACGATTGCCACAGCGATCAGCACGATCTTTCCGTATTTCTGCATCGGTCCCGGCTCTTCCTGCGGCATATCGTCCATACCGTCCAGATCCATCTCGTCCATATCCGGAGCAGGTTCGCTTACAAACAGGGTCAGTTCTTTTTCTACCTCTGACACCTCGCCATTTTCATCCTCGTAGGAAATGATAACTTTCACTTTACCGTCGTCTGTGGTCGGTGTCGCTCCGGTTACCATGCAGTCCACGTTTCCGGTCTCGCCGGATTTGATATTGCCGACGTAGGTGTCTGTGGTCTGGATGGAGTCTGCCTCAAACTTCGCCATCACATTGTAAAGAGTCACCTTGCCGGTATTGTTGATGCCAAACATGATATTGGACTCTTCGCCCACATTGATGGAATCCGGGGTCACCTCAAAGGTTCCCGTGTTCAGGCGCGGAATCTGCTTAACCGGAATGTCTACCGCCATATTTTCCTCCGCATTTTTAAATTCCGGGCTGTCGAACTTTGCCTTGATCGTAAGTCCATAAGAACGCTGATCTACCCCCGCCCGCGATGCCATGCGAAAACGCACCTGCGTCGATGCACCTGCACCAAGTGAATTGACTGCTACAGAACTGGATCCGGATTCCGTGGTGAATACCGGACTGTCGGAAACTTTCTCCGATTCTGCCGTCAAAAGAATGTCCGATGCCGAAACACTGCTGGAAGCGTTCTTCACGGTAAGAAGCAGGTCAAAACTTTCTCCCGCAATGATGGTTTCCGGATCGGTACTGTATCCGTCGATAATCAGGCGGGCCTTGGTGCGGTCATGTTCATTAAATTCATCGTAATCGTCCTTAGTCGGCTTACTTACAATATGGACAAAGAAGGACGTCTCATAGGTTTTCAGTTCCTCCCCGGTGGAACTGTCTGAATAATAGATTTTCATGGTGATCGGGTAATAACCGGTGTAGGACTCCTTGCGGATAGCAAAGCTGTAGTCCAGCTGCACCGTCTCATCAACCGCGATCTTGTCAAACATGCGGTCGTAGTTGGCATCATTGATCTCAAACGGGAACTTCGTATTGTCCGCATCCAGGACCATGCTCGCTTTCACATTGTATACCGTTGCCGGACTGTTGTTACGCAGGCCAATGGAAAAATTCATCACATTCGGATAAACGCCGCGCGGAGCATCCTGCCCTTCGCCCAAAACAAAATCGTAGGTTTTGTTAGTGTCATCGTCGTCATCATCCTTGGAAGTGGATTTGGTGATCCAGACACGCAGGTCCTCATGACCGATCCAGCCCCCGTCTTTGTCCATGACTACAACCGGGACTTTATAGTAACCCTCAGATAAATCCCGGCGCACAGTACCGGTCAGGGAAACTTTCTTTTCTTTTCCGTCCGAAATGGTTCCGATTCCCTTTGGATGATCGGTATCATTCAGCTTTCCGGTCACCTCAAACGGAAAGGAATAGCCATACTGGCGGTCTTCCTCGTCTTCATCCCAGATTTCACCACCGCTGGTGTCAAACGCAATCTTTGCGTCTTTGATATCACTTCCGCTTTGATTCTGAATGGTAAAACTGACCGTCAGGGATTTCCCTGTCTTTCCCCGCTGGATCTTGTCAGAATACACCGCTACCTCCGATGCATAGGTCTGCACCGGCATGGTAAATGGCACAGCTCCTGCAAACAGCAGCGCAGCCAGTACAAAGGCGGCAAGCCGCTTCCATTTCATTTTTTTCATTGCTCTTCTCCTCTATTTCAAACATGTTCCGAACCGTTCTGGTTCTGTTGGTTCTGATTCCGCCATTTTTTCTCCCACTTCGTCCGCTTTCTGCTCCTCAATTTTCAGAATTTTTCCATCCACAATGTGGAACTGCCGGTCCGCAAACCCGGCTATGTAATTGTCATGCGTGACCATAACCAGGGTCTGGTTTTGCTCCCGCACAATCCGCTGCATCAGCTTTAACACTTCCATGGTCGTTTTGGAATCCAGGTTTCCGGTTGGCTCATCCGCAAAAATGATCTTTGGATTTACCACCAGCGCCCGTGCAATGCCTACACGCTGCTGCTGACCGCCAGACATGGCGTTCGCCATATGCTTCATCTGCTTTTCCAGACCAACCAGCTTTAAATATTCTTCTGCTTTTGCATTTCGTATCTTCTTTGGTACTCCACGGAACGAAAGAGGCAAAGCAACGTTTTCCACGGCATTGAGCGTTTTCAATAAATTGTAGGACTGAAAAATGAAACCTACATTTTCCCGCCGAAACGTCACCAGCTGGTTTTCATCCATCCGTTCCATATGTTTCCCGGCTATGATGATCTCGCCTTTTGTCGGTTTTTCCAACCCGGCTAACATATTCAGAAGCGTAGACTTTCCGGAACCCGATGGACCGACAATCGCACAAAATTCCCCTTTGTACATCGTGAAATCCACACCGTTTAAGGCATAGACCTTATTTGTGCCCACCTGGTAAATTTTATATAAATTCTTCACCCGGATCACGGGTGTCTTCTTTTCTTCCATTTTCATCTCCTCTGAGAGCATCGTCGTCCCAGTCCTGCGCTGCACGGACCAAACACGTTCCGGCTGCTCCATGTCTCACAGATATCTGCTGTTTTTGGAATACACAAAAACAGCTTTTCTTCTCTGTTCACGCTCATTATACCGTATTCTCAGCTTTTTAGATATCCACTTTTTCTTAATCTTCCTTACAGATTCATTACAGTGAATTTTAGAAAAACTATCCAAAAATATCACAAAAAAGAGGATGTATTTTTATGAAATATTTTCTAAAAAAGGGACTGGTAATCCCAAACAAAATCCGCTATAATGTCCTAAGACTTGCGGCCGGATAATTTGTCCGGCTGCCAGAAAAAAAGTAAAGGAGATACGTTATGAGACATTTGTTGAATCCGTTGGATTTTTCCGTTGAAGAGACCGACGAATTATTGACACTGGCATCTGACATCGAACACAACCTTAAAAAATACGCTCACGTTTGTGACGGCAAAAAATTGGCGACTCTTTTCTATGAACCAAGTACAAGAACCCGACTTAGCTTTGAATCCGCAATGTTAAGTTTAGGAGGCAGCGTACTTGGTTTTTCTTCGGCCAATTCCAGCTCTGCAGCCAAAGGTGAAAGCGTTGCAGATACCATCCGCATGATTTCCTGCTACGCAGATATCGCGGCTATGCGTCATCCGAAAGAGGGTTCTGCACTGGTTGCTTCCATGAATTCCAGAATCCCGGTGATCAATGCCGGTGACGGCGGACATCAGCACCCGACCCAGACTTTAACCGATTTAATGACCATCCGCTCCTTAAAGGGTCGTCTGGACAACTTAACCATCGGCTTTTGCGGTGACTTAAAATTCGGCCGTACCGTTCATTCCCTGATCAACGCCATGGTCCGCTATCCAAATGTTCGTTTCGTACTTATTTCCCCAGACGAATTAAAAGTTCCGGAATACATCCGTGAAGACGTCCTGCGTGCGAACAATATCGACTTCAAGGAAGTCAGCAACTTAGACGCAGCCATGCCGGAGCTTGACATTCTTTACATGACCCGTGTCCAGAAAGAGCGTTTCTTCAATGAGGAAGATTACATCCGCTTAAAAGACAGCTATATCCTGGACAAGGAGAAAATGAAATTAGCCAAAGAAGATATGTATGTTCTGCATCCGCTCCCTCGTGTCAACGAGATCTCCACTGAGGTGGATGATGACCCGAGAGCTGCTTACTTCAAACAGGCTCAGTACGGTGTTTATGTCCGTATGGCTCTGATCATGACTTTACTGGAGGTGGAAAAACCATGTTAAATATCAGTGGATTACAGGAAGGCGTAGTTCTGGATCACATTCAGGCAGGCAAGAGTCTTGACATTTACTATCACCTTGGTCTTGACCGTCTTACTGACTGCCAGATAGCCATCATCAAAAATGCACGCAGCAGCAAAATGGGTCGTAAGGACATCATCAAAGTAGAGGGACCGATCGACAACATCGACCTTGATGTACTTGGTTACATTGATCACAACATCACCGTAAACGTGATCCGTAACAACAAGATCGTTGAGAAAAAGGCACTGAACCTGCCGAAGAAGATCATCAACGTGATCCGCTGCAAGAATCCGCGCTGCATCACCTCCATCGAACAGGAGCTGCCGCACATCTTCTACCTTGCAGATGAGAAGACCGAGACTTACCGCTGCATGTACTGCGAAGAGAAATACGGAAAATCGAAATAAAACCAGACGTGCACGGTTGAGCGCACCAGAAAGGAAGGAGCACAGATGCCAATGGCGTCTCTGCTCCTTCTTTTGTTCTTTGTATATCCTTTCGTATTCTTTTCATTCCAAAAATCCCGGTTTCTAAACGTCTCTCTTCTATAACCTGCATTGTCATCTTCCACAAAAACACATCACTCCTACACAGTACTATTTCACAAACTTTCGCTTTTGTGTAAAAAAGCATTGGAAATTCACCTCCAAATTCTGGTAAAATGAGTGTGTAAATTTCGTTTTATGTTAATGAAAAAGGATGTGTGAACATGTTTGAAAAAGGCGATTATATCGTTTACGGAACAACCGGCGTATGCAAGATTGAAGACATTACTACCATGGATCCGCTTCAGACCGGAAGCGGACGGCTTTTTTATGTACTGGTGCCTTCTTCCCAGAAAGGCGGAAAAATTTTCACTCCAACAGACAGCACCAAAAACTATATGCGCAAAGTATTAAACCACGATGAGGCAGAACAGCTGATCCGTGAAATACCGGACATCAAAGAATTGTGGATTGCCAATGAAAAGCAACGGGAGGATCTCTATAAAACCTGTATGAAATCCGGTGACTGCCGCCAGTGGATCCGGATCATCAAAACTTTATACTTGCGAAAGCTGCAGCGAAATGCACAGGGAAAACGGATCACTGCAGTAGACGAGAAGTATCTGCGCATGGCAGAGGACTGCCTCTACAGCGAACTTTCGGCTGCCCTCGGTCTGCCAAAAGAGCAGATGGCCGACTACATCGGAGAGCGCATCGAAGAGCTGAAATAACAATTTGATTAACTTTAATAGGGCCGTGTGAGTTGCCTTTCGGCAACTCACACGGCCCTTGTCATATGTTAATATTGTTTATAAGGTCCGCAGTACGCATCCCAGCTCCTGCACATCGTTTGCGATATGACAGGCTCCGGCATTTTCCAGTTCTTCGCGGCTTCCATATCCGTAAAGAACGCCGACGGATTCGATTCCATTCTGCTTTGCACCGTTCATGTCATTTTCCCGGTCTCCGATCATTACAATCTCGTCCGGGTTGGTCAGATTGCAGCTTTCCATAACATAACGGATCACATCGCCTTTATGAACTCGTGTTTCGTTCATGTCTGCACCGCCGACCATCTCAAAATACTCTGCCAGTCCAAAATGCCCGATGATCTTTACGGAATACGGTTCCGGTTTGGAGGTTGCCACGTAGAGCTTGTATCCGTCTTTTTTCAGTTCGGCAAGCAGCTCCGGAATTCCCGGATATACGGCATTTTCGAACATGCCTTTCTCCTCAAAATATTCCCGGTAAATCCCCACGGATTTTTTCGCTTTTTCACGGTCGAAGTGATAATATTTCATAAAACTTTCCACCAACGGCGGTCCTACAAACACATTCAGGGATGTTTTATCTTCCACAAAAATGCCGTTGCGTTTTAATGCGTAAGCGACGGAATTGGTGATTCCTTCCGCCGAATCCGTGAGAGTTCCGTCCAAATCAAAGAATATATATTTTTTCATCCTCGTCTCCTTTTTTTATTTATGATTCCAGTATAGCAGAAAATACAACCGATGCACATTCTTTTCTTCTGGAATCCACAGAAGTGCCTTTGCTTTGGTTTCTGTTCACGCACGCGTGCCCAGCAACAGGATTTTACCGATGCTTTGTCAACACTCCTCCCTTGCCTCCTGTGAAGCAGGAAAGGCTGCCACAAGGGCAGCCTTTCCATGAATATTGCAATATGAAATTAATCTCGCGATTAGATCTGCGGACCAGCTGCAACCAGAGCCTTACCAGCTGCGTTGCCTTCGTATTTTGCGAAGTTCTTGGTGAAACGCTGTGCCAGATCTTTTGCCTTGGTCTCCCACTCAGCAACATCTGCATAGGTGTCTCTCGGATCGAGGATGCCGGTGTCTACACCCGGAAGCTCGGTCGGGATCTCGAAGTTGAAGTACGGAAGCTGTTTGGTCGGTGCTGTGTTGATGGAACCGTTTAAGATTGCATCGATGATACCACGGGTATCTTTGATGGAGATACGTTTGCCGGTACCGTTCCAGCCAGTGTTAACCAGGTATGCTTTTGCACCGCTCTTCTCCATTTTCTTAACGAGCTCTTCTGCGTACTTGGTCGGATGCAGTTCCAGGAATGCCTGTCCGAAGCAAGCAGAGAAGGTCGGGGTCGGCTCGGTAATACCGCGCTCGGTACCTGCTAACTTAGCAGTGAAACCGGACAGGAAGTAGTACTGGGTCTGCTCCGGAGTCAGAATGGACACTGGCGGAAGTACGCCGAATGCATCTGCGGACAGGAAGATTACGTTCTTAGCTGCCGGTGCTGCGGAGATCGGACGTACGATGTTCTTAATATGGTCAATCGGGTAAGATACACGGGTATTCTCGGTTACGCTCTTATCTGCGAAGTCGATCTTGCCGTTTGCATCCAGGGTAACGTTCTCAAGCAGCGCGTTTCTCTTGATTGCATTGTAGATATCCGGCTCGGAATCCTTGTCCAGGTTGATAACCTTTGCGTAGCAGCCGCCCTCGAAGTTGAATACGCCGTTGTCGTCCCAGCCGTGCTCGTCATCACCAATGAGGAGACGCTTCGGGTCGGTAGAAAGGGTGGTCTTACCGGTTCCGGACAGACCGAAGAAGATAGCGGTGTTCTCACCGTTTAAGTCAGTGTTTGCAGAGCAGTGCATGGAAGCGATGCCCTTTAACGGCAGATAGTAGTTCATCATGGAGAACATACCTTTCTTCATCTCGCCGCCGTACCAGGTGTTGATGATAACCTGCTCACGGCTGGTGATGTTGAAGACAACTGCAGTCTCGGAGTTTAAGCCAAGCTCTTTGTAGTTCTCAACTTTTGCCTTGGATGCGTTGTAAACAACGAAGTCCGGCTTGAAGTCTTTCAGCTCTTCCTCAGTTGGCTTGATGAACATATTGGTTACAAAGTGTGCCTGCCATGCAACCTCAACGATAAAACGGATTGCCATGCGGGTGTCTTTGTTTGCGCCGCAGAATGCATCAACTACGAACAGTCTCTTGTTGGAAAGTTCTTTCTTAGCGATTTCCTTAACTGCTTCCCAAGCCTCTTTGCTTGCCGGATGGTTGTCGTTTTTATACTCGTCGGAAGTCCACCAAACGGTGTCCTTGGAATTCTCATCCATCACGATATATTTGTCTTTAGGTGAACGACCTGTATAGATACCGGTCATAACGTTGACAGCGCCAAGCTCACTGACCTGTCCCTTCTCATAACCTTCCAGACCTTCTTTGGTCTCTTCTTCAAATAACATCTCGTAAGAAGGATTGTAAACCACCTCTGTGGTTCCGGTAATACCATACTGACTTAAATCGATATTTGCCATCTTCATTCAACCTCTCTTTCACTTTCCTCGATATCAATTTTTACCGAAATTCGCGTTTATTATCTCATTTTGTGAAGAAAAAGTCAATATTTGAAAATAAAAAAACCATAAGAAAATCCTCATGAAATCCATAAGTTTTGGATTATGTATACAGTGTTTTTTTAAGTTTTCTCTTATGCACAAAAAGAGAATCCATTTGGACTCTCTTTTCGTTTTTCTGCCTTATGGCAGATTCTGTCTGTTTTTTAACATAGTTTACCGTTTTTTTGCATTTTTCAATGACGTATGCACGATATCTGGTTCTGTTTTATCGAAAGAACTCATGCTTTTCGTGTTGGAACAGATACGTAAGATTCCGGTCAAACCAGCTGACATTACTGGATCGTGAACGGATCCGGTTCATAAAAAACAGTGCTCCCTGGGAGTAATCTTCCCCGGACAATGCCCGATTGACTGCCTCTACAGTCTTTTCCGACACACTGCAGCTGTTTAACCGGCCATCGCTGACTGGTGAAAACTGAGAGCGCTGGTAAACCACATCCGTTATGGTCGATGGAAATTCACCGTCGCGTACACGGTTTAAAATGACATTGGCTACTAAAATCCTGCCTTTCATGTCGCAGCCGCCTGCCTCAGCTTCTACGATCCGTTTTAAAACCTCATAATCCTGGTCTGAAAAAGAAATGACCGATGACGCACGCACAGCTTCTGCCTCTGCATGCCTGCGCTCTTCCTCTGCCTTTCTGGCGGCTTCTTCCTCTGCCAGTCTGCGGCGTTCTTCCTCAATCCGCTCGATTTCTTTTTCGTTTTCCTCGATCACAGCTTTCTGTTCCTGACGTACAGCATTTTGTTCCTGTATATTTCTTGCTATGGTATCGCCCACAAGGAGCTGTCCGCTCCTCAAATTGTCAGGATCTGTAAGACGCAGTTGCACCTTTGCTTCCGTTAATAGTTGCGTTTCTCCAGCAATTTCTTCCATGGCTTCGTCTGGTGTTTCCGTTTCCGGAACTTCCCCGTCTGAAGTCTCCGCATAAGCAGTCAGGGCATTGTGTCCGCCCGCCGCAAATCCAGCAGAAGAAAAAGTCATAACGGCTACGACTGCAGTTCCGGCCATGATGACTGCCGCACTGCGATATAAACGCTTGGTCATCTTCACTACCGGAGTGAACATGTTTTTTACAAGCTGACAAATCGCCTGGAGAAATGAGCAAAATGGATACATGATATGCTCCTTTCTTCCTTACAAGTGATTCCCTAAATATGGCATTATTTTGACTCAAAGTGGGAATTAAGTCCTGAAATCACTTCGTTTCTTGTGACAGGCGATATTATAGTGGGGGACAAGTGAAACTGTCAATAAGTTTTTCACACTTTTGTCATAAGTGCCACCCGGAATTTTCAGGAATTTGCGCTTTTCTATAGCTTTTCACAAAGTTTACCCGCTTAAACAGCCATTTTTTTGTTTCATTTTTCCGCCGAACTATTACGCAATTATTACATTTTTGTTAATTATACCGTCATAAAAAAAGAGTCGAACAATGTCGACTCTTTTTTATGTAAACTTTATTATTTCCTTTTTCCATGAAACTCCAGCACTCTGTTCCGGATACATCCGCATTTTTTGCTGTTTCGCAGCTGCAAACATACTGGAGGATCGCAATCATGCAATCGTCAGACTGGCATATTCTGCCTCGGTGTAAGCCTTTAAATCCTCCGGATTCAAGATGACCTGCGCACCGCGGATACCTGCACTGACTGCGATCTCATCGAATAAAATTGCTGTTTCTTCTATATAAGTAGGAAACTTTTTCTTCATGCCGATCGGAGAACAGCCGCCACGGATGTAACCGGTGGTCGGGAGAAGCTCTTTCATGGGAAGCATCTCCACTTTCTTATCCCCTACCGCTCTGGCTACCTTTTTTAAGTCCAGCTCCTCTGCCACGGGAATACAGCAAACCAGAAATCCTCGCTTTTCGCCTTTTAATACCAGGGTTTTAAAAACACTGTCCGGGTCTTCGCCGATCTGGTTTGCTACGTGGATGCCGGAAAGATCATTCTCATCCACCTCATACTCCTGGACACGGTAGGAAATGCCTGCCGCATCCAGAAGACGCATGACATTCGTTTTTTCCTGTTTTTGCGCTTTCATATACATAATCTCCTGCAACGGGACGGCCGCAAGCCGGTTTCCCTAGTCATATTGAGCCCCAAATGCAGCTCAAACCGGGCTGCATTTCCAGGCAACAATCAAGTTACTTTGTTTCCATGTTTATACCGGGCTCACGATCTTACCAGCTACAGCGCAGGCTGCAGCGGTTCTCGGGGATGCCAGGTAAATCTCCACCTTGGAGGTTCCCATACGTCCTAAGAAGTTGCGGTTGTTGGTTGCCACAACGCGCTCGCCGTCGCTTAAGATACCGCCGGTACGTCCGCAGCAGAGTCCGCAGCCCGGATGGGTGACGATCGCGCCTGCCTCGATCAGGGTCTTAATGGCACCGCATGCTGCAGCCTCCTCGTATACTTTCCGGCTCGCCGGAGTTACGATCAGCTTCACAAACGGAGCTACGCTCTTGCCCTTTAATACCTCTGCAGCTGCCTGCAGATCCTCCAGACGGCCATTGGTGCAGGAACCGATAAATACCTGATCAATGACGGTACCTTCGAGTTCGCTGACATTGCGGATCTTGTCTACCTGGGAAGGACATGCCATAACCGGCACAAAATCTTCCGCCTGGTAGTGAAGTTCTTTTAAGTAAACCGCATCCGGATCGCCCACCAGACTCTTCTGGAAGTCGTCCAGCTTGATTTCACAGTACTCCTCGGTCTTCTCATCCGGAGTAAACAGTGCGCACTTTGCACCAGCCTCAATTGCCATGTTCGCCATGGTCGTGCGGCTGGCAATGCTCATATCTTTCACGGCGGAACCGGTAAACTCCAGGGCACGGTAAGTCGCACCGTCTGCGCCCAGGTCCCCGATCAGACGGAGGATCACGTCTTTGGACATCACGCCTTCCGGCAGTTTGCCGTCGATCACCACTTTAATGGTTTCCGGCACCTTTACCCAGAGAGTTCCGGTTCCCAGGATGGAAGCCATCTCGGTGTAGCCGATTCCGGTGGAAAATGCACCCACACAGCCGTAAGTCGTGGTGTGGCTGTCAGTACCGAATACCACATGCCCCGGCTTTACATAGCCTGCCTCCGTCATGAGCTGGTGACAGATTCCGTCACTTCTGTGGATGTTTTTGATGCCATACTGCTCTACAAAGGCATCACCTACGCGGAAATGACGGGTATCGTCCTGCTGGCTTGCCGGTACCAGATGGTCGTAGATCAGAACAACCTTATCCGGGTCCCATACTTTTGCAAAGCCCATCTCGTGGAACTTGTCCACGATAAACGGGATCATGATGTCATCCAGCATCACGCGGTCTACGTTTACGGTAACAATATCGCCCGGCTTTACATCCTTGCCGGTATTGTGTGCTAAAATTTTTTCAATGATTGTCTGTCCCATAGCTTCCTCCTACTCTAATCCAGCCCGTTGCGTTTGCGCATGGCTTTGACCAGACCGCCGGCCTCGATGATCTCCATTAAGTTCTCCGGCAGGGAAGCGATCGGGTATTTCTTTCCATTGTAATCAACATCTTCATTCACGGTAACGGTGATGGTATCGCCCTCTTTCACCACATCGTGAAGCTCCGGCTGCTCCAGTAAGAGCAGTCCGTTGTTTAAAGCATTGCGGTAAAAAATGCGCGCAAAGGACTTGGCAATGATGCAGGGAATGCCAAGCGCCTTGATCACCTCCGGTGCCTGCTCTCTGGAAGAGCCGCAGCCGAAGTTTTTGCCTGCTACAATGATATCTCCCGGCTTGATCTGACCCGCAAGTTCCGGACGGAGCGGGGAAAAGCCGTACTGTTTCATATCGTCAATGGTCTTTAAGGCCAGGTACTCGGTCGGGATGATGATGTCGGTGTCGATGTCATCGCCCAGGACCCAGACCTTTCCGGTATACTGTGCCATAGTTTTCGTCCTCTTATTTCCTATCTTATTATAGTTTTATCTGCCATGCAAATTTTACAGCATATCTGCGGTACAGATCTCGCCTTTCACGGCAGATGCTGCAACCGTTGCTGCAGAACCTAAGTAAACCTTGGAGCTCGGATGTCCGGCACGTCCCTTGAAGTTTCTGGTACCGGTGCTGATCAGAACCTCATTCTCACCAATGACACCCTGACAGCTTCCCCAGCAGACGCTGCAGTTTGGATTCATCACGATTGCGCCGCTCTCCATGAAGATCTGGATCAGTCCCTCATCCAGTGCCTGTAAGTAAACTTCACGGCTGGCCGGAACGACCAGGAAACGTACATGATCGGAAACCTTTCTTCCCTTTAAGATGGCCGCACCAACTCTGAGATCGTCGATACGTCCGTTGTTGCAGGAGCCAAGGAATGCCTCGTCGATACGGACACCGCAGACTTCCTTTGCCGGAACAACATCGTCCACGAAATCCGGGCGTGCTGCAACCGGCTGGATCTTGGAAAGGTCAAAGGTATACTCTCTTGCGTAAACCGCGTCGGCATCGCTCTTGAATACAGCCTTCGGCTCTCTGCCTCTTGCCTTTAAATACTCCAGGGCGATCTCATCTGCCTCGAAGATCGCGGTCTTTGCGCCAGCCTCTACCGCCAGGTTGCACAGAACCATACGGTCGTTGACGCTTAACGTCTTTGCGCCCTCTCCGGTGAATTCCATTACCTGATAGTTTACACCGTTTGCACCGATCTCACCGATGATGGTAAGCATCAAGTCTCTCGGATATACGCCCTCTGGCAGTTTTCCAACCAGGTTGAATTTTACTGTCTCCGGAACCAGTACCCAGGAGGTTCCGGTTACCATGCCGTAGAGCAGATCGGTACAGCCGACACCGGTACCGAAAGCGCCCAGTGCACCATAGGTGCAGGTATGGCTGTCCGCGCCGAAGATCAGCTCACCCGGGCAGACATAGTGTTCCATCATGATCTGATGGCACACACCTTTGCCTTCCCAGAAATCAATGTTATTTTCTTTTGCGAAGTCGCGCATTTTTTTCTGGGAAGCAGCGGTCTTCGGGCTGTCAGACGGTACGTTATGGTCCACGATGAAGACCATCTTCTTCGGATCAGCAATATGCGGATGCTTTAATTTGTTATGGTACATATCGACGGTTAAATGTGTGGTTCCGTCATTGCTCATCATGCGGTCCAGGGTTACGGTATGGATATCTCCTGCCTTTACCTCCGGCACACCGGCTGCAAGAGCGATGATTTTTTCAGCGATTGTCATTCCCATGGCTTAGTCTTCCTCCTTATTCAGTGATGCGATCAGTCCGCCCTGACTTAAGATCTGCTTCATGTAAGCCGGCAGCTTGGTGCAGGAATAGGTCTTTCCGTTTGCTTTTGCAACACCTTCGGTAAGGGAAAGGTCCATCTCATCCCCGGTGTTTACAGCATCCGGAAGATCCTTGCAGACGATAACCGGAAGGCCAATGTTAATGGCATTGCGGTAGAAAATGCGGGCAAAAGATTTTGCAACTACAGCCTGGACACCCAAAGCCTTTAACACGCTCGGTGCCTGCTCTCTGGAAGAGCCACAGCCAAAGTTCTCGCCGCCTACTACATAATCACCCGGTTTTACTTTTTTCGGGAAATCCGGGTCTAAAGACTCAAATGTATGATCCTTCATCTCATCGATGGTTGGAAGTAACAGATACTGGGATGCGATGATCTGATCCGTATCCAGGTCATTGTGAAATTTAAAAATTTTTCCGACTGACATAATGTCCTCCTGACAATTCTTTTTCTTTCTGGCCGTGCATGCTTTGGTGGATGTTTTTTCACACTCTGGTTTTGCTTCCGCATACAGGCATTTTTTGTCGCTTATTGAATTATATCATCACTACTGATATAATGACAATAGATAATACTCATATGTATCATAACAGTTAGTTATAAAGTAAGCGATATGATTCTATTCTGTCTCAGGCACAGACCGGAGAGTCTATCATTCTATTAGGGGGATTACGCGATATGGACCAGAATTTATCACAATACCGCATTTTTTATGCCGTGGCAAAAGCCGGAAATATTTCCCGCGCCGCAAAAGAGCTTTACATCAGCCAGCCTGCGATCAGCAAATCCATCAGCAAGCTGGAAGACAGCTTAAACACGGTGCTCTTTACCCGGAATTCCCGCGGGGTACAGCTCACCGAAGAGGGACAGGTGCTCTTCGAACATACCCGCGATGCTTTCGATGAACTCACCAAAGGAGAAATGGAATTAAAACGTATCCGTGAATTCAACATGGGGCACATCCGCATCGGAGTCAGCAATACCTTATGCCGTTTTATCATGGTAAAATATCTGAAAGGCTTTATCGAGCAGTACCCGCATATTAAGATCACCATTGAAAGCCAGCCTACCATCCAGACACTGTCCATGTTAGAGCAGCAGCGCATCGACATTGGACTTGTAGTCGAACAGAAATCTGCGAAAAACATGGATTTTATTCCAGTTATGGATATCGAAGATATCTTTGTTGCCACCCCAAGCTATCTGGAAAACCTAAAGCTGCGGGAAGGTGCCGACACCGATGTGTTCCAGAGCGGAAACCTGATGCTGCTTGACAAAAACAACATCACCCGCCATTACATCGATGACTATATGGCCTTAAACCAGATCGTGGCAAACAACCTTCTGGAAGTCACCACCATGGATCTGCTCATCGAGTTTGCCCGCATTGGTCTGGGAATCGGATGTGTCATAAAAGAGTTTGTAAAAGAAGATCTGGATTCCGGACGACTTGTGCAGTTAAAGCTCGACACCCCGATCCACAAGCGCACCATTGGATTTTTATGGCAGAGTAACCGCACTTCCAAGGCGTTAGATACATTTATCCGGTTCTGTCGGGCACAGGACAGCCGGAATCTGTGATTTTCCACCACCAAAATAATTTTTTTCTGTAACAAGCAAAGCTGCATTTCAGACAAAGTACCATGTGCAGCTTTTATTCTGCTCAAAAAAGGAGCCTCCGCAATGCGGAGACTCCTTTTTGTAATCTCTGTATGAGAATTTGATTAGTTGTTGATGAGCTTTCCGCTCTCGTCGTTCCAGCTGTACAGCTTACGGATCTCAGCGCCGACTTTCTCAGACGGATGCTCAGAAGCAAGCTTTCTCATAGCCTTGAAGTGAACCTGACGGCCTGCCGGGCTCATATCAAGCAGGAACTCTTTTGCGAAAGTACCATCCTGGATATCGGAAAGGATCTTCTTCATAGCCTTCTTGGTATCCTCGGTGATGATCTTCGGTCCGGTGATGTAATCGCCGTACTCAGCAGTGTTGGAGATGGAGTATCTCATGCCTGCGAAACCAGACTGGTAGATCAGGTCAACGATCAGCTTCATCTCGTGGATGCACTCGAAGTAAGCGTTTCTCGGATCGTAACCAGCCTCAACCAGGGTCTCGAAACCAGCCTGCATCAGAGCGCAAACGCCGCCGCAAAGAACAGCCTGCTCACCGAAGAGGTCAGTCTCAGTCTCGGTACGGAAAGTAGTCTCAAGAAGACCAGCTCTTGCGCCGCCGATACCAAGGCCATATGCCAGAGCTTTCTCCAGAGCCTTGCCGGTGTAATCCTGCTCTACAGCTACCAGACACGGAGTACCCTTGCCCTCCTGGTACTCGGAACGAACGGTGTGGCCCGGTGCCTTCGGAGCGATCATGGTAACATCGACGTTTGCCGGCGGTTTGATGCAGCCGAAATGAATGTTGAAGCCATGAGCGAACATTAACATGTTGCCCTCTTCCAGGTTCGGCTCGATGTCTTTCTTGTACATATCAGCCTGCAGCTCATCGTTGATCAGGATCATGATGATGTCTGCTTTCTTTGCAGCCTCTGCTGCGGTATATACTTTAAAGCCCTGTGCCTCAGCCTTTGCCCAGGACTTGCTGCCCTCGTACAGACCGATGATCACGTCACATCCAGACTCCTTTAAGTTTAATGCATGTGCATGTCCCTGGCTGCCGTAGCCAATGATAGCGATGGTCTTTCCATCCAGTAAGGACAGGTTACAGTCTTCCTGATAATAAATCTTTGCCATCTTCTTTTCCTCCTCAAGAATCTTTAGATTCATAGTTGTGTGGTAACTGGAAAACAGGTTCCCTCCAGCTGCCTGTATGCTTCATGCGCCAGCGCTTCGACGACTCTCAGTCCGCCCCTGAAGTTTCTGACACTTAAAGTCCCTTGTAATAAGTCCGTGTCTTCACGGAATTTCTGCTTACGGAAGATACCGCACGTCATCAGAGCCGCGGGATAAGCCGGTCAGTCCGGTTCTTGCAAGCTCTAAGATTTCGTAATCCTCCAGCAGGTTGATCAGTGCGTCCAGCTTGGACTGGTCGCCGGTCAGCATGACGGTAAGGGAATCCTTGCCTACATCCACGATGGTTGCGCGGAAAATATCGGAAATGGCACTGACTGCCTGACGCTGACTCGCGTTGGCCCGTACTTTCACCATGATCAGTTCCCGGTAAACGGAATGACCCGGTTTTAATTCCTTGATATCGCGGACATCCTCCAGCTTGCGAAGCTGTTTTTCGATCTGCTCTAAAACGTTCTGATCGCCAAAAGCAACGACTGTCATTCTGGAATACCGCTCATCTGCAGTGACACCAACGGTCAGACTCTCGATGTTGTAGCCACGGCGGCTGAATAAGCCTGCTACACGGCTTAAGACACCTGATGTGTTGTCTACTAACAATGATAACACGATTCGATCCATAAGTGTTCTCCCTTCTGTCACGTTCTCTTTATGATAACAATCCTGGTACTATTTGTCAACTATATAAAAGGAATGTGTAATATTCTTTTCAGTTATATCTAATGTCGTTTTCCTTTCGGAAACGGTCATATGTCCGCAATCAGAAGACACTTTAATCGTTCCGCACCATATCTCTCGTGATCTCAGCCAGACTGTGTGCGCCGCACATAGCCATAGTGTCTTTTAACTGGCTTCCCAGACGGTTCACCAGTTCCCTGACGCCTTCCTCTGCCCCGCCATATACCGCGGTGACAAACGGGCGGGCAATCAGCACACCGTCGGCACCAAGTGCCAGTGCCTTGAAGATGTCAATGCCGTTTCGGATACCGCCATCCACCAGGATCTTCATAGAACCACCGCCCACAGCCTCTGCGATCTCAGGAAGCACCTCTGCGGTTGCCGGGCACTGGTCCAGGACACGTCCGCCGTGATTGGATACCACAATCGCAGATGCACCGGCCTCCTTCGCCTTTAATGCTCCCTTCACGGTCATAACACCCTTTACGATAAACGGAACTCCTGCCTCGCGGATGATACCAGAAAGTTCTTCTACGGTCTTGCTGCCTGCAGGCGGAGTCAAATTCTGTAAGAACGGAAGACCTGCCGCATCAATATCCATGGCCGCCGCAAAGGCTTTGGATTCTCTTACCAGTTTCATCTTCTCTGCTACCGTTTCTGCATTCCATGGCTTCACGGTCGGCACGCCAAGTCCGTTTGCCTTTCCGATCGCCGCGGTAGCCGCGCGCATCACCTCCGGGTTGGTTCCGTCGCCGGTAAATGCTGCAATGCCAGCCTCCGCGCAGGCATGCACCAGAATATCATTATACGCCGCGTCATCGTACTTGTCCCCGTAATGCAGATTCACAGCGCCCACCGGACCCGCAAAGAACGGATAGGCAAACTGTTTTCCAAAAAGTTCCAGTCTGGTATCCACCGGACCATTCTCGCAGAGCGTGTCCATCTGCACGCGGATTTCTCTCCACTTGTCGTAATTGCGGATTGCCGTGTCGCCCTCGCCCTTGGCGCCCGGGCCCGGCATGGTATTTTTGCAGGCACGGCCGTTGCAGACCGGGCATCCCTTACAGTACGGACCAAGACAGGTCCTTGCATTCTTTAAAACCTCTTCCTGTGTCATTCTAACACTCACTCCTTGTTATGTATTAGCCGGAAAATGCACGTTTGAAGGCATTCCGGCTTTTCTATTGCTTTGCAGCCATTTTCAGTTTTTATATCGCTGCATGTTGTTGCCTTTTTCGGTGTATCGGGTTGAGAATCACCCGAGCGCCACATCCAGAATCATCATGATCAGGAACCCCACCGCAAATCCCATGGTTCCCATATCCGAATGTTCGCCCTGGGCAGATTCCGGGATCAGCTCCTCCACGACCACATAGATCATGGCCCCCGCCGCAAAGGCCAGCATATAAGGCACGATCGGTACCAGGACCTTCGCACATAAGATTGTGATCAGCGCTCCGATCGGCTCTACCACACCGGACAACGTTCCCATGACAAAGGCACGAAGCTTCGACTGCCCTTCGCTGTGTAATGGCAGGGAGATGATCGCTCCCTCCGGAAAGTTCTGGATCGCAATGCCGATGGTCAAGGCAAACGCCCCTGCCACGGTAATGGGTGCGCTTCCAGTCAGAAGCCCGGCGAATACAACGCCCACCGCCATGCCCTCCGGCAGGTTGTGAAGCGTTACTGCAAACACCAGCATGGTCGTCTTCTTTAAGTTGCTCTTTGGTCCCTCCGGCGTATCGCTTCCCATATGAAGATGCGGGATCAGCTTATCTAACACCCACAAAAACAGCATACCGATGGAGAAGCCCACTGCAGCCGGGATAAAGGCAAGCTTTCCTGCTGACGCGCACATCTCCATAGCCGGGATCAGAAGCGACCACACCGAAGCCGCCACCATGATGCCAGAGGCAAATCCCAGAAGCATCTTCTGGATGACCGGCTTGATCTCCTTCTGTACAAAAAAAACACAGCCCGCTCCGATGGTCGTTCCCAGAAACGGAATCAAAATTCCTAAAATAATATGAAACAGCTCCTCTCGCATGAGAGATCACCCTCTTTCCTTATAGTATCTTATTCCGCAACTGGCTACATGCGATACCATACAGAAAAATCGGATTGCTGTTTTTATATGGATAAAATTTCTGGCAGAAAAATCCGACAGAGCGGATTTTCATACCGGTTCTGTTCATGCCGCAGGCACCTTCTTCGGATCCCCCACAACCTTTTTAAACACACAGAGAAACATGATCGTGGAAAACACCGGACCGGCAAAATCAGAAATGGTTTCCGCAAAAAATACATTCGTCACCCCGGTGAACATCGGAACTGCCACGACGGACGCAAAGTAAATAAACTTCCGAAACAGTGACAAGGTGATCGCTACCTTTGCAATGCCCATTCCGGTAAAACCATCAACCACGGTATACTGAATCGCCAGCGGGAGCACGCCAAGCGTAGAAACCCGGATGGCCCAGGCACTCAATGCCACGTATTCTTCATTGCGGGTGAAGATCCGCACAAAAACCTCCGGAATACACTGTGCCGCCAGGAACATGACCGCGTTAAATACCAGACAGCAGGTGACGATCCACCGCTCCGCTTTCCAGATGCGGTCCGGACGCTTCGCCCCGAAGTTATACCCAAGAATGGTCTGCGTACCAGAAGTGATACCGCCAAGCGGCATGGTAATGATCAGCATAAAGCTCTGGACAATGGCCGCACAGGTTAAAAGGACATCGCCCTGACCAGGGCCTCCCAGACGCTGGATCACCATATTCTGGGAGATGACCAGCACATTGTCCAGTGCAATGATGATAAAAGGCGAAAAGCCGACTTTGACGATCTGCAGCATCAGCTTCGGATCATACCCGTGAAAGGTAATACGGATCGGTACCTTCTTCCCAAACAGGAAACGCAGGACATAAACGCAGGAACACATCTGCGACAGTACCGTGGCCAGTGCAGCGCCGCGCACATCCAGATTCAGTCCGAAAATAAATACCGGATCGAGGATAATATTCGCCACTGCACCGATCACAACCGCCTTCATCCCGACCTTCGCAAAGCCCTGGCAGATGATAAACTGGTTCATGCCCGTTGTCATCAGTGCAAAAAACGTGCCGCACAGATAAATGGTCATATAAGATAAGGCATACGGAAACGTTGTCTCGCCCGCACCAAACCACCAGAGCAGCTTTTCCCGGAGTCCCAGCACACAGACCGTCAGCATCATGGCAAGCACCGTCAGCATCAGAAAGCAGTTCGCCAGGATCTGCCGGGCTCCGTTCTCATTTTTCTGGCCCATACGGATGCTCATGAGCGGGGCACCGCCCACACCGACCAGGATTGCAAAAGAAGAAACCAGAGTCACGATTGGGCCACAGATACCGACACCCGCCAGTGCCGTCTCCCCGATCTTCGGGATATTTCCGATATACATGCGGTCCACAATGCTGTAAAACACACTGACAAACTGCGCCAGCATGGACGGCAGCGCAAGACGCAGGACCAGTCCCCGGATATCATCGGTGTCTAAGTCATTTTCCAGCTTCATAGTACAAACTCTGCACCCTTTCTGTCCGTGCAGACTTTCTTTAATTTCTGGCGGATGGCAAGCGTTACCAGAGTTCCCAGTTTTCTCGCATGCTTCGGGCAAACCTGAATGCAGCGCATACAGGTAATGCAGGCTGTTTCATCCGTGACCTTCGGATCGGTCCTGGAAATGGCCTGAACCGGGCACTTGCTGACGCAGAGCCCGCAGCTCTCACAGGCAGAAGATACGCTGATCTTCAAAGGCAGCGTTCCGTAAGGCTTATACGGGCGGTTCCCTTTGATGGAAAGCTCCGGCAGCTTTGTGCTTCCGGCTGTGTTCTTCAGTTTCTGTCTTACCGCCTGCGCAAAAGCAGCCATCTCTTTTTTATCTTTTTCATCCGGTCGGCCAGTACCATACACTCTTGCAATGTTATGCTCCGTTGCCACAGCTGCCGCTGCTGCCGGAATGAAGCCCTGCTCCTTTAAGATATCAGAAAGCTCCAGCAGTGCATCCTCATATGCCCGGTTGCCAAACGTAACCACAAGCACCACCGGGGTCCGCTTTCCATGCATTTTTTTCAGTCGCTCTGTTGCTGTTTCCGGCACACGTCCTCCATAAACCGGCACACCGACTACTGCAAGTTCGTGCTCGGTAAAGGTATAGTCCGGGCGGGAAGGAATGGCATCGGTTAAGTCCACCTCATCCGTTTTTTGTTTATCTGCCGCGATCTGCCCTGTAATCCACTCTGTCACGCTCTTGGTCGTGCCGGTAGGACTGAAGTAAATCCCGGTAATTTGTGAAATATTCATAATACAATCTCCCTTTTTTCATGAACCCCCGTTCACATTTTTATGAACACAGACAGAGAATAAATCCCCACAAATTTCCACTGTCCGTGTGTAGTTCGATTTTAGCATTTTGGGATAGAAATAGCAAGCAGGAGACGGCTCCATACACCTTCTCCTGCCTGCTTTATCCAAATATCTTTTTTTCTATGCTCTTCGCTTTTTCGTACAACGCTTCGTGCTTTTTGTATGCTTCCGCGCAGTGACATTTCCCGTAGGCGGCCTGATAACGCGCCTCTACACTGACGATTTCATTTTCCTTTACCCTGGAATCATCCAAGCGATTTTCCCCTTTCTTCGAACCGCTTCTGATCCTTGACCTTAATTTCTTCAAATTCCCGGTTTTCCCATAAACCAGTGTAAACTTCATTCAGATTCTCATCAAAAAGGATATTCCCGGAAATGATTTCTCCCGCACCTTCTTTCAGATACTTTGCCGTATCGCATGCACGCTTTAAGGTTCCGGATGCCAGTACTACAGATGCTTTTTGATGATGCTGTCTCTCCGCAAACCAGTTCCCCAGTTTTAATATAGAAGAAACATATTTTTCATCAAGCGGCGGGTCGGTCTGCCCGATGCATCTGCGCCCTCCCGCTTCCTGTTTTATTTTTCCGTGCCTCACCAGATATATGTTTCTCAAATTTTCCCCTTTTCAAACTGTTTTTCCAGTTCCAGCTGATTGGTCTCTACACCGGATTGCCGCTGACCATGAAACTATGCGGAAAACCAAAACAGGACTGATTTATTGAACCGTTAGATTGATTCTATTGAAAAAGGCATTTGCAGTTTTCGGCTGCAAATGCCTTTTTCAATTAAAAATGTCCTGCCTCATGCTCCGCATTCAGCCAGTCCACCGCTTCCCAGATTCCATCCGTCGTAAACGGAAAATCCTGGTGATGTTTTTTTTCATCCGGTGTCACTTCAAAATTAAATGGTTCCGGCCAGATAATAGCCCGGATCACCGTTTCTGTTTTCGCCGGTGTCTCCTCCGCAGCAGGCTCTAACTCATTTTCATGTTTGATGAGCACATAGCGCATTCCCTTAAAACTTCCCGTGAAACGGCTCTTTTTTAAGAAAGGAATGGAAATATCCCCATGCAATTCGATCTTATTCGTTTCTTTCATAACTTGTTTCCTCATCTTTCTAATCTATCCATTACTATAAGAGTTTTTCTGCTTTTTGTCGAGAAAAAATTGCCCACGCTGCTATCGCATGCTATACTAAACCTGCATGCACCTGCAGCCAAGTGCACCACCGCAAATAAAAGTTTTGACAGGCGCATTTGGCATCCCTGAATTAACGCCGCCTGATCGGCGGCAGAACTTTTATAGTAAAAACAGAATGAATTTGTAGTCAGAAAGGATGTTGTTTCATGAACCGCAAAGCCAAACCAGTCGTTGATCCTTCAATTTCCCCAGCCAAGCTTCCGCTCCGCCCCTCGGTGAGACTTCGTCTTGCCAAACAGGATACCTTCTTCGGTCCCGGTGTTGCGGAATTTCTGATTCTTGTAGACCAGACCAACTCCATGCAGACTGCCTGCCGGGAAATGGAAATGTCTTACAGCAAAGGGTTGAGAATCATCAAGAAAGCGGAACGCTATCTTGGCTGTCCCCTGATTGAATCCCGCTCTGGCGGTGCATCCGGCGGTTCCTCACACCTGACAGCAGAAGCCAAAGATTTCCTTGCCCGTTTCCAGGGTATGGAAAAAGAGCTGAAAGCAGTCACTGCCCAGCTCTTTGCAAAATACTTTGATTCGTTTACACCCTAATCTTTCAGAAGCAGAATCGCTTCCCGGGCAACCCTTACATACTTTGGAATCAGACCATCTGCACTGTGTGTGTGGATGGTCTTTCCGATTTTCCACCACAGTCCGTTCTGCATCGTCACATACCATTCAAACGGCATCTCCGAAATCTTTGGATTCTCCACCGGAATCCGGTTTTCTGTTTCCGCGTCAGTCTCCTGATCCGTCAGCGGCTCAAAATCATGGGCACGGATTCCGATGGAAGTCACATCCTCGGTCACCGTTTTTTCTGTAACCAGTTCCAGATCCCCCCAGTCCCGCGCGCGTACCCGGTGCTCGCCGATCTTTTCAATCCGTGAAACATTCTTGCAGCCGGTCAGCCTTGCGGCTTCCACACTTCCCGGGTCGTTGAAGAGATTTTTCGTCTTTCCCGCTGCGATCACATGGCCTTTGCTGAACAGCAATAGATGATCGCACAGCTGATACGCTTCGTCCCGGTCATGTGTGACCATGATGGATGCTCCCTGGTACTCAGAAAGTACACTGGCCAGTTCCAGACGCAATCGTTCCCGCAGATGGGTATCCATCGCGGAAAACGGTTCATCCAGAAGCAGTGCTTCCGGCTCGTAGGCAAGAATTCTCGCCAGCGCCACCCTCTGCTGCTGTCCGCCGGAAAGCTGCACAGGATAACGCTTCTCCAGACCACTTAAACGGAAGCGCTCCATCATTTCGGCTGTCCGTTTTTTCTGCTGTGCTTCATCATAACGTTTTCCGGCTTTCAGGCCTGTCCGGATATTCTCCTCCACAGACATGTTCGGAAACAGCGCATAATTTTGAAAGAGATACCCTACACGCCGCTCCTGCGGTTTCAGATTCTGCTTTCTGCTGCTATCATACAGTGTACGGTTATCCAGCACGATCGAACCACTGTCCGGCTCCACGATCCCTGCAATGGATTTTAATGTCATACTCTTTCCACAGCCAGAAGGTCCCAGAATTCCGAGGCAGCCTTTGCCAGAAGTGAACTGGACCTGGAGTTCAAACTCCCGCAGTTTTTTTCGGATATCAACCGCTAATAATTGTTCACTCATTTTTTAAAACTGTCCTCTCTTTTTGGATTCTTTCAACGCTGCCCGGTTCATTAAGATCACGGAAAGGAATGCGATCACAACGATGATCGCTACATAGCGGTATGCCGCATCCATGTTTCCGGCAGCCACTTCCGAATACACTGCCATGGGAAGGGTTCTGGTCTTTCCCGCAATATTGCCTGCGATCATGGCAGTGGCGCCAAACTCACCCAGTCCTCTTGCAAATGCCAGGACTCCACCGCTTACAATGCCAGGCATGGCATTGGCGATCAGTACCTTATAAAAAATGCTCCATTCACTCATGCCAAGGGTACGCGCCGCTGCCATGAGGTTTGGATCGACCTGTTCAAAGGCTCCTCTGGCAGAACGGTACATGAGCGGAAAGGACATGACCACCGCCGCCAGTACCGTAGCTGTCCAGGAGAACGCAATTTTCACGCCGAAAAACTGTAAAAAGAAGATTCCGATGGGCCGTTTCACACCAAACAGATATAAGAAGAAAAAGCCCGCCACCGTAGGCGGCAGCACCAAAGGCAACGTTAAAATACCATCGAGAATGATCTTCATACGCTCATTCTTCATGCTGACCACCAGCCAGGCCGCCAGAATTCCAAGAAAAAAGGTGATCACGATGGAAACACTGGCAGTTTTCATGGATATCAGAATTGGGGACCAGTCCATTTTTGTTTCTCCTCTCTGTTACACATGATCGCAGTTCCGTGTTTATGCAGGCCGGAATGCTACCGTATCTATATTTACTGCGCTGCCACGAAACCGTAGGCCTCAAATACCGTGATCGCTTCCGGAGTCTGTAAGAAATCTACGAATGCCTTCGCTGCATCCTCATGAGCTGTTGCTTTTACAACTGCTACCGGATAGATGACCTTCTTCTCCAGGCTTCCTTCCGGTGCCTCTGCAACGACAGTTACCTGATCTGCCATACTTGCTGCATCGGTTGCGTAAACAATACCTGCATCAGCACTTGCTGCTGCAACCTGGTTTAATACCTCGGTTACGTTGGTACCGAAGCTTACTTTGTCCTGAATGCCATCCCAGACATTTAAGTTTGTCAGAGCCTCTTTCGCGTACTGACCAGCCGGAACACTCTCCGGATCGCCCAGGGCGATAGACTCAGCATCACCGATCTTCTCGAAAGAATCAATCTTGCTGTCGCTGCCAGCCGGAACGATCAGAACGATCTTGTTCTCCAACAAATCAACCATGGTATCAGACGCGATCAGACCTTCCTCATCCAGAGCCTTCATCTGCTTAACTGCTGCAGACATGAATACATCTGCCTCAAGACCTTCCTCGATCTGGGTCTGCAGCTTTCCTGAACTGTCGTAGGTTCCCTCAACGGTTACGCCCGGATACTGTTCTTCAAACATCGGGATCAGCTTATCCTCGTATGCATTTTTTAAGCTTGCTGCTGCAGCAACCAGAATGCTCTGCTCACCAAGATCTGCCTTTGCCTCACCAGCGTTTTCGCTCTCTGCCTCAGTTTCTGCTTCCGTGGTCTCCGCTACAGTAGTCTCTGTCTCGGTTGCTGCCGCAGTGGTTTCCTGCGGTTTGGAGGAACATCCTGCCATCATACCTGCTGCCATCATAGCTGCCATTAGAACTGCGAACTGTTTTTTCATTACTTTCTTTCCCCTGTTCTTGAAATTTTTATGTGAATCGTTTTGAATCACCAATGCTATGATCTGATTTCTGCCGCATTCCGGCAAGGTCCAAACACCCGTTATTGTCTGTTTTCATGTACTGCTTTCATAAACTCTTTTGATATGCTGCTTTTATGCACTGCTTTCACATGCTATTTTCTGGCGCACTCAGAAGCAGTACCGCGCAAAATCTTCAAGCCGTGATCCAGTGCCCCCAGAATAAAGTCCAGACTCTCTTTTACGGCTTTCGGACTTCCCGGCAGATTGACGATCAGCGTCTTTTTCCGGATGACCGATGCGCCGCGGCTTAACATGGCGCGGTCTGTGATCTGCATGGATTTCATGCGGATGTACTCCGCAATGCCAGGTGCGTTCCGGTCAGCCACCGCCAAAGTTGCCTCCGGTGTCTGGTCCCGCATGGAAAATCCGGTTCCGCCGCTGGTCACTACCAGGTCTACCTGTCGGCTGTCTGCCAGACGAATGAGGTGATGTTTTAACACCTCCGGCTCATCCGGGATCACAAAACGCTCCACTACCTCATAGCCTGCTTCCTTTAACATGTCCTCAGCTGCCGGACCGCTTAAGTCCTCCCGCTCTCCTTTGGAGCCTTTATCACTCAGTACGATCACCGCCGCCGTAAATGGACGGTTCTCATCCGGTGCTTCGACTCTCATCACATCGCCCGGACGGATGATTCCCTCTTTTACTACCTCAGCAAACACGCCCTCCCGCGGCATGATGCACTCACCCACGCGGTGATAAATCGCACAGTGGCTGTGACATTCTTTACCGATCTGGGTCATGCGCAGCTCGACGGTTCCGGCGTAAAGTCTGGTTCCAACCGGCAGGGCACGGAAATCAATTCCATCCACCACCAGATTCTCGCCAAACGCACCATCGCCTACGTTTGCGCCCTTTTTATTAAATTCTTCTACTTTATTGTAGGAGAGAAGACTCACCTGACGGTGCCATGTCCCAGCATGCGCATCGCCCTCGATTCCAAAATTTGGAATGAAATGTCCCTCCGGGATCGTATGCTTTTCCGTTCCCCGGGCCGGACTGATGCAGATAGCCTTCACTACCCCCTCTTTTCCAACTTCCATTTTCTCACCCTCCAATCGCGCTCATACCGTGCGCTTCTGTAATCTGATCCGGCTGTTCAAAACAATGCTCTGCCGGTTTGCCGTATATCGTTCGGGCCATGGCATCCAGAAGTTTTTCCGGACTACCGCCACGCAGGATGCTTCTCAGATCCATGCCATCCTCATAACAAAGACAGGTCTTTAAAAATCCGGTCGATGTCAGGCGCACCCGGTTGCAGGAACTGCAGAATTTTCCGTGCATGGCACTGATCAGTCCGATGCTTCCCTGATATCCCGGGATTTTATAGTAGACCGCCGGACCGGCTCCATGTACGCTGTCATCTGCCTGAAGTTCTGGAAATTCGCTGAGGATTTCTTTAAAAAGTTCCTCATTGCTGCGCCCCTTCGACTCCTTTCCGGCTCCAATTGGCATCAGTTCAATAAAACGGACATCAACCGGTTTTTCTTTCGCCAGTAAGATCAGGCGTTTCCAGTCCGTATCCGGCATGGATACCGCGTTGACCTTCACCTTAAGCCCAGCGGCAAGAGAAGCATCGATACTCTTTAATACCTCCGGTAAAAGATCCTGTCCGGTAATTTCAGCAAACGTTTCTGCATCCAGCGTATCCAGGCTGATATTGACCTCATCCAGTCCTGCCTCCACAAGCTGCGGGAGAACGGCTCTTACCAGAGTCCCGTTCGTGGTCATGGCAATCTTTTCAATGCCCGGAATCTCTTTCAGCATCCTTATCAGCTGTGGACATCCTTTTCTCGCCAGCGGTTCCCCGCCGGTCAGACGGATCTTGGTAATGCCAAGCTTTGCCCCGCACACTGCGATCTGCCGGATTTCCTCAAAGCTTAAGATGTCTTTATGCTCCACGCACTCAATGCCATGCGGCATGCAGTATTTGCAGCGCAGATTGCAGCGGTCCGTCACGGAAATACGCAAATACCGGATTTCTCTTCCATACGCATCCTTCACACTTACTCACCACCCTGCTCTTGGAGATTCACGAAGTGCCCCTTCTGCTCTTTTGGGTTTACAAAGTGACCGCTCTTGCCTCCGGTCTTCTCAGCCAGATGGATTTCTCCGATCTCCATGGTCTTATCCACGGCCTTGCACATATCATAAATGGTAAGCAGCGTCACAGATACACCGGTGAGCGCCTCCATCTCCACACCGGTTTTTCCGGTGGTCTTGGCGGTACAGACTGCCTCAATCTCGCAGCGTTCCGGGTACATGACAAAATCCACGTTCAGCTTGGTCAGATTTAAGATATGGCAGAGCGGAATCAGCTCTGAAGTGCGCTTGGCTCCCATGATCCCGGCAATCCGGGCCACACCAAGCACATCCCCCTTGGCCATAGTACCTTCTTTGATCTTCCCAAAGCATTCCTCGCTCACACGGATGCGGCCTTTGGCAACCGCCTCGCGGACCGTCTCGCCTTTTTCCGTGACATCCACCATGCGGGCATTGCCCTGTTCATCAAAATGCGTAAATTCCATATCAATACCCCTTTCCAAAACCGCAGTTCGGGAAGGTGCAGACCGGGCAGTTTAAGCATAAGCCGCCCATGCCGAGCGCTGCCAGCTCGTCCGATGTCACCTCATCGTCTGCCATGACACGTGGAAGTACCAGATCAAAAATGGTACGTTTTGCATACATCACGCAGCCCGGAAGCCCCATGATGACGGTTCTCCGGTTCTTCCCCTGCTCCATGCGGTCATAGTAAGCCAGCAAAAACATAGCGCCTGGAAGTACCGGTGCACCGTAGGACACGATGCGCGCTCCGGTATTTTTGATCGCAAGCGGAGTCTTGTCATCCGGATCCACACTCATGCCGCCAGTGCAGATAACAATGTCCGCTCCCTTTTCGATCATGTCGAGAATGCTGGCCGTTACCTTCTTGTCATCATCGTCCCAGGTCACATGGTCGGTCACCTCGGCATCAAACTCGGACAGCTTGTCCACGATCACCGGGGTGAACGTGTCCTGGATACGTCCATAGAATACCTCGTTTCCGGTAGTAACAATGCCAACCTTCTTATGGCGGAACGGCTTCAGTTCCAAAATCGGCTTTCCGCCAGTCAGCTCCATCGTCTGCGCCTTGACCGCATTCATCTTTTCTTCTTCAATGACCAGCGGAATGATACGGGTACCCGCCAGCTTGTCACCTTTCTTCACGGCAAAATTGCCATGGCGGGTGGCGATCATCATCTGTCCAAAGGCATTGACCCCTTTTAATGCCTTTGCGTCAATCTTCAAAAGACCATCGCAGGCCGCAGTCAGCTCAATCTTGCCTTCCTTCGGCTGGGAACGGTCCATGTGCTCCCCTTTACAGAGTTCGCAAAGGACCTCAGCTGCATCGTTCTCATGCATCATTCCCTCTTCCTTTTCCCATACATAAAGGGTATCCTTTCCAACACTTAAAAGTACCGGAATATCTTCTTTGGTTACGATATGTCCCTTATGAAACACTGCATCTTTGGTCACACCACGAATGATCTGCGTGATATCATGGCAGAGAACAGCCCCCTCTGCATCAACGGTTTTGATCAGTTTCATTTGTTTGTCCCCCAAATTTTCCATGTGAATATAAAAGTAACTACCGTTATGTTTTTTAATATATAACGGTCCGAAACAATGACCGACCTGTACAGACAAGCCGGTTAATGTCAATATTATAACTTGTTTTCTGTGTGAAAGCAATCCTTTATCTGTCATGCATTCTTGCTTTTTTCAAAAATTGTATTGTATAATAAACATATCATTTTGACAGAGGAGAATCCTATGCAGACACTTATCATACTCGGTGCAGGTCAGTTTGGCCGTTCTTTTGTCGGTCTGGTCAACCGAAACCAGTTCCAGCTCCTTGCATTTGGAGATAACAACCAGACACTTTGGAATACCGGTCTTTCTACCGCACTTGGAAAAGTTCCAGTCATTTCCGTAGAGCAGGCAGCGAAGCTGCAGCCAGACCTTATGCTCATTGCCATAAGCGACGAGACGCGCACCCAGGCTCTGATGGACCAGGCCATACAGGCCGGCTATCAGAATTCCTTTTTAAAGCTTTCAGATCTCTCCCGGATTTTAGATATCCGGAGTGCCACGCTTCACCGCATGGCAAACCGAATCACAGAGCAGAGGATTCCCGGAAGCATTGCCGAGCTTGGCGTATACCGCGGAGATATTGCCTGGCAGTTAAATGCCTTATTTCCGGAACGGGAATTGCTGCTGTTCGACACCTTTCATGGCTTTGACGAAAAAGATGTGAAAACCGAAAAAGAACGCTGTTTTTCCAGAGCGGAAATCCAGAACTTTTCTGATACCTCTACCGACTATGTCAAAAGCCGGCTTCCGTTTCCCAATCAGGCTCTTTTCTATCCCGGATACTTTCCAGAAACAACCTGCGGACTCCCGGACAAACAGTTTGCGTTAGTCAGTCTGGACACCGATCTGTATGAGCCAATTCTGGCCGGACTGCAGTATTTTTATCCAAGGCTCAGTTCCGGCGGTATGATCCTGCTGCACGACTACAACAATACACAGTTTCGCGGCTGCAAAGAGGCGGTACGCCAGTATGAACAGACCGCCACTCCGCTTTTACTGGTTCCGCTCTGTGACCTGCACGGTACCGCCGTGATCCTGAAACCATAAACAAAAAAGAATGTGCCTTGGCACATTCTCGCGCACTCGGCGCAAAGGTAGATGGTTGCTTCAGCAACCATCTACCTTTGCGCCGAGTGCGCTTCCTCGCGGAGCGTTTTTATATGATAGGACGCAATTTCCTATCATATAAAAAAACAGCTTCCTCCATGATAAAATCACGCCCGCTCGATCAGCACCTGCATCACACCACCGCAGACCATCCCTTCCTCTTCTGCCACTTTTCCGGTCATATCTACATGCCGGATCTGGTATATGCCGTCACGGATCACCTCTCTGGCATGCTGCATCAGGTTTGCCTCCGCACAGCCGCCGCCGATGGTTCCCTGGATCATGCCAGTCTCATAAACGATCATCTTGGCTCCCGCCTTTCTCGGTGTGGAGCCTTTGCTGCTTAAAATGGTGATCACTGCCTTTTTCTGGTCCGCAAACTTTTCGTCCGGTTCCGCCAGATCATGAATGACCTCCATGTCAATGTCAGACTGGGATACCTTTCTGTCTCCCTCTTTCTCTGGCTTCCGCTTTACCTGAATGGTTTCCGCAAGGATCGCCACCGCGATCTCCTCCGGGGTCACCGCACCGATATCCAGCCCTACCGGTGTGTGGATCCAGTCCAGCCAGGTCCGGTCAATGCCCTCCTCTTCCAGTGTATCCTTTAACTCGCGGACGCGCTTTCTGGAACCGATCATCCCCAGGTATGCTGTCTGTGGCTGTTTCGAAAGTGCCCTCAGGCAGACACCGTCATGACGGTGGCCACGGGTCAGGATAACCACAAAATCCGAAGCATTGACACCGAGTTTTTCAATCGCGGTATCAAAATCCATACAAAGTACTTCCTTCGCCATTGGGAAACGAAGCTGGTTGGCAAAGCTTGGACGGTCATCGGTTACCGTCACGTCAAAGCCGGTTCGGGCCGCAAACTCTGCAAGTGCCAGGGACACATGACCACCGCCAAAGATCAGCATGCGGTTTTCCTTGCAGAAAGGCTCTGCGACCCATTTCTCGCCACTCTGCCCCGGCTCAAAACCCAAAATACACACCTTCTTTTCAAACGCTGCCTGCTGCGCCAATGCTTCGGCCTCTTCCGGTTCCTGTCCCGGCACATAAATATGCTTTTCCAGCGTTGCATCTTCATGAAGTCTGGTCAGAAGGATTTGCGGTTTTTCTGACTGAAGTCCGGATAAAAGCTCCCCATATACATTACTCCCCATCTTTTCTCTTCTCCTTTCCGGTATTATATCTGACTATTTTAAAATCATTGCTTTATTGTAGCAATTTTTATCACTTTTGTAAATATCGTATGACTATAGTTTTTTCATTTTATTTTTCACACTGGAGTCTCCCATAGAATCTCATTCCAAAATCAGGTTAGAAATGTTATACTAAGGCATAGAAAACATAGCAAATTCAGATAAAAAGAAAAAGCATAAATAGATGGAGAAATCTCGTCATGAACAGACAACAGTTTGAACAGCAATTTGAAACAATCAGCGACCAGATCTGGGACTTTGCAGAAACCCGTTACCAGGAATTTCGCTCCAGCGCCCTGCAGGCAGATTTTCTGGAAGATCAGGGATTTCAGATAACCAAAAACCCTGGCGGCATCGCCACCGCATTTTCCGCAAGCTTCGGCTCCGGTCACCCCGTGATCGGACTTTTGGGCGAATACGATGCCCTGCCCCGCATGAACCAGACAGCCAATGCCTGTGAGCGCCAGTCAGACCGCCCCGGCGCAGCGGGTCACGGATGCGGGCACAATCTGCTTGGCACCGGTACCATGGAAGCTGCCTGCCTCATCAAAAACTGGCTGGAAGAAACATCACTTAGCGGCACCGTGATCTATTACGGCTGCCCGGCAGAGGAAGGCGGCGCCGGAAAAGCTTTCCTGACCCGCAGTGGCTGCTTTGACGGTCTGGACTTTGCCCTTGCCTGGCACCCTGGTTCCAAAACCGGACTGATCAAAGAAGCACTTGCTAACATCCGTGTGATCTTCGACTTCACCGGCAAAAGTGCCCATGCTGCCGCCCACCCGGAGCTTGGCCGCTCCGCGCTGGATGCCTGCGAACTGATGAACGTGGGTGTCAACTATCTGCGGGAACACGTAAAAAGTGATGCCCGCATGCATTACGCCTACTTAAATGACGGCGGCGACGCGCCGAACATCGTTCCTGCTTCCGCCACCTTACTCTATGCCCTGCGGGCACCGCAAAGTTCCTATGTTGCAGAGCTTTACGACCGGGTCACCGATGTGGCAAAGGGTGCTGCACTGATGACCGGAACGAAAGTTTCTTACCGGACAGTCAGTGCCTACGCAGATTTATTATCGGCTCCGGCTATGGAAACGCTCATGATGAAAGCGATGCAGGAAGCAGAAAAACCAGAGTACACCGAAGAAGATTATGCGGTTGCAGCGAAGTTTATGCGGTTGCCTGAGCTGTCCGATCTGTCCGGCACCGCTGACGCTGCTTCCATAGATCAGACCATGCGAGAAGAAGCTGCTTCTGCCCACACTTCGATTGATGCAGAGATTCTTCCTGCCGACCAGACCATCTACCTTGGCAGCACCGATGTCGGCGATGTAAGCTGGCAGGTTCCTACCGGGCTCATCAGCGTAGCTGCCGAAGCCACTGGTTGTGCCCTGCACACCTGGCAGATCGTGGCACAGGGCAAGAGTCCGCTCGCACACAAGGGAATGCACTATGCAGCGCGGATTCTGTTTGCCGCAGCGAAACAGCTCTATTCCAGCCCGGAACTTTGCGAATGCATCCAGGCTGACTACCAGCGCATAAAAGGAAGCCGTACCTATCGCTCCATGCTTCCGGACTCCGTAAAGCCGGGGGATTTTTAAAATTTAAAAGCCGCAGTCATGGTTATGATTGCGGCTTTTTTGATGTTTGCGGTTTTTGCAATTGTTCTGTTTCCGGGATCGGCAGCGCTACCGTCAGGACAAAATTGTGGTACGGATCACACTGCGCTGCCATACTTCCTCCATACTTCTCCACGGAGCGGCGGATGCTGCTAAGTCCAATGCCATGCAGATGCCCCTGTTTGGAAGAGACCGGAAGTGTTCCCTTTAATGTTAAATCTCCTTCAAAATAGTTTCGGAATGTTATGACCAGATTGCCGGAAATTCTGCCGCATTTCACAAGAATGCTGCGTTTTTCCGGATCTTTCACTTTTTTGGAAGCCTCAATCGCATTATCCAATGCATTTCCAAAAATCGCACAGACATCCATCGCATCGATAAAATCTCCCTCTGAAAAATCAAAACACGCATTGATGTCAATCTGAAACCGCGATGCCTGATAGATTTTCTCGGAGATCAGACCATTCAGCAGCGGATTGCCGGTTTCTGCCAGATTTCCGTATCCGGAGATTTCTTCCATCAGGTTCTGCACATAAGCTGCCGCATTCTCATTGCTGTCGATCAGGTTTTGGAGGACGATCAGATGATTTTTCATATCGTGATGAATGCGTTTTACATCTTCATCGGCTTTCAGATGCGCTACTGCATTTTCATAACGGTAGTGGTTAATGGCCTCATTCAGCCTCACCTCTTCACGGATTTTCCGGTTGTACAGGTAACGTTCAAACAGGATCATGGCAGTAATGCTGAGCAGCTGCATCAGGATCGGATAACTGGTCAGTTCCGTCGGATATTGACCACTCGGCACCATGGAAAGCAGCTTTAAGGTCATTTTTACATAAAGCGCACACCCGATCAGCGCTGCCGAAAGGATCCACCTGCTTTTTGGCACACGTTCAATGGCCGCCAAAGGGACCAGTCTGCTCACCAGCGTGATCAATCCTGCTTCCAGTAGCAATTCTGCCACATTTCCAAACGTACTTCCGACTGACTGGGACTGGCGGATCCATCGTAAACCGGAAAGCTGCGGTGTCAGAAAAATATTATTTTCACTGGTAAATGCCAGCCAGCACAGAATTCCCAAATACAGGCTTAACCGAAAATCGGTTCTTTTTGCCCCAAATACCCAGCACGAATACACAAGGACACGAAGCAGGAAACGCCAAAGCATCGAAAAAAGACTTCCGCTCCCGGCATACAGATAAATCGGGAGAAGAAGCAGCAGACTTCCATATCCGGCTATCTCCCGCACCAGGTTTTCCTTTTCTTTACCAGGGACATCCTCCTGCGTTTTCTTTTTCAAAGGGACAAAAAACCAGTACATCATCAAAAGATCAAACATATAACGGAACAGCTGCGGAACATCCATCAGATATTACCTCCTATACAGCGTGCAAAAGCTTCTGACAATTCTTTCTTCCGGTATTTGCTTACCGGTATCACACTCCCATCTGTCATAAAAATCTGCGTCGCCCCAATCTGGCGGATGTAGCGCAGATTCACAAGATAGCTCTTGTGACACCGGCAGAACCCTTTTTCTTCCAGAAGTTTTTCATACTCGGAAAGACTTCCGTAACAGGTCAGAGTCTGGTCCGCACACACTGCGTGAATGTCATGCCCGTAAATTTCCATATAGTACAGCTTATTCAGGTCCAGACGCCAGGAATCATTTCCAGACTTCACCATAATGGATTCTGACCTGCGGCTTTTTAACATATGGACTGCATCCAGCATCTGAAGCCTCAGCTGTGCATACGTCAAAGGCTTCTTCAAAAAACCGAATGCGTGAACTTTATATCCCTCCAATGCATATTGCGTCATGGTTGTAACAAAGATCATGCAGATGTCTGAATATTTTTCTCTGATTTTCCGTGCAGCATCCATTCCGGATATCTTTCCCATTCGGATATCCAAAAACAAAATATCAAAGTCCGGGGTCATCTGTTCCAGCAATTCCTCACCAGATCTGCAGATTTTGATATCCAGTCTGATCCCGCATTCCTCCGAAAAACGTTCCAGCATCCGCTGGATGCTTTCGCACATCACACTCTCATCATCACATATCATCAATTTCAACAAACAGGGTTCCTCTTTTCTTAGACCTTTTCTACAAAATATCATACCCGATTTTCTTTTCTCCGTCAAATCGTCCATTTACGCTGTGAAATTTCCGTTCATGCTGCACACATTGTTTAAGTGCAGGAACTTTGATAAATTATTGTTAATCTAAAGAAGAAAGGACGTGCATGCAATGAATACACCAGCTTCCTGGCGGACTCCCCTTCCGCATAAACCACTTTTCGATCAGAACGTAGAGCCATTTCCTGCTACCAGATTTTTTGACCAGCTTTCCTTCATCGGAACTCCCAATGTCGGATGTTTTGTTCTGGAGACTTCCGATGGACTGATTCTATTAGACTGTATGGAGCCGCTCGATGAACACCGTGACCTGATCGTTTCCGGTTTCAAACAGCTTGGTCTGGATTTGAAAGATCTCAAAGCCATCCTGATCACACACGGACACGGCGATCACTACGGAAAAGCGGACTGGTTCCGGGAACAGACCGGCTGCAAAATCTATATGTCCGAAACCGATACTGCTTTTGCCAAACAGGATACCAGAAACCGGACCGGTGTCCTGAAATGGGATGTCGACGGATATCTGGAAGATGATACCTGGTTTCCCCTTGGAAATACCCGGATTTACTGCTGTCAGACTCCGGGACATACCCCGGGAGGGATGAGCTTCATCTTTCCGGTCACCGATGAAGGCCGTCCGCATATGGTCGCCATGTGGGGCGGAACCGGAATTCCTTATAAAATGAGCGATAAAGTGCTCTATCTGGAATCCACCTTAAAATTTGCCGAAAAAACCGGGCAGATGCACTGTGACGCGGAAATCTCCACCCATCCGTTTGTGGACAAGGGAACGGAACGACTGCAGATTCTCCGCACCATTTCAGACGGAATCCCAAACCCGTTCGTTCTTGGAGAAGAGAACTACAAATATTATGAAAAAGCTTTTACCGACAACTGCCTGGCTGCCATGAAAAAACAGGCAAAAGAAGCAGATGATCTGCTCCCGCCGCAGCCGGTCCGCAAATAACCAGGAGGTATCCTATGGAAAATCGAAGAAGTAACGCTTATACAAAGAAACAACTGCTTCACCTGGCAATCAGCTTCTGTTTCATTTTTCTCTTTGGAGCATTCTGCCCGACCTGGGGCGGGATCACACGTCTTGGAGTCCGTGCCATTGGAATCTTCATCGGAGGGATCTGGCTGATCGCAAACCGTTTTGGCATGGTCATTCCTTCTTTCATCATCATGTTTGCCATGCTTCTTACCGGTTACACCGATGGCACCACCATCATTCAGACAACCCTCGGAAGTCCAACGGTATGGCAGCTGATCATCATCTTTGTCCTGCTCTTTGCACTGACCGAAAGCGGGGCAGACAGCGTCCTTGCGCGCTGGATGATCTCAAGGAAAGCATTAAACGGACATCCGGTCCTCTTTACCTGTGTCTTTATGATCGCAGTAACGACCCTCGGTGCCCTGGCCAGTGCCCTTGGCGCATTTCTCTTCAGCGTTGCCATGGTCAATTCCATCGCTGAATCCGTCGGTTACGATGATAAAAGCCAATGGAAGAAAGCCATGACAACCGGAGCCCTGATTGCCTCTTCTGTAGGCGGCGGAATTCTGCCATTTAAAGGTATGGCCATGATGATCTACAACCTTCTGGCTCCCGGACTTTTGGAGGCCGGCGTTGAGATCGATCAGATTTCTTATCTGGTTTCTGCAATCGTGTCCGGACTTTTTATTTCCGTCTCACTGGGTCTTTGCCTGAAACCTCTGTTCCGTGTGGATTTTTCCAAAATGAAAGATGCCGATGTCGCATCCATCTGTGCACACGGCGGTACCAGCTTTAATAAACGCCAGTCAGTAACCTTCCTGATCTTCCTGGTTGGAATTGCTTACTCCGTTGTTATGATCTGGCTTCCCAAATCCATGCCAGGCTATGATATCATAAATGGCATCGGACAGGGCTTCTGGTTTGTTCTGATGCTGATCCTTATGGCACTGATCCACATCAACGGCGAACCACTCCTGAATGTAGAGCGTGCCATGGGAAAAGCCATCAACTGGGGCATTGTCATGTGTGTATGCGCATTTACTGCCATTGGCGGCATGATTGCCAATGAAGAACTTGGAATCCGAAACTGGCTCAGCATGATCATGAATCATGTATTCGGCAACATGCCATTCCCGCTGTTTGTTGTAATTCTGGTAGCAGCTACGCTTTTGTGCACCAATGTATTTTCCAACACGGCAACTGCAGTCATCATCGGTACCGTAGTCGGTCCGTTCCTGATCAAATATGCAACAACCATTGGAATCAACCCAAGCTGCCTCATTCCAGCCATTGTTATGTCTGCATTATGCGCATTCCTTACCATGGCAGCAGGCGGGTCGGCACCACTCTACCTTGGTTCCGACTGTATGAAAGATGATCCGAAATGGGTATGGAGCTATGGACTGCTGATTTTCCCGATTGTGACGATCACATCGTCCCTGGCCTACATTCTTTGCGCTTATCTCTTATAAATTGCCTGTCTCAAAAAATTGTAATAAATCATCCCCAACTTGTCTTTGTTTTCGAATCTGTTTGAAAACAGGGACACAAAAATCCCCGGCGAATCTTTCTCCGATTGCTTCGCCGGGGATTTTCTGTCGCCATGCAGCCGGTGGAATTTTCTTGCCGTAGATATTTTCATTGTTAGGTTTCATTGTTACTGTTCTCATCTCATTTTCACTCTTGCGCACCCATAGCCCACTTTGTTATAATATAGACAGTTTGTTAATTTTTTCATTCTGTGATTCATTACACTTCAAAGAAGGGAGTTTTTCACGATCATGAATCTGACCAAAGCTGTAAAGGAAAAATATAAAAAGCCGCTGGCATCCTGCACCAATGAGGAAATCTACCTCTGCCTTTTGGAACAGGTGAAAAAACTTGCGAAAGAAAAGGAAGATATGGATGAAAAAGCAATTGCCTCCTCTGCAGAAGCAGACACTGCAAAAGCCATCTTTGCAAAATCCAAAACATCTTCCGGCAAGCGCAAACTCTACTACATCTCCGCAGAGTTTCTAATCGGCAAGCTGCTCTCCAACAACCTCATCAACCTCGGGCTTTACGATGATGTCAAAAAAGAACTGGAAGCCGCAGGCAAGAGCCTTGCAGAGATTGAGGAGCTGGAGCCGGAGCCATCACTTGGAAATGGCGGTCTTGGACGTCTGGCTGCCTGCTTTGTGGATTCCATTGCCACACTCGGCTTAAACGGAGACGGCGTCGGCTTAAACTACCATTACGGCCTGTTTAAGCAGGTCTTCGACAAAAAGCATCTCCAGCAGGAAACTCCGAACCCGTGGATTGAAAAAGAAAGCTGGCTCACCAAAACCGAGACTAGTTACCAGGTTCCGTTCGGCGGCTTTACCGTTACCTCCCGCCTCTATGACATGGATGTGACCGGCTACAACAACCACTCCACCCGCCTGCGCCTCTTTGATCTGGAATCCGTAGACGAGAGCATTGTCAAAGATGGCATCGACTTCGATAAAACTGAAATTGAGAAAAACCTGACCCTGTTTCTCTATCCGGACGACTCCGATGACAAGGGACGTCTGCTGCGTGTTTACCAGCAGTACTTTATGGTCAGCAACGCAGCCCAGCTGATCTTAGATGAGTGTATCGCCCGCGGCTCCAACCTGCACGACCTGGCTGACTACGCTGCTGTTCAGATCAACGACACGCATCCGTCCATGGTCATCCCGGAACTGATCCGCCTTTTAGGACAGCACGGTATTTTAATGGATGAGGCGATCTCCATCGTTTCCAAAGTGTGTGCTTACACGAACCACACCATTCTGGCAGAAGCTCTGGAAAAATGGCCGATCTCCTTCCTGGAAAAAGCAGTACCGCAGCTGATGCCGATCATCCGTGAACTGGACAACCGCATTCGTGCCACTGTAAAGGACGAGAGCACCTACATCATCCAGAACGGACTGGTGCACATGGCGCATATGGACATCCACTATGGCTACAGCGTCAATGGTGTGGCATACCTGCACACTGAGATTTTGAAAAATACGGAGTTAAACAACTTCTACAAACTATACCCGGAACGTTTCAACAACAAGACCAACGGCATCACCTTCCGCCGCTGGCTCATGGCCTGCAACCCGGAGCTTTCCGCTCTCATTACCTCCCTTATCGGGGAAGGCTGGAAAAAAGATGCCATGGAGCTGGAAAAACTGGGCGCTTTCGTGTCCGATCCGGCTATTCGAAACAAGCTTCTGGAAGTTAAAACCGAAAAGAAAACACAGCTGGTTTCCTACTTAAAAGAGACCCAGGGACTGGTGTTAAACCCGGATTCCATTTTCGATATCCAGGTAAAACGTCTGCATGAATACAAACGCCAGCAGATGAATGCCCTCTATGTCATCCACAAATACTTGGAGATCAAAGCCGGAAAGATCCCGAAAACACCAATCACCGTACTGTTTGGTGCCAAAGCAGCTCCCGCTTACGTCATTGCAAAGGACATTATCCACTTAATTTTATGTTTACAGGAACTTATCAACAAAGATCCAAAGGTAAGTCCACACCTGAAAGTTTTCATGGTGGAAAACTACAATGTAACCCTGGCTGAAAAGCTCATCCCGGCCTGCGACATTTCCGAGCAGATCTCCCTGGCTTCCAAAGAGGCATCCGGAACCGGCAACATGAAGTTCATGTTAAACGGTGCGCTGACCCTTGGAACCATGGACGGCGCAAACGTGGAGATTGCTGAACTGGTCGGAAAAGACAACATCTTCACCTTCGGCGAATCCTCCGAGACCGTCATTGCCCGCTACGGGCGCGGCGACTACAAGTCCAAAGACTGGTACGAGAAAGACAAAGACTTAAAAGCCGCTGTCGATTTCATCGTCGGAAAAGAGCTGCTTAAGATCGGCCAGAAAGAAAACCTGGAGCGTCTCTACAAAGAACTGTTAAACAAAGACTGGTTCATGACTTTCCCGGATTTCAAAGAGTATGTGAAGACCCGCGAAGAGGCCTACACCGCTTACACTGACCGCACCGAATGGGCGAAGAAGATGCTCGTCAACATCAGCAAGGCTGGATTCTTCTCTTCTGACCGGACAATCGCACAGTATAATGAAGAGATTTGGAAGCTGTCGTAGATAGAATTTTCTGAATCAGCGGACGCGCCACTAGCGCCTCCTCGATGTGCAATGTAACTGAAAATTCCGTGTGTAACATACATCCAGGGCGTGTAAAAAATGATTTCTCATTTTTTCACACGCCCCTTCTTTTTTATAGGCTATGTTTTTTCACAGCCCCTTTTCTTTTCAAGTTGGCCATTTGGCTTTATTGAAGCGGAATCCCGTGATGAAGGATAAAAGCCCAGTTACTTTTTTGATACAGAAAACGCACGATGATTACTAACTGTTTATTTTCATCTATAGTATAAAATGCCAGATAGTTATTGACTTTTATGAAACGGATTCCCCAACTGGATAAGACTGGATCATCTACGATCCGGTATCTCTGAGGCATTTCAGCTAAAGAAGAAATTTGTTCATCTGCAGTATCCAGTAAGTGGTCTGCAGCATCCGGATTTTTAAGGGAAAATTCTATATAGTCGGCTGCTTTCAGAAGATCTCTCTCTGCTGTTGCAGTGATGTGGATTGTATAACTCATCTACGACGTCCTTTCCGGATCTCTGATAATGCGTCTGAAAACGGTCGTGTATTTCCGAATTTAATATCATCCATTCCTTCATGAATCTGATCGTATAACTCAAAGCGGCTTGTTAGTGCTTCGTAGGCTTCAATGCTCATCACGGCAAGGTCACCTTTTCCGTTTTTAGTGATAAAAACTGGCTCAGTGTAAGTGTGGCAATGAGTTGAAATTTCATTGTAATTGTTTCTTAGATCAGCACTGGATTTGATTGTTGGCATAAAAACACCCCCTTATATGATAACAAAATTATACACAAATTTCTTTATATAATCAATATTAAGATTCAAATAAATTTGCATGATCGTGAAGTACAAGTTAAAAATCTCACTGTAACATTGTAAGAATCTTCATACCATCCAACCCGTACAACCTTTTCTGCTGTATCAGCAGCTGACGCAGGAAATGAGAACGATAGTAAGAGTCCCAAAAAACATAACATAAAACAACATCGTCGATCCGTATTTCTTTTCATCGTTTTCATCTCTTCCCCCGTAAAACAAAATTGTAAATCATGCTGACAAACAGTCCGTAATGATTATACTGCTTGATATGTTAACGCAACACTAAGAAAGTGCTTGATGGATATTCTCACACAAGCACTTTCCTATTACCAGCCCCATAAGGATCTGAAAATCATAAGTTTCTTTATTAGTCTTCTTTTTTCTTGAAAATCAATGTAACAAGTAAAAGCAATGCGCTGGAGAAAAATACAAGTGCGGACTGGTTAGGTGCCTGTCCGGTTTTTGGAAGCGCAATATTAGCTTCGGAAGCAAAATCTTCATGTTGAATATCTTCTGGAACCGGCTGTATATCTTCTTTTACCGGTTCAACCGGAGTTGTTTCAACAACTTGTGCCGTTCTTGTACTGCTTCCAGATCCTCCTGAACTGCCAGAGCCACTTGAACCAGAACCTCCTGATCCATGATTTGAATTTCCAGGATTTGTTCCTCCATTATCCGGTTTTTCCGGTTCTGCAGGTGTTCCAGGAGTATAGGTATTCAATATCTGGAATCCTTCTGTCTGATTTCCAGATACCGTTGGCGTATAATCTGCAGGAACAACTTCTGATACAGAATAAGAATATCCTTCCGGAAGATCCTCAAACTGATACTCCCAGTTATTTGCTGCATTTAAAACAGCCCGGTCAATCACATGCCCCTCATTTATCAGACGAACTGTAACCGAATCCGGCGTTCCAGAAGCCGGAGCATTGTTCCAGACCTTTTTGACCAATATATCAATCGTATCATCTTCTCCTACAATAATGCCTCCGTTTGCACCGATGCCTCCGCCATATTTTGCTGTATTTCCCTCTATGAATAACTGTGCTTCATTCTCTGCCAGATTCTGTGCATCCGCAGACATTATCGTTTTTAAAGCCTGACTCGTCTGAATATCTGCCAGTTTTCCAGACTCTAATGCTGTACTTGTTGGATCATCTTTATTATAGCGTATATCAGAAATCACTCTTGGATAAGATGAGGTGACTCCATTATATATTTTGCCATCCGGATACCACTGGATCGCACCGCCACCTAACATACGACTTGATAATGTAGCTGTATAGTCGGGATCGCCATTACCGAAAACACTAAATACCAGATCATCACCGGCTGCTTTATCATCTGATTCCACCGCTTTATTTTCAAAGATGCCAATACCATCTTTGATATTCAGGGTTGTGGTACCAGTTGCGCAAAACCACAGGCCACCTCCCTGTTGGGCTGTATTATTTGTAACAATCGCATTATATAAATGCATAGAACTGTAGCCATTATTACGTGTTCCCTCGGAATAAATACCTCCGCCTGAAACACCTGCCGTATTATTTACTATTTTTCCAGAATTAAGAACGGTTCTGTTAGAAAAACTATAAATTCCGCCACCATTGGATGCGTGATTTCCAGATATTGTACCTCCATTCATTACAAACGCAGTGCCATATTCTTCAATTGTGCTGTCTTGTACTCCATCATCCACGACACAAACTCCGCCGCCTTGAATGAAATGATTATTCGTTATCTTTCCACCGGTCATCTCAAATACTGCATTATTTTCTATAAATACAGCCCCACCTGCATCAACATTATTACCGGAAGTACCACTGTTTTCTGTGATCAATCCATCACCAGATAACGTAAACGCTGCTTGCTGATCAGCACCGCGGTCATTGCTAAGAACTACAACGCTGCCGCGATGTCCAATATTCCTTTGAATGCGTCCTCCTGACATTTCCCCTTTGCTCGCACCAAAAAAGAACACGCCACCAGTGGAATGGGAGTAATTTGCATTAACAGAATTATTATCTTGAATGCTGCCACCAGTCATTTCAAAAGCAGCACCATCTTTGATCAGGACTGTCGCACTATACTCCGCATGATTTATGATTTTGTTGTTTGTGATTTGCCCGCCTGAAATAACAAGTTTCGCATTGGTCCCACTATTTTCCAGCGCACCGGTTTCATCATATTTTATGGTTGCATCCCGAACGGTTACGTCATCTGTAATCGTTACGGTACCATGATTCTTTATAATGCTCTTGTCATTATACCTACCTGATAAAATAAGTTTCCCGGCAAAAATAACATTTGCTCCTTCTAACACTTCAAATAAATTTTCCGGCTTAGTACCGTCTTTTACGCCGACAATCGTATAATCATCATCAGAAGTAATTGTAATCGATTTTCCTTGTGGAATCGTAACTTGACTGCTCAGCTTAATATTTTTTTTAATTTTGATGGTTTCTCCATCCGCTGCAGTGTCTACAGCTTTCTGCAGACTTGGAGCACCTGCCTCACTGGAAATCGTATCACCTACTGTATCTGAAATAGATGGAATCGTATAATTTATGGTTACATTTTGCGGCAGACCTGCATTGGAAAGATTCAATACATCTGAACTATTTTGAACCGTTACAGACTCCAATCCATCTATCCCTGCAAATTCATTATTTGATGTATTAGTCAAACCACTTCCCAAAACAAGTTTTTTGATGGTTGCGCCAGAAAACGCAGACGATCCAATCGTTGCCACATTATCCGGAATGATTAAGGTATCCTGGTTCAGCAGAGTATTTGCAAAAGATTTACTTCCAATGGCTGTCAGTGATTCCGGAAATGTGATCGAGGCTATTTTAGTACCTGAAAATGCCTCATCATCAATCTTCTGCAGACTGTCACTCAAAACAACCGATTCAATGGGTGTATTTAAAAAAGCACAATATGGAATATCATTCAAACTTGCTAAATTAACTTCGCCTTTCAGATTATTACATTCAGAAAATGCAAAAGTCCCCATGGATGTGACCTGACTAAGATCTGGAATATTGGTCAGCTTTGTGTTATTTTTAAATGCCTCTTGACCTACTTCTGTAATGGTTCCTTCTGCAGTTACAGTCTCCAGACTACTGCAATATTTAAACATGGAACCATTGATTTTTGTAATTGACGCAGGCAATGTTATTGAAACAAGTGAACTATCTTCTGCAAATAAGCTTCCTTCACGAATATCAATTCCTTCTGGAAGTTCTATCGTTTTTAATTTTGAAGCACCAGAAAACGCACTAGGTGCAGTGATTCTTTTTAAACTATCTGGTAAATGAATTGTTTCTACAGCACAATTACTTAACAGTGAATTTCCGGCAAGTTCTTCTACACCTTCTTCAAAAGTTATAGTTTTCAAATGGTTCATAGATTGAAAGTTTCCGGAAAATGTTTTTACCGATCCTGGAATTGTAATTTCTTCTAAGTTAGAAAAACATCTAAAATAACTGTTACATGTTTCTACGGTGTCTGGTATATTCAGCTTAGTAACATTGTTACACGTAGACGCCCAAAAGCCAAAGCTTAATTTTGTTACCGTATATTCTTCATCATCGCTCTCATTTTCATTGTGATAACTTACTTTTTCCGGTATTTCAACGTCTGTAGTTGCCTTTGGATCTGTTATCCCTTTCAATGTTGCTTCGTGAGTATCTGGATAAAAATCAAACCGATACTCGACTCCATCAACAGTGATAGAAACATTTTCATAAATATTTTCTTGTACTGCCAAAGGAAGTTTTGCTGAAAGTGCAGCATTCAGCTCCTTATAGAGCGGACAGTCCTTGTCATGAAGTTCACCAACGCACCCTTCCAGATGCGCACATTCGGCTTCTGACGGCAGTTCCACTTCTCCTTCATATAACGGGCATTCTGGATCATGTTTGCCATCCACGCAACCTTCTAAATGCTCACATTCATCTAAATCAGCATCATTCTTTTTCGATGTTCCAGAACCGCCCGAAGTACTTCCAGAATTTGCAGTAGTACCTGCAGCACTAGAAGATTCCTCTGGATTTTCAACTGGCTGACTAAAATCAGGATCAATATTTTCATCTTCGTCCAATCTGCCATAGTCTGCATCTGCCTGATCAGAGTCTTCCTCAGAAGAATCATTTATCGAATCTTTCTTCGATTCTTCTGATTGGTCACCATCCGATCCATTCAGATCCGGCTTTTCATCTTTTCCAGAAGATAAATTGGCTTTGTCTTCATCTTCCTGCAGATCTTCTGTTTTTCCATCTTCAGACGGTTCTATTTCATCACCACGGTCTGATCCATCGTTCTCGTTTTTATCTTTTGAGTCTGCATTTTTTTCTGATGAAATGTTCTGGGATTTAGAATCTTGATCAGGATTATCTTGATCAACCGTAATTTCCTGGCTCAGATTTGTTTCCTCGGCCATGGATAATACCGGATTAGCAGTAAGAGAGATCAGTAGACTTGTAGTTAAGATGTACGATAATAATTTTTTCTTTTTCATATTATTCCTTTCTTACTCCGAATGTATATATTTTGAAATTAAATAGTCCCAATGAAGAAAGGAATCACATATTCTCGCAATATATACGCTCTTTTGCTTTGTAAGAAGCTGAGCAGCAACTTTTGCTGCCCAGCTTCATTTTTTTGTTAGTGTTCTTTTTTCTTAAAAAAACAGGTGAAAAGAAGAAGGATTGCGCTGTTGAAAAGAAGCACTGCAGACCAGTTATCTGACTGACCTGTTTTTGGAAGTGCAGTTTCAACCTGATTTTCTTCTTTTATCTCGTCTGTATTATCCACTGCAGATACATTTTCTGCCAGATTAGTTTCTTCCGGCTTTTCCTGTTGTGTGGTTCCTGCAGTAACGGATCCAGCACTGGAATGACTACCGCTGCTTCCACTGCCAGATGAACTGCTTCCTCCACCAGAAGAACCATTATTTCCATTCGATGTGCCGCTGTTACCGGAATTTCCTCCATTACCGGATGTGCTGCCATTTTCATACATCAAGGCAAACGGTGAAAAACTTCCAACCGAAAACTTAATGAACGCCTGACCGTCAATGAAAACTTTTTCACTGGATAATTCTTCCGGAATATGATTTCTCAGTAAATCATTCATATCCGCATTGCTCTCTCGGTTCAATCCTCCGAAATGCACAATATGGAATGTAGAATCTTCTTTCGCATCTTCCGGAACCGGCCAGTAAATGTTCATCTTCTGACCACCTGCCATCGTCATATATGCGTTTCCGTTATGTGTATCAACCAGGTCAAGGTACCTGAACTGATAAACATATTTACCATCCGCATTTTTATTCTGATTCAGGTAAGCAGTCAACAGCGTATCATCAAGGCTGTGATCAACCAGAAGTTTTACGCCTGCAGGGTCTGCATTCACATTGCTTTTATTAATGAAATACTGCGTATTATCCTGTGCTGTCTCTGCCAGGATAACTCCTTTGTTTTGCGGATCCACACTTGGCATGGTATCGGAAATATCCCGATAGGTCTGATCCTTGTTTCCACGTACTTTCAAACTTCCGCTGTTCAAAATGACCGGATATGTTTGCGTGCTTCCATTAACCTGGACGGTAACGTTATAAAACTTTGCATCCAAATCTCCGGAATAAAAATCAACTTTATAGTCACGGAACTGGTCTGTGTCATTGACAGGGAATTTGGAATCTACCATAACATTGCCAGCTTCATCCGTAAACTGCATACGAAGCGGTATCTGCTCAGCCGTGCCATTTATTTTACTCGACATCAGCTTGTAAATATAAACATGCTGGCCATCTACCTTTGCCAGACTGCTGTCCTCTTCTCCATATAACTGTAAAGCCCAGTCACGCGTTGTGCGGTTAGAACTGTCGTTATAAGTCAGGGCAACATAGTCACTAAGGTCTTTCGGTTCTTCCTGCGTACTTCCAAGCAGCTCATTTAATTCATCCGGAAGTGTCAGGTAAAATCCGATCTCTGGAAGATCATTTGTAGCAAACTGACCATCAGAACCAATCACACCATCATACCCATTTCCACCGACGTAAATGGTAATATCCATCGGGGTGATTTCCACAGCATGTTTTCCATACAGAACCAGGCTCTTTTCATGATTCGTACCTGTTGGAACCTGATTTATGTAATCTGTATTGGTAACAATTCTCTTATGATTGTGTTTAAAATGGGAAACATACGGCTCGGCATCATCAACAGAATAGTCCGTCCCATCATATGTAACACTTCCGGGAACTACAACAACTCTTCCATCCAGCGATTCATTGGCAAGAGATGTAAGTTCATAATCATTCATATCGTCTGATGCGCCAACTAATGTTAGGACGTAATTCGTTGAAATCTTATTGTAATCCCATATATCAAAAGCACAGCAAAGACGAATATCACCATGAATCTCTGCCTTAGTTCCATCTAGGTATAAATTTCCATTTTGTTCTATCGCATTGCCATAATATTTACGAGTTTCCGGTGGATTATCGATAAACGGGTATCCGCTTGTCGCAGTGTTATTCTGGATGACACCACCGAGTAAATATGCCGATGCATTATCACTGCCAATGGAAATACCTCCACCGTTTCCTGCTTTATTGCCAGATATTTCACCACCAGTCATATAAAATGCATCACTTCTTGCTTTAAGATAAATTCCGCCGCCTCTGCATCCCGAATTATCATTTGTACTGTTCTCAGCGATCAAACCATCGTCCATTTCAATAGTGCTTTTGTGTCCGTTTAACTCACTTCCCCACAAACAGATTCCACCACCATACATTCTTGCTTTATTTTCTCTAATTTCAGCCTTATCGGAAATCTTCACGTCTGCACTTCCTTGATAAGCGCTTCCATCAGCAAACACTGCGATGGCTCCACCATATCCAGCCTGATTCTGAGAAATTGTACCTCCAGACATTCTAAATTCAATTGTGTTATCAGGATCCATACAGATAATGGAAACTGCTCCACCAAATCCATTTATAGCACTTGTTGATTTGTTCTCAGTAATATTTCCTCCAGTCATGGTTAATTTTGCTGTAAAATCGCTAAAAGTAGCATAATCTGCACGCCAGGTACACATTGCAATTGCACCTCCGTTGCCCTGTTCCGTAATGCCAAATCGCCCAATACCTCCAACTGCTGTATTATTACTGATTTCTCCTCCATTGATTTCCATTTCACCACTTAAGTAAACAGCGCCACCCCATTCTGCAGAACACCCTGTAATAGAAGATCCTTCTTCCATGACCAATCTTGCATCGCTATCAACAACAATGCCTCCACCTAAGTCGCTCGGTCCTGGTGAATCTGTTTGACTAACTGCCCGTCCATTACAAACAGTGGCTCCATACTCTAGGGTCAATTCTGCACCTGGACAAATTCTCACACAACGAATGTCATTTTCATTCGCATCAATCTTCAAATTTGTAATTGTGATATTTGTTTCTTGCGGAGCACCTGTCTCTTCTCCGATTTCGAGCATATAAAGACCATGGGCTGATGTTTTATTCTCGCATTTGATTTCTGGGATATTACCGCTATTATCAGGTATACCCTCCAAAATTACAGACTTATTCCCAGACATTGTTACCGTTGCTGTCGATTCAATATCAGAAAGTAAATAAATGGTATCTCCATCCTCAGCTAATTCATAAGCCTTTTCCAAGGTTTGAACAGCCATATCATTGCTTTTACCATCATTTAAATCGTTTCCTGCATTTGCATCAAGATAGATTGCATCCGCTACCTGAACGCCACTGGCAAGCATCAACGGATCTGCTTCTTTATAACATGGACAATCTGGATCATGTTTTCCGTCCACGCAGCCAACCAGATGCAGACATTCTTTCTCCATATCCGGCTCTTCATAAAGCGGGCAATTCTTGTCGTGGAGTTCACCAACACATCCCTCCAGATGCGCGCATTCAGCGTCCTGAATCAAATCCACATCTTCTTCATACAAAGGACAATCCTTATCGTGTTTCCCATTCACGCAGCCTTCCAACTGGGCACAATCCGGATCTGCTTCTTCCTCTTCTTTTTGGGTCTCTGATGAAGAATCACTCTTACCAGAAGATGTTTCTAAATCATCTTCCTGTTTCTCACCAGTTTTATCTTCATTCTCAGTATCTTTCTTTTCCTGATCTGTCGAATCTGAATCGGATACATCATCCTTTTTCTCAGATGAATCTTCTTTTACTGGATCTTTATCATCTTCCTTATCTGATTTGTCAGAATCTGTGGAATCCTTGCCTTTATCTGACTCCGATTCCGGATCATCCTGTTTATGATCTTTATTCAGATCATCAGCATCAGATCCTTTTTCAGCTTTATCCGAACCCTTGTCCTGATCAGATTCTTTGTCCCCGCTATCAGAGTCTTCTTCCGATTTATCCGGAGTATCCGATGATGGTTCATTATCCTGGTCTTTGGAATCTGAAATATCCTTTGAATCTGACTCCTGATCTTTTTCGTTTTGATTGGAATTATTATCTTGATTTTCCTGTACAGATGTTATCTCTTGATTGATATTTTCCCCCCCCCCAGTCATAGCCAAAACTGGATTGGATGTAAGAGAAATCAATAGACTTGTAGACAAGATATACGACAGTAACTTTTTCTTTTTCATGGTATTCCTCCTCCTCATGCGAATACATTTTGAAAGTGTGTGGTCCCACTGTAACATAAAAGGAATCCCATATTCTCATTATATAAGCGCTTAATTTTATCGACCTTATCTTTATGACAAAATTCATTTTAAATAATACTCTTTTCCACAATAACTGTCAAATATATATGGATTTTGATAGCTTTTTAGCAAAAGTTTTTACGGGGGGGGTTCCCTCGCGGGCACAGGGGCTCCCCTGTACCCGCATCACTTAGCCTGTGCGAATTATTGCAAAATACCCGTATTCTCACGAAAGCTAAAATATGTATTTTTCCGTGCCCCGGCTATAATAATATAGTCGCACATATCGACGCCGCATACCTTGGCAGCCATGGCAATTTGTTCTGTTATTTTAATATCTGCATCTGATGGGCTTGGGTCTCCACTCGGATGGTTATGAACGACAGCAAAAACATATGCTCTTCCGGCAATCGGTCCGCATGGTATACCGTCCCTATCACATCTGCTATCCGTTTTGAAGACTGGTGCATATCTTCATCGGTAATCCTTGTCTTTCCTACCGCTACAAGATACGGTATCCGGCTTTCCCTTACTCTGACATCATACTTTTTCACATTCATCTTCTGCCCTCCGTATTGGTTCTACCTGTGAAAACCGAAAGAAAAATGCTTTCTTTTTAAACACTCTTTCGCTTCCCTCAGCATCTTCTCCGTCTTTGTCTGAATCTTGGCAGATAGTTAGCCTATCTCTGCCATTTCAGTAGTGGTTGCATTTTTTTATGTAGTGGGGCTTTTGGACTTATTGCTATTTACTGTGCAATATTGTTTATATTTTCAGCGTCTTCAGATATTCTTTCTGCTGCGGCGTAATGCGATAACTTTCCCGTGCTTTCTGAATGGCCTTGTTGTGAGTCCATCGATCCAGATGCGGCTTTTCAAAATACGGTATCGTGGCATCCCACTGTTTCGCCAGCGCAGTCGCAAAAAACCACGCAGTCATCATATTAACATAATACTCCTCCGAACATACGGATGCAGGCAGACATAAATATTCTGGCTTAAAATCCTCATCCAGAAACCAGCGCATAAGCATCCCCATGCCAAAACGGCAAGTGTAAGAATGCCCGGATGCGACCCAGATCCGGATCTTTTCCAGGAGTTCTTTTTTATGCTTCTGAAAAACCTTCGGGGAAAGGCAGTCACATACCGCCCAGTTGTCAATATAGGGCAAAAATGCTTCCACCGCTTTCATACACTCCTCATAGTCTTTTATTTCCATGAGCAAGAGCGCATGAAGCACATTTTCATCGTAATAGGTATGCGGAAGCTGTCGTAAAAAACAGTCCGCTTCCTCCTCTTTGGCAAATTCCTTTGCCAGTTTTCTCATAGCAGGCATACGGATTCCGATCACACGGTCCCTTGAGATTCCCGGAAGCAGCTTACTATGGAAATCACCATATATCTGATCCTGCAATGCAAATAAACGATCCTGAATCATACTTTCTCCCCCACTGCCGTTAAGTTTCCTGTCTGCAGTTCATCTCATCACTTATAAAGAATAAGAGAATTCTTGCAGTATGTTGTTAAAATCCTAATGCATCATTTACCAGAACAACATGGATTCTTCCTGCATGTCTGGAATATCTTGTAATCAGAAACTGACAGCAGATCGTATCCGGAGATTTGCAGTCCATACATGTACCCGTTTTGCTGCATGGCGTGTTGCTTTTCACGCGCTGGGCATTGATTGGAGCAGCTACGTTTCTTGCACGCTTCATGGCACTGTCCAGATCCGCACAGACTTTATTGATTCCTACAATGAAAATAACTTTTTTCGGTCCCTGTGCAATGCAGGAGACGCGGTTGGAATTTCCATCGATATTGACCATAATACCATCATCCGTAATGGCATTGGCACTGCTAAGAAAAATATCAGCATCATAAGCTGCCATTAATCCTGCTCTTGGTTCCAGTTTTGCACGATCAATATAATGGTAATTTCCCTCTTCCAGAGCCTTGATCAGTCCGATCTCATGAGCACTGGTGCAGCCGCCCATGGCAATGCTGCTGCCTTCCGGAATCAACTGCAATGCCTGTTTTAATGCTTCTTCTTTGTTTGCCGCATAATAACCAGACATGTTACGTGACTCCAGACCCTTGATCACCGTCTTGGCCAGACATTCATTTCTTTTTGCCATATTTTCGTTCATCTGCTCGTCCTCCATTCTGTTTGTTATCCGTTTTGTACGAATTCCCATAACGCTTGATTCGCAACTATGTTATTTTATTATAACGCTGTTGATGGAAAATCTCAATAAATTCCAAACAGGCAAAAAAAGAGGGAAATCCGTAAATTCATCGGACTTCCCAAAAAAATAGAGCGGGTGATGGGAATCGAACCCACGTATCCAGCTTGGAAGGCTGGTGTTCTACCATTGAACTACACCCGCGTCTCACGACGAAAGTTATCATATCATAAAATTTTCAAAAATGCAATCACAATTTTTAACAATATTAACATATGACAAGAGCCGTGTGAGTTGCCGAAAGGCAACTCACACGGCCCTATTAAAGTTAATCAAATTGTTATTTGATCGCTTCCACCTTATACCCGGCATCCTCAATCGTTTTTTTGAGCAGTGCTTCATCCAGCTCGCGGTCATAGCTTACCACGGCTTTTTTGCCGTGCAGGCTGACTTCTGCGGATGCACCGTCAATCTTGTTGATGGCTTCGGTGACTGCGTTGACGCAGTGTTCGCAGTGCATGCCGGAAATCTTAACGGTCTTCTTTCCGATGACCGGATTCTCAAGTTTTTTCTTCTCCGGCGGAAGGCTTCCACCGCCGCCTCCACAGCAGGCTCCCTCGCCTTTAAAATGCTTGATGGTGGATTTTACACCAAGAAGTACAAATACTGCAATGACTAAGATTACAATCATGTCTGTCATAATAGCTTGCTCCCTTCTGTCTTCTTTTTCTGTCAGTTTTTCTTTCTTATGAATGAATCTGCTTTTCCGACGGATCTTCCGTTTTTATTTCTGTCATCGGACTTCCCTGATGTTCCCTCTGGAATCTGCGGTCTCTCGCCTCATCTAGTTTTTTTCTTACAAATTTTACGAAGAGATAAATGGATACGCCCACTATGTACAGGATGATGCAAAGCACCACCATGTAGCCCATAGAATTTTGTGAATGTGACACGGCTCTTCCTCCTGATTGTTTCGTCTGGATTTCTGACCCAAATCCAGTTTTTTCTTTTTTCAATGTCTGCGGCTGCCTGTGCTTTCCCAGACAGCCGCATGATCTTGTCAGCCGCAACTTAAGCTGTATCATGCATGCGCCGGACGTTTCGCTTTGCTTCCTGTAAAACAGGGAACTTCCGCACATGTCACGTTACTTACGATTACTCTACAGATACCACCTTGTAATCCTGTGCCTCTACAGCCTCTTTCAGCACGCTGTCTGCGACCTCTTTCTCCAGGGTAACGACTGCGGTTCCCTTCTCATGGCTTACCTCTGCGCCGGTTACGCCCTCAATGCCTTCCAGAGTCTTTTTCACTCTTGCCTCACAGTGACCGCACATCATTCCTTCGATTTTCATGGTTTTCGTCATAGTTCTCTTCTCCTTTTTCTCTTTATGATCAACATGACTTTCATCATGTGGTCTGCTTTGTTTTTTCTTCTTGTCTTTGGATGCGTCATACATCTTGAACAGGTTCAGACGCAGGGCATTGGTTACCACACAGAAGCTGGAAAGGCTCATAGCCGCCGCGCCGAACATCGGATTTAACTTCAGTCCAAACAGCGGATACCAGATTCCGGCTGCTAACGGGATTCCGATCACATTGTAGAAAAATGCCCAGAACAGGTTCTCGTGGATGTTACGCAGCGTTGCGCGGCTTAACCGGATCGCTGCCGGGACATCGCTTAACCGGCTCTTCATCAGAACCACGTCGGCTGCATCGATCGCGATATCGGTTCCTGCGCCGATGGCGATTCCGATATCGGCACGCGTCAGGGCCGGAGCATCGTTGATGCCGTCTCCAACCATGGCTACCTTGCCCTGCTCCTTTAAAGAACGGATGACACTTTCCTTGCCCTCCGGAAGCACTCCGGCGATGACTTCGTCCACACCGGCCTGTGCGCCGATGGCTTTTGCCGTGCGCTCATTGTCTCCGGTCAGCATCACCACGCGGATGCCCATGTTCTGCAGTTCTTTCACGGCACGCGGGCTGTCCTCCTTGATGACATCGGCCACCGCGATCATACCAAGAAGCTTGCCGTCCCGGCTGAAATACAGCGGAGTCTTTCCAGCTTCTGCCAGCTGATCTGCCGTTTTCCGGATCTCATCAGATACGGATGCAACGCTGCCGATAAAGGTGAAGTTTCCGCCGCAGAGTTCGCTGCCCTCGTAAATGGCAGAAAGTCCATTGCCCGGAAGGGCTGCGAAGTCTTCCACCTCACCTGCGGTAATGCCATCTGCCTCTGCACGCTCATTGATCGCACGGGCAAGCGGATGCTCGCTCTTCTTTTCCAATGCATAAGCCAGTTTCAAAAGTTCCTGCTCACTGTCTGCCTCTGCCAGGACCACATCGGTCACCTTCGGCTCACCGCTTGTAATGGTACCGGTCTTATCCAGTGCCACGATATCCATCTTGCCAGCTTCCTCTAAGGAAACTGCGGTCTTAAACATAATGCCATGCTTCGCGCCCATGCCGTTTCCTACCATAATGGCAACCGGAGTCGCAAGGCCCAGCGCACACGGGCAGCTGATGACCAGCACGGAAATGCCGCGTGCCAGAGCAAAGCCAATGCTCTGTCCGGCAAACAGCCATACCAGTGTGGTCAGCACCGCAATCGTGATGACGGTCGGCACAAACACACCGGATACCTTATCAGCAACCTTTGCGATCGGCGCCTTGGTCGCTGCCGCATCGCTGACCATCTGGATGATCTGGGAAAGGGTAGTGTCCTCACCGACTCTCGTTGCTTCACAGCGGATAAAGCCGGACTGGTTCACGGTTGCGGCAGACACACTGCCTCCCACCGTCTTATCGACCGGTATGCTCTCGCCGGTCAGGGCCGCCTCATTCACAGCACTGCTGCCCTCTAACACCACACCGTCCACCGGAATGTTCTCACCCGGGCGGACAACAAACACGTCGCCTTTCTGGACTTCCTCGATGCCAACGGTAACTTCTTCGCCGCCGCGCACCACCACCGCCGTCTTCGGAGCCAGCTTCATGAGGCTCTTCAACGCATCGGTTGTCTTGCCCTTAGAGCGGGCCTCCAGCATCTTTCCGACTGTGATCAGTGTCAGGATCATGGCTGCGGACTCAAAATAAAATTCATGCATGTAGCTCATGACCGCATCTGCATTGCCCTTTACCTGGGCATCGGTCATGGCAAACAGTGCATAGGTACTGTAAACAAACGCTGCCATGGAACCAAGCGCCACCAGCGTGTCCATGTTCGGCGCTTTATGCCAGAGGCTCTTAAATCCGCTGAGAAAGAATTTCTGGTTGATGACCATGACAATGGCAGTTAAGATCAACTGGATCAGTCCCATGGCCACATGGTTTCCATCGAAAAACTTCGGAAGCGGCCATCCCCACATCATGTGACCCATGGAAAAATACATGAGCACGATCAAAAATCCCAGGGAATACCAGAGCCTGCGCTTTAAGACCGGTGTCTCATGGTCCTTTAATGCTTCCTCTGCATCCAGCGCCTGCGCTTTGACTGCTCCGTCTTTTCCGGTACCTTTTAACGATGCACCGTATCCGGCTTCCTGCACTGCCGAAATGATATCAGCTGCACTTGCTGTCCCCTCCACTCCCATGGAGTTGGTCAGAAGACTGACCGAACAGGATGTCACGCCCGGCACCTTGGAAACCGCTTTTTCCACGCGGCTGCTGCAGGCTGCGCAGCTCATCCCGGTTACTGTATATTGTTCCATATTGCTTGCAAATTCCTCCTTCTTTGTTTCTATCTCAAAAACACTTACAGCGTTTTCGCTCTCCATTTTTTTCCTGCACCGTTTCTATGGCACTCAGACTACGGCTATTACTTCATCAGACGCTGCAAAACTTTCAGCAGTTCGTCAATCGTCTCATCATGTCCTTCACGGATGTCATTCGCCACACAGGTACGCAGATGATTCCCTAAAAGCACCTTGTTAAAGCTGTTGAGCGCTGCATTCGCCGCTGCCACCTGGATCAGAATATCCGGACAATAGGCATCCTGCTCCACCATATTGCGGATTCCGCGGATCTGCCCTTCGATGCGGTTTAAACGGTGGATCAGGTCCTTGTATTCCTTTTCGGAACGCTCTTTCTTTTTATGACAGCAGCAGCACTTTTTTTCTTCTTTTTGCTCAAGTGCACCTGCCTGTTCTTTGGGAACTTTCTCTTCCTTTGAGACTATCCCTTCTATTGACATTTTCTCTTCCATTGAAGCTGTATTGTCCATTGGAGTTGTCTCTTCCATTTGGTATCTGGTTTCCATTGGGGTTGTATCTTCCATGTAATTCCACCTTTCCTGTTATGCTGCGGTTCACGCATGCGCGCCCGGCAGCCCTGTTATCATGCCCGATTTTTGGTCTGTCATGCAAAGCATAGACAACCATCTGCCGCTGTCAGGACGAATGTATCCGATCATTTTCCATACGGTTATGTCTGATACGATCCATCCGCCCCATATACCCCCATGGGGTATATTGAGTATAAAAAAAAACTTCCACTCTGTCAATAGGCATCGTGAAGTTTTTTTCTCAACAAGGATTCGCACTGTACGATAATCCTCTTTCAATCCATTCCAAATCGGCAAAATCTGCTGACAACGCCAACAAAATTCCAGCATCAACAAATTGACACCCTGCAAAAACCTGTTTATAATAAATATGATTATTTGTTGTTTGCGCAACATGTAAACAGCAACGAATGTTCTGCCGCCGGGTAGAACCAGCACTGCACTCGGTGTACATCGTCAGGCCTTAGAAGATGTACAGGCGGGTGTTTTTTCGTTTTTGCAGCCAGAAAGCTACAGAACCGTTACGCATTTTTTATTATCATTCAGAAAGGTGGAATTTATGATGTTTCGTGAAATGAGAAGAAAAAAACAGCAGTTATCAGAAGAAGAAACTTTTGAAATTTTAAGAACCGGAAAGACGGCTATTCTTGGGCTTTCTGGAGATGACGGATACCCCTACACCGTACCGGTGAACTATGTTTACGCAGATGGCAAGATCTATTTTCACGGTGCAAAAACCGGCCACAAGATTGACTCGATCAAACGAAACAGCAAAGTCTCCCTCTGCGTCATCGAAAAAGATGACATCGTTTCTGAGGAACTGACCACGTACTTTAAAAGCGTGATCCTGTTTGGAACTGCCCGGATCCTGGAAACCGAGGAAGAAATTTTTCATGCCGCAGAGGTATTCGGTCTGAAATACAATCCGAATCAGGAAGCCGTCGATCAGGAAATCCACCGGGAATGGAATGCGCTGTGCTGTGTGGAGATTAGCATTGACCATGTAACCGGGAAGGAAGCAATTGAACTGACACGGGCCAGAAAACAGGAAAGTCTTTCCTAATCTGCTGGTCTAAAAAGCTTTTTCTGATACATAACGCAAAACAGGGGCTACTGCAAAATGCAGTCCGGCACTTTCCCATATCGTTGTACGCTCGCATTCACCGATATGTTAAAAATTCTGGACTTCATTTTGCAATAGCCCCTGTTGATTTTTTTATTTTTGAGACAATTCAGAATGCCTTCCAAGCCGATAACGCAGCAAACCTTGCTCATCTCCACAGATTTTAAATAAGCAGCCGGTCCGCTCCAATATGGCATTTACACGTTTCTTTGTATCACAATCTCCGCCGGCACATGTGCCTTTCCGCACTGCGCCTCTACATAAGCCTTCAGCGCATCTTCGTCCTGCTCCATGGTTCCTTTGACTTCGGCTGTCAGAAGCAGTTTGTTGCCCTCTGCGTAGCGGACATACGCTTCTGCCTCTTCCACGCCCGGGATCTGTTTCAGCACAGTTTCCAACTGATGCAGATCGTGGAAATGGCGGCCCGTCAGTCCCTCCTGCATAATGGTTCTGCCGCCCTGTTCCAAAAAATCCAGGGAGCCGTCCGGCAAAATTCTTGCGATCCGGCCAGTATCATACAGCTTTCCAGGGCCGTACGGGTTTGTGATCTCATCCATGTAAGTCTCCGGCTTGTGGTCCATCACATAAAGCTCTCCCCAGGCTCCAAACGGCTTCTTCTTGCAGTTCTCATCAAAGACATACACCTTGATCTGCTTTTTTCCATCGACACCGCTTACCAGCTGTCCTCTGGCTTCCTGGTTCAGTGCTTCCACAAAAATCGTGTAATGCAGCGGGAAGAGCTTGTCCGGCAGATGCCGTTTTAAGCGGCGCACCAGTGTTTCCTCCTGCATGGCATCCATCAGACATTCCATCACTTCCATAAAGTTCTGAAGCTGAAGGGTGTCAAACCGGTTCTCCCAGTAACGCAGTTCATAGTAATAACCGCGATCATCGGTAAATACCTGCAGATGGAACGGCAGGGAATCTAACTGCAGATGTTCCCGCTTCGCCGGATACCCTCCCACGATATTTAAGTTCACAATGTCACCCTGATACTGGAAGAACATCTCGTCCGCATGCAGGTTCGATATGTAACAGCGCATGGTATCCATGATCTGTTTTCCGTTTTTCTTTAGCAGCTCCGGCACGGTCTGGTCTATTTCCTCCGTGCAGCGGAAGAAATACGTCAGAAACAGCGGACCCGCCAGACGGTTCCAGCGGCTGTCGGTTCTTCCACTGTGAATGGAAGAAGAAACCGTGTCTTTTTCATTGCTGAACAGACCAATACTCAAGTTATACGCAGTCAGGAAAAAGACATTCTCCGACACTCCGTATTTTTTGCAGAATGCCGTAACGTTTTTCCGGTTCAGGCTCTCAAAACGGCCTTTTAACACAGCATCTACGCCATGCTCCAGATGATAGCAGTCCTTCCGGGCAAGGATGCTTTTTCTTACCTTGAAATCCTTCATCAGGCCGCGGAAATATTCCTCATTTTTCGCACGCAGTCCTCTTGCATCCCGGTCTTTTTCATCCAGGATGTACTCGTAAAACGTATAGGTTTCCGGCTCTACCGCCTTGCCCAGATACAGCTGGTTTAAGTCCTCCAGCAGCACATTCATGGTCATGCCGTCACCGATGATATGGGCAATGTCAAAGAAGAAATAGTTTGCGGAATCAGTCTGGTAAATGCCAATGTGGAACAGGTTTTCTCCCTCGCCGTACAGATACGGATACAAAAGTCCCTTCCGCGTCTCCTCCCACTGGGCATCCCCAAGCTTCACGACCGGAATCTCAATCTTACGTTTATCATCGCGGAACATCTGGTAACGGCCCTCGGACATCTGGATGATGGCCTTTAATTCCGGATGCACCTCAAACAGCTGCTCCACCGCAAATTTCAGGCGGCGCAGGTCGGTACGCTCATCCAGCTTGTAGAAAAACGGCAGGTTTGCCGTGGTATTTCCACGCATAACATAGGCAAAATACAGCTGCAGGTTGGTCAGCGGATATACCGGGCGCACCGTGTAATCCACCTGGTCTTTTCCTGCTCCATCCTTTGCAAATGCCTCCAGCTTCAGAACCGTTGCATGCTGCACCAGATCATCCAGCGTCATGGAAATCTTTAAAATCTGGTACAGATCTGTCAGCAGCATAACGCTTCCAAGGGAGTCCAGACCAGCCTCATAGAGTTCCGTATCAATGCCAAAACGGCGGTGTCCCAGCACGCCTGCAATACACTCATAGATCTGCTTCTGAAACTCCGTTTCCGGCATACGCAGGTTCTTTTCACTCTGTTCCTCAGCCTTTTTTCCTTCCAGATACTGGTTGCGGATGATCTTTTTCGAAGAGGTTTTCGCAAACGGGACCTCCCGGATACTGCTGCGCAAAATGCGCTTAAAGGTCGGCAGCTCCTCATTGTGTTTTTTGATGATCTGGGCCACGGTTCCCTCAATATCGGTGATGTTCGCAGCCTCCGCATACTTGTAGTTCGGGTACACCTCCGCGCAGATCCTGTCATCTGCCCCGTACACCAGAATATCCTCAATCAGACGCTCATCTTCAAAGAGATTTTCCAGTTCCTCCGGTGCCACATTCTCACCATTGCTTAAGATGATCAGGTTCTTTTTCCGGCCGGTCAGGTATAAAAAGCCCTCTTCATCGACATGACCAATATCGCCCGTGCAAAGCCATCCATCTGGCGTGATTGCTTCCGCCGTCTTATCCGGCTCCTTATAATATCCCATCATGACAGACGGGCTCTTTACCTGGATCTCGCCATCCACGATCCGCACCTGGCAGCGGTCCACGATACGGCCAACCGATGCGATCTTATCCGGTCTCGTCCAGTCCGGGGAAGAAATCTTCGGGGAACACTCCGACATGCCGTAGCCCTGTGCAATGGCAATGCCAAGACGCTGGTAATTCGCTGCCAGATCCGGTGCCAGGTAGCCGCCGCCGCTGATGATCTTGTGAAGTCTTCTGCCAAGCACCTGCTCCTTCACCTTGCGGACCGGGATTTCCGGGTGCTGGCGGTTCAAGATTGCAATGCGGTTATACAGTGCTTTCGCCATCATCGGAACCATGCGGATGACCGTCGGCTCAAACAGCAGAATATGCTCTGCCAGCTTCTTCATATCGCGGTTTAAGCAGAGGATCCCGCCATAACGCATGACCGTAAACACATCACCGTTTAAGCAGAAAACATGGTGGATCGGCAGGACATTTAAATAGATTTCATTCTCTGGATGATTGGTGTCCGTGGTACAGAAGTTATTATCCATCAGGTTGCCGTTAGACAGCATCACGCCCTTCCCGCGCCCGGTCGTACCGGAAGTAAACAGGATCATGGCGCACTCCTCCGCCTTCGCATCTGACTCCACCTGTCTGCCTTCGTATGCCTTCAGGATCTTATCGGAACAGTTTACATGCTTGCCATGCTGCAGTGAAATATACTCCGTCACATTCGGGCAGACATCCTGCACCTGCTCCGTGATCGGATGAAAGTCCCAGTCATAAAACAGCACATCCACATCCGAACGGTTCAGACAATCCGCCAGCTTCTCCGCATTGAGCTGTACATCCAGCGGAATTCCCGTATCACCGCCGCTCATAACCCCAAGCAGCACCGCCAGATAATGGTGACTGCTGACACCGAGAATGCCGACCTTCAGCTTATGCCCCACCTCGGCCCGCTTCTCCCTGGTCCAGGCCGCGATCGCATCGCACTCCTTCGCAAACTGCTCGTAAGTAACACGGAAAACCTCTCCGTTTTCTTCATATTGCAAAAATACCCGGTCCTTATGCTCCGCTGCCGCATTGTGCACCAGCGCGTGGACCGTTCTTGTAGACTCGTAGGTGATCATACCATTCCTTTCATGGAGCAAATGTACTCCTGTGGATCCCACTTTCCGGGGTTGGACGCATCGACGATACATTTTCAAGATCCCGCAAATTAAAAATGAGACAGATTTTTAGTATCTGTCTCAAATATAGCACTGCACAGTTTTTGTGTAAACCTTTTGACCAGTTCGAATTTTTAAACGAAAGAGCCTGGCTCACACTTGTAAACACGCTGATAAAGACTTTTTTGAATCTGCTCGAATTCTTCCTGCGACACAGCCTTTCCGTATGTCATGATACGAAGCGGCACCGGAGATTTTCCCTTGGAAATCGGCGGCTGCATGTACGAATAATCATTAAAAACAAAACCATTGCGCTCATAAAAGCCAATACGTCTGCGTGCCAATTCGGCGTCTGGAAGTTCCACCTCCAGGCAAACCGGCTTTTTACTAAGTTTTACCAGTTCCTGAAGCATACCGGAGCCTGTCCCGCTGTTACGAAGCTTCGGATCTACTGCAAAATGTTCCACAAAGATAAACTCAACGAATTCCCACACTGCAAGAAAGCCGGCAGGCTTGTCTTTCAAAACACTATCAGAAACTTGTGATTCCAAGCTTTCCGATGAAATTGACATATAATAAATGCCATACTCCGGCTCTTCGAATAGAGCAAGCTGTTCTTCATATGGACGGTACTCATCATCAGGGAAGCTGGCTTCCATAATACGGTAAATTTCTGGAAATTGCGATAATACCATTCGCTGCAACATAGTAAATTCTCCTAAATCATTCCTATTTTGTAAAATTTCTGCTGTTACTTACAAGCTTTTTTCCTCACCCATCCCGGCAGATAATAAATCTGAATCTTCCCGGTCACATCATTTTTCGTAATCTGCGCTTCGATTCCAAAATACTTCCGGATGTTTTCCTGCGTCAGCACCGCTTCCGGTGTCCCACTGTCCACTATCTTTCCCTGATACAAAAACAGGATCCGGTCACAGTAAAGTGCTGCCAGATTTAAGTCATGAATCGAGGAAAAGACGGTGACATTCTGCCCGCGCAGAATATCCATGATCTGGTACTGGTAGCTGACATCGAGGTGGTTGGTCGGCTCATCCAGCACGATATAGCGGCTTTCTTGCATCAGTACACGGGCCAGCAGAACACGCTGTTTTTCCCCACCGGAAAGGCTTAAATATGAGCGGTTTTCATAGCCGGTCAGGCCGACTTCCCGCAGGCATTGTTCGCACAATTCCCGGTCTTTTGCGGTGTCACCTTCCAAAAATTTCTTGTGTGCGTAGCGGCCAAACATGACCATATCCCGCACGGTAAAGTCAAATTCCAGCTGGTTTTCCTGTGCCATGACAGCCAGTTCTCCCGCCATTTTCTTCGCAGAAAACTCTGTAATATCTTTGCCGTCTAAAAAGATCGTGCCGCCTTTTGGCTTATACGTGCGGTAAATATGCTTTAACAGCGTGGACTTTCCGCAGCCGTTCGGTCCCACAAGTCCCACAAACTCTCCATCCCGGATTTCCAGGGAAATCTGCTTTAGGATCTGGTCATTTCCAATCTGGTAATCCAGATTTTTTACATATAAACTCATCGGCCCACACTTCCTTTCCGGATCAGATAGAGGAAGAACGGCGCACCGAAAAATGCCGCGATCACGCCGATCGGCAGTTCTTCCGGCGCAATGATGACGCGGGAGATCAGGTCCGCGATCATGGCGAACAGTCCGCCTCCCAGGATCGATACCGGGATCAGCCGCTTATGCACGGAACCTACAAATCCGCGCATGATATGCGGCACGACCAGGCCTACAAATCCGATCACGCCGCTGACCGAAACGACCACGCCGGTGAGCACCGTGGAAGCCAGAATGATCAGCAGTTTGATGCGTCTGGTGTCAGCTCCCAATGTCTCTGCCACATCATCACCAAGCAGCAGCACATCCAACTCCCTGGAAACTAAAATGATAAGGATCATGGTCACAGCCGCCACGATAAAGACGTATTTTACCCGGCTCCAGGTCGCACCGCTTAAGGAACCCACCATCCAGTACAGCGCCATTTTTGTCTTGTCCGAACCGTTGTTGAATCCGTACACGATCAGGTTTGTGGTCGCGGAAAACAACGCAGAAGTGGCAATTCCGGCTAAAACCAGCTGCGTGGAGGTAATCCTGCCCTTCAGGGAGGCGATGCTCAAGGAAAGGCATATGGCCGCTGCCGCTCCCAGCGTTGCGCCAAAGATTACCGCATAGCCGCCCAGAAAGCTGAACCACCCCAAAATGATCACACTGACCGCACCGGCAGAAGCACCGGAGGAAATGCCCAGCACATACGGATCTGCCAACGGGTTCTTCGTCAGCGCCTGCATCAGCACACCGCAAAGCGATAATCCGGCTCCCACGATAAAGGCCATGATCACGCGCGGAAAGCGGATATTCCAGATGATATTTTCCGTTTTCTGCTCCCAGGTAACCGGAAACAGATCACTTCCCGATGCCTTATTTACGATGATCTTTAAGATTTCATCCGGCGACACATGGATGGCTCCAAGTGTCACGGAAATGGTTGTGACGAACGCGATCAGAAGCAGGACAATCAGGAGTGTTACGGCAAAACGGCCCGTTTTCCGTCCATTGTTTTTACTGATTTCTGATTTCATTTTCTGTTTTTTTCTCCTAAAACGGGGCCAATTAGAATTTGTCCGGATACAGCTGCTTTGCGATCTCTTTGACAGCCTCTGCAGAACCTGCAGAACCCTGCATATCACTGCAGCATGCAGAGTAGATCTTGCCCTCTTTGACAGCTCTTAAATCCTTGGTGAACTCGTTGGTCTCCAGGAAATTTTTCTTCTCAGAAATGTCTCCGGTGTAGTCCAGGATCAGGATCACATCCGGGTCGCGCTCTACAACTTCTTCCCAGGAAGGAGTTGCCCAGCCAGCCTCAATGTCATCAAAAATGGAGATTCCGCCAGCCAGTTTGATGATGTCGCCCGGCATACCCTGACATGCGGTAAACGGTGCATCCTCACCGGAATCATAAGCAAATACGGTAACCGGATTCTGGTAAACATCCTCACCGAGAGTATCTTTTACTTCCTGAAGGGTGTCCTTCATTGCCTGGATCTTCTCAGAAGCAACATCCTTTACCTGGAAGATTTTTCCTAAGGTCTCATAGTCCTTGTAAAGATCCTCAAAGGTTGCCTGATCGGAGCATACGTATGGGAAATACATGGCAATTCCGTTTGCATCGCAGAACTCTTTTCCGAAGTTTTTATCAGAAAATACAGAGTCCCAGCCCATCAGGAAATCACAGCCGGTAGCTGCAAGCTCCTCTTTGGACAGATTTGAAATGCCCTTTCCTGCCTCCAGAAGCTGCGGCACCTTGTCTCTTGCCGGATACTGGGAAACCGTACTCCAGCAGCTTCCCTTCGTGTAACCAACCATCTGGTCTTCCAGTCCCAGATCAAAGAAGAAATCTGCCATCTGATCACCGGATGCCACAACAGCAGATGGCTTTTTGGTAAAGGTATATTCTACATTTTCACCCAGACCAGAACGCTGCAGGTTTAAGGTAATGGTAACCGGCTCGTAAGCTTCCTCTGCACCATCTGTCTTTGCCTCATCAGCTTTGGATTCTTCGGTTTCTGCCTGTTTCGATTCTTCAGTACTGCTCTCAGCAGCAGTCTCTGCCTTGGAAGCAGTATCTGCATTTTTTGCGCCGCAACCAGCTACCAGGCCTGTCATCATGCAGGCAGCCATCGTGAATGTTACCAGTTTCTTGTTTCTCATAATTGTTTTCCTCCTGATGTTGAAAATGAGTAAAAATTAATTTTCTGTACACCCATGCAGGAATGTGATGCAAAAACATAACTTGCCCTATCGCAATGTCATATAAAAAAGAAAAAGCACCATTCAGCCTATCCAACGATAAACCGAATGATGCACCGTATTTTGCATCCAGGGGACACGTTTATTCCTGTTCACACATGCGTGTCAAACAGCAGACTTTCCCCTTGTTTCCCTTGCCATGTCATGGACCGTGACAGCAAAAGTGGAAAAAGCAGGTCTTCTGGCTTGCGCGGCAATGTTGTCCGATTTCTTCCCATGATGATACAGTGAAATGCAGACTGCCTTTTATGCGCTTACAGCGGCGGCACCGCACGGGACTTCCACCCGTTTCCCTTTTCACCGGTCCCAAACGACCGACACTGATTCCGCAGCATAGTTTACGACATACAGGCTGAAACTGTCAATACAAAACCTGTTATTTTCTACTTTTCCCTTTCAGTTCTTCTTCCAACTGGGTCAGGCAATGGATCAGCAATGGATTGAATGCCCCGCACTCCCCATTTTTGATCATTGCAATCGCAGTCTCATGGGAAAACGCCTGCTTGTAGCACCGTTCACTGGTGAGTGCATCGTAAACGTCAGCCATGGATACCAGCTGTGCACTGATCGGGATCTTATCTTCTTTCAGTCCATCCGGGTATCCGCTTCCATCCCATCGTTCATGGTGCCAACGGGCAATTTCATAGGCTGTCTGCAGCAGCGGTTCTTTCTCAAAGTTCTCCAGCTTCTGGAGCATCTCGGCTCCCATCATGCTGTGCGTTTTCATGATCTCAAACTCTTCCTTTGTCAGTCTTCCTGGCTTGTTTAGAATCTTTTCATCTACTGCGATCTTACCAATATCGTGCAGGGCGGAAGCCAGCGGAATGTACTCTTTTTCTTCCGGCGTGAGCTTATATTTATCTGTGATCGTAGTCAGGTGATTTAACAGAAGCTCTGTGATTCTGCGGATGTTACGCACATGAGAGCCGCTTTCCCCATTTCGAAATTCCACGATCTGGCTCAACACCCCAACCAGCATGGACGTATTGTGCTCCTGCTTACGGATCTGCCTGGACACCAGCTGCACCAGACGCCGCTGCTTTTCATAGAGCTTGATGGTATTTGCCACACGGCGGTACACGATCCGCGCATCGAACGGGCGGTTCACATAATCAGAAGCTCCAAGCTCATAAGATTCACGAATCACCACCTCCGAGTCATCGCTGGAGATCATAATGACCGGAATATCTTCGATGATATGGTTTGCATTCATGGCTTTCAATACCCCAAACCCATCCAGTTTCGGCATATTGATATCCAAAAGTATCAGCGCGATCTGCTTTTGATTCTCATATAAGATTTTCAATCCTTCCTGACCGTCTTCTGCCTCCATGATCTGGTAATCGTCACTTAAGATTGCAGCAAGCAGCTCCCGGTTTAACTGGGAATCATCCACGATCAGGATCTTCTGGTGTTCCCGGCTGGAGGCAGCGCCATGTGCCAGACTCTGTTCCTCTTCGCTGCCCTCCACGATCACCTTGTTTTTATGACGCTTTGCCTGGTACATCAGGCGGTCTGCCCGGCAGACAACTGCTTCCATCGGCTCTGCAAGCGTCTGCATGGCACCTCCGATACTCATGGAAAGCTGAATATGCGCATACCCTGGAACACTGGCATGGTATACCTTTTCGCGTACCTGATCCAGCTTTGCCTGGAAGAAATGAGACGGAATCCCGACTAAAACCAGCAAAAATTCATCACCGCCATAGCGGATAAACATATCTCCCGTGCGGATGCAGGCGCGAACCGCTTTCGCCGCAGTTTCCAGGGCACGGTCTCCCGCCTGGTGACCATAGGTATCATTATAGATCTTAAAATCATCCAGATCCATCAATGCCACACCGGAAGGACCGGTAAAATCATGCACAACTTCTTCATAATAACGGCGGTTATAAGCACCGGTCAGCGCATCGAGGTACAGCTTGGTATTGTATACCTTTTCCACCTCCAGCAAAGCTTCCAGCTTCTGCGTTTTCTGCTCCAGCTGTGCTTTATATTGTTTTAAGCGGTACTGCTCCGTGCGGTCCAACACATAATTTACCCCCAGGATATCGCCCGTTTTCTCATCTTCAAACATCGCCAGATGATCCTCTGCCAGCATCGGCTCGTAGGTCGCCGTCCTCGTCCAATACGTGAAGGAAATATGGCGTTCCCCCTTTCGGTAACGCGCCAAAAGACTTTCCCGGTCCAGAACATCCAGAAAATCCTTTCGTCCTTCTTCCGGGATCGTCAGGGCCCACTGCGCCACGATCTCTGTAAAGCTGGAATTTTCCGGTATTCCAAGCTGTTTATTTAAATCATAATTTACCCCGTCCACGACCTGATGCATGACACCTGGGATCAGGTTCTTCGTGAGGTTGATGCTACAGTAACCATCTGCGATCGCAAAAACAGCTTCTTCCAAAAAACGGTTATTTAAGTCCATATGTTTCTCTTTTGTTTCCATGTTCTGATACACTTTCTATATTTAGGCGCAATATAGTGGTAATATAACACAGCTTCAACATCCTACGCGATATGCTTGGCAGATTTATGGTGAAATTTGTCGATTTTGAGCATAACTATCCATAAAATTCCGTCCAAAAAGACCGGTGAAACTGGCTTTTTTCCCAGTTTCACCGGTCTTTCCATTCCTGTTTCTTCTATATAAATATTTCCAATTATTGTCAATTAGTTCTCTTTATTTTTATTCCGCATTGAAAAATTTTGTTTTACTACTTTTTCTCTTGACTCTATAATCATTGTAGTGTTTATAATAAAAAACGTGCAATACAAAATGCAGCAGCATATAAAACTCATCAAAAAAACTTTGCAGTACAGAAAGGTCCTGCCTATGGATAAAAAAAATTTGTTTTCAATCGGAGAAGTGTCGAAATTGTTTCATCTCAGTGTCAGCAGTCTGAGGCATTATGAAACGATCGGCCTGCTCACACCGGAATACATTTCACCGGATTCCGGCTACCGCTATTACAGTACTGAACAGTTCGAAATCCTCAATACCATACGGTATCTGAGAGCGCTGGATATGTCGCTGGCTGAGATCATTGATTTTTTGCAAAACCGGGATATTTCTTCCATCAAAGAAAAGCTGCTTCATCAAAAGCAGATCGTTCTTGAAAAACAGGAAGCGTTAAAACGCATCGAGCGAAAGATAGACCATCGCCTGAACTGGCTTTTAGACGCACAAAGTGTCCCACTTGATACCATCTCCCTGATCCAGCTTCCAGCAAGCCGGATCGTATGGATCGATGATTCCCTAAAAACCGGCGAACCGCTCGATATGGAAACCAATTTGAAGAAGCTCGACGAATCCCAGTCCGAAGCACTGATCTTCCTTGGCAAAGTCGGAGTCGGCATTTCCTGCGAACATCTATTGAGTCATCAGATCACTTCGTACGATGGAATCTTCCTCATGCTGGAGCAGGAGGATCTCTATCGCGGCAGCACACTCACACTGCCGGAAACGCTGGCTGTGCGGATCCGCTTTCACGGGCAGCATACCGAAGCACCGCAAGAGTACCGGAAGCTGCTGGACTATATTTCCATGCATAAAATGCAGATTACCGGCTTTTCCCGCGAAATCACGTTGATCGACTACGGTGTCACAAACGACACGGACAAATTTGTAACCGAAATCTGCATTCCAATACAATACAATGCAATGCGTAATGACAGTTTACGCATGCATGGAGCTTAACCATTCACAGATTAAAAAGCTATCAGCCTGTAAAACCTATTTTCAATCAAAGGAGACATATTCATGGAACACAATTTAACAACTGGAAGCGTGCCGAAAACCATCCTGCTGTTCTCGCTTCCGTACTTTCTTTCCTATTTTTTGCAGACGCTTTACGGAACTGCCGACCTGTTCATCATCGGTCAGTTTAACGGAGTCGGTGCCACTACGGCCGTTTCCATCGGAAGCCAGGTCATGCACATGCTGACCGTCATGATCGTCGGACTGGCCATGGGAACAACCGTCATGATCGGACGTGCCGTCGGCGCCAATGACCGCGAACAGGTCAACCGCTCCATCGGCAATACCGTAACACTGTTCATGCTGCTTTCCATTTGCCTTACCGTAGTTTTGCTGTACTTTGTAAAGCCGATCGTAGCAATCATGTCCACTCCGCAGGAAGCCGTGAAGGACACCATCATCTACTTAACGATCTGCTTTATCGGCATTCCATTTATCACGGCTTACAACATGATCAGCTCCATCTTCCGCGGGATGGGAGACTCGAAAAGTCCGATGTATTTCATCGCCATTGCCTGTGCGTTTAACATTGCCCTCGACTACCTGTTCATTGGAGCACTGCATATGGGGCCTGCCGGTGCAGCACTTGGCACTACCCTGTCCCAGACGATCAGCGTGCTGGTCTCCCTGACCATGGTATTCCGCAAGAAGATGATTCCAGGTTTTCAGCCTGTAAATTTAAGACCAGTCAGAGCGGTTATGGGAAATCTTTTAAAGATTGGCTTTCCGATCGCCATGCAGGACGGATTCATTCAGATCGCATTCATCGTGATCACCATCATTGCCAACCGCCGTGGCTTAAACGATGCAGCGGCAGTCGGTATCGTGGAAAAAATGATCAGCCTGTTTTTCCTGGTCCCGTCCTCCATGCTCTCCACTGTCTCCGCACTCTCTGCCCAGAATATCGGTGCCGGAAAGCACGAGCGGGCAAGCCAGACGCTGCTTTGCGCCATGAGTATTACCGTTTTCTACGGGATTGTGATCTCCGTACTCATGCAGTTTCTGGGTGGCTCGGCAGTCCATCTGTTTTCGGATAACGCCGATGTGGTCCGTCTCGGCAGCCAGTATCTGCACAGCTATATCTGGGACACCATTTTTGCCGGGATTCACTTCTGCTTCAGCGGATATTTCTGCGCGTATGGCCTTTCCGGTATTTCCTTTATGCACAACCTGGCGGCCATTATCTGCGCACGCATTCCGATTGCTTACCTGGCATCCAGACAGTACCCGGACACGCTGTTCCCGATGGGATTTGCCGCACCGGCCGGTTCGTTCTTATCTGTGATCATCTGCACCGGCGCGTTTGTGTGGATGAAGCATGGGAAACACGCAGAAAAACTCTTCGCAACTTCCTGGCAGACCAATCATGATTAATTTCCAATAAAATCAACAGACTCTCCCCTGCCACCGCCTCGATATGTCAGACAACAAAAACAGCGATTCGCTATAGTTTTATCCTATGGCAAACCGCTGTTTTCCCATATTTTACAAATTCCCTGCTTGTCCGTACAATAAATACATCAATTCCAGACTGCAAATGGAAAAACAATCGAAAAGGAGCATTCCCCATGAGCAATTTCTATACACCATTCCGTTATGATTACGTAGGCAGCTTTTTACGCCCGGAATCCGTAAAAGAGGCCAAAAAACAGTTCGAAGAAGGCAAGATCAGCAAAGATCAGTTAGACACCGTGATCAACGATGCGATCCGCGATGTTGTGGCAAAGCAGAAGGCTGCCGGTTATCATGTGATCACCGATGGAGAATTCCGCAGAACCTACTGGCATCTAGACTTTATGTGGGGTTTTGAGGGTGTTGCCCACAAACAGAGCGGTTCCGGCGTACCGTTTCACGCAGAGCTTGCAGCAGTTGAAGATACTTATCTGGTTGGCAAGGTAAAAGCGAAAGCACATCCTTTTGTAGAGTACTTTAAATTCTTAAAGCAGTTCGAGGATGAGAATACCGTTGCAAAATATACCATTCCGGCTCCAGCCCAGATGTTCCAGCAGATGATCGTTCCGCTAAACCTGGAAAGCACCAGAAAGTTCTATCCGACCAACGGAGAACTGATCCATGACATCGGTGTCGCTTACCAGGACGTGATCCGTCAGTTTTATGAAGCCGGATGCCGCAACCTCCAGTTCGATGACTGTACCTGGGGCGCAGTCGTAGGCGATGCTGCCAAACTGCGTTACAGTGCTCTCGGTCTTAATCTGGACGACGTAATGACCGAACTTTTGAAAGTCAACAATCTGGCGCTGGAAGCAAAACCGGCCGACATGGTGATCAACTCTCACATCTGCCGCGGAAACTACCACTCTACCTTCTTTACCAGCGGTCCGTATGACTCCGTTGCAGATTATGTTTTCGCCCAGGAACACGTTGATGCCCTCTATCTGGAATATGACGATAAGCGTTCCGGCGGCTTCGCTCCGCTCGCAAAGGTAAGCCCGGACAAAAAAGTGGTACTTGGTCTGATCACAACCAAATCCCCGAAGCTTGAGGACAAGGAGACCGTAATCCGCCGGATCCATGAAGCTGCCAGATATATCCCGCTCGACCGCCTGTATCTCAGCCCGCAGTGCGGCTTCGCATCCTGTGAAATCGGCAATAAGCTCACCGAAGAAGAGCAGTGGGCAAAACTGGCTCTGGTCAAAGAAATTGCTGAGGAAGTCTGGGGCAGTGAATGTTTGTAAAATCATTGAAGCCCTCAACCGTGTTGCCGCACAGTTGAGGGCTTCTTCTTGTTTATTATCCTGGCCAAGCATCCAGTCGGCTATTCTTTGTCGTCCTCATGCTTACTGTCTAGCCATTTTCCTAACCACTCAAATATATCTTTAAACACCTCTTCCCGATTCACCTCATTCAGCACTTCATGTCGTGCCCCTGGATATAACTTCATTGTGATATCTTCCACTCCAATCCTTTGATACAGCTTCACCAGCTTTTTGACACCTTTCCCCTGCTCTCCCACCGGGTCCTGGTCACCGGACAGGATCAGATACGGAATCGTTTTCGGAATATATCCGTCTTGTTCTGCCTCTTCTGCAGCGCGGATCTCATGGAAAAAGTCCCGGTATCCTCCTGCCGTAAAGATAAAATTACAGACTTCATTGTGCAGAAAACGGTCTACATAACGCTCGTCCCTGGTCAGCCAGTCATAATGTGTCCGGATCGGCCAGAATTTCCGGCTGTAATTTCCAATCGACATTTCATACAGCAGACGGCTCCGATAATGATTTCCACATAATTTTCCAAACATCATCGCTAGCATTTCGCCGGTAAACACAAGGCCGGGAGATGGAAAACCTGTGCCTAACAGGATCACGCCATCCGGTTCTGCCCCCGGATATGCCGCCAGATACCGTCTGGTCAGAAAAGAACCCATACTGTGTCCCAGCATCACATGCTTTGCATGAGGAAACCGTTTTGCTCCGTAGCTGGCAACCCGGTGCATATCACGGATCAGGAACGTTCCGCCCTGATGTTCCCCGAAAAATCCCCGTTCTTCCTTGGATGGCGCTGTTGATCCATGTCCCAGGCAGTCATGTCCGATCACAGCAATGCCATGCTCTGCCAGAAAAGATGCAAATTCTCCGTAGCGGCCCATGTGCTCATTCATCCCATGTACCAGCTGTACCCAGAGGCGAATCTGCGGCTGCTGTTCATTTTTTAATTCCGGCAGCCACTCCACACAATGCAGCCTGTTTTTCCCGTCACTGGACGGAAGGTAAAATTCCCGTTTCTTCATTATATAATATCACCCCAACTTTCCCGAAGATCAAAAGTTCAAAATCTTTGCAATTTCAAGATTCGTATCACTGTCAGCATGCCACGTTATCTCCGGTTCCATACGGAAATACAGATCAATCTCTGCCACAGTCTGGCGTCTTCCATTCTTTTGCACCGCCTTTTTGTGCCGCACCACCATTTTTATCTGGCCTTTCCGTTTTTTCAGAAGCGGAATCAGACAGAAATACAGCCAGTCCTCTTTCAGCGAAAGGTGACCCAGACTCATTCCTTCCTGCGTCTTTACCATGATCTTATTTCCCTGAAAAGACTCCGGGAACAGCCAGTCTCCCTCTTTTAACGCATCCACCTGTTTTCCAAAAGTTCCGTACACTCCGGCACCCAGAAAAGCTTGAAAATGATAAATGACACGCCCATTCTCATCGGTCTGTTCTGGCTTTGCCAGACGCTGCAGTGTCTTGACAGGATGAAGAAACTGTCCTGCCAGAAGAGGAATCAGCTGCGCCTGACGCGCAAATCGTTCTTCGGCACTGATACCCATTTTTCCTTTTCCCGATGCCAGCCACACTTCCTCTGCCTGTTCCAGCAGTTCCTTTGACGCATGATGAAGACTGGTCAGAAACAAAGAAAAGGTCTCTTCTTCTGGATTCCAGAAATACCGTCCCCGGGCTGCTTTGTAGGAAAGCGGTGTTTCCATCTCGGTTTTCATACTGTAATGGCAGTAAATATTACGCTCACAAAACGCAGATTCATTCTCCTCGCCATTCTGGTACGGAGCCCATTTTTCGTGCTCTGAAGCAGAGTTTTGCTGATATTCCTGCTTCCAGTTTTGTTCAGGATACCCACCTGCCTGTTTTTGTCCACTGTGTCCCTTCGCTGAATTCGTTCCACTACGTTGCTGTCTCTCAAAACAGATTCGTATGCTCCCCCATTTTCCCTGTTCCGCAATCTCCCGCAGAACCCGGTATGCCTCGTTGATTTCCTGAGAGCGCCGCACATATTCCAGACGGATCTCTTCCGGCTGATCCCGGTCCACCGCATCCGGGTGAAAGGTTCCCATCAGTTTCCGGTACTTCTTTTTTGCTGTATCGAAATCATCTTTCTCAGACAGATTCAGAATCCGGACCGCCTGCTGCAACTTCATCTTGTTTCGACTGGTCATGGCACTTAACCCTTTAGCATCCAGGCGCCAAGATCCCGGTGCACACGCGCTGGATCCTTCTCAAAAATATTCACAAAATTCAGTGCTGCGCCGCGCTCTTTAAATGCCGGATACAAAAATCCAAACTCTGCCTCTCCCGGCTCATACTCCCCAGCCAGCGGACTGACGGTCAGGATCAGATACTCATAAATCTCCTCGGATCCCTCCAGCCACTCTTTATCACTTCCCTTTACCGGTACATCGTACCGTCCGTGGAAGAGAAAGACCGCATACGGGTAACCCGGCTGGAAATGTTCTCCAAAGACCTCATAAAATAAATCCAATGATGCATCATTCTTCATGCCGTCTTTTTTGATAGCGTTAAGGAGCTGCCACAATCCGCCCGGTTTTCTTGCGCCGTCCGGAATGCGGTATTCTTTTAACTGTTCATTGGTACTGGAAAACAGTACAGACTTGGCAAGATTTAAGTTTTTTGTCCGCTCCGGCACAGACAGTTTCAGGAAATTGGTATTGAAGGTTCCATCCACATAGCCTTCCTCGTCAAAATATGCCCCAGCGATCCGCCCAATCGACGAACGCGCCAGTGTCATGCGTCTGGTCAGTTCCAGCATATCCTCCCGATTAATCATAGGAATCTCCCCTCTTTTTGCAAATCGTAAAATCCACATCTGATTCGTAAAAAGTATCCGTTATTCACAGTTATTTTCATATGCCGCAAGAATTTTCTCCCGCAGCATCTTCTTCGTTTCCTCACTCGCAAATGCCGCGTCTGCCGCATTCAGCAACAATTTCTTTTCCTGTGCTTTTGTCAATCCAAACTCGCGCCTCAGATATTCAAATTCTTTTGACAGGCAGGTCCGCTCAATTCCCATATCATCCGTATTGACCGTAACCCGGATTCCACTTTCCAGGAAAGGAATCAGTGGATACTGTTTCATATCCGGGATTGCGTGTGTCTGGCGGTTGCTGGTCGGGCACATTTCCAGGGTAATACCGCTCTCTCGGATCTGCTCCACCACGCTCTCATCCTCGGTACTGCGCACCCCGTGACCGATCCGCTTTGTTCCAGTCTGGATTGCAGTACGCACACTCTCCGGTCCTGCTGCCTCTCCTGCATGAACAGTAAACGGGATTCCCATTGCCTTTGCCTTTTCAAACAGGCCGAGATATTTCTCCGTCGAAAACAGTGCCTCTGCCCCGGCAAGATCCATAGCCGTCACACCATGATCCTCAACCAGATATTTCTTAGCCAGCATCAGAGTTTCTTCATTTTCCTTGTCATTGCCCTCGCCGCGCATGCAGCATAAGATCAGGTTTGCCGGAATCGGAGCTATTTTCAGTCCTTCCAATGCCGCCTGCACCGCCTCTTCCTGGGGCATACCGCCCATCGTATGAAACTGCGGCGCAAAACGAAGCTCCGCATAGATCACGCCATCCGCTGCCATGTTCTCCAAAACCAGTCTCACCGCATTCTTTAATCCTTCCGGTGTCTGCATCAGCTTCCCCGGTAGGTCAAAGCACTGCAAAAAGTCATTCAAGCTCTCGCAGGACTCTGGCACTGATAAGAGCGCCAGAAGTTCTTCCTCCTTGTCCGTTGGCAACGCGATATTCTGCAGAGCAGCCAGTTTTTTCGCGATATCTACCGTAACGCTTCCATCCAGATGGGCATGAAGATCGATCAGACAACCTCTATTTTCCTTATTCATAAACATTCCACCTCATATACAAATTCAAAAATGATTCATCCTTGCAGGGATCAGACTACCATTTCCTGCATCATCTGCTATCCATTGTACGGTGTTTTCCACACTTACGCAAGAACGAATGTGCATACTTCGTCAGCTACTACATCAGCGATCATCCCTTGCCGCGTCAGGTGACCGGTTCAGGTTTTGCACAGAAAAAATATCGTAATCCTCATACTCCCGGTCACAAACATGAAGTAAAAGCAAAATGAGTTCCCGCACTGGCAATGTTATGGCCAGATCCTTTTTATAAGCAATTCCAAGATAATAGCTTGCTTCCGGAATCAATGGCATATGTCCGAAGGTGTCTGTTAGCTGAATCAGTGTCTCCGGTATGAGTCCGCAGGCGAACTGCTGGTTCAGTAAATAAAATAAATCCTTAACAGATGATGCCTGGCACAAATAATGCGGATGAATCCCTGCACGCTTCAAATAATATTCCGAAGTCAGATTTAAAAAAGAAACTTCCGGATGCTGAATATAGCCAATAGAAGAAAGTGCGTGTATCCTTGCAGCAAAATCTTTTTGTGGAAATCCAGTTGCTGCCGGGAACGTTTCCTCCAAAACAGCTGGAAATGCCAGATGAATTTCTTCCCTGCGTATCGGTATATATTCCAAAGCAGAAGTCGAAGGCAATGGGGTAACCATAAGTCCCAGATCGGCCTGATTGTTTTTTATGGCAGATTTGACCGATTTCTCTTCAACCGGAACCAGTTTTAGGGAAACATCCGGAACACGCTCAGAAAATGCCGGTTCAATCACCTGTTGAAAAAAGGGAAGCATTGTATAAAAAAAAGCGAAGCGAATTTCAAAACCAGACTTTGAATTTTTTATATTTGCTAATTGCTTTTCGGCATTATGTTTCATTTCCAGAATCATTCTTGCCCCGGAAAGATAAATTCTTCCAGGACCTGTTGGAACCATCTGACGTCCCTTCTTCTCAAAAAGCGGTGTTCCAAGTTCTTTTTCAAGTTTTCTAAGTTGCTGATTGAGCGCTGATTGTGTAATAAATAAACGTTCCGCTGCACGGGTAAGATTTTTTTCTTCATAAATTGCAGTGATATACTCTACAATTCTTGTATCCATCATATATCAGTCATCCTTGTATTTAGTATTTTCATCGTTTCTTCATTGGGATAAAAATGCTGAACATAATGTTTCTGTTCATACTCAAGAAAACGATTTATAAAATATGTTTCCTCATCTGCAACATACAAATCTTTTCTCACAGCTAACCCAGCCCTAAGAAGAGGTGGTTTCCGCAAGCGGAACACACTGCATTTTTCCCAATCAAGCTGTGAAATAAAATGATCTGGAAGAAAGGAAACTCCCTGTCCCTTTTCCACCAGTGTTTTTACGACAAACGGATTGGATGAAGTATAAATTACGATCGGTGAAAAACCAACTTCTGCAAAAAAAGTAAGCAGATAGGGCTGGTAAGAAATATCCGAATCTGGAAGGATAAATGGTGTATGTTGGAATTCTGCCAAATCCACAAGCGGTGTATCATCATTTGTGGAGAATAAAGACGCCTTGAAAGACACCGGCACCACCATACAAAGTTCCATTTCATAAAACTGATAAAACGTAAAAGGAATATCCTGTTCAGCCGGGAAAGCGAGAATCGCAAAATCAATCTTTCCATCTGAAAGAAGACGAAGAAGTGTTCCTGATGCACCTTCCTGTATTCGAATGGAAATATTGGGAAACTGTTCAAACATATCTGCTATGACCGGTGACATCTGAATCGAACCGGAATATCCCGAAGCTCCAACCGTCAGCTGCCGTGTTGAATTTTCGATATAGTTTTGGATTTGGCGATATGTAATATTTTTTACACGCAAAAATTCTTTTGCACTTCTAATATAAATCTGACCGGCCGGAGTTGGAATTAACTTTCTATGATAAGAGATAAAAAGCGGTGTACCTGCTTCTTCTTCCTGCATTGCCAAAAACTTACTCAGTGCAGGTTGGGAGATATGCAGCTGCCTGGCAGCTTCTGTAAGATTCTGACATTCTGCAATAGCCAGAATATATTCATACGGTCGTGAATTCATGGTTTTTGTCACCTTATATTATAACTTTTTCTAACAATATATATAAAGATGTCGAACTTGTCAATCAAAAAAATCCCTTATATAATGACAATATCATATTTCCGGAAATGATCACTGAACTAAAAAGTATAACTAAAAATACCAAAAGGAGTTTCTTATGTTTACACGGGAAGTAATCATTGTACTATGCCTGCTTCTGTTTATGGTTGTAGGACTTTTAACCCATTTTCTGCCTTATGGCGTAATCGGCATGACATGCTGCGTCGTGCTCGTTCTCACCGGAATTAATGACATTCCAACTGCGTTTGCCGGATTTTCCAGCGGCAATACCATCATGATAGCATGTATGATTGTCATTGCTTCTGTCCTGGGAAATACCCGACCTATGGGAAAACTAAGAGAATCGTTGAGTCACCTTCAGGGCAAATCCGGAATTTTTCTGATTCTGATGTTATTCGCAATCCTGATCCCGCTTTCTCAGTTTATGGGACAGATGGCCTGTCTCTCTATCTTATTGCTGTTTGCACAGACGCTGGACGATGAAAGTGAAATCTGTCCGGGACGCATCTTTTTCATTCTCTGCGTCATGAACTGCATGTGGGTTGCAAGATTTCCGATCGGTATGGGCGTTGCCATGTATGGTATGACTAATTCCCTGTACGAAGGATTAGTCGGACCGGAAGATCTTCTTGGCATCTACGACCTGTTCCGGATTGGTATCATTCCATCCATCGTCGGCACCATCTACTGTCTGCTCTTTTATCGTTTGATTCCGAAAACCAAAATCACCGGCGATCAGAATGCAGTAAAAAGTTATGAAAAACTGCCGATCAAAGATGAGATTGTTATCTGGGCAGTATTTTTTGCAGTAACCGGAGGATTTGCGTTTCAGAAACAGCTTGGCAGCAATATTTCAAACATCATGCCGGCAGCAGGTGTTCTGGCACTGATCATTTTTAAAGTTCTTCCAGCTGAAAAAGTCGTAAAGATTCTCACTTCCGATATGATCTGGATGGTTGCAGGTATGCAGACCATGTCCGCTGCCATGGCTTCAACTGGTGTTGGCGAACTGATCGGTAAAGGTGTCCTTACCATTCTCGGAAGCAATCCAAGCGGATTATTTGTAATGGTTGTCTTTGCAGTGTTTGCAACGATCATGACCAACTTCCTTTCAAACTTTGGAACCATGGGTGTTCTGTGTCCGATTGCTGCATCCACCGCTCTGGCCGGAGGAATGAATGTAAAATCAATCGTGCTGGTCGTTACCGCAGCATCCTGGCTGACTGCATTTATCATGCCGACCGGAAGTTCCGGCGCAATTATGGCATACGGAACCGGAAACCACAACCCACTAAAAACCATGAAGTTTACGCTGCCGCTTGTTGCACTGCTTCTTGTAACATTGATTATCTGCGCAAACATCTTTTATCCTATTTACAGTTAAACACCTGACGATTACTAACATCTAGAAAGAGGAAACAGAAATGGAATATTATATCAACCCTGGACGACTTCGCAAAAGTGTAAATTTTATCGATAATATTGTCTACTCCCATCAAAAGGATCTGGATGGAAATGACCTCGAGCTGAAAATGTCTGTCATGCTTCAAAATGGAAACAGTGAAATGCGCATTGCAGCCGGTATCGACGAAAATAAAGATCTTCGCAGTCGAAAACCTGCTATTTTGTGGATTCCGGGTGGTGGCTACCGCGGAGCAGACAAAAATTTAATGGTTGCAGAAGTGGAATATCTTGTGGAAGCCGGATATGTGGTCGCATCCATGTACTACCGCAGCAGCGCGCAGGGACATTATCCAGATCAGCTGATCGATGTAAAAACAGCCATTCGTTTTCTGCGGGCTCATGCCGCAGAATATGAAATCGACCCAGAGCGGATCGGAGTCATGGGACGTTCTGCCGGAGGTCATCTGGCAGCTATGGCTGCAATGAATACACCTGGCTATGATACAGAAGAATGGAGTGAATATTCTTCGGAAGTACAGGCAGCTTATGATATGTTTGGACCAGTCGATATCGTAACCCTGATGGAAAGTGACGAACGTGAAATGAAAGCCAATCCAAATCACCGTTGGAAAACCATCGAGGATACGCATGCCGGAGCTCTTATGGGAGGAGATCCGGCAACCATGAAAGAACGGGCAAAAGCTGCTTCTGCCGGTACTTATATTACGAAAAAGATGTGTCCGATCCTGATCATGCACGGAGATGCCGATCCTCTGGTTCCATGTGACATCAGCAAAACCTTTTATCATCAAATCTGTGATGCTGGAATGGAAGATCAGGCAGATTTTTATATGCTGAAAAATGGCGGACACGGAACTCCTGAATTTTTCCAGCCGGAAACCCGCGGAATCGTAGAACGCTTTTTTGACAAATATTTAAAAGCATAAAAGAAACGAATGACCAAAGAACTGTAAAAAGGGAATCATGTACCTTTTGTGAGTAACTCACATTTGTGTACATGATTCCCTTTTCTATTTTATATCTCCCCAAACTTCATCCGCGCTGCCTGTTTGATCAGCTCTGCTGCCTCCTCAATGTTATAAAACGCACTGTTGATGCACAGATCACTGTTCAAAGTGTCGCTCTGGAAGCCTGGTATGTATTTTTTGTGGTAGCTTTCCCGCGCCTTGTCTGCTTCCGTTACCGCCTTTAAGGCTTCTTTTTCAGTCATTCCGAAGTATTCGATGCAGTTCTTCACGCGCACTTCATACGGCGCATAGATATAAACCCGAAGAAGTCTCGGCTCGTTCTGCAGGCAATACGCACCGCAGCGCCCTACAATGATGCAGGAACCTTTCCGGGCGAAATCCTGGATGATGCTTTTTTGCACCAGGAAGATCTCATCCCGCACATCCGGCATGCCAAGTCCGAATGGGTAACTGCGGTAAGCAAATTTGGACCGGGTATCCTCTTCTTCGCGGCTGATCTCTTTTATGGAAGTGTTCATGCGCTTTGCGGTTTCCTCCACAATGTCGCGGTCCATAAAATCAATGTGAAGCTGCTCAGAAAGCTCTTTCGCCACCAAACGTCCAAAAGAACCGTACTGTCTGGAGATGGTAATCACATATTTTTCCATGTCTTCACCTCCGTTTTACAGTACTTTGTTTAAGAAACTGATGGTACGCGGCTCTTTCGGATTTAAGATGACTTCCTGCGGAGTTCCCTCTTCCACGATGTAACCGCCATCCATGAAGATAACACGGTCTGCTACTTCCCTTGCAAAACCAATCTCATGGGTGACAATGACCATGGTCATGCCGTCTGCTGCCAGCTGCTTCATGACTGCCAGTACCTCGCCGACCATCTCCGGGTCAAGCGCGGAAGTTGGCTCATCAAACAGCATGATATCCGGCTGCATGCAGAGCGCACGTGCGATGGCAACACGCTGCTTTTGTCCACCGGAAAGCTGGGACGGATATGCATCGGCTTTCTCCGCTAAGTCCACCCGCTTTAGCATTGCCCTTGCCTTTTCCTCGGCTTCCTGTTTCGTCATTTTTTTGAGTTCTACCGGAGCCAGCATCAGGTTATGGAGGACATCCATATTATTGAACAGGTTGAAATGCTGGAACACCATGCCGATGTTCTCGCGAACCTTATTCATGTTTACTTTCTTGTCGGAAATATCCACGCCGTCCACCACAATACTTCCTGCAGTAGCAGTCTCCAGCTTGTTTAAGCAGCGCAGAAAGGTGGATTTACCGGAACCAGATGGTCCTAAGATGACCACCACTTCTCCTTCGTGGATTTCCGTGGAAATATCCCGTAAAACCTCCAGGTCTCCGAAGCATTTCCGGAGTTTCTCGACTTTGATTTTTACTGTTTTATCGTTTGACACCGCGGTTCATCCTCCTCTCTACCAGCTTTGCAATGTAAGACAGGATCGTGATCACGACCAGATACATGATGCCGACGATCGTCCAGGTCTCAAAGGATTTAAACGTATTTGCCTGTACATTTTTCGCAGCAAGTACCAGCTCCGGAAATCCGATTACCGACAGAATTGAGGTATCCTTTACGGTGATGATGAACTGGTTGATGATGCTCGGGATCATGGTGCGGATTGCCTGGGGAAGAATGATCTTTCTCATGGTTTTCCAGTAAGGAAGACCTAACGATCTTCCGGCTTCCATCTGACCGATATCCACGGACTGGATACCGGCACGGATGATCTCAGCCATATAAGCGCCGCAGTTTAAGGCGAGGCAGATGGTGCCGGCCTGAAGTGCTGACAGGGTAAATCCATTTCCGATGCCCAGAATGGTATTGAGCAGATACGGAATACCAAAGAATACAAAGAACGCCAGCACGATCATTGGCACACCACGTATGACGAATACGAAAATCTGTGCAATGATGTTGCATGCCTTGTTCTTTACAACACTGAGAAGTCCGAAGATCATTCCCAGAATACATGCAAATACCAAACCTAAGAATGCAAGCAGCAGGGTCCGTCCCATTGCAAGCAGAAGAAGCTCTCCGTAGGTGGTGATAATCTTAACCATAATGCCTCACCCTTCTTTTTCTTTGTTACACACATCATGGACGCGCCTAAGACGCGTCCGCCTTGTGTTTCAGTTTTTGTGTTTCAGACACATACCTGCTATCTTTTGATTACTCACCCAGATACTTCGCAATGATCTCATCATAAGTTCCGTTATCCTTGATGTCCTTCAGACCAGCGTTGAACATATCAACCAGTTCCTGCTTGCTGTCATCGAAGATGGCGAAACCATACTCAGCCGGATCGTTGCCGGTACCGTCTACCAGCTTCATGGCAATGCCGGTATCCTTGATGTTGCTTGCCATGATTGGGGTATCATCGAAGCAGGCTGCAACCTGACCACCTACAACTGCCTGGTACATGGTCGGTGAATCCTCGAAATAGGTAATCTCAAAACCATACTCATCTTTGATGCTCTCTGCATAATCTGCACTCATGGAAGCAGTTTTTACTGCTACTTTCTTGCCGCTTAAGCCATCAAAGCCGGTGATATCGGAGTTTTCAGCAACTGCCATGCTCTGGTTTGCGTCGTAATAGCCATCGGAGAAGATCCAGCCGGAAGACTTACGCTCATCGGTAATGGATGCACCTGCGATCATACCGTCTGCCTGACCGGACTGACATGCTGCGATGGAAGCGTCCCATCCAAGAACCTGTACATCGTACTTGAAGCCCTGGTCCTCTGCAATCGCCTTGAGGATATCCATATCAATTCCTACGAAATTACCGCTCTCATCGGTATACTCAAACGGCTTAAAAGCAGTATCGGTTGCGATGACCCAGGTCTTATCTGAAGTATCTGCTGCTGCGGTAGTCTCATCTGCCTTGGACTCTGCTGCAGTGGTGTCTGCTGCGGTAGTATCTGCTGCTGCGGTGGTGTCTGCGGTTGTGCTCTTAGAGCCGCCGCATGCAGTCAGAGCTGCTGTCATTGCTGCTGCCATTACCATAACCATTGCTTTCTTTTTCATAATCTTGTTCTCCTCTCTTTTCTCCGTGACGGTTCGCATGTTTCCTCTTCCGATCACGCATTTATCTGAAATGGCTCTCGCCAATCCAAGATCACTTTTTTCCATTGCAGGCATCGACAAATGCCTGAACTAGCTTTTTACACTCCGGATCGCTTTCAAACGCAAATTCCGGATGCCACTGCACTCCGACCAGAAACGATTTGCCCGGTACGGAAATAGCCTCCACCAGTCCGTCTTCTGAGTACGCCATCGCTTCAGCTCCCGGCGCCAGTTCTTTGATTGCCTGATGGTGATAACTGTTCACCGCATGTTCCCCGGCACCAATGATATCAGAAAGCTTTGTTCCTGAAACCACATCAACCTTGTGGATCGGTTTGTCATACGGTGGTGTCATATGATGCTCCGTTCCGGATGGATGCTCGGTTGGAAGATCCTGGTAAAGTGTTCCGCCAAGCAGGACATTCATGAGCTGAACGCCCCGGCAGATGCCAAACACCGGCTTATCTTCCTCCAGTGCTTTTTTGAAAAGATACGTTTCCATCTGATCCCGGCTGCTGCATGCCGTACCACAGGTCGCTTTCGCATGTTCTCCATACAATTTTGGATCCACGTCGTGTCCTCCTGTCATCAGGATTCCATCGCACAGCCGGAAGCAGTCATCCAGTTCTTCCGTGTCTATCGTCAGGGGAAGCATAACCGGAAGTGCTCCACATGCTTCCAGTACCTTCATGTATCCAGGAAGCATCCAATAGCTGTCCTTCTCATCGTCATAAAGAGGAATCAGCCCGACTATTTTTTTCAAAATTACTCATCTCCTCTCTCGGAAAGAACAGCTGCACGGCTGTTTTTTGTTTTCTAACCGTAATGGTAATTCCAATCATGTAACAAAGGGGTATGTTGTGATATAACAAAAGGGGCCTACATCTTCTCATCTGATGTAGACCCCTTTGTCTTGCCACGTATGATAGCATGATGATTTTCAAAAGTCAAGTTAAGACATGAGCTTTCTCTATTTTGCACATCAATTCCTAAATTTCCACACAATTTTTCTTAACTATCTTAAGTTTACATGGTGTTCTTGTGCCGTTCACAACGGAAAAGTTGTATAAAATACACAATGCAGATTGTAATTTTTATCTGTTTTCGCTATAATCGTATTGTTCAGATACAGCAATCCGGGATTTTAAAACCATCTGTTTCTGCATAATTTTTACAAGGAGGCCCTATCCATGCCATTTTTGCACCAGACATTTACCGATTACAATCTGGAGGAATTTACACGTTTTAATATGATCGTTCCTTTCCGGATCAGCAAATTCCGCTCCAAATTCCTTACTGTATGCTATATTCTTATGATCTTTTCCGGATTTTTACGCGTATTTACCGATCCGGGAACCTCTGCCTTCACTTATCTGCTGATTGTCTTTGCCATTCCGCTTGTTCTGGTGTACGTCTCCAAGCGCCAGTGCCGCAAGGTTTACAATGCCAATCCGGAACTGCAGAACCGCCACTCTGTCATGCGTTTCTACGAAGACCATCTGCAGGAAACCAGCAATCACCAGTCTGTTGACATTCCTTACAGCAGCATCGCACATCTGGTAGAGACCAGAACCCACTTTTATCTGATGACTGCCGCAAATCAGGGCATGATCATTGTAAAAGCGAACTGTTCTGCTGAACTGATCCAGTTCATCCGCGGGCTCAAAAAATAATTTTTATCTAAAAAATAGTTTTTAGCATTGAAAAATAGTTAGTTTTCGTTTAAAATATAGACACTGACAGTTTTTTAACGGCAGCATCTTGTATAAAAAGCATAATGTTCGGGACCCATCTTCTATCAATACAAGCAAATTTCATCTGCCGTTCTGGGGAGGTTTACCGTCATGTCTATTCACACTTACATCCGGCGCTATTTGCTGTTTTTAACCGGAGTCATCTTGAGCGCCACCGGTATCGCTTTCATCACACGCGCAGGACTTGGTACATCACCGGTATCCGGACTGCCGTTTGTGCTGAGCCTGGTCACTGGAATTTCCATGGGGACCTACACATTTTTATTCAATATGACATTCCTGGTCCTGGAAGCTTTGCTCCGCAAAAAATTCAGCATCCAGCAGGCCCTGCAGATTCCGATCACATTCTTTTTCAGTTTCTGCATCGATCAGGCCATGGGCTTCATCCCGACCCGCTTTGGCGGTCCATGGGGAGCATCCTTTGTCTATCTGGTCATCGGATGTGTCATTATGGCACTGGGCATCAGCTTTGAGGTCATCGCCGATGTGATCATGCTTCCGGCAGAAGCTCTGGTTCGCGAGCTGTCCAGACAGACCGGCATCCGTTTCGGAAATGTCAAGGTCGCATTCGACAGCACCCTGACCATCCTGGCTATGGTCGTTGCCCTCATTGCATTCCACAAACTCAACGGCGTGCGTGAAGGTACCCTGATCAACGCACTCTGCGTTGGACAGCTGGTCCGTCTGTGGCGTTCTTTCCTGGAAGCGCCGCTCAAAAAAGTATGTACGGCAGAACCGGTCGCCGAATAAACGTTCTGTATGTTCACACAAACCCCCGGCTGTACAGCCTGGTGAATTTCTCACCAGATGTACAGCCGGGGGTTGTTTTTTTGTCCACTTTTCTATTTCTTACCGAAGCATCGCAGTTTCTTTCATTTCCATGGAACAAGCCACTGTCTGCAAAAATAACGCATGGATCCGGCTATCTTCATCCAGTTCCGGATGAAACGACATGCCAAACTGGTTTTTATAACGGACCGCAACCAGATGTCCATCCACCTCTGCCAGCACCTGCACCTCCGTCCCTGCCTCTTCCATATAAGGAGCACGGATAAAGGTCATAGGCACCTTTCCAATTCCGGCAAACTCCTGCACAGTGTGAAAACTTCCGAGCTGTCTTCCATAAGCATTGCGGCGCACAGAAACCGGAAGGGTTCCAAAATACACATGCTCGTCGTTCGTCAGATGTTCTGCCAGAAGAATGAGTCCGGCACAGGTCGCAAGAACCGGCATCCCATCCTCAATCTTTTCTTTCAGGATATCAAACATCCCAAGTTCCCTCAGCAGCTTTCCCTGAACAGTACTCTCACCGCCCGGAAGCACCAGAGCGTCAAACTCTGCATCCAGATCTTCTTTTTTGCGCAGCTCGATGCACTGCGCACCCAGGACTTCCAGCTTTTTCTCATGCTCGATGAAGGCTCCCTGGACTGCCAGGACTGCAATCTTCATCCTATTTGCCCCTCTCTGCCATTAACAGCGCGATTTCCTGCTCGTTGATGCCAACCATGGCCTCGCCAAGATCCTCAGAAAGCTCTGCCAGCATCTTATGGTCATTGAAGTTGGTAACCGCCTTGACGATCGCTGCCGCACGCTTCTTCAGATCACCGGATTTAAAAATACCGGATCCGACAAAAACACCTTCCGCGCCAAGCTGCATCATAAGTGCCGCATCTGCCGGGGTTGCCACGCCACCTGCCGCGAAATTTACAACCGGAAGACGTCCGTTGTCATGCACATACTGCACCAGGTCATACGGAACTCTTAAAACCTTTGCCTCCTCAAACATATCCAACAATCTCCTTTGCGTAAACACTCCTATGCGTTCCGGACCGCATCGGTGATCTTGTTCCACATTATAGGCGCTATCTGGATATTTCAAAATAGCCAGTATTTGCATTTTTAACCAGTCCAGTTTTTCGTTACTCTGCATCCAGCAGCTCTGCGAACGGCCTCGGCTTACTGTAGTAATGTCCCTGCGCGAAATCACAGCCCATATCGTAGATCAGCTCTGCCTGTTCTTTTGTCTCGATTCCCTCGAAGATTACCTGCATGTTCAGTGCTTTTGCCATATTCATGATAAAGCGGATGACCTCCTGGTGGCGCTTGTCGTTCACATCCTCCACCACAAACTGGCGGTCCAGCTTTAAATAATCGACCAGCAGCCTTGCCGCCATGGCAAGGGAAGATTCAGCTGGATCTGGTAATAGCCATCATCATAGGGAATACACAGGTACTTGTCTGCCCAGGAAAAATACTCCGCACAGTCCCAGGAAAAATGTTTGAAATCCTGCTGGCATGTGATATAGCCGATAAATACCAGATGATGCTTCTGGACTGCCTTAATACACGCAGATATCTCATGCGCAAAACCTTTTAACCGAAAAGAAAGCACGGTGTCACGGTTTTTGTGCAGTTCTGCCTCAAACAGCACTTCCGGATTTTCCAGATATTCTTCCAGGAAGGTATCTGTTTTAACCCGGTTACCGCGGTCCTCTTTAAAAATCCGCCTGATCTTCCAATTTTTTCACATAACAGGAACACTGCCTGATACTCATCACTGTGCATACGTTTCATTCGCTTTTTCTACCAGTTCCCTTGCATCTTCTGTATAAATATCGATTGGCCACAGTTCCCCTACCCGGCGCATACTCTCTGCAATGATCTCCGCAAAAATATCATCCAGCCACTGTCATGACCATTCTTTTTCTGCGATCCGTACCGCGATTTCTGTCACATAATCTTCCATCCGCTTTACCGAAAGATTGTCCATCACATCGCGCTCTACATAGGGACCTTCTGTCTGGATTTTATGTTCCTTTCGGTAGGTCTCCATACGCTCATACGCTTCCCTCATTTCCATCCAGGAACCCACATGAAATCCAGTCAGGTAGTCTCCTTCCGGAAGGATCTGATACGTCATATGATCCGGCTTTTGCTGTAACAGAATAAGTACATTATCGTACACGTTATAATCCTGATTTTGCACATTTCCTTCATGCTGAAAATATGCCACCTCATAATCATTTCTCTGCTCCGTATTCTTAAAATCCAGGATCAATGCATTGGTTTTTTCCACGTAATCCTGCTCCGAGCTGCCGTCCATCTGCCGGATCAGATAATACCGCTCCGGATAATGCCGGATCTGTATTTTGGAAAAATCCTGTCTCAGTGCTGTACTGATTTTTTCCCGGCGCTGCCGGATCCACCCTCGCATGTTTTCCAGTTTTGCGATTTCCTGCTCGATCTGCGCTTCCCGCTCTGTAAAAATGCGCATCAGTTCCTGCGGGCTGCGCATTTGCAGGAACCGGCGGATTTCCTTTAGCGGCATGCCAAGATCCCGCAGAATCAGAATCGTATCCAGAGTTTCCACCTGATCCAGGGAGTACATGCGGTAACCATTTTCAGCCACAAACTCTGGGGAAAACAGACCAATTTCATCGTAATGAAACAAGGTATGCTTCGTCACTCCGGTCAAAGCCGCAAACTCTCCGGTTGTCATATATAAATTACGATCCATATATCCAATTCCTTTCTGTCATGATCTATTTCAAAAATAATTTCAATTTCTCTTGACTATCGGGTAACCCTATGGTTTATTCTCTCAAAAGTCACCTGTATGTTCAAGACTATTTTCAGAATATCGAGGAGTTTTTATAATGACAACATCCATTAATCAGTATTTCAGCCCCTGGTCGCTGCTGAAATTTGCGTTTCCATCTATTATCATGATGATGTTTATGTCCCTCTACACAATTGTGGACGGCATTTTCGTATCCCGCTTTGTCGGAAGCAATGCGCTTTCTTCCTTAAATATCGCCTTTCCTGCTGCTAGCGTTGTCATCGCTGTCGGCACCATGCTGGCAACCGGCGGCACAGCTGTCATCAGCAAATATCTGGGCGAGGGCAAAAAAAGAGAGGCACGGGAATGCCTCTCTCTGTTTCTTTTAGTCGGACTGTTATTCAGCTTTTTCGCCGCTTTGATCGCTGTTCTCTTTCCAGAACCGATCTGCCGGATGCTTGGTGCAAACGACCTGCTTCTGGCTGACAGCATAACCTACTTGAAGATCCTGCTTTTGTTTTCCCCGGCCTGTATGCTCCAGACCCTGTTCCAGTGTTTTCTGGTTACTGCCGGAGCTCCGCATATGGGGCTGATCCTCACAATCCTGGCCGGACTGGTCAATGCCGTTATGGATTATGTTCTCATTGTACCGTGTCAGCTTGGAATCGGCGGAGCCGCCATGGCAACCGGACTGGGACAGACCATCCCTGCCGTGATCGGACTGGTCTTTTTCCTGTCACCCAGACACGAACTGCATCTGACCCGTTTTTCTTTCCGTGTAAAAGAACTCCTGCAGGCCTGCTACAACGGTTCTTCCGAAATGGTCACCCAGTTTTCCAATGCCGTGATCACCCTTTTATTTAACATCATCCTGATGCGCCTGGCCGGACCAAACGGGGTTGCCGCCATCACCATTCTTTTGTACGGTCAGTTTTTATTCCAGGCCTTTTATCTGGGATTCTCCATCGGCATCAGCCCAGTGATCGGATTCCAGTACGGCGCTGAAAACCGAAAGGAGCTGAAAAATATTTACCATATTTCTTTCTGGTTCACTGCAATCATTTCCGTATTTATGACTGCGGCCGCCATTTTTCTTTCCACTGGCATTGTCACCATCTTCACGGATGATCCGAAAACCTATGAACTGGCTGTCACCGGCTTCCAGCTGTTTGCCGTAAACTTCCTGTTCTGCGGTTTTAATATCCTTTCCTCCGGATTTTTCACCGCGTTGTCGAACGGAAGGGTATCCGCAATCATTTCCTTTGCGAGAACTCTGGTATTTACCACGATCTCCCTGCTGATCCTGCCGCAGTTTCTTGGAATCAACGGTGCCTGGCTCGCTGTACCGATGGCAGAGTTTCTCACTCTGCTTCTGTCCATTGGTATGCACCGGAAATACTTTTTCCGGGAAGGTAGGCAGAATTATTTTCTGAAATAACACCAAATTCATTATAAACTGCTTCGACAATAAAAGGTTCTCTTTTACCGGTTATTTCGTAAAAAGAGAACCTTTTTGTTACTGAAATCTTATTGATCGCACACAGAACCATCTATTCTCATTCTAGTAGCAATTTTGTGCGACTGAAAAGGAAATAGTTTCTCTACATCTGGCACCAGTTCAATTCCCAATCCTGGTTCTGTTGGAATTTCAACATAACCGTCTTTTACATTTGGTACATGATTCACCATATCACGCATGCGTAATCCATTTTTCTTACCCATAAACTGATCTTGGGTGGAACGAACATCTGGTGATGGATACTCTGCAATAGCCAAATTATCAATGGCTGCACATAACTGTAACTCTGCATTCGTAGCAACAGGACTCAGCGGGTTGTGCGGCACCAGACTACAATGATGAGATTCTGCCACAGCCGCAATTTTCATAGCTCCCGTAATACCTCCACATAAACAAATGCTTGCTCTTACATAATGGCATGCTCTTCTTTCCAAAAGCATTTGAAATTCAAAAATATTATGAATACGTTCTCCAGTAGCAATGGGAATCCTAGAAGCAGAAGCCACTTGTGCCATTGCATCAAAATTATCTGGTCTAATTGGATCTTCCAAAAACATAGGGTTAAATTGTTCCAGTTTACCCGACAAAGAAATAGCCAAAGCAGGTTCCAGTCTTCGATGCAATTCCAGACAAATGTCCATATCTTTTCCTACTGCTTCTCGTATTTTTCCTACCCGCTCTTCTGCTTTATATAACATTGCCGCAGTTCCATCAGAAAATGGCACATCCGAAGGTTCATCCAAAAACGGATTAATATGTCCCACTGCTGTATATCCCTCTTCTTTTGCCTTTAAGCAATGTTCGACCTGTTCTTCTACCGTACAGCCATTCACATGTGCATATACTCTCACCTTGTCTCTACATTTTCCACCAAGCAACTGCCATATAGGCGCATTGTAATATTTTCCCTTGATATCCCATAATGCAATATCTATCGCGCTCAAAGCACCCATGATTGCTGCGCCACGGAAATGCGAATAGCGATACATGGACTGCCAAAGATGTTCAATATCCATCGGATCTTTTCCAATCAGATACTGGGAAAACGTTTCTATTGCCTGTGCACTGGCATCCAAAAATCCCCATGCTCCACTTTCCCCCAAACCTGTGATTCCTTCATCTGTGAGTATCTTACAATAAACAGCTCTGTTTGATTTTATTACTTTTACATTTACAATTTTCATATCGCTTCTCCAACCTTTTACCATATTGTTTATATGAATCATAGCTCGGCATGTCCATTCAGCCAAACATACCAAATACAACTCCCGAAATTGCAAGTACAATGGCTCCACCAATTCTAGAGGAAATTGATGCGTAAGTCATAAGATCCATTCTGTTTCCAGCAGCCAAAATCAGCATATCTCCACTGCCTCCCATGTTAGCCATGCATAACCCTCCTGTCATTGCGGCATCTATTGGATAAAAGCCCACGAGATAACCAATCAGCGCACTTCCCAAAATACAACCTACAATAATAGCAACAGAAAGCACCAGTGTTTTCACTGACATAGCATCGATAAAGCTCTGAAAATCCAGAAGAGAAATTGCCATTCCTGCAAATACTGACGGTGTCAGCCAAACTTTCATTACATCATAGACTTTGCAAATTCCTTTTCTTAATTTTGCAGACAACACACCACTAATATTTAATCCAACCGCAATAATAACCAAGTATGCATACTGATGAATCGATACACCAAAAATTTTAGGAAGAAACCATTTGGAACAAAGACCGGCAAATACCCAGCACCCAGCCATGATCATCATTCCATTTCCCATATCTTCTAAACTGTATGTAACCTGCTCCGAATCTCCAATGCTATCTTTGTCATTCTTTTTACGTAATAATTGACTTCCATCTCCTGTCATTTTTGGAAATTTCTTTCCTAAAAGATCCAAACCAACAGCAAAGAAAATGCAAAGAATATTAGCAACCATCAATGCAGACATCGCAATGCCGTAATATACATCCTTGTCTTTTCCTGTCACCTCTTCATAAATGCTACTCATTGGAAGAGCACCTGCTGCACTTCCACCACCCATTATAGGCATCACATAAGTCATCAAAATGTCTCCGATACTTAAATGGAAACAAATCATGCCTGCTGCAGCCGCCATAATCGCAGCTCCTACTAAGCCACCTAAAATACACGGAAGATATCCGACCAAAGATTTTAACAAAATTTTTCGCTCAATAGCCATAACTGCGCTTACAATCAATAATGTAAGAAAAAAAGCTTGAAAATTGATTCCAGACATCCAGTTATTTGCAGCTTCAACATAAGCTTCCGGTATTAATTTCGCCCATGTTGCAAAAGAACCAAGTAATAATAAAAGTAATGGTCCACCACCTAAATAATCTTTTACGATTGGAAGCTGATTGCCCACTCCCATGATTATAGCTCCGATTACTGTAAGCCAAAATATTGTAGAGCCAAAATCTGTTCCCATTTTTCCTGAGTACATACCTAATACCGTTATCCCAGCTAACACCACCCATGTCAGTAAAGGCAAACCCATCCATTCATACTTTTTCGAAACACCCATAATAATATTCTCCTTATATTTTTTTCTTTTTTCTTAAATATTTGTCGACATATATCAAGAATTTTTATGCAATTTCTGCATTTATTGACTTTGCTGCAAAAGCATCATATACTTTATGACATAATTATATTGTGTAATTCATCATTTTGTCCAATATGTTCCCATAAATAATACTATAAACAAATATTTATAATTCAAGGAGTGTGCTTTATGTCTTTCGATAAATTAGATTATGTCATAGCTGTTGCTCAAGAACAAAATTTAACAAAAGCTGCAGCCAGACTATATATTTCACAGCCCGCATTAACAAGTGCATTAAATAAGTTAGAAAGCGAATTAGGTGTGAAACTTTTTGATCGTAAACATTCACCGATCAGACTGACCGCTGCCGGAAATCTCTATATACAAGAAATGAACCATATCCGGCAACTGCAGATCAAAATGCAAAACCAATTATCATCTTTATCAAAAACTCGTTTCTGTCTAAGCATCGGAAGTGGACGTGGGCATTATTGGCTTCCCCTTTTACTGCCCACGTTTGCAAAACTTCATCCAGACGTACAATTGTCCATCAATAACAACGCTTTGAATACACATGACAAAAACATTGACAATCTTCCTGCTACTCTAGCGATCGGAACTTTTAGCCTTTCAAACACGCATAACAATATTCAAGATGAATTTTTAATCCAAGAAAATCTTATCTATGTAATACCTCAATCGCTTGGCCTTATTTCACCAGAAAAATACAAAGGATGCTCTATTGAACATCCTTGCCTTATCGATTCTTCTATATTAGACGGTGCACCTTTTGTTTGTGGCGAAAATATTAATAATTACACATATTTTTTAGAACGAGAAATGAATCGCTATCAGTTTAAATATGGAAATCTAATAACCTATGGTACGCCTCAAGCTGCTCTGCTTCTTGCCAGCAATGGCATGGGCGTTACATTCATTTCTCAAAGCATTTGCAGATGGGAACAAATTGCATCTCGATACGATGTTTATTTTTGTACTTTGGATTCAACACCTCCCGTTCAAAACATTCACGCCTTTTATGCTGAAAATCCCAATAACGTCAATTTAATTCAAGATATGCTTGATTTAATTCGTAAACAATTAATCCCACAGCTCTATCCTTTATAAACATAAAAAATCCGAATGTCATTACACCATATGTTACCGTGTAATGACATTCGGATTTTTCTAAAAACACCTATGATGATCAGTTTCTACTCAGATACCGCTTCACATACTTTCCAGTATAAGATACCGGGCTTTCTGCGACTTCCTCCGGCGTTCCTTTCGCGATAACAGTTCCACCGCGCTCGCCGCCCTCCGGTCCAATATCGATCAGGTAATCCGCTGTTTTGATCACATCCAGGTTGTGCTCAATGACAATGACCGTATTACCACCATCCGACAATCTGCGCAGGATCTCCACCAGCTTGTGGACATCCGCAAAATGCAGACCGGTTGTCGGCTCATCCAGAATATAAACGGTCTTTCCGGTTCCACGGCGGCTTAACTCCGTCGCCAGCTTGATCCGCTGTGCCTCGCCGCCGGAAAGCTGGGTTGACGGCTGTCCCAGACGGATATACGAAAGTCCCACATCATTCAAGGTCGCAATCTTCCGGTAGATCGACGGCACATTCTCAAAGAATTTCATAGCCTCTTCTACCGTCATGTTCAGCACATCGTAAATGCTCTTTCCCTTATATTTCACTTCCAGCGTCTCGCGGTTATAGCGTTTGCCCCCACAGACTTCACACGGCACATAGACATCCGGCAAAAAATGCATCTCAATCTTGATGATGCCGTCACCGCTGCAGGCCTCACACCGACCGCCCTTCACATTGAAGCTGAAACGTCCTTTGTTATAGCCCTTCGCCTTGGCATCCGGCGTCGACGCAAACAGGTCGCGGATCATATCAAACACGCCCGTGTAAGTTGCCGGGTTAGAACGCGGAGTACGGCCGATCGGGGACTGGTCGATGTTGATGACCTTATCCAGCTGCTCCAATCCCTCGATCTTCTTAAATTTGCCCGGAATAGTACGCGCACGGTTCAGCTTTCTTGCCAGTTCCTTATAAAGGATTTCGTTGACCAGGGAACTTTTTCCCGAGCCGGAGACACCGGTCACGCAGGTCATAATGCCAAGCGGGAAGGAAACATCGATATTTTTTAAGTTGTTCTCTGCTGCCCCGCGCACCGTGATCCAGCCGGTCGGCTGTCTGCGCTCCTTCGGAACCGGGATCTGGATGCGTCCGCTCAAGTACGCACCTGTGATGGACTTTTCGTTTTTCATGATTTCTTCTGCCGTGCCAACCGCCACGACTTCTCCACCATGTTCCCCCGCTCCCGGTCCGATATCCACAATACAGTCCGCTACCCGCATGGTATCTTCATCGTGCTCGACCACAAGCACGGTATTTCCAAGGTCGCGCAGATGTGTCAGGGTCGCAAGAAGCTTGTCGTTGTCGCGCTGATGCAGGCCGATACTCGGCTCGTCCAGAATGTAGGCAACTCCAACCAGGCCGGAACCAATCTGCGTTGCCAGACGGATCCGCTGTGCTTCACCGCCGGATAACGTACCGGTCGCGCGGGAGAGTGACAGATATTCCAGACCGACATTCAGCAGGAAATCCAGCCGCGCCTTGATCTCTTTTAAGATCTGATGACCGATGGACTCCTGCATCGGCGTCAGCTTTAAATCCTCCAGAAAAGCACGGAAGCGGGTAATGGACAGCTCCGTTGCCTCATAAATATTCAGATCACCAACTGTAACCGCCAGGGAACCCGGCTTTAAACGCTGACCCTTGCAGGCCTTACACGGTGTGATGCGCATAAACGTCTCGTATTCCGCTTTCGATGCCTCGGAAAAGGTTTCCTTATAGCGGCGCTCCACATTGCGAATCAGACCTTCGAATGCGACCGGGTAAATGCCCTCACCGCGCTGTCCCTTGTAATAAACTTTGACCTCTTTCCCGTTCGTTCCATGCAGGATCACATCCTGGATTTCCTTCGGGTAATCTTCAAACGGAGTATCCAGATCAAAATGATACTCCTTGCACAGCGCATCCAAAATGGCATGGGTAAAACTGCTCTTTTCCGTGCAGGACTGCCAGCCCATCACCACAATGGCTCCTTTGGAAATGCTTAAGGACTTATCCGGGATCATAAGGTCCTCATCAAATTCCATCTTATACCCAAGACCGAAGCACTCCGGGCAGGCGCCAAACGGATTATTAAAGGAAAAGCTTCGCGGCTCCACCTCTTCGATGCTGATGCCGCAGTCCGGACAGGCAAAGCTCATGCTGAAATTGATCGGCTCCCCGTCGATCACATCAACGATCATGAGACCATCCGAAAGTCCCATAACGGTCTCGATGGAATCCGTCAAACGCTTTTCGATGCCCTCTTTCACCACCAGACGGTCTACCACGATCTCAATATTGTGTTTGATGTTCTTTTCTAACTTGATCTCCTCGGAAAGGTCATAGAGATTCCCGTCAATGCGCACGCGCACATAGCCGCTGCGGCGCGCCTGCTCCAAAAGCTTGACGTGTTCCCCCTTGCGCCCGCGCACCACCGGTGCCAGAAGCTGGATCTTCGTGCGCTCCGGCAGCTGCAGGATCTGGTCAACCATCTGGTCGATGGTCTGTTTTTTGATCTCACGTCCACACTTCGGACAGTGCGGAATACCGATGCGTGCATACAGAAGACGCATATAATCGTAGATCTCCGTCACCGTTCCCACCGTGGAACGCGGGTTGCGGTTGGTCGATTTCTGGTCGATGGAGATGGCAGGAGAAAGTCCCTCAATGCTTTCCACATCCGGCTTTTCCATCTGTCCCAGGAACTGTCTGGCGTAGGAAGACAACGACTCCATATAACGCCGCTGTCCTTCTGCATAGATGGTATCAAACGCCAGGGAAGACTTGCCCGAACCACTTAATCCAGTCAGAACTACCAGTTCATTTCTTGGGATATCCAGGGATATATTTTTTAAATTGTGCTCATTGGCACCTCGAATCTTGATATACTGCTTTGCCATGGCCGTAAACCTTTCTTGTGCATCGTTGCATCGTCACTTGTACGATTCCTCTTTTTAGTGTAACTCAGATACCAGCCCATTATACCACAGCAACAGGCTGCTTGCAAACATTTGTTCGCAGACTAAACAATTTAGCACAGTAAATATCAAAGGTGCGAAAGCTCCCGCAGCCGCCATGCATGGCGGCTGTGGGAGCTTTCGCACCTCGTTTGTTATCATGCGATATTGTTACTGCGCAGCTTCTTCCTGACTCACCGGAACGCTATCTTCCTCTGTTTCCTTCCCGGCATTCAGAATCTCCATGAATTCCTCACCGGTAATGGTCTCGCGCTCCAGCAGATAAGCGGAAATCTCGTTTAACTTGGCTGCATTGTTCTTTAAGATCTGCATTGCCTTGTCATACTGCTGTTTTACGATGTTGACGACTTCTTCATCGACTAGTCTTGCAGTCTCCGGGGAACATACCATGGAAGTATCGCCGCCCAGATACTGGTTATTCACGGTTTCCAATGCTACCATACCAAACTGGCTGCTCATACCGTACCGGGTTACCATGGCACGTGCGAGCTTGGTCGCCTGCTCGATATCGTTTGCCGCACCGGTCGTGATGGAATGGAAGATAAATTCCTCTGCGGCACGACCGCCGGTCAGCGTCGCGATCTTGTTCAATGCCTCTTCTTTGCTCATCAGGAAACGCTCGCCCTCTTCCACCTGCATGGTATAACCAAGGGCACCGGAGGTACGCGGGATGATGGTGATCTTATGCACCGGAGCGCTGTTGCTCTGGCACGCTGCCACCAGCGCATGACCCACCTCGTGGTAAGATACGATACGCTTCTCGTTCATGGACACACCGGCATCTTTTCTCTGGTAACCGGCAATGACTACCTCAACACTCTCTTCCAGGTCTGCCTGGCTTACAAAAGCGCGACCCTGACGGACCGCACGCAGTGCGCCCTCGTTGATGATATTGGCAAGCTCCGCACCGCTGGCACCGGAGGTTGCACGTCCGATGGCATCGAAATCGATGTCACTTCCGAGTTTTACATTCTTTGCATGAACTTTCAGGATTGCCACACGCCCCTTCAGATCCGGAAGTTCAACCGGGATCCGGCGGTCAAAACGGCCAGGACGAAGCAGCGCCTTATCCAGGGACTCCGGACGGTTGGTTGCTGCCAGAATCACAACACCCTTGCGGCCATCGAAACCATCCATCTCGGTTAACAGCTGGTTTAACGTCTGCTCACGCTCATCATTTCCGGAGAAACCGGAACCATCACGCTTTTTACCAATGGTATCGATCTCATCGATAAATACGATACAAGGTGCCTTTTCATTTGCCTGCTTAAACAGATCACGCACCTTGGCTGCGCCCATACCAACGAACATTTCCACGAATTCCGAACCGGAAATGGAAAAGAACGGGACATGTGCCTCACCGGCTACTGCCTTTGCAAGCAGGGTTTTACCGGTTCCAGGAGGGCCCACAAGCAGGGCACCCTTCGGAAGTACAGCACCGATATCTGCATACTTCTGCGGATTGTGAAGGAAATCTACGATCTCCTTCAATGCCTCTTTCGCTTCTTCCTGACCAGCTACGTCGGCAAAGGTTTTGCCGGTCTCAGTCTCCGCGTAGATCTTGGCATTGGACTTTCCGAACGTCATGGCATTGCCCATGCCTCCCATACGCTTCGCCATACTCTTGCTGAGCACCTGACCGATGATCACAAACATGAGGATCGGCAGAACCCAGCTAAAAATAAAATTCTGCAGCGGTGATGCCTGTGTCGGGATCGTCTCTGAGAAACTGATTCCTGCATTTCTCAGTCTGGTCGTCAGGTCATCATCCGGCCAGATACCTGTTTTGTACAGTTTAATATCTGCGTTTTTCCAGGACTTCATGGGAAGCTGACCATTTAAAACCTGCTGCACATCCTCTGTCCAGAAGGTCAGCTGATTGTCTCCTCTTGTTACTCCTGCGATCTGTTTGTTGTCCAGCATATCCAGAAACTGATCGTAGGTAACTTCCGTTACGGAACGCTCTGCCAGGGCCGGCATAACCAGCGCATTCAGCAGAACCGTAATCAGAAGAATGATGCCATAGTAATAAAGCAGCTTTTTATTTGGCCGCTTTGGTCCGTCTTCTTTCATACCCATACGTTTGCTCTCCTTTATGTCTTTCGTGTTGTATCCAGAATTTTTGCAGCTGTTCTTCTCTCTTCACATATGGCTGTTCACACACTGCCCTTCCCCCATATGTGACTGAAAACGAATGTTTCCCAGCTTTTTCTGTTCTATTAAGTATACAACAGAAGCGGGGAATTTTAAACCCCCGCTCCTGTTAAAACTTTCTAAATTCTTTGTGTCGCATCTGTGAACTGCAAATTTAACAAACTAATCCGGGATGACCGGGACTGCGTCCGCCGGGACCGGGCTCACAAAGCCTGCTGCCGTGCGCTTCTCAAATTCTGCCCTTGCTTCTTTTAAGATTTCCGGCTGGTTATAAAGGTCGATGGCTGCCGCCGCCAGTACCTTTCCTGCATGGACCGCTGCCTTGTGTCCAATTTCAGTCCGGTCACAGGAAACATTCTGCCAGCTGTGTCCCGGGCAGCCGTTTGGCCATGCAGCCACATGGATCTGCGCAGTCGGAGTCAGCCAGCTCACATCACCTACATCGGTAGATCCCGCTTTAAATGCATCCCCCTGGTACAGCGGCGCCAGAAATGCATTCATGGCATGACCGCACGCCTGCTGCATGGCGATGACCTGCTCCTTTGCCTGTTCATCGTTGTCTGCTGCCACCCCCGGAACCCTGTCATTACCGAGATAAGTTTTCGCGAGAGCGTCTGCAAATGCATTCTCTTCTTCCGTATAGGATGGCACACCAAGCTCCTCGTAGTTTTTGTACAAAACGCGCTCCAGCGCAAAGTTGCTGATCGTGTCAGAAAGTCCGTCGATGAATTTCTTCTCAAAGGTTGTCTCCGTCATCAGCGCCGCACCCTGGGCAATCTTATCGACCCGTTTCTGAAGCTCTATCGCCTCTGCTACATGGTTAGAGCGCACCATATAAAGTACGCTGGCCTTCGCCTGCACCACATTCGGGCTGCATCCGCCGGCATCGGTGATCGCGTAATGGATCCGCGCCTTGTCGCTCATATGCTCCCGCAGATACTGCACGCCCGTGTTCATCAGTTCTACTGCATCCAGTGCGCTGCGTCCCTTCTCCGGGGTCCCGGATGCATGGGAAGCGATTCCGTGGAACTTGTACTGGGTCTGAATGCAGGCATTGGAAGAACCGGTCGCAACCTCATTGACATCCTCCGGATGCCAGGTCAGTGCCGCATCCAGATCTTTCCAGACACCATCCCGCGCCATAAATGCCTTGGATGCACCGCCTTCTTCCCCCGGACAGCCATATAAGATCACAGTTCCTTCTATTTTATTCTGCTCCAGATAAGTCTTCACGCCAAACGCAGCTGCCATCGCACCGGCGCCCAGAATGTTATGACCACAGCCATGTCCGCTGCCGCCCTCGACCAGCGGCTTTTCCTCCGTACAGCCCGCAGTCTGTGACAAACCGGAAAGCGCATCGTACTCTGCCAGAATACCGATCACCGGACGGCCGCTTCCAAAACTCGCAGAAAATGCCGTATCAATGCCGCTGATTCCCTTTTCTACATGAAATCCTTCCTGCTCCAGCACTTTGCAGTAAAGCGCTGCGGACTTTACCTCCTGCAAAGATAATTCCGCATACTCCCAGATGCGGTCTGCCACATCGCAGATCTGATCTTTTCTGACTTCGATGGCTGCGAGGGCTGCTTTCTTTTCTTCTGTCATGATATTGATGCTCCTCCTGTCTATTATTTTCCATATAACGCAAAAAGTGCCGGGAACCAAGCCCGGCACTCTGATGTAACTTCAAACCATAATCTCAATACCGTTGCTCCTTGTGCCGCAGCAATATGATTATAATCCTTTTTATAATACCTTTGCAAGGAATTCCTTCAGACGTTCATGCTTCGGATGATCGAAGATCTCCTCTGGCGTTCCCTCTTCCAACAGCTTTCCATCTGCCATAAAGAGGACGCGGTTTCCAACCTCTTTCGCGAATCCCATCTCATGGGTTACGACCACCATGGTCATGCCCTCATGGGCCAGCTCCTTCATAACATCCAGAACCTCACCAACCATCTCCGGGTCCAGTGCGGAAGTCGGCTCGTCAAACAGCATCACCTCCGGCTCCATCGCCAGCGCACGCACAATTGCTACACGCTGTTTCTGTCCACCAGACAGCTGGATCGGGTAAGCATCTGCACGGTCTTTCAAACCAACACGGTCCAGAAGCTCTAAGGCTTTCTTTTCCGCATCTGCACGGCTGACCCCCTTTACCTTCATCGGTGCAAGCACCATGTTCTCCAGAATCGTCATATGCGGAAACAGGTTGAAATGCTGGAACACCATTCCCATGCGCTGGCGCAGGGCATCGATGTCCAGTTTTACCATTTTTCCGCTCTCATCCTGATATTTCTTCTTGGTGATGTCGATCCCGTTAAAGATGATAGCTCCTCCGGTCGGCTCCTCCAGAAGGTTTAAGCTGCGAAGGAATGTGGATTTTCCGGAACCGGACGGCCCGATGACTGCCATAACATCGCCTTTATTGATGTTGATCGTCACACCGTCCAGCGCCTTGATGGTTCCCATTTTATAATGCTTTTTTAAGTCTTTTACCTGAATCATGCTATCGTTTGTCGCCACGGCTCATTCTCCTCTCAAAATATGCAATGATCTTGGAAGTCGGGAAGCACAGACAGAAATAAATTGCCGTTGCCACCAGCAAAGGCTCCACGATAACAAAGGTTGCACCCTTAACTGCATTTACAGCAGACATGATATCCTGTACACCGATGGTGTAGGTGATCGCAGACTCCTTAATGATTACAACAAACTCGTTAGCGATTGCCGGGAGAATGTTTTTTAATGCCTGCGGGAAAATGATATAGCGCAGGTTCTGGGTCTGGGACAGTCCGAGGGAACGGGCTGCCTCTGTCTGTCCGCCGTCAATGGACTGGATTCCCGCACGGATGATCTCACACAGATATGCGCCGGAGTTCATGCCCAGAGCCACAACGCCCGGGAAAAACCGGCTGAACTTGATAAATCCGAGGATCTGGAAAGACGGAAGCTGGATGATGCCGAACACGCCGTAGTAGATGATAAACACCTGCACGATAACCGGCGTGGAACGCAGGATCTCAACGTAAGCCGTTGCCAGGAAAGACAGCGGATTAAACTTGCTGATCCAGACAAGCGGACCGCCCTCCCGCATATGACCGTCTTTATCAAGTCCCAATGCCTGGAATGGACGGACATTGGACATTCTCATCAGTGCCAGTATCAGCGCGATGCAAAAGCCGATTGCAACCGTAAATACGGATAACAGGACTGTAACGATAATGCCCTGCTGAAACAACTCGGCATACGGCGCTATTTTTGAAAAATTGCTCCATTGAACAAAATGACTCATTGGGTGCTCCTTTCAGTCTTAGTTCTGAACGTTTCCTTCTGCGTCCAGAAGACCCTCATATTTCTCACCTGCAGCAAGCTCACCAGCATCAGCGATGAACTTCTCAAGGCTTCCATCCTCTTTTGCAGCTGCGATTGCTTCGTTAACACCAGCTAACAGAGCTTCGTTGCCCTTGCAGACACCGATTGCGGAACCTTCGGTATCGTACGGAACGTCCATAACGATTGCAAGCTCCGGGTAGTTCTGCTGATAACTCTTTGCTACATCCGTCTCGATGTAAGCAGCATCCATCTTGCCGGTTAACAGCTCAGAAATGATATCGGTAACCTTCGGAAGACCAACAATGTCAGCCTCCGGGCTGTTCTCATTTGCCAGATCCATCTGGATGGAACCGATCTGTGCGCCTACGGAAACTTCCGGTTTGTTGATTGCTTCGAAGCTGTTGTAGGTCTCAGCGTTGTCCTTAACAGTTACTAAGGACTGACCGCCGGTATAGTAAATATCAGAGAAATCCATGATGCCCATACGCTTCTCATCCGGGGAAAGACCAGCCATACCAATGTCAACAGACTTGGTCTGCAGCTCGCTTAATACACCATCGAAATCTACGGTAACAACCTCTAACTCAAGTCCAAGATAATCTGCGATATACTGAGCCAGATCCATATCGAAACCAGACAGCTTCGGGGTTCCGTCCTCACCGATTGCGTAGAACTCATACGGAGCGAAGTCCGGGCTGGTTGCTACGGTCAGCTTGCCAGAAGTTACAGTCTCGATCTCGGCTGCTGCTTTGGTTTCCTCAGCGCTGCTCTCTGCTGCTTCGGTAGCTGCCTCAGAAGCTGCTGCGGTTGTCTCTGCCGGCTTGCTGCCGCCGCAAGCGGTTACAGAAGCTGCCATACATGCTGCCATGGATAATGCCACAATTTTCTTCTTCATAATAATCCTCCTCGATTTGCATTTATTCATCTACGGATGAATATTCTGCATAAATATAAAACATATACTAACCCATTATATCGGATTTCTGAAATTAATCAAGTGCCATGGAGTGAAAAAAAGAGGAAATCTGCAGATTATCCACAAATTTCCTCTTTTTTCTTCTTTTGTGCGGAAGCCATTCACCCAAAACGATGTTTTAACTGCACCATTCTGGAAACAGGTTCGCTTGTTTCAAAAATTTTTCCAGCAGAATTTCTTCTATAATATTATGTATCGTCACATCCAGAATCTTATACATAAAATTTCAGGATTTTCTCTATCACAGTCTGCGGCTCATCGATCACAAAATCCGGGTGGAATGCTTCCAGTTCCTCACGTCCCCGAAATCCCCAGGTTACGCCGACCGTATGCGCTTTTGCATTCAGCCCTGTCTGCATATCGGTATTGGTATCACCAAAATACAGGCACTCCTCCGGCTTACAGCCAAACTGCTCCAGGATCAGGTTCACACCTGCCGGGTCCGGCTTCTTCGGAATCTCATCCTTCTGTCCTGCCACAACATCGAAATATCCTTTGCCAAACACAGACTCAATATTTTCCACTGTCCGTGCGTGCGGTTTATTGGAAAGAACTGCAATGCGGATTCCCTGTTTCTTTAATGTCTCGAGAAGTTCCGGAATTCCATTGTACGGATGCACATGGTAGAGACAATGCTCCGCAAACAGCTTCATGTAGACAGAAAGCGCTTCCTCATAATGGGTCAGCGCCTCATCCCCACAGTACTGCAGTGCGCGCTTGATCTGCATGCGGTATCCGTCTCCCACAAACTGCTTGACCTGCTCCTCTCCGACCGGCCCGTAGCCAAACTCCTTTAATGTCAGATTGGTCGTGTAGGTCAGCGCCTCCAGCGTATTTAATAAGGTTCCATCCAAATCAAAAATACAACAGCGAATCATGGCAATTCCTCTCTTTCCTCGCATACATCGGTCACTATTTAGGCGAAAAACTTCACCCAGATTCCCTGAACAAACAGTCCCAGGATCATGAGCGGTAAAATATACTTCACATACCCGCGGATCCATGCCGGCACCTTGATTCCGACACCCTCATTTGCCTCAGCCCGGTACTTGTCAAAGCCCCAGCCGAAATCCCAGGTGGCAAACAGCAGATACACCAGAGAACCCAGAGGAAGCAGGATATTGCTCACCAGGAAATCCTCCAGATCCAGCACAGAGCTGCCAGCTCCCAGCGGCTCAAATCCACTGAGTACATTATAGCCCAATGCACACGGAAGGGACAGTAAAATGATCAGGATCATATTGATCTTCGCAGATTTTTTCCGGTCGATCTCGAATAATTCCATATCGCAGGCAATGATATTCTCAAATACCGCAATGACGGTAGAGAAAGCCGCACAGGACATAAATAAGAAGAACAGGCTTCCCCAGATCCGTCCGCCGATCATGGAGATAAATACGTTCGGCAGCGTAATGAAGATCAGGCTCGGACCACTGTCCGGATTGACGCCAAACGCAAAGCACGCCGGGAAAATGATCAGACCTGCGGTAATCGCTACAAAAGTATCCAGCACTGCAACATTGACCGACTCGCCCAGCAGTGTATTATTCTTCTCCAGATAGCTTCCGAAAATCGCCATGGCTCCAATACCCAGGCTTAGCGTGAAGAAGGACTGGTTCATGGCAGACACGATCACCTGACCGATTCCCACGGATTTCATCTTCTCCACGTCAGGAAGCACGTAGAATTTCAGGCCTTCCATACCGCCTTCCAGGAATACGCCATGAATCGCCAAGATGATCATCAGCGACAGCAGACCGATCATCATCACCTTGGTAATACGCTCCACTCCGGCCTGCAGACCAAAAGAACAGATCATGATTCCAAGAATTACCACAATCACCATCCAGAATACATTGATGCCCGGGCTCGCCAGCATCTCACCAAACATTCCCTGAACGCCTTCGGTATCCAGTCCGGTAAATGCTCCGGTCACAAAGCTGTAAAAATAATAAAGCATCCAACCCGCAACCGTGGTATAAAACATCATTAGTACATAGTTGCCAAGCAGCGCCACATAACCATGCAGATGCCACTTGCTTCCCGGTTTTTCCAGCTCCTGATAAGCCTTAACCGGACTTTTGCGGCTTGCACGTCCCACCGCAAATTCCATAGAAAGAACCGGAACACCCATAATAGCCAGAAACAGCAGATAGATTACGACAAAAATGCCGCCGCCGTTTGCTCCAACCACATATGGAAAACGCCATACATTTCCGATACCGATGGCGCATCCTGCTGAAAGCAGCAGAAATCCCAGTCTTGACTGAAAGGTTTCTCGTTGTTTCAAAATATTTTCCTCCTTCTTTTCCCCCATTTTGCCGATTTAATGACTATACTTCATTGTGACAAAACTTGTTTCCGCGTTACCGCAGTACTGGCTATTATACACTATCTGGTCTCAGCCGTCAAACGCCTAGTGCTCACGCATGATCTTGTGTAAACAGCAAATCAAACTATTGGCTTTATATAGGAAAAAGGTTCCGCAAATCTCGGAACCTTTTTCCTATTTAGACTGTCTTCAAACTCAGACACATGTCTTCAAATAGAAAAATGCCGAAACCCTTATAAATACAGGCTTCGGCACACTTTTCAGAAGAGCGCGAGACGTTGCAGAACGTTCAGTGGACGTTCGCTTTGCAACGACCGGAGCGGAGACCTCGAACGTTCGAGCCCGGCAGGGCTTGAACAGCACAAGAAAGGGTATCCATTTCGGATACCCTTTCTTGTACTCTTGAGAGCGCGAGACGGGACTCGAACCCGCGACCCCGACCTTGGCAAGGTCGTACTCCACC
>NZ_QULW01000008.1 GCF_003481825.1 Clostridium sp. OM02-18AC | reverse complement strand
ACTTTTAAAAGAGCGGTGGAATTTACTTTTGCACTGGAATTTACTTTTTCAAGTCAGCTTTTTCACAATATTTTTTACACGCATTTTTTACAATTATATTTTGCATTTGCCGCATGATCCCATTGTGCCGCATGCTTTTTCTTTTCCAGGTTTTCGCTTATACCATCGCGCGGTACTCTCGCTTCCAGGTTTCGACTAATTCCCGTGCAGCCTTCTCTCCCTCAGCCGCGTCTTTCCGAAACCAGCTTTCCACCTGTTTTACCGTCTCGGATTCCTTTGCCTCTTCCTGTGCACGGACGAGTGTTTCATCCCAGGCGGACTGTTCTTCCTGTGTAATCGTGTTCCGGAACCGTTCTCCCAAAATCACACGGCTGTCCAGTTTTGTGATCCAGTACAGGCTGCGCAGGCATTCCCGGCTGCCGCTCCGGTTATAAGCTTTTTCGAATGCCTCAGCCGCCTTGTCAAAAAGGAACATCCGGCCATAGCAGGCACCCAGATTGTTCCAGACTCTGGCAAGCAGCGGATCCTCTGCCTCATCCGAAGGATCATCCAGGATTTCCTGATACATCTTTGCTGCTTTTCCATACTGGCGCATACCAAACAGGGCGTCTGCCCGCAGTTTTTTTACTTCTCCTGCAGATTTTTTCCGGTAAGACGACAACGTCTGACGATATTCTGAAATCTCATTCTGGGAATAATAATCGCTTTCCTGAAGCAGAAAGATCAGCATTTCGTCCGGGTCTTCCCCGCTTTTTCTCCAATTGTCCAGTTTCAATGCCAGAAAACCAAGATTTAATTCTTCCCGCAAAAAATCCAGAAGGCGGTCATCGACCAGCCGGTCCATCACAAGCAGCGGATAATGATAAATGACGTAAGCCAGCTCCTGGGAAGAATACAGGTGCACACCAAGGAAGCTTACATAATATGGATTTTTTACCTGTTCTGATCTGCATAATCTTAAACTCATAGCATAACCTCTTGCACGACTTTTGCATCTGACGCTGGGAACAATTCCCCAAATCCCCGGTCTGTCAGCGTAACGCGCATTGTTTTTTCATCGAGAAATGTAATTTCAATCCTAACCTTTGTCGTTTTTTCCGGACGTTTTGGGAATCCCTCCAGCATGATCGTGACTGCTTTTTTCTTTTTGGAGTCAAATCGCGTGATTTCCAGTTCTACTGCATTCTGCTTCTCCGGAATCACTTCCAGCATAGCTCCCATGTTTCTCCAGCTGTCTCCGGCCGCTGCAAGTGTCACTTCTTTTTCCTGTCCTTTGAATAAGACTTCCATCGTGACGGTTGCTTTTAAACGCCCTTCACAGATCATGGCATACGGATAGGAGGTCTGCGGGCGCAGATAGTCTGCCGCACAGTAAGCTGCGCCTTTGGCAAAGACAGCTGTTTCCATGTATACACGCCGTTTCGTACAAAGCAGCTTCATAAAGTCTTCTGCCCACTCCCGTTTTTCAAACCCTTTTCCCATCAAAAACACAGCGGAATACAGTTTTCTCTGCATCAGCCGTTCTGCGCAGGTGCAAAGGATCTTGTCACCAAGCTTCGCGCCGGAAGGTGTTTCCAGGATATCCAGGCTGAAACTTTCTTCGATTCTTTTATACTCTGCCAGCACTGCATTTTTCTTTAGGCCACGCTGCACTTTCATTTCGTAATAACGAAGTTCCTCTTCTGACAGGTCAAACATTCCAACCGTCCCGTTCCAGATTTCTTTTTTCTGGCTTAGCATATAATAGATAAAGCTTTCGGAATGTCCAATGACCCGGATGTTTTCTTTTGAAACTCCAAGCTTTTCCCCGCAGGAATACAATACCTGGACCAGACGTTCATCCAGACTGCGCACCGTAAAGGTCAGCCCTGCAAAACTTTCCGTCTGTCCCAGCTCTTTCTGGACGATCTGAAGCACACGCTCCAGAAACAGCAGCAGAAGTTCTTCTGCCGGATAGCGTTTCCCGTCGAGCGTTGCCGTTCCATCTTTTAAAACGAGCTTTACCAGCTTGTCGGTCAGGTTTCCTTCCCCACTGAGGGTGCGTGCATAAGCATCTTCCCCAACAGACCAGGTTTCTGCCGTCTTGTGGCGGCAAAGCACCGTGGGAAATGTCCATATTTGTTCTTCGTCTCCGCAACTGATCTGTGTGTATTCGTCACACAGATCAATGCCTGCTACCAATTCGTTCATATAATTCCTCTTATCCAGCATCTGCCTTTTTTGCAAATGCCTTATCTGACAAAACCTGCTTTTTTATCCTTACATTAAGGTAAACAAAGATTCCATGGCCGCATGGTCCGTCAGGTATTTTTCCATTTTTTCTTTCAATTGTGATGTATTGTGTTCCATCAGACACCGGCTCATATCGTTGAGTGCAGTAAAGCGGCTCTCCCGGCCGCCATTTAAAGAACTGTCGTAGGAAAGACGCCCGCCATCTTTTTTAACCGCGGTACAAGGTGAAGCTGTATCCATGACATCTCCGCTTCTTCTTTCCTCTGCCACGTTTTCATAAACCTCATATTCCAGCACCTCTCCCTCAAACAGCACATGCTGATGGATGTAGATGCCCGGATATACTTTTATAAACTCCGCGTTGTGGCTGTTTTCTTCTACAGGCAGTACCCGGATTTTCAGTTCCGGCCGCACTTCCCGACTGCCCCGGTATTCTATGGTAATCTGGTCCATGATCGAATCCGGCATCGGAATCTTCTGTCCAAGCTGATGGAAATACGCGAAAATCCTACCCTCTTCCAGAAGCTGGTCCACCATGCCGCGCGCCAGTTTTTCCTGTTCTTCTGACAGACTTTCCTTACGGCTGTACCACAGTGTCAGCGCCAGCATATAAATCGTAGGGATCCGTTTTTTCTCAGGGATCTGCTTCACCGTTTCCTCCAGATACGCAAAAACCGCATCGGTCGTCGGACAGTTTTTTAAGAAATAATCCGCAGACTTCATGGTAAAGTAAGCTTTTGTCACCAGCTCACTGACCCGTTTTCCTTTTCGGTAACAGGCAAATACCGGATCAATATGCTTTGTTTCCCCGCTGAACATCATCTGCGCAAGCAGACGTTCCGGAAGATCGTAGAGTTCAACATGCTCTTCTTCGCTCTTTTCAAGCAGCTGGTACATCTGCTCCGATGTCCCGTTGAAATGCTCACACAGATAATCCAGCAATGCGCCATCCCACTCACCCTGTGAAAACAGATTCCAGGAAAGTCCAAGCAGTGTATCGTCGGATTCCGGCATCTGGTTTAAGATCATCCGGCTGCACAATTTCAGCAGTTCTTCCTTATCTGCTCCGTCATAGCCATAATTTTGGATCAGCGAAAAGGCCTCCACATAGTTATCCTGACAGATCAGCAGTTTTAAAAGCTTTGCGCGTTCTTCATGACTTAAGGTTTCCGCATTGACCTGGGTCAGATAGTCCAGGACTCCCGGCATATTCTCTTCTGTTTCCTGTTTTTCACTGTCATAACCGATCAGACACGCAAGCAGTTTTTCCTGAAACAGGGGATGAAGATGCAGTTCTTTCAGGGTGCGCTTTAAAATGCGCCGGTCGAGTGCATCTTTCATGCCATTTTGTACGATCGCGCTGCAGCGCTCCAAAAGCAGCATTGGCTGCTCCGGACAAATTTCATAGCAGCGTTCTTCCAGTTCTTTTTGGTCTGTCATCATCGCCTGCTGTTTTCGGTAAGACACATTGCTGTAACGATTTCCGCATACATCCTCAAACAAAAGAACCGGATGGCTGGAAAAGAGCGGCGCATACGCAATTCCATCTTTCACAGGGAAGACATCTTCCCGCTCCAGTTCTTCATAACACACAACGACCGAGCGGATATTTTTCCCGGATACCGTAATGCGGTACGATTTTAAAATGGCAGGAAAGACTTTCGCTACCTGTTCATCGATCATCTCCTTATAAAGAACATGCTGATATAACGTCACGAGACGGCTGTTTACGCGGGAGCGCAGCAGCTGCTCCATGGTAAACTGTTCGATATCCCGCTCATACTGACGGTACAAAGATGAGTCCGGATTCATGAATTTGACAATATTGCTGTAGAGCACTTCCCGGTTTGCCGTGTCCATGGATTTTTCATAAGAAAAATACAACAGAACTTCTTTCGGAAGCAAATACGGGTAATCCTCCGGAAGTGCATACAGGTAATATTCATAAAGTCTCGTCAGACTGACACCATCGTTTAGTGCCTTCTGATACCAGGTGAAATATTTTTTATCACGGCAGTCTGTTTTGATCAGGATACTGCAGATCGCATTGAGGATTTCCGGTTCCGGATACTGCCGGTACAGCATAGTCAGCAGACGGAACAACAGTCTGCCGCTGCGCTTCACCGTTACAGCCAATTCTGCTGTTTTTAACGCAAATGTTTTATCGACCAGTTTTCTCTTCGCAGCAAACATCAGCACCTGTAATTCGAAATCGGAAAGACCAGTAAACAGTTCCGGATGATTCTGATATAATTCCCAGACCCGGACATACAGATACGGGCTGCGGCTGCCGCGCTCGAATTCTTCGCGAAGTTCTGCAATCCCCTCTTCCTCTGTTCCTGTTTCTTCCTCTTTAACCGGCTGAAGCTGTTTGGAAAGATACTGGTGAAGCTGTTCATATTCCGGACGGTACTTGCGCACGGAAGCAGCTTCTTCCCGGCAATTTCCCAAAACTTCTTTTGCAGCTTCGGTATCTCCCTCCAGCAAAAAAAGATCGGCCTGATACAGATTTACCGCAAGACTCTCACCATACTGGCTGCGAATGAGTTCCAGCTGCTGTTTCAGCTGGTTGCGCATCAGCGCTTCCCCATACAGACCAAGCTCATACTCCAGACGCAGTTCCAGATATTTTCCAAATGCTTCCCTTCTTCCGTAAACGGATCGGTCTTTGCCATCATCTCCTGCCAAAACTTCGAATGGAACACAGATCTGCTGACGCATCGTTGAAATCCAGACAGCGCCAAGATTCTTGCCCTGATGCAAATGCGCAGGATCGATCCGGTAAGGGATCTCGCAGACACCATCCTGGAAATCCGCATCCGTAAACACCGCTTTTGAAAGTATAATGAACTCTCCATCCGTTTCTGCTTCCAATCGGATATATCCCCAGGTGCTGCACTCCACCCGGAGTGTTCCCTGCAAATTTTGTTCCGGGTTTTCAAAACTGCGCAGCGACGTGTCGACACTCAGTTCCACCGGTTTTTTCGCATGGAGTCCCACCAGAAACTCTTCCAGTTCATTCTGGCGGTTCGGTTTTCCCTTTAAGCCATCATACAGGGCACGGACCTGCAGATCCTGCATAAACGGGGCATCCGTAAAGTCACGATAATCAAACAAACGTTTTGCAAACTCACTGTCGCACTGCACCAGCTTTGCAAATGTCTCAGCCGTTTTTAAACCAGCCAGGATTTTCCCCACCGGATCCGGTTCCACAACAAAAGAATATGGCAGCTTTTTCTCGCCGCCATTGGTCACAAGATCAAACACTCCCTCGATTTTGTCTCCATCTGACAGGGTTCGGCAGTCAACCTCATAAAAAATTCGATTCCGGTTTCCTCCAAAGGAAGTACCCAGAACCCGCACACGCGGATGGGACGAATACACCAGACCTTTGATAAAACAGCCATAGCGGTCCGTCACATAAAGTTCTTTTCTGCATACCTGACCTGCAGTCACCGGTCCCTCACACGTTTCCGGCTGGATCAGTACCTCCGGGATTTCCGCGTCAACGATGCCCTTTGCCAGTCGGTTAATTCTTTCTCTCATAGTATCCCCTGTCACATTTTCCCACTTCCATTTAACATACTGCATAGATATGGGAAACTCTATTTATTCTGCTGTCAAACAGCAGTTTCAGTCATATATGGCACTAGTTTAACATAATTCCACTTGATTTAAAAGATTTAAATTGGTATGATTAAGAAAATTGTTAGATGAAAGAGGCACTTTTCTATGTTGTCTGAACCGATGACGTTATATAAACTCATGAACCTGTACATGCTCAAAAAAGTAAACTTTCCGCTGACCAATGCGCAGCTGACCGATTTTTTTCTGCAGCATGAATATGCGAGCTATTTCACACTCCAGCAGGCTCTTGGCGAACTAAAGGATTCCGGTCTGATCCATGCCGAATCCACACACAGTACCACACGCTATGAAATCACCAAAGAGGGGGAAGAAACCCTTCATTTTTTTGAAAGCAGTATTTCCCCTGCGATCATAGAGGATATGGATACCTATCTGAAGGAAAACCGCCTGCGGCTGCGCAACGAAGTCAGTCTTGTTTCCGATTATTACAAGTCTACCAGCCAGGACTATATCGTCCACTGTGAAGTCCGGGAAGGACGTTCTCCGCTCATTGAGCTGAACCTGTCTGTTCCGGACCGCGACCAGGCCGCTGCCATGAGCGCCCGGTGGGAACAGAAAAGCAAGGAAATCTATTCCTTTATTATGAAGTCTTTAATGAGCGACGAGGAGACCTGACGGTCTCCTCGTTTTTCATTCCATATATTGTTTTGAAATTTTCTTTGGTCCGAATTTTCCGACGCTCACATGCAACGTGAAGCAATCGGTTTTTCTTTATTTTTCTTCGTATCCATTCGGATTATTTTTCTGCCATCTCCAGGAATCTTCACACATCTCCCGGATGCCATATTTCGCTTTCCAGCCAAGTTCACGCTCTGCTTTGGAAGAATCTGCATAGCACTGCGGAACATCGCCTGCGCGGCGCTCTTTGAATACGTAGTTGATCTTTAAGTTGTTTGCTTCCTCGAACGCATTGATCACATCGAGAACGCTGTAACCAACACCGGTTCCCAGATTGTAGATCCAGACACCGCCTTTTTCTTTTGCCAGCTTGTCCAGTGCTTTTACATGACCATCTGCCAGATCCACTACATGGATATAGTCGCGGACACAGGTTCCATCCGGTGTGTCATAATCATTGCCAAATACGCCAAGACATACCAGCTTGCCGACTGCTACCTGGGTAATATACGGAAGCAGATTATTCGGGATTCCCTTCGGATTTTCACCGATACGACCGGACTTATGGGCACCGATCGGATTAAAGTAACGAAGCAGCATGACCTTCCAGTCCGGATCTGCAGTGTGGAGATCTGTTAAGATCTGCTCCAGCATGCCCTTGGTCCGTCCATAAGGATTGGTGATCTCGCCCTTTGGACATTCCTCTGTGATCGGCACAAAAGCCGGATTGCCATAAACCGTCGCGGAAGAACTGAACACGATGCTCTTGCAGCCATGGCGGCGCATCACATCACATAAAATCAGAGTTCCGGTGATATTGTTATGATAATATTCCAGCGGCTTATATACAGACTCCCCGACTGCCTTTAAACCTGCAAAATGAATGACTGCATCAATGTTTTCATTCTGGAATACGGAATCCAGTGCCGGTTCATCCAGCAGATCCACTTCGTAAAAAGTTAATTTCTTACCGGTAATCTCCTCCACACGTTTTAAAGACTCTCTGCAGGAATTGCACAGATTGTCCACGACTACAACATCATAACCGGCATTTAAAAGTTCCACGCAGGTGTGGCTTCCAATATAACCGGCACCGCCTGTCACTAAAATGGTAGACATAATAATACCCCTCCTTTGGTTGGATATGCAAAAAAATGCTTTCCCATATATTATATATGGGAAAGCATTTGAAAACAATGCAATTTTCTTGTGATTTGTGTGATTATTTTTTGTTTCTGGAAACAGGCAAGCGATCAGACATTCTTTAATTCTTCTAAAACTGCTGTAAGTTCTTTTACTCCTTGTTCCGGTAAACACTTGCACGGCTTAATCGGATTTCCTACATCGTATCCCTGAAGATTTAACGCACCTTTTATGCTGGCCGATGGGCCATACTTTTGGAATATGCTGTTCAATTTCCAAAGTTTCCGCTGCATTTCCATCGCCTCATCCCAGCGTTTTTCCCTACAAAGTTCATACAACCGTACACTCTGTTTCGGAATCACACAGGCAGGACCTGCCATCCATCCGACTCCGCCAAGCATCATAACAAACTCCGGTACATGTGCTGACGCACTGAATATCTTTAACTGATCTCCGACTGCCTCATGTAACTCTAAAAGGCGGCCAGTGTTTGGGGATGCATCTTTATAATAATTGATATTGTTATGTTTCGCCAGATCAAGCAAGGTATCTGTGCTGATCTCAAAGCCGGTAAATCTTGGATTATTATAAATCACGGTTTCGATTTCTACCGAATCTGCAATTTCTGAAAAATAATGGCAAATAGACTGCTGGTCTAAAGGGAAATACACATTCAGTATCGCAAGGATTCCATCCACATGCATTTGTTCATAGCGTTGTGCCTGTTTCACCGCATCATAAACAGATCCTGCAGCCACACCGGCAATCACCGGGACACGTCCGCCCGCCTGATCAACCGCTATCTTCACAATTCTTTTTTTCTGCTCTGCATCCAGGTAGAAAAACTCACCAGTACTTCCAAGCACTACGATACCATGAACGCCACTGCAGATCAAATCCTCAATCAATTTTCGTAAAACCGTCTCTTTGATTTTCCCATCTTCTGTTACGGGGGAAACAAGATATGGGAAGATTCCTCTAAATTCTCTCATTTTCTAATTGTTCGCGAATGTTTAATCCTCTACAACATAGATGTTCGGATCATATACTGCAGGAGCATCTTCTTCGATCAGTAAATAATCTTTTACGCTATCAATAACCGGAGCCTCACACTCTTCTTTTCTGGAAGCAAAATATGCTTTGTTCTCTACAAACATATTGTTGCCTTCTGTATCAATTGAAACGATGAGCGGTCCAAATTCGGTAACATCCAGTTCCCACTCTGCCTCTGGCATGCCGAGGTCTCTCCAATAAACATTTTTAATTTCGTTTACATGGCAGGCTGCAGAAACTGCACATCCACCAACAAATACACAGTGAATTGCTTTGTATTCCTTACATCCTTCACTAGTCAACGGTCCCATGCCGCCCTTTCCGATGATTACACGGACACCTGTTTCTTTAATAAAGTCCTTCTCATAAGCTTCCATACGAATAGAAGAAGTCGGACCAACAGAAATCATGGTATTTTTGCCTGGTTCCTCGCGAATAATCGGACCTGCATGGAAAATAGCTCCATCCCGGTAATCATAAGGACTCTTTAATCCTTCACAAAGTACACGGCGGTGAACATCGTCACGTCCGGTTGTCAGTGTTCCGGACAGATATACAATATCACCCACACGGAGATCTTTAATGTCTTCCGCTGAAACAGGAGTTACTAAAATTTTCTTTCCATTTTCGATTTTTAACATTACAGCGTTACCCCCTTATAAGATTCCAGTGTGTAGTTTAAGTCTTTATCAAATGTAATGACACCACGGCGGTGAGCATAGCAAGCTACATTCACGCCAACTGCGATCGTAGCTGTATGGCGTGCAGAAGACTCTACATGTACAGCCATGGCAGCCTGTTTTCCTCGCAGACCCTGTGCGCCAATTCCTACGCTGTTTAATGCCTCCATCAGATCCTTCTCCAGCTTTGCTCCCTTTGGATGCGGATGATGGGTACCGATCTCACGCAGATAAGCTTTTTTCGAAAGAACAGCTGCATTTTCCATATTATGTCCAAGACCAACACCGACTACAAGCGGCGGACATGCATTTAATCCCAGATCCGTTACCGCATCAAACACATATTTCACAATTGCTGCATAGCCATCACTTGGTTTAAACACCTTTGCACATCCCGGAAGACAGCAACCACCACCTGCAAAATAAGTGCAGATCTTCAGATCACTGTTTCCCGGAATAATATCCCAATGGATCCACGGCATCCGTTCACCGGTATTATTGTTTGTGTTTCTCTCATAGAAATAATCTACCGTGTTCTGACGAAGCGGAGAACTAAATGTAGCTTTCGCAGTAGCCTTTCTCAGTGCCTCTTCCACGATGCCCATGTAAGGGAATTCGGATCCGCAGTCAATGTAGAAATGCAGAAGACCGGTATCCTGGCAACAAGGACGGTTTAATTCTTCCGCTTTTTTCAGGTTGTCAAAATACGTGTCATAAATTGCTTTCTGGATTTCGGATGTCTCGTTTTCCCGGCATTCCTTAAGCCGTTCGAGCACATCATCTGGCAGGCGCTTGCAAGCAAGCCCGATGAATTTTTCCATTGTGACAGCTAACTGTTCACGTGCCTCATTGTTATTCATATACATCTCCTCCTATGGATTTTTTCTTTTATACTCCGGCAATTCCCAGGCTGATGAACGGAAGATATGTAACTAAAAACAGTACTATAATCTCTCCGATCAGGAATGGGGTTACCGCTTTTACAATCGTTTCAAATTTGATATTCGCTATATTACATCCAACATACAGGCAGTTTCCCACTGGTGGAGTAATCATACCAATACCCATGTTTACAATGAAGATAATTCCTACCAGATACGGGCTTACACCAACTGCTGTCAGCACTGGAAGCAGAATTGGCGTGAGCAGTGCGATTGCTGCACTAGAATTCAGGAAACATCCTGCAATCAGGACAATGATGTTTAAAAGGAACAGTAAAATGTATTTGTTTGTAGTAAGTCCCAGCATGAAGTTTGCAATTTTCTGTGGAATCTGTCCCATAGTCAGCACATAACTGAATGTACCTACGGTTGCCATGATCAGCATGATCACGGATGCACCTACAGCAGATTTGGTGAGGACTTTCGGAATATCCTTTACTTTTAAATCTTTGTAGATAAACATTCCAACGATCAGTCCGTATACACAAGCCACAGCTCCGGCCTCTGTTGCCGTAAAGATACCAGAATAAATACCACCCAGAATGATAACCGGCATGATCAGTGCCCAGATACTGTCTTTTAAAATTGCCATAATGTTTCCAACACTTCGGTCTACCCGAACAAGCGGAACATTATTTTTCTTTGCATACCAGAAAGAAACGACCATCATGCTGATTCCCATCAGGATACCAGGTCCTACACCACAGAGGAACAGTGTACTGATGGAAGTGTTAGCAAGAACACAGTAGGTAACCATTGGGATGGACGGCGGAATAACCTGTCCAACCGTACCAGCTGCCGAAACACAGGCTGCTGAAAAATCTCTTCCATAACCATTCTTTTCCATTTCCGGAACCATGATGCCGCCGATTGCTGCTGTCGTTGCCGGGCAGGAACCGGAAATTGCTGCAAAGAACATGGAAGCTGCAATTGCTACGATTGCAAGACCGCCCCGGAAAGATCCAAGAAACAGGTTTACAAAATTTACCAGTCGTTTGGAGATTCCGCCTTCTCCCATCAGGTTACCAGCTAGGATGAAAAACGGAATAGCCATAAGTGGGAATGAATTGATGCCGGTGAACATGGTCTGGGCTGATACAACAAGAGAAGCATTCATACAGGTGGCTACTACAACCACCGCTGCAACTCCGAGCGCTGCTGCAATCGGCACACCCAGAAACATCAGGAAGAAAAATCCCAGGAATAACAAAGCAATCATTTGTTTTCCTCCTTTCTGTTCTCCCAAAGGAGAATTTTTACTGCATCATACAGGTAAGACAAACCCATGAAAAAGCATCCTACCAGCATTCCAAGATACACATAACTCATTGGGACTCTCAGTGCCGCGGATGTCTGTGTAGAGAGTTTTCCCCACAGAGAAACCAGATAGTATGCTACCATGAGGAAAAAGCCTCCTGCGATAACAGCACTGATACTTTTCATCCCCTTTTTCACACCTGCCGGGAAGAGATTCTGTACCAGTTCCACGCTGATATGCTGTGAGGATCTCGCACCAACATATCCGGCAAAAAACGTCATCCATATGAAACCAAAGCGGGCAGCCTCCTCAGACCATGCAAGCGGTGCATGCAGGATAAAACGACAGATAACCTGAACCGTAATGAGAACCGTCATTCCTGCAAGAACCAGTGCCGAGAGCCCGAAAAACACTTTATCAACTGCCGCAAAAAAACTTTCGAATATTTTCTGCATGTATTTTTCTTCCTTTCGTAATCTGGAAGCTGTTTCCGGCTTCCAGCCTTTTTCCATTCCTACATGTTGCAGATAAAACTACTTCACTGCTGCTACAGCATCGCGTACTTTCTGAATCAGTTCCCCGTAATTTGCTTCATACTTTGTATAAATCGGTTCTACTGCCTGTTTGAACGCTTCGGTTGCTTCCAGAGTAAGCTCATTCACTTCGCAGCCATTGTCCTTAACCTGCTGGAGCAGATCTGCTGCCTGGGAATCACTGACCTCACGCTGATATGCGCATGCCTCATCTGCAGCTTTCTGAATTGCAGTTTTCTGATCATCTGACAAAGAATTCCATTTATCCAGGCTGATAATAAGCGGCTCTGCTGTGTAGATGTGATGGGTAATCGAATAATACTTATTCACTTCGTAATATTTGTTATTTACGAATGTGCTGGTTGCATTTTCCTGACCGTCAACCGTGCCAAGCTGCATTGCTGAAAACAGTTCCGATGTTGCCATTGCTGTAGCGGTTGCACCAAGTTGTTCAAAGGTATCAATAAATACCGAACTCTCAGGAGTTCTCATCTTCAAGCCTTTCATGTCGTCCGGAGAAGTGATTGGGCGAACGTTGTTAGAAATATCGCGGAAACCATTATCCATCCAGCAAAGGACTTTGAATCCCTGGCTTTCCGCATACTGTTTCAGTTCTTCACCATAATCTCCATCCAGAACGGTATATGCCTCATTCTTATCCGAGAAAATAAACGGAAGGTTTAAAACTCCGATTTCCGGAACAAAGTTTTCCAGAGCCATGGTAGATTCCAGACACATATCCAACGTGCCAAGCTGAACTGCTTCAACTGCTTTCGCACCAGATGCGATCTGGGATGCCGGATAAATGGTAACTCCGACAGCTCCATCTGTATAAGCGTTTGCAAGCTGTGCGAATTTTCCAACGCCATACTGATACGGATGTGTTGTAGATCCTACATGGTTCAGTGATAACGTAACTTCACTTCCCTGGGTGGACGGATTGTCCAGATTTACGTCTGCTGCAAGTACATCTTCATTTGTTGCCGGCGCTGCTGCACTGCTGTCAGCCGTTTTTGATTCCGCCGCCGTTGTAGATGCCGTCTGATTTCCTGATCCGCCGCAGGCAGTCAGTGCAAATGCCATTGCCGTAGCTGTGAATACTGCTAATCCTTTTTTCATCTCATTCTCTCCTTTGTTTTTAATCACGTTTTCTTTTACATCGTATTGTATACAATGTCAAATGCTTATGGTTAAATATTATCAATACATTTGTCCGTTGTCAACCTTTTGTTTTCTTTTCCCTGTTTTCACCAATTTTCTTTTTGATTTTTATAAATTTCAAACAAAAAAAGCAGCCAGGCTGACAAAAAACTAACAAGTGACATCTTGTCAGTTTTTTGTCAGCCTGGCTGCTTTTTTACTTTTTCTCAGATTTATTTTTCCAGGTTTGTAAGAACATCGTTCATACTTCGCACCAAATGGCTCTGCATCTCCTGGTACACAAGCTGCTTATCCCGTTTCAGAATGGCTTCAAAGATACGCTTGTGCTCCTCATGTGCACAGCGGACATATTCCGGCTCTGAAGCATTGACAGAACGGGAAGAACTGATCCATAACGATGACATCAGCTCTGTCATCTTATCATTCCCACACATGTCCCAAATAACCTGATGAAACGCATGATTGCAGTTTTTGTAATTTGCCCAGTTTTCGTCACGAATACACGCTTCTGCATCCTCAAATGCTTCCTCCAGTGCAGTCATATCTTCCGCGTCACATGCATAGACTGCTGCATGACTCTCTAAAATCTGTCTTACCTGATAATAATCCCGGATACGTTTCGGCGTGATGCCGTTTACCACCGCTCCTTTATTGGGTCTTAGCTGGATCAGTCCGTCGTTTGCAAGTGCCTGAAACGCAGCCCGCACAGGTGTATTGGAAACACCAAGTTCTGCCGCTACTTCGTTCAGATTCAGGGCTTCCCCGTCCTTATACTGATTTCGCAAAATCGCATTGCGCAAAATACTGGTGACCTGTTCACTTGTGGTCTCAATTTTAATCTGTTTTAATTTTGTTGCCATAACATCCATACCTCATTTCTGTTTGCAATCATTGTCATGAGTCAGAACCTGTCTGCAAACGGCAGTTCAACAAGGATGAAAAAGTATGTTTGCATTGTATACATGACATTATGTTTTTTGCATTCTTTTGTTTTAAATTTATCATACTCTCCCAATAAACTCAAGTGTTTTTTTATTTTTGATAAAGAATTGATAAAACTGCAAAAAGTCTGGATATTTCTACCCAGACTTTTGAGTTTGTCTTCACCCATGCATATAAAATCAACGATTCACAACGTGAATCGGTTTTCCTTCCACAAATGCTTTTAAATTTTCCGCAGACATATCCATAATGCGCTGTCTTGCCTCTTTTGGCGCCCAGGACATATGTGGCGTAATAATACAGTTTTTCGCATGCAGAAGCGGATTATCCCCTTTGATTGGTTCGGTACTGACCACATCCAGTCCTGCTGCGTAAACTTTTCCGGAATTCAACGCATCTGCCAGATCCTGTTCCACCACAAGCGGACCACGGGAATTGTTTAGAATAATCACGCCGTCTTTCATTTTTGCAATTGTGTCTTTGTTGATCATTCCTTCTGTATCCGGGAACAACGGACAATGCAAAGCGATCACATCAGACTCGCCCAACAATTGATCTAGAGAAACGTATTCTGCAATCAGCTTTCCTGTATCGTTTTCATGGGCATCATAAGCGAGTACTTTCATTCCAAGCGCTTTTGCAATCGAACCTGTTCTCTGTCCAATGCGTCCAAAGCCAATAATACCCATGGTTTTTCCATCAAGTTCAATCAACGGATAATCCCAGAAACACCAATCGGCATTGGATTCCCACCGTCCTTCTTTTACTGCCTCATCATGATGTCCGACACGATGACAGATTTCCAGCAAGAGGGCAATTGCAAATTGTCCAACCGCAGCGGTACCATAGGTCGGAATATTAGACACTATAACTCCCTTTTCCCTGGCATAATCTACGTCCACAACATTGTATCCTGTTGCCAGGACACTAATAAACTTTAAATTATGGCAGGCATCCATAATTTTCCTGTCCACCGGTGTTTTATTCGTATACACAGCTTCTGCGTCACCGATTCTGCGAATAATTTCGCGTTTATCATCCACCGGCGTACGGTCATAAACAGTCAATTCACCAAAAGCTTCTATTTTCTCCCAGGAAAGATCTCCAGGATTTTCTGTATATCCATCCAAAACTACTATTTTCATGCCCAGACCTCCACTCTTCCAGATAAACCTGTATTCTTTATGAAACCTGATAGATCACATCAAGCAATGAGTCATCGCGGTTTAATACTTTTGCAACAACTCTTTCCTTTTTAATCTCTACCGTTCCCGGTGTGCCATTAATCTGGTCAGCAATCGTTTTCAGTTCCTGAATATCTTTAACCGGCAGTTTCGCTTTGATCAGTTGCTCTTTCAATTCCGGGCGTGCAGGATTCACCGCAATTCCATACTGCGTCACAAGCAGATCAATGCTGCTTCCCGGCGTAGAAACAGTAAGCACCTTATCCACTACAATCGGCATTCTGGCACGGCTGAGCGGAGCTACAATCAATGTCAGTTTGGCACATTCTGCCACATCTGTATGACCGCCAGAACCTCCGATAATATATCCCTTGGAATCCGTATGAACATTTACATTAAAATCCAGATCAATCTGAGTTGCGCCAAGCACAACTACATCAAGAGAACCTGCTGCCGTACTCTTGGCTGTCGGACTTGCATAGTGGGAAGCTGTGATTTCCTGATGTTTTGGATTGGTTCGTAAGGATTCTACTGCCTTCAGATCGAAGCACTGCACATCCTGAATTGCCTGAAAGAGACCTGCTTCCAGCATATCAACAATATATCCGGTAATACCACCTAAAGCAAAACTTCCTTTTATATTTTTCTTTATCATGATATTTTTCAAGAAATCTGCAGTTGCCAAAGAAGCTCCACCGGCTCCTGTCTGGAATGAAATACCGTCTTTTAACAGACCGGATGCATCGATTGCTTTTGCCGCAAGGTCTGCAATCTTTAACGCAACCGGATCTTTTGGCATTCTGGTTGTTCCAGATACAATTCCTTTTGGATCGCCAATTGCGTCCACTTCCACAACATAGTCAACATTTATCTCATCAATCGAATAGTCTGTCAGCGGATATGGCACCAGATTATCGGTAATCACAACTGTTTTTTTCGCACATTCAGCATCCACAAACGCATATCCTAAAGAACCACATGCAGATTTGCCAATTTTTCCGGTACAGTTTCCCATAGTATCTGAAGTAGGAGCAGCAATAAATGCCACATCTATTTTTGATTTTCCAGTTTCCAGTGCACTTGGACGTCCACCATGGGAACGGAAAATAACAGGATTTTTCAATACTCCCTCCGAAATAGCCTTTCCAACTGCCGGTCCAATATAATCCGTTTCCAGTCCGGTAACCACTCCATTTTTCATATGCTCGATCAATGGTGTATGTCCATCATGCACAGAGCTTGCATTGACCGTAAGGTCTTTGATTCCGAGCTTTGCGATTTCTTCCATTACCATATTTAAGACATAGTCTCCGCTTCTCAGATGATGATGAAAGGAAACGGTCATTCCATCTTTCAGCCCACTTGCAATAATTGCCTCTCGAATACTTCCAACAACCTTACTCATCTAACAGACCTCCAATCTCTGCCGCTGCGTCCAACACTAATTTTGCACGCATTACAATCGGCGCGTCAATCATTTTTCCACGCAGGGAAATTGCGCCCTTGCCCATTGCCTTTGCCTGCTCAATTGCTTCGAATACATCCATAGCATACCGGATTTCTTTTTCAGTCGGACTAAAGACGTCGTTTACGCAATCCACATGGCGTGGCGAAATAACCGCTTTTCCGGTATAGCCAAGACTCTTTGCGAATTTTGCATCCTTTTCGAGTCCTTCAAGATCCTCAACATCGGTAAATGGAGTGTCATACGCTTCAATTCCTGCTGCTCTGGCCGCACAAACCAGCTGTTGTCTTGCATATAAGATTTCTGTTCCCTCTTTTGTCCTCGGGCATCTCAAATCTGCAGTCAGATCTTCCGCTCCCAGATATAATGCAATCATCCGTTTTGATGCTTTTGCAATCTCATAAGCATTCATAATTCCCTGGGCAGTTTCCAGGAGCGGCATGATTTTAATGGTACCCACTTCGATACCATTCTTTTTTTCTTCTTCCGTCATCTTCTCGTCCAGTTTTTTTATATATTCGCCATTGCTGACCTTTGTCGGCATGATGACCGCTGGTTTTAACGGAATCATTTCTTCCAGATCGGTTTCCCAATAAGGAGTATCCAATGCATTTATTCTGACAATGATCTCACATTTTCCAAAATCAAGAGACTTCAATGCATTCTTGACCAATTCTCTTGCCGCATCTTTCTGATCCGGAGCAACGGCATCTTCCAAATCAAAGATGATGCTGTCTGCACCCAGGATTCCTCCATTCATGATCATATTCGGGTTATTTCCCGGTAAAAATAACATGGTTCTTCTCATAATTAAGATTCCTCCACTGCTCTTTTGATCGCCGTTGCCATTCTGGCACGGATTGTACAATCTAATGCTCCATGATCATTCGCCTGGACATCAATCGAATGAATTCCCATTTCATCGATGACATCTGTTAATGTTTTCATGATCTTGTCATGATAATACATATCAACCGGAGACTGAAGATCAATGTTTACCGTTCCATTTCCCGGTCTGACTGTAATCATAATGTCACTTGATTCCAACGTTCCTGCTAACCCAACCTTTTTAATGTCCATCCTTTCACCCCTCTGAATAAATAATTTCATTTGTTTCGTTCGTATTGTTAAATGGATACATTACATTATGTAAAATATCACATGTCATGTTTGCTTTCAAGTCTTTTTGTTAATAATTCTTTTTTTCTCCACCATAACCAATTATGAATCACTTTTTTTGTGCATAATAGAGATTGCAACAAAAAAGAACCCCTAAGTTTTTCTTAGAGATTCTTTCTGATATTACTTGTTTTGTTTCTTTTTTAAATGATTCAATACACGTTCGTAGCTGCGGTATACATGCCGTTCTATAATCTGCTCTGCTTCTGCAGCATCATTTTTTTCGATACATTCAATTAATATTCTATGATCCTCATTGGATTCCTGCGCATTGGCTTCTGCTGTTTCCCCATCTACGTCCACGGTATTCCACATTTGTGACAAAAGCTTCTCCAAATGGATATTATCTGCTTCTTCCCAAATGATCGTATGAATCTGCCGATTATATTCATTGAAAGACCGATAATCTCCATTTTCAATCGCAAATTGGGCTTTTTTATAGCTTTCCCACAAAGCTGTGCAATCCAGTTTTTTCTCACAAACACGTTTTACCGCTTCTTTTTCCAGTAATGTGCGCATTTCAAAATGATCATGAATAAATTTGGGAGAAATATCATTCACGGTTGCTACTTTGTTGGGTCTCACGGTGACCAGTCCCTCATTATGCAATACCTGCAGCGCCTCACGAACCGGCATTCTGGAAACCCCCAGTTCTTCAGCGATCTTATCCTGATATAATTCCTGCTTTGGCTCAAAAATACCATATAAAATGGCCTTGCGAAGTTCCGCTACCACTTTATCTTTCGTTAACTGGCTATTAATCTGGCGCATTGTTCTACCTCCGACAATTCTTACTGTCTATCATATATCCATTTGACATTTTGGTAAAGCATTTCTTTCAACATCCTGCATTTATCTGCTCCGCCATCTTCTTCAACGCCCGTTTTTCGATCCGCGAAACATATGATCGCGATATCCCAAGCATTTTCGCAATTTCCCTCTGCGTACACGCCCTTGTTCCAAACAGCCCGTATCGCATCTTTACCACGGTCTGCTCCTGGGGTTTTAAACAGCAGGCAAATGCCTCATAGAGTTCTTTCCGGTCCTGTTCCAGGATCAGGTCTTCCAATACCTCTCTGGTTTCCAGTTCAATCACATCCACCAGACTGACCGACTCCCCGTCTTTATCGACTCCGATCGGCTCAAACAAGGATACTTCCCGATTATATTTTTTACCTGCGCGGAACAGCATCAGAATTTCATTTTCAATACATTTTGCTGCATAGGTTGCAAGGCGGCTTCCCCGTTCCGGATGAAACGTGTTCACCGCCTTAATAAGACCAATGGTTCCAACTGACAACAGATCTTCCATTTCGTAGTCCGTTCCCTGATATTTTTTTGCCACATGGGCCACCAGTCTCAAATTCCGTTCGATCAGGATATCACGTGCCTCACGGTCGCCCTCCTGCATGCGTTTCAGGCAGGTCCGTTCCTCTCCAGGTGTCAAAGGCTTTGGAAATGTCTGCAAAGAAAAAGCCACCCTGAAGCATTCTTATCATAGTTTATGCTTCGGTGGCTTTTCCAGTGCCTTTTTCCGTTCAGAAAATCCCTGCCTGTGAGCAGGAACGAAAGCCCTCACATTCGTTCTTTATCTTACCATTCCGGCTTTGATCTGAACTTTATTTTCATACATGTTCTTGTCGGCTTCATTCAAAAGATCCATGATCGATGCCTTTGGATAATCCCCGAAAAACGCATAGCCGCAGGCATAACTGATCTGAAACTCTCCGCATATCATTATAAAAAGCTATTTGCAATAACATTTTAGAAGATATCCAGATCTTGTCCATTCACCATAGGGCCCTGATAACCGGCATCTTTGATTTCCTGCAGGATTGCTTCATTTCTGCGGTTCATCTCAGCTTCTACATCTACTGTATTATCCTGGATTTCCATATGGTAGATCCGGTGATATGTAACAAGAAGCTTTGGCTGCGCTTTCTGTGCCACTTTTGCCAGATCCACGCTCAATGTGTGAACCTCCCGGTGATATTTCTGCCACTTGGACTCCCTGGCTGAAAGTCCGGCGGTATATTCCACCTCGTGAAGCAGGATATCACAGTCTTTGGCCTTCTGTGCCACAATCTCAAGCGGTGCGGTGTCGCCGCTGATCACAATGACCTTGTCCGGAGTCGTAAACTTGAATCCATAGCTTTCAAGTGTTCCGTGGCTGACCGGAAATGCCTCCACAGTGACCCGGTCATCCTGATAGATCACCCCAGACTGAATTTCCTTTGCCTCAACTTTATACCCCACTTCATTGGCCTTCTCAAAACCATTGATGCGAAAATCAATATCTACTGCATAGGCCTTTTGAATATGTTCTGTCATTTCCCGGATTCCCTTTGGTCCGAACACCTGCAGTGGCTCTTTTCGCTCCAACACCCACGGCGTAAAGATCAGATCCGAATACCCGGCAGTGTGATCGGTGTGCAAATGTGTACAGAACGCTACCGTCAGACGATCGGGGCGTAAAGCATCCACTCCTTTTTTATAAGCCTTCGCTGCCTGACGGACCACCCCTGGTCCAAAATCAACAAGATATGCCCGGTCTCCTACCACAACTGCCGAAGACGGACCACTGGCATTGGGACACGCATTCGGCGTGCCGGTGCCAAGAAGTACAAGTTTTGTTTCCATAATCCTATCTATGCTCCACTTTCCATTTTATTTTGCTGCTGAAATGTTTCCTTGTGATCGTATGGTTCTTGCTGTTTTCAATCCAAAAGCTACACTGCTGCAGGATCCTGTGATTTGGATTCCGGTTCCGTATGACGGATGGAAATTCCGGTAAAACCATAAAAAATGCTAAACAGCGGGGTTAAATACAGCAAAAACAGGTACGGGAAAAACACAGACCATGCCACACCGAGCGTTCCCGCCATGTACACACAGTAACCGTGCCACGGAATCATCGGACCGGATAATGTTCCCGCATCTTCCAAAGTCCTGGATAAAATCTCCGGTGCAATGTTTCTTTTCTGAAACAACGGCTTCATCATATTGCCGGTCAGCACATGAGACATCGGCTGGGAGCAGCTGATGAGACTGGTTACATAACCAACCAGAAGACTGGCCAGGATCAGGCTGCCATCGCTGTTGATCCGACCGGTAATGGCATTTAAAATGTTGCCCAGAACACCGAGACGGTCTAACATTCCACCCATGCCGACAGCAAAGCAGATGATCGCCACATACTGCAGCATACTGCTCATACCACCGCGGTTTAAGATGGTCTTCAAGATTGCTTCTTCAATCTGGGTGCTATAGCCATTGTATGCCACGCGGATGATACTCTGCAGCGTTGCTCCCTGATAAAACCAGGATACTGCACCCGCACAGACTGCAGAAAGTCCAAGGGAAACGATCGCATTGACTTTGCAGAGCAGCAAAACGATGATCACAACCGCCGGAAGCAACGTCACAAATCCCATTTTAAACTCTCCCTGCAGGGCATCGATGTAAACCAGCAGATTTCCCTCCTCGTAACCACCGGATGTCTGACTGATACCAAGGATGGTAAAGATTACCAGGCTGATGGCAAAGGTTGGCAGAGTTGTCCACAGCATGGAGCGGACATGGTCATTTAACTTTGCACCTGCCACCGCCGGAGCCAGGTTGGTTGTGTCCGAAAGAGGACTTAATTTGTCACCGAACATGGCACCGCAGATGACTGCACCGGCTACCATACCCGGATGGATTCCCATGGCATTGCCTATGGCCATCATAGCCACACCGGCACTGCCTACAGAACCGTAAGAAGTTCCGGTCACCAGACTTAAGACTGCACAGAACACCAGTGTTAACGGAAGCAGCCAAGTCGGATTGATCATCTTCAGACCGCCCACAATAATTGATGCAATTGTACCGCTCTGCAGCCAGGTACCGATCATGACACCGATGGACATGAGCAGGCACAACGTTGGCACAACAACGCGGATGGCATCATAAGCGCCGCTCACTACATGATCATACTCAATCTTTAACACTTTGCAGAACAGATAAATGATGATCCAGCTCATAAACAAACCGATCATCGGTCCTCCTGTCTTCAGCCGAATGCAGACTGCCACAGATCCAATGATCAAAAGCAGCAGCAACAGTGACTGAGGCATATTCAGATTCTTTTCTTCGTTCATAATATCAGGTTCCCCTCTCCCATAACGTTTCACACCGCAGCCTGGATACGCTTCCAGAACCGCCCGTTTTTCATCAATTCAACGCGTTAAATCGTTGATATTTTCTTATTATACCGAATTTCCATGAAAATTGCAAGAGCTGCTGTCGTTCTGTTCACGTAAGTATACACAGCCATGTAATTTTGCCGATACTTCTCATTTCAGACTGACAAAATCACGCCACAGCAGTACTGGAAATATAACACAATCTGTGGTATTCTGTTCTTAATGAGAATCATGATGCATTCCGACACTAAGGGTGGAAACATCCTGCGTGAAAGGTTCGCCCGGTTCACTGCCCGATCTATAGCCGCAGTCTGTCCAGCCGCACCTTTACGGATGCGGCTTTTTCTCTGTCTTTGTGACTGCCCGCTGCTTTCGCAGTCACCACCACTACAACAAACAGGAGGTTTTATGGAAACACGTGTTGCTGTTATGAGTATCATTGTAGAAAACCCGGATTCTGTAGAAAAGCTGAATGCCATGCTTCATGAGTATGGTCCCTACATCATTGGAAGAATGGGGATTCCCTATCGCCAAAAGCACATCAGCATCGTATCCATCGCCATGGACGCACCGCAGGATACGATCTCTGCTCTGGCTGGAAAGCTTGGAAATCTGGACGGAGTCAGCGTCAAGACCGCTTACTCCAATGTCATTGGGTGATGCCCATGACGAACCTTTTTGCCCTCATTGATCGTTTGACCGGACGTCACACCCTAAAGCAGGAAGAATACCGCGCGCTGGTGGAAGGTCAGACGAAAGAACTGGCAGACTATGCTGCAAAAAAAGCCGATGCCCTGCGCCGCAAAATTTACGGCACCGGTGTCTATGTGCGCGGACTGATCGAGATTGGAAATTACTGCAGAAACGACTGTATCTACTGCGGCATCCGCAGATCCAACACAAGCTGCGACCGCTACCAGCTCACGAAAGAACAGATCTTAGAATGCTGCGAAGAGGGATGGAATCTAGGTTTTCGCACCTTTGTGCTGCAGGGCGGCGAAGGCATTGTCCCGGTACATGAAGTCTGCAGCCTTGTTAGCGAGATCAAGGAGCGCTATCCGGACTGCGCGGTAACGCTCTCCCTCGGAGAATGCTCCCGGGAGGAATACCAGCAAATGTTTGATGCAGGAGCGGACCGGTATCTGCTCCGCCACGAGACTGCAGACAAAGCGCACTACGAAAAGCTGCATCCAGCATCCATGTCCTTTGATAACCGGATGCGCTGCCTGAAGGATTTAAAGGAGATTGGTTATCAGGTGGGCTGTGGGTTTATGGTTGGTTCTCCTTACCAGACCGCAGACTGCCTCTCGGAGGATTTAAAATTTATCGAGGCCTTTCAGCCCGAAATGTGCGGTATTGGCCCGTTCATCCCGCAGAAAGATACTCCTTTCCGTGATATGCCGGCAGGAACCGCAGACCAGACGATCTATCTGCTCTCTCTCATCCGGCTGATCAAACCGAATATTTTACTTCCTGCGACCACAGCCCTTGGAACCATTGATCCCAACGGCAGGGAAAAAGGCATTCTGGCCGGTGCCAATGTAGTCATGCCGAATCTTTCTCCGGTATCTGAGCGCAAGAAATATGCGCTTTACGACAATAAGATCTGTACCGGGGACGAATCGGCCCAGTGCCGCTCCTGCTTAAACCGCCGTATGGAATCCATCGGCTACTCCATCGTCACCGCGCGCGGCGACATCATACTTGAAAAATTCTGACGGAAGGTTGCTAAAATGCTTCCAACCGCAAAGAAAGGAAGAAAACAATATGGCTATCTACAATCCCAAATCTTTAAAAGCAGAGGAATTTATCAACCACGAGGAAATCCTCAACACCATCCGCTATGCGGAGGAAAACAAACACAACATCACTCTGATCGATGAAATCCTGAAAAAAGCAAGACCCGTCAAAAGTACCGATGGCACTCAGACCCACTGTGCCGGACTTTCCCACCGGGAGGCATCCGTCCTCCTTGCCTGCGACATTCCGGAAAAAGTTGCCCAAATGTACCAGCTGGCAGAAGAGATCAAGCAAGCATTCTATGGCAACCGTATTGTGATGTTCGCTCCGCTTTATCTTTCAAACTATTGTGTAAACGGCTGTGTATACTGCCCTTACCATATGAAAAACAAACACATTGCCCGCGTCAAGCTGACCCAGGAAGAAATCAAAAACGAAGTCGTTGCCCTGCAGGATATGGGACACAAACGCTTAGCCATCGAGGCTGGGGAAGATCCGGTCAACAACCCGATCGAGTACATTCTGGAGTCCATTAAGACCATCTACTCCATCCACCATAAAAACGGCGATATCCGACGTGTCAACGTCAACATTGCTGCCACGACCGTAGAGAACTACCGGAAATTAAAGGAAGCCGGGATCGGCACCTACATCCTGTTCCAGGAAACCTACAACAAAAAAAGCTATGAAGAGCTTCATCCAACCGGTCCCAAGCACAACTATGATTACCATACCGAAGCGATGGACCGCGCCATGGAAGGCGGGATCGATGACGTTGGTCTCGGAGTTTTATTCGGTCTGGAAGGATACCAGTACGAGTTCGCCGGACTGATGATGCACGCCGAGCACCTGGAAGCCGTGCACGGTGTCGGCCCGCACACCATCAGCGTTCCGCGTGTCAAACACGCCGATGATATTGACCCGGATGCGTTTGATAACAGCCTTGCCGATGACATTTTCGAGAAGATCGCAGCCTGCATCCGCATCGCAGTTCCGTACACCGGCATGATCATCTCCACCAGAGAGAGTCAGGAAGTCCGCGAAAAGATGCTGCAGCTGGGCGTCTCCCAGATCAGCGGTGCTTCCAGAACTTCCGTCGGCGGCTACTGCGAGGAGGAACGTCCGCACGATTCCGAGCAGTTCGATGTCTCTGACCAGCGTTCTTTAGACGAGGTTGTTGACTGGCTGATGCAGCTTGGTTTCATCCCATCCTTCTGTACTGCCTGCTACCGGGAAGGCCGTACCGGCGACCGCTTTATGAGCCTTTGCAAGAATGGTCAGATTTTAAACTGCTGCCATCCGAATGCACTGATGACACTTACCGAATATCTGGTGGATTACGCAAGCGAGGAAACGAAACAGCACGGCTTTGCTCTGATTGAGAAAGAGCTGGAAAAGATTCCGAAGGAAAAAGTACGCGAGATTGCAAGAAAGAACATCGAAGATATAAAAGCATCCAACCGCCGGGATTTCCGGTTCTAGGATCAGATTTTCAAAAGAGGTAACGAACTATGAGTTTAAATGACAAAGTATCTGCCGAACGTGTACACATCGGCTTTTTCGGATTACGCAACGCCGGAAAATCCAGCGTTGTCAACGCTGTAACCGGGCAAAGCCTGTCTCTGGTCTCCGAGACCAAGGGCACGACGACTGATCCGGTCCAGAAAGCCATGGAACTTCTGCCCATCGGCCCGGTTGTCATCATCGACACGCCAGGCATTGACGATGTGGGAGCACTGGGTGAAATGCGTGTAAAACGTGCCTTGCAGGTTCTTGACAAAACCGACATTGCCATTCTGGTGGTGGACTCGGAAAAAGGACTGCAGCAGGCTGACCGGGAACTTTTGAAGCTTTTCGATGAGAAAAAGCTTCCCCATATCACGGTATACAATAAAATGGACCTCATCTCCGTTCTGCCCTCCGCAAAATCAGCGGACGTGCCACCGGCACATTCTCGATATGCAAAGCAAGAAAACGAGATCTGCGTCAGCGCTAAAAACGGCGATCAGATTCAGGAGCTGAAAGAACTGATTGGAAAGCTTGCCACAGCTGTTTCTTCCGAAAAGAACGAAAAGCGTATTGTCGCTGATCTGATCCGGCCACAAGACCTGGTTGTCCTGGTCGTTCCCATTGATTCCGCTGCCCCAAAGGGACGGCTGATCCTCCCCCAGCAGCAAACGATCCGCGATGTCCTGGAATCCGGTGCCATCTCTGTGGTTACCAGGGAAACCGAGCTGTCCCAGACCTTGCGCTCCCTGGCAAAAAAACCGGCACTGGTCATCACCGACTCCCAGGCTTTCAAAAAAGTGGATCAGGAAACGCCTTCCAATGTCCCGCTAACCTCATTTTCCATTCTCTTTGCCCGCTACAAAGGAGACTTGAAGGAAGCGGTACATGGAGCCGCGCAGCTGGATAAACTGCAGGACGGTGATACAGTCCTGATCTCCGAAGGCTGCACCCACCACCGGCAGTGCGGTGACATTGGAACCGTAAAGCTGCCCGCCTGGATCCGCAGCTACACCAAAAAGGAATTAAACTTCGTGTTCACCTCCGGCGGGGAATTTCCAAAAGATTTGTCTCCTTACGCGCTGGTTGTCCACTGCGGCGGCTGCATGCTGAACGAACGGGAAATGAAGTCCCGGATTGCACGCGCCGTCGCGCAAAACGTGCCGGTCACCAATTACGGGATCTGCATCGCACAGGTGCACGGGATCCTGAAACGCTCCGTAGGCATGTTCCCGGATGTGGAGGCGGAGCTGCAGTAAACATTTTAGCACAGTAAGTCGATTAGAAGGTCCGGGCGTGTACGAGTCTGACTTCCTCCATTTTCACATATCGTTGTTCGCTTGCTTTCGCTGACACATGTTCGCCTGCATCGGATTACATCCGCTGCATTCGGACATGTGTCCTCAAGAGGCGAAACAACTGATATGCTGAAAATTCCAGAAGTCAGACTCATACACGCCCTACTTTTTTGGCACCGCTGCGTACGAAAAAGCCTGCAACCATTACTGATTTGGCCGATAGTTATCCTATTTTCGTCATTTCAGTAATGGTTGCAGGTTTTTTATATGTAGTGGAGCCAGTACAGTAGAAAGCCCCCGCCCCGCCATACGTAAGCGCATTCTTTTAGCCTGTTGCAGCCCGTTTTGTGAGCATAGCGATCGTTTCGGAGCTCTGTCTGAGCGAACGCAGTGAGCGAGTTAGCGGAGGAACGATCAATCGGCGGCGGAGCAAAACGGGTGAAAACAGGCGTGAATGCGCTTACGTAGGGGGGGGCGGGGGCTTTCGAACTTATGTTATTTACTGTGCAATATCGTTTATTTTAGTATCCGTAGAAGATCTGCGTGATCGGCGAGCTCTTGTCGAGGATCAGGGTGTTGTTTCCGTTCTTTAAGGATGCTTTCGCTGCATCCAGGGAGCGGACAAAGTTATAAAAATCTGCCTTGCTGGCATCATTGTAGGCATTGGACAAGATCTGCATGTACTGCGCCTCGCCCTCAGCCTTGATCTTCTCTGCCTCTGCATTTGCCTCTGACTTCATGACTGATACTTCTTTCGTGGTATCGTTTTTGATCTTCTGTGCGGAAGAATTGCCCTGTGCGGTGTAAGATGCCGCAATGTTGTTTCGCTCGGAGATCATGCGGTCATACACGGACTGCTTATTGTCATCCGGCATATCCAGGGATTTCGTTTCCACGGCCAGAACCTCAATCCCATAACCATCCAGTGAGGTACCGATGTTGTCCTTGATATCCTCCGCAAGCTTTCCATCGCGATTCTCGATGATTTCGGTCTGATCCATATTGGAAATGACGGATTTCATAGAGGAAAAGACGGAGGCCGCGATGCGGGACTGTGCCTGTGCTACCTGCCCGTTTAAATGGCGGGTAAACAGGACCGGATCGGATATTTTCCAAAGTACGAAAGCATCTGCGATCATACTCTTTTTATCTTTGGTGATGACATCCGATTTCGGGATATCATAGATCTGCAGCGCACGCGGAATGGTAGAACTGGTCTGCATCAGCGGGATTTTCACGGATACACCAGGGGTATCAACCACGCGCACGATCTCGCCGAACTGGCGCACGATCGTATACTCGTCCGGATAGGTGATGACCAATGCACTTCCTGCCACAAACAATGCTGCTACAAGGATCAGGCCGCTAAAAGCTTTTACGATTTTCTTCATCACTGGTTTCCTCCTTCCGTGTTATCCTGTACTCCAGCACTGCCAGAAGTACCGGATGCGCTGCCACTACCGGATGTGCTGCTATTGCCGGATGCACCGCTGTTCTTAGACGCAGTACCGTCTGAAATCCCCGCTCCTGCTGCTGAAGATTGCATGGATGAAGTGAAGCTGTCCAACGGCAGCATTTTCTGGGTTCCGCTCTCATCCACAATGTAAACCTTCATGGACGGAAGCACATCCTCCATCGTCTCGTAAAACATACGCTGTTTGGTGATGAGCGGATACTTGCTGTACTCAGTATACATCTGCTCAAAACGCGCTACCTGGCCCTGCGCCTCATTGATGCGGGCTTCTTTTTCTGCCTCTGCGTTCTTGATGATCTGGTCGCATTCTGCCTCTGCCTGCGGAATCTTCTCATTCCGGTCCTTATTGGCATTATTGATCGCAGTTTCTTTTCCCTGCTTTGCGTTTTCCACGTTTTTGAATGCGCTTAAGACTTCATCGGTCGGCGGGAATGCATCCTGGATCGTGATGTTGACCACTGAAAGACCGATATCCTCCGCGATCATGCGGTTGGTCAGTTTTTCTTTGATTTCTGACTGGATCACGGCTTTTCCAGTGGTGATGACATCGTCCACATTATAAATGCCAACCGTGTCGCGGATATAAGACTGCGCCAGCATTTTCAGCGTGGACTCCGGGTCTGAAGAAGCGTACAGATACTTTACCGGATCATTGACCATGTATTCCAGATAAAAATCCGTGTTAACGAAATTGAAGTCCTTGGTGATCATGATGGATTCCTCATCCACGGACTCGCTGGTTTCCGGGATATAGCCGATCGGCATGCCTTTGATTCCCTTGGAAACCATACGGACATTCTGAATAAACGGAATCTTAAAATGCAGGCCGGCCTGTGACTCGGCCTGCGGACTTCCAAGTGTCGTCACCACAGCATAATTTTCTTCATCCAGCATGTAATAGCTGTTCATGGCAGCAAATGCCACGACCAGAACCACCACTGCTGCTCCTGCATTCCGGAAAAGCTTAAGCTTCTTCTTTTTCTTTTTTACCGGATTGCCATCGGAATCAAAGCGCTCCGGTTCCTGCTCTTTACTGCCGTCTGGCTTTCCTCCCGCCTCTCCCTGGTTCTGCCAGCTGGTTTTGTTTGTTTTTTGCCGCTGGCTCTGCTGCTTCTGTTTTAACTGTTCTTCCATCTGCCTGCGCAGAAAATCGAACGGATCCTGTCCCCCAAATGGATTCTGGTTCATAGCGTTCCTCCTTATTTTATATTGTGCGCTCGTTCTCGTGACTTCGTCACTCGATTGCCTCGCCGTCCGCTATATTATCTATCATACCATAAAGTGGCGGGATATTCTATTGAATCTGAATACAGCTTTCCCGGAATACATGATAAAAAATTTGCCGGTCACAGACGTGAACTTCTCTGAACAGCAAAAAGGACGCCGACTCACACATCAACGTCCTTCTCTTTATCTTCTACCCATATACCATTTTCATCCATATAATAATATTTTCCCGGTTCTGTCATGATCCATCCGGTCTGCATGACGCCGTCTGAATCTGCGTAATACCAGTTTTCATTCCAGACAAACCAGCCGGTTGCCAGCTGGCCACTGTCTCCGAGATAGTATTTTTTCCCGTCCCGTTCCTGCCAGCCGGTAAGACGGTATCCCTGCTCATCGAACAGATACCAGCTGGCTTCGATGAGCTGCCAGCCAGCTTCCAGATACGTTCCGTCTACCAGCTGGTAGCGGCTTCCTTCCAGGTAATTGCGCCATTTTCCATCTGTATAGCCGATCACCTGTTTTGCCCGGTAGTCCACATCCGGGGAACCTGTCCAGGAGCCGGCTTTGACGTAGGCCTGTTCGCTGACTTTGGGAGTTGCACGCACAACAAAGAAATAGGTGTGCAGATCATTCATGTAGGCACTGAAATCGCAGGAGGTTTCTCCAGTGCGCCTGGTTATCACACACTCGGCTTCCTCCAGGCTTTCATCATCGAAATCCACCTTGCGCCAGTTGTCCTCGTCCCGCTCCATATTGTCCGCAATGTATAGTTTCACCTGGTATTCATGGGCTTTCTTCACAGAGGACCACTTTCCGGTGGTGTCAGTCTCCCACCAGACATGCTCCGGCGCGCCGAGATATACGGTTTCCACGGCTTTATCGGAGGCATATGCGGATATATCCGGGCACACTGCAGTCAGGAACAAAAGCAGCAGCATTGCCGCAAATTTTCCCGGTTTTTCATATTTTTTCGATTTTTCCTGCTTCATCAATCTCTTTGCCTCCTTTCCTCTTTTTACTCACTCCTAAGTGCGTCGATCGGATTTAATTTCGCTGCCCGGCTTGCCGGCATATAGCCGAATAACAGTCCGATTCCCACAGACACACTAAACGAAACGATCACCGCCATGGGGGTTGGCGCGGCATTTAAGCCTGCCAGGGTTCCGATCGCTGAGGTAGCGATACTTCCAAGCAAAATCCCGATCACACCGCCCAGGGAGCTTGTCACTGCTGCCTCGATCACAAACTGCTGCATGATCACGCTTCGTTTCGCTCCCAGGGCTTTCCGGATTCCGATCTCTCTTGTACGCTCGGTTACCGATACCAGCATGATGTTCATGACACCTACACCCGCAACCAGAAGGGAAATCCCGGCGATGCCGCCCAGTCCTGCCGACACCATGGCGATCATACTGTTTAAGGAATCCAGCATCTCACTCATGGCCGTCACCGTATACAAATCTTCATTTTTGAATTTTTCGTAAAGAAAATCTTCGATCAAAGTCTTTTTTTCAGAAGCTGCGGATAAATCCTGAATGGTAAACGTGTAGTTGTTGATGCTGGCATTTCGCGCCATCTTTACCGCACAGCTGTATGGCATGATCAGAAAATCATCGGTTCCGCCTTCTTCCAGGTCATCGCCCTGCTGCTCCACAACCCCGACGATCTGAAATGCATAGCCATTGACCTTGATCGTCTCCCCGTAAGCTTTCTCGGCACTTCCATACAACTCGTTCGCCACATAGGTGCCGATCACACAGACCTTATGGCGGGCTGTGATATCGGCATACTGGATATTGCGCCCATAACTCAGGCTCCAGTCTTTGATGCCCAGATAATCCTCACTGACACCGTTTATGGATGTAGCCGTCATGGAATCCGTGCCGTTTTTTACGGTTCCGCTGATGTTCACCATCGGAGTCATATGATCGAAGTTCTCCGTATTTTCCTCATAAAACGTATACATTTCATCTGCCGATACCGACCTGGACGGAAGATTGATCAGATTCACCGTGATCTGGTTTGTTCCCATACTGGCAAAGCTTTCTGTCATATAGGACATATAAGCGTTCACCAGACTTACAAGAATGATCACCGACGCCACGCCAATGATAATGCCGAGCATCGTCAGAAAGGATCGCATCTTGTTGCTCCAGATGCTTTTCATCGCCAGTTTAAATGATTGCAGCATAGTCTTTCACGTCTCCATTAAAATTAATCTTTCCATCCTGGATCCGGACCACATGCTTTGCCTCTAAGGCAATGGAATTGTCGTGGGTGATCATAACGATGGTGTTGCCTTCCTCATTGAGTTCCTTCAAAAAGTTTAATACTTCCCGGCTGGTTTTGGAATCCAGCGCTCCTGTTGGCTCATCCGCCAGGATCAGGGACGGGTTTCCAGCCAGCGCACGTGCAATGGATACTCTCTGCTGCTGGCCTCCAGAAAGCTGGTTTGGCATGTTTTTCCATTTATCTGCCAGCCCTACCCGCTCCAGGGAACGCATGGCGCGCTCCCGTCTTTCTTCTGCCGGAACCTTTGCATACAGCAAAGGCAGCTCCACATTTTCCAGCAGATTGGATTTTGGAAGCAGGTTATACTGCTGGAAAACGAATCCGATCATGCGGTTTCGGATATCTGCCAGCTGGTCATCGCTCATCTGGTCTACATCTTCGCCGCCCAGAAGGTAACTGCCGGATGTTGGTACGTCCAGCGCCCCAATGATGTTCATAAGCGTGGATTTTCCGCTTCCGGATTTTCCCACGATCGCCACGAATTCCCCGCGGAAAATAGTCAGAGAGATGCCATCATTGGCGCGGACTTCTTCATCTCCCATATGATAAATTTTATAGATATCTTTTAGTTCGATCAGAGGTTCCGCCATGTCTGCTCTCCTTTTCCATTTTTACATGTACGGCAGGTCCATCGCACGCAGTCTGCTCGGCAGCACAAAAGCCTGCTCATGTCTTTTTTCATCATAGATTTACGGCATGCCTCCACGGTTACCGCCTCCATTGCCTCCGCGGTTTTCTCCCTTCTGGCCGCCACCGCCGCCGTTTCCGCCTGGAGCGCCGCCCATTCCGCCGTTAGGACCGCCCATTCCGCCCATCTGGAACATATTGGTGGAATTGTTTGTTGCAGCATCGACGTAAACCTCGTCGCCTTCTGACAGTCCGCTTGTGATCTGCACATAATCGTCATTGCTGATTCCGGTTTCCACTTCTACTGCTTTAAAACCGGCCGGTGCATTTCCCTTCTGCTCTGTCACGCTGTCATCCCGCACATAAACGCGGTTGCCGCGCATCAGGGAATCGACCGGGATCATCAGTGCATCATCCACCTGGTCGAGAATGATGGTTCCGTCCACATTCATGCCAGGAAGCAAATCCCCAACCTCATCCAGCGTAACGGTAACCGGATAGTTGGTGACACCGTTTGACTGGGAGCTCTGCAGGCTGATGTTCGTTACCTTGCCCGTAAAGGTCTTGCCCTCGATCGCATCTGCTGTGATATTCACGGACTGTCCAACCTTTACACGGCCCACATCAAGCTCATCCACCGACATTTCAAATGTCACCTCTGACAGATCATAGATCACAGCCAAAGTCGAAGTGGAACTGCCGGAACTGCGGTCGATCTTATCGCCTGCTTTCACGGTCTTGGTGATCACCTGACCGGATATAGGCGCTGTAATGGTATAATTATCGTAGGTTTCCTGCTTGTTGTCGGCATTGCTCTGCGCAGACTCAATCTTTTCCTGCGCCTGGTCTACCGCATCCTGATAGGATTCCAGGATATCTTCTACATCTTTGCTCTTGATCCGAAACAGCGGGGTCCCGGATGTCACATAATCTCCTTCATGGACCAGAAGTTCTTCCACCTCCAGACTTCCGTTTCCGGTGACCGATGCCTTCATGGTTGTATCGGTCACCGGTTCAAAGGTTCCCTCACTGCTGCACACAAATTCCCCGATTGTCACCGTGGCGCTGTGTGAAGTGGTAAGCCCGCCCGGATTGGCCACTTCCATTGTGACATAGCGGACCAGACGGCCGCCGTCCAGCACCTCATCCATATTGCTGACAGCAGTTACCACACCTGAAAGCTGCTCCTCTGTATCTGTCAGCGTCACAGCCGCCTGGTTTCCCACTGCGATCGCAGCTGCCTCACCCGATAAAAACGGCACCTTTAATTTCATGGTCTGGTCATTGTAAAGCTCTGCCAGATCTGTGTTGGAACCAACCTTATCACCAACCTGGATATTCAGCTTCTTGATAAATCCGGTTCTGGTTGACTTATATGTATTTCCGCTGTAATCACGAACGGCTTCCTGATAGTTCTCCAACGCCTGCTGGTAATTTTTATTGGCACGCTGCAGGGAATTTTCCGAGGATTTCAGATCGGATTCCACGGAAGAAGAATCGATCTGGTAAAGCACCTGTCCTTTTGTCACCTGGTCGCCTTCCTCAAAATCCGCAGTCAGCACCGTTCCCTCCACCAGGGACGTGATCGTGTAAGTATCTTTGGGGGAGATCGTGCCCGATGAAGTCAGCTCGGAAGTCAGGGTTCCTACGGTTGCCGTGGCTGTTTTCTGTTCCCCGGCTTTTGTGCCGGTCAGCTTTGTCTTTGTGCTGTGACTATTCCAGAAGATGCCTCCGCCAGCAAGCACAGCCACACCCAAAAGTGCAAGCACGACCCGTTTTTTTCCAATTTTTCCCTTAAGGCGTTTTCCGCCTTTGCCGTTTTTCCCCGCCCCCGTTTCCGTTTCTACATTGGAAGCCGTTCTTCTAAATTTAGCTGATATTTTCTCAAACATATCCGGTCTCCTTTTAATCTTCCACATAATCTACAACCGTATAGGTCGCATCGCCATTGGAGTTTTCACTCTTCTCACAGATCAGGGTAACCCGGTCTCCAACGCGGATAGAACCGTAAACAGAGAACGCAAACTGCATTTCCGAACTGCTCAGCTTATACTCCTGCCCGTCATCTAACGTGATAGACGTCGGCGGCATGACATCGCTGGAGCTGTAATAAATATTTTCCACGGTTCCACGCACCGCACAGCGCCCGGTCTGCACGTCCTCGTCCGCAATATAAGCCCAGATGGTCTTTGCCGTCTGATTATAGTAAATAACCACGTAACTGCTGGAAATATAACTTTTCAAAGCTTCGTAACTGGAAGCATCCCCATTTACAAAGATGCTGGCTTCCTGCACATTAAATGGAACATAATCTCCAAGCTGGGATCCCTTCTTCACGACCTTCGGTCCCTTCAGGTTGGTATCCGCAAGTCCGAGCGGGTTCACCTCGCCGTCGGAATTCAGTTCACAGCCAAGCACAGTTGCATAGGCTTTTCCGGTTGTTTTGCTATCCGTCTTCAGCAGATTATAAAACAGGTTGATGCAATCCGTGCGGGTTAACACTTCATTCGGCTTCCGGTCCAGATTTTCGTTTAACTCCAACGCATAAAACTTCGCCATGCGGGCACTGGAAAGATTGCTGCCAAAGTCCTCGCTGGTATAACCAAGGAGCACCAGGATTCCCCTGGCCGCCTCCTGCATGGTAATGGGCTGGTCCGGCTTGTACAAACCACCAAGATAGCCGGTCACCCAGTTCTGCTCTGCAGCGATGCGGATACTGGAAGCATACTGGGCAGTAGCCGGAACATCGGCATAGACGGAAACATTGCTGGTGGTCGGAAGATAATCCCGGTATGTGGATGCCTGCACCAGCATATTGGCAAATTCCGCCCTGGTAATCTGTTCATTCAGCCCGGTACTGGTGTTGTTCATAATTCCGGCAATGCCGACTACTTTTCTCCGGTAATCCATATTGTTATCCGCAGCCAGTGTGGTCATGGACGGCAGGATCAGCATTCCCGCTGTTACCCCTGCCATCACGGCCGCAAGCTCTCTCATCCTCATAACATGCTCCTCTCTGAATCGGTCTTTCGTTTTTATAAACATATCAGGAGAATGTGTTCATTTTGTGAGAGAATCGGGATTTTTTTGTGAGGGAATTTCAAAATCCGATCTGATTTTGAAACAAAAAAAGAGGAGTCCGCAAAAGACTCCTCTAAAACAGCGACCCGGATGGGGTTCGAACCCACGACCTCCGCCGTGACAGGGCGGCGCTCTAACCAGCTGAGCCACCAGGCCATTTTATAAATTGTATGTATTGCTCATGCAATAACAACATTATATAAGATGACCTTTCTCCTGTCAAGCGTTTTTTTAGGGACCTCCAATTTTCATGCCAATGCTTCTTGATTTTTCAGAATATTTACAGTTTCTTTACAGCGACTTCACCCAGTCTTTTAAGTCAGCTTCCTGGACTCTTCCGTTTAACAGGCGGCCTTCCACGATCTGGGCCGATGCGGAAACACTGTTTTTCAATGCAGAGGCCGTCTTTCCAAAGCCGCTTCTGCCAGAGGTCGCAAACAGCACGATCTTCTTGCCGGAGAAGTCATACTGCTCCAGAAACGTGTTGATGATAGTCGGTGCAACATACCACCAGATCGGGAATCCAACAAATACGGTATCATACTGATCCATATGTTCTACTTTATTCGCGATCTCTGGTCTGGAAGACGAGTCTGCCATCTCCACACTGCTGCGGCTCTTTTTATCCATCCAGTTTAAATCCGCACTGGTATACGGTACTGCCGGTTTGATCTCATGAAGGTCTGCGCCTGCTGCCTTAGCAAGCACTTCCGCTACTTTTCCAGTCACTCCACTTGCTGAAAAATATGCTACTAATGATTTTGCCATGATGTTTTCCTCCTTTGATTACTCACCCAGCTTTGCGTATACTTCATCGGTTACCGGCTCCAGCCATTCATTGGATGTTTCCTCGCCTGGGCACTCAACTGCCAGATGGGAGAACCAGCTTCCGGCCTTCGCACCATGCCAGTGTTTTACCCCGGCCGGAATGGTAACGACATCACCCGGCTTTAAGCTCTGTGCCGGTTTTCCCTCTTCCTGGTACCAGCCCTCGCCGTCTACGCAGACAAGAAGCTGTCCGCCGCCGGATTTCGCGTGATGAATGTGCCAGTTGTTGCGACATCCCGGTTCGAAGGTTACGTTTGCGATAAATACGGTCTTTTTCGGATCGGTCAGCGGTTTTAAATAGCTGTTTCCGATAAAGTATTTTGCATAAGCCGTGTTCGGCTCACCCTGTCCGAAGAAGCCGCCGTGCTCCTCTTTGCCGCAGTCATCCTGGTATACTTCCTTTGCCATGCGGAATGCAGCCCAGGCATTCGGCCATCCTGCGTAAAATGCAATATGGGTCAGGATTTCTGCCATCTCGGTTTTTGTCACACTGTTCTTTCTGGCGCTCTCCAGATGATATTTTAAAGAGCTGTCCACAATGCCTTTTCCGATCAGTGCGGAAATGGTGACAATAGAACGCAGCTTTAAGGAAAGCTTGTCCTCTCTGGACCATACCTCACCAAAAAGAACATCGTCGTTTAACTGTGCAAATTTCGGTGCGAAATCATTTAAGGCATCTCTGCCTGCTGTCTGTTTTACCATACGAATCATCCTCCTGTTCTTCTCTGAAATCCACGCGGGCATATTTCCAGCCCCTGCTGTGTATTATATCCCCTAAAGTTGACTTTACGTCAAGCGTTTACTGATATTTCAGGCATTTCTTGAGTACTAACCGTTTACTCCTGATTAAGAGAATGGTTGACTTTTCTTCTCCCCCATGCTATCGTAACCTTAACTATAACTTTAGGTTTGAATCATTTATTTTTATATAGAGGAGAATGTACATGTATACCATCGGACAGGTATCGGAGATGTTCCACCTTCCCATCTCCACCTTACGCTATTATGATAAGGAAGGACTTTTCCCGTATTTAGAGCGTACCTCCGGCATCCGCCGCTTCAGTCAGCGCGAAATCGATGCGTTGCACCTCATCGAATGCCTGAAACGTGCCGGTGTGGAGCTGAAAGATATTAAGCAGTTTATGGAATGGTGCGCAGAGGGACCATCTACCTACCAGAAACGCAAGGTCTTTTTTGAGCAGCAGAAAGCCTCAGCAGAAAAAGAAATCGAAAAAATGGAGCGCGTGCTCGATATGCTCCGTTTCAAATGCTGGTATTACGACCAGGCGATCGCAGACGGAAATGAAGATCGGATCCACACTATGATGCCAGACAAATTACCGGACGAAATCCAGAAAATCTATGACCATGCACATAAAGATGCGGAATAGGCTGTGCTGTGCGCAGCATCACCAAACAAAAACAGGACCAGGCAAAATCAAAATGCCTGATCCTGTTTCGTTTTCTTTCATTGCATATCGGGAAGTGCCTGTGGCACATCCACTGCTTTTTATGCCAGATTCGTATATCCCATCAGATATTTATCGACTTCTTTTGCCACATCGCGCCCCTCATGAATGGCCCATACGACCAGGGACTGTCCGCGGTGCATATCGCCTGCCGTGAAGACTTTCTCGACATTCGTTGCGTATTTCCCGGCTTCGGTCGCCACGTTGGTGCGTGCATTTAACTCCACGCCAAACGCATCGGCTACATATGCCTGGGCACCTAAAAATCCTGCTGCGATCAGCACCAGATCTGCCGGTACTTCCTTCTCGGAGCCCTCCACCGGCACCATGGACATGCGTCCGGTCTCCGGGTTCTTCTCGGCTTTCAGGCTCACTAAGATGGCTTTTACCAGCTTCCCGCTCTCATCCTTCACAAACTCTTTCACGGTTGTCTGGTAGATGCGCGGGTCATGACCAAACACGGCAATGGCCTCTTCCTGGCCGTAATCGGTCTTTAAAATGCGCGGCCACTCCGGCCAGCTGTTGTTTTCGGCGCGTTTTTCCGGAAGCTTCGGCATCATTTCCAGCTGGGTCACAGATGCGCAGCCATGACGGATCGCGGTTCCGACGCAGTCATTTCCGGTATCACCTCCGCCGATGACGATGACGTGCTTATCCTTCGCGGAGATATAATTGCCATCCTCTAAATTAGAGTTTAACAGGCTCTTGGTGGTAGATTTCAAGAAATCTACCGCAAAGTAAATGCCCTCTGCGTCACGCCCCGGCACATTGATGTCTCTCGGGTTGGAGGCTCCGCATGCAAGCACAATACTGTCATACTCTTTTAAGAGCTTTGCTGCCTTGTAGTTCTTTCCGACATTGGCCCCGGTGACAAAGGTCACGCCCTCTTCTTTCATCACGTTGATCTTACGGTCAATAATCTGCTTTTCCAGCTTCATATTCGGAATGCCGTACATCAGAAGTCCGCCAACCCGGTCTTCCCGCTCAAACACGGTTACATTATGACCGCGCTTATTTAACTGGTCTGCCGCAGCCAGTCCGGACGGACCGGAACCGATAACGGCGATCTTTTTGTCGGTACGCAGCTTCGGCGGTCTCGGACCTGCCTTGCCGGTTTCGTATGCCTTCTCAATGATGGCGTGCTCATTTTCCTTGATGCTGACCGGACTTCCGTTTAAGCCGCAGGTGCAGGCTGCCTCACACGGAGCCGGGCAGACACGGCTGGTAAATTCCGGGAAGCTGTTGGTCTTCTTTAAGCGGTTGTAGGCCTGCGCCCAGTTGCCGGTGTATACCAGATCATTCCATTCCGGCACCAGGTTATGGAGCGGGCATCCGGATACCATGCCGTTCATCATCATGCCGGACTGGCAGAAGGGGACGCCGCATTCCATGCAGCGTGCACCCTGTTTTCTTTGCTGTTCTTCGGTCAAAGGAGTGTGGAACTCATTGAAATTCTTGATGCGCTCCAGTGGTTCTGCCGCCTTGCCGTTTACTCTGTCATATTCCAAAAATCCTGTTGGCTTTCCCATCGTTACTCCTCCTTACTTTCTCTGGTTTGCGTAGAATGCCTCGATCTGCGCCTGCTCACTGCTTAAGCCCTTCTCTTCCATCTGCACAATGGTATTCATCATGCGGCGGTAGTCATGAGGCATTACCTTCTTGAATTTCGGCAGGTACTCGCCAAAGTGATCCAGAATTTCTTTTCCGCGCTCGGAGTTGGTATATGCCACATGTTCCTGGATCATCTCTTTTAATTCCTGGACATCGTACTTGTTGGTTACTTCCTCCAGGGAAACAAGATCTTTGTTCAGGCGCTTATAAAAATCGCGTTTTTCATCCAGCACATAAGCAATACCGCCGCTCATGCCGGCTGCAAAGTTCTTTCCGGTCGGTCCGAGTACAACCACGCGGCCGCCGGTCATATATTCACATCCGTGGTCACCAACACCCTCTACGACGGCGGTTGCACCGGAGTTTCGGACACAGAAACGCTCACCCGCGACACCGTTGATATACGCCTTGCCGCTGGTCGCTCCGTAAAGAGCCACGTTGCCGATGACGATATTTTCTTCTGCCTTAAAGTTTGCTGCTTTTGGCGGATATACGATCAGCTTACCGCCGGATAAGCCCTTGCCGAAATAGTCGTTGCTGTCGCCCACCAGTTCCAGGGTAAGCCCCTTCGGAATGAACGCACCAAAGCTCTGTCCGCCGCTGCCGTTGCACTGGATCGTGAAAGTATCCTCCGGCAGTCCGTCCGGATACTGTCTGGTGATTTCCGAACCGAAGATGGTTCCCAGGGTACGGTCTACGTTGGAGACATCGATCTGGAGGCTCTTCTTCTGTCCCTTGTTCAGGGCAGTCTTTAACTGCTTTAAGAATACCTGCTCATCGATCGTCTGATCCAGCTTGAAGTCGTATTCCAGCTTATCGCGGTAGCCGCGGAAATGCACACCCTCATACGGATTGTCAAGGATATTGCTTAAATCCACTTTGTTTGCACGCTCAGACGAAATGTGTTCCTTCTTCTTTAAGAAATCGGTACGTCCCACCAGCTCATCTACGGTGCGGACACCCAGCTTTGCCATGTATTCGCGCAGCTCCTGTGCCACAAAGTGCATGAAGTTTACAACATACTCCGGTTTGCCCTTGAAGCGTTTTCTCAGCTCCGGGTTCTGGGTCGCAATGCCGACCGGGCAGGTATCGAGGTTGCAGACACGCATCATGACGCAGCCCATGGTAACAAGCGGAGCGGTCGCAAAGCCAAATTCCTCCGCACCCAGGATGCAGGCGATTGCCACATCACGGCCGGTCATCAGCTTACCGTCGGTCTCAAGGATAACTTTATCGCGCAGGCCATTCATGATCAGGGTCTGGTGTGCCTCAGCCACGCCAAGCTCCCACGGAAGTCCGGCATTGTAGATGGAGTTTCTCGGCGCCGCACCGGTACCGCCATCAAAACCGGATACCAGGATGACCTGTGCGCCTGCCTTTGCAACACCGGCTGCCACGGTACCAACACCAGCCTCGGATACCAGCTTGACAGAGATCCTTGCGCGGGTGTTTGAGTTCTTTAAGTCATAGATCAGCTGGGCCAGATCCTCGATGGAGTAGATATCATGGTGCGGTGGCGGGGAAATTAAGCCGACACCGGTTGTGGAGTGACGGGTCTTTGCCACCCACGGATAAACCTTTCCGCCCGGAAGCTGTCCGCCCTCACCAGGCTTTGCGCCCTGCGCCATCTTGATCTGGATCTCCTGTGCACTGACCAGGTAACGGGAGGTTACGCCAAAACGTCCGGATGCCACCTGCTTGATCGCAGAGCAGCGGTTATTGTTCTTCGGTCCCGGAACCAGACGGTCCAGACTCTCGCCGCCCTCACCGGTGTTGGACTTGCCGCCCAGACGGTTCATGGCGATCGCCAGCGTCTCATGTGCTTCCTGGGAAATGGAGCCGTAAGACATTGCACCGGTCTTAAAGCGCTTTACGATGGAATCGACACTCTCAACTTCATCGATCGGGATGCCGCCGTTCTCATCGAAATTAAAATCGATCAGGCTTCGCAGGTTGATGGTCTGCTCCTCCTCATTGAGCACATGGCTGTACTCTTTGAAGATCTCATAATTTCCGGTCCATGCCGCCTGCTGCAGCAGATGAATGGTGCGCGGATTGTACAGATGCTCCTCCTGGCCGGAACGCTCCTTGTGACTTCCCACACTTTCCAGCGTCAGGTCAACGTCCAGTCCCAGCGGGTCAAATGCGGTGGAATGCAGCACATCCACGTCGTTTGCGATGTCTTCCAGCGTGATGCCGCCCACACGGCTGACCGTGTTGGTGAAGTACTTGTCGATGACTTCTTTGGAAATACCGATCGCCTCAAAGATCTGTGCGCCCTGGTAAGACTGGATCGTGGAGATACCCATCTTGGAAGCGATCTTTACAATGCCGTGAAGCACTGCAGAGTTATAATCATTGACTGCTGCGTAATAATCCTTATCCAGCATTTTCGTCTCGATCAGGTAATGAACCGATTCCTGCGCCAGATATGGGTTGATGGCACTGGCACCAAAGCCAAGCAGGGTTGCAAAGTGATGTACCTCTCTCGGCTCGCCGCTCTCCAGGATGACTGCCATGGAGGTTCGCTTTTTGGTTTTTACCAGATGCTGCTGCAAGGCAGATACCGCTAAGAGTGACGGGATCGGCACATGGTTTTCATCGATGTCGCGGTCAGACAGGATGATGATGTTGACACCGTCGCGATGCGCACGGTCTACCTCCAAAAATAACCGGTCAATGGCTTTGGCCAGAGAGGTATTTTTGTAATAGGTAATCGGGATTACTTCAACTTTAAATCCCAGTTTCTTCATATATTTAATCTTCAACAGATCAGTACAGGTTAAGATCGGGTTGTCCACCTTTAAGATGTGGCAGTTTTCCGGAGCTTCCTCCAGAACGTTGCCTTCCTCGCCGACATAAACCGTAGTGGATGTTACGATCGCTTCACGGATCGCATCGATCGGCGGGTTCGTTACCTGCGCGAAGAGCTGTTTGAAATAGTTGAACAGCGGCTGATGCTTTTTCGAAAGCACGGCAAGCGGGCTGTCAGCACCCATGGCAGATACCGCCTCGGCACCGTTCAATGCCATCGGCAGGATCATGGTCTTATACTGCTCATAGGTGTAGCCATAGGTCTTCTGCAGCTGTGCACGCTGCTCTTTTGTCAGTTCCGGCACGCCCTTATTCGGAATCGGCAGATCCTTTAAGTCTACCATCTGGGCATCCAGCCATTCCCCGTACGGCTGACGGGATGCATAACGGAGTTTTAACTCCTCGTCTCCAACCAGCTCGCCTTTCACGGTATCGATGAGGAGCATCTTGCCAGGTCTTAAGCGTTCTTTCTTAATGACATGGGACTGGTCGATGTCGATCGCACCAACCTCAGAAGCCAGGATCACCTGGTCATCGTCTGTAATATAATAGCGGGACGGACGCAGACCGTTTCTGTCCAGCACGGCACCCATGACATCGCCATCGCTGAACACGATGGATGCAGGACCATCCCACGGCTCCATCATGGTTGCGTAATAGCGATAGAAATCCTTTACCTCCTGCGGCATGAACCGGTCATGCTGCCACGGAGCCGGAATCAGGATCATGACTGCCATCGGCAGCTCCATACCGCTCATGACCATAAACTCCAGGGCATTGTCCAGCATCGCGGAGTCGGAACCTTCCTGATTGATGATCGGCAGTACCTTGTACATGTCGGATTTGAAGAATTTTGTCTCCATGTTCTCCTCACGCGCCATCATCTTGTCGACGTTGCCGCGGATGGTATTGATCTCACCATTATGTACGATAATGCGGTTCGGATGGGCACGCATCCAGCTCGGATTGGTGTTGGTACTGAAACGGGAATGCACGGTTGCGATTGCGGACTCGTAATCCGGATCCTGCAGATCCTCAAAGAACTGGCGCAGTTCTTTGACCAGGAACATACCTTTGTATACAATGGTGCGGCTGCTCATGGATACAACATAGGTATCATCGTTACTCTGCTCAAACACACGGCGTGCTACATAAAGACGACGGTCGAAGTCCAGTCCCTTCTCCACGTCCGCCGGCTTTCCGATGAAGCCCTGCATGATGTAAGGCATTTTTTCAACGGCCTTATCGCCAATCTTCTCCGGGTGGATCGGAAGGGTTCTCCAGCCAAGAAACTTCAGTCCTTCTTTCTGGACGATAACCTCCAGCATCTTTTTCGCCTGGTTTCTGGCGAGTTCATCCTGGGGGAAGAAGAACATGCCGATGCCATATTCACGCTCGTCGCCAAGCTCGATGCCAAGCGGTTTTGTCACTTTCTTAAAGAACTTGTGGGAGATCTGCAGCATGATGCCGACACCGTCTCCGGTCTTTCCTTCTGCGTCTTTCCCGGCGCGGTGTTCCAGATTCTCTACAATGTGGAGGGCCTGCTCCACGGTGCGGTGAGTCTTGATGCCTTTGATATTGGCTACGGCACCGATACCGCAGTTGTCATGCTCAAAACTCGGATCGTAAAGACCCGGAAGCACGATCTGGGAAGCAGATTCGTTGGGGGATTTTGTTAAGGTTCTCTGATCGCTGTCCATAATCATTTCCTTTCCTGTAAAATCATCGGATGCGCCATTGGCGTCTCCCTGGCAAACAACGCAATGGTTTTATTTCACAAGATGTCTATGAAATAAAAAAGGGCACGAAAATTCTTTTTTCGAATTTCCGCACCCTTGCGTTTTGTTTTATGTCATGATTTTTGTATTGCCTTTTTAAGCTGTTACGATAATACTACACTTTTTCTCATTTGTAAATTCCTTTTTTATTTTAAATTGTCAGATTATTTGTCATTATCCTTAATTCATGTAATTTATCTGTCAGTTTACCGTATTTGTTTCATCAACCCTACATCACTGGCGCCTCCCAGATATGAACTTACACGGAAAAAGAATTGTTTCATAGGACGCATTTTCCCACGAAAGGAAAAAGGTACTTTCCAGAATTGTGTTCCGGAAAATACCTTTTCTTTATTTCTTTATGTGTACTAAGAAGACTTACATCTCGCCAAGACCGCTCTCGATTGCCTTGCTCACGGTCTCCATAGCTGCTGCCTCGTCCTCACCGTCGCAGATCAGGGTGATCTCGGTACCGGATTTGATACCTGCTGCCATTACGTTTAATACGCTCTTCGCAATGATTCTTTTCTCGCCGCACTCAATGATGACATCACATTTGAATTTCATAGCAGTCTGAGATAAAACTCCTGCCGGTCTTAAATGTAGTCCAGACGGATTTACAACTGTTAAATTCTTACTAAGCATAGTTCACGTCTCCTTTAGAATTGGTTTCAATCTGTATAAATTTTATTACAAATCACGACAAGTGTCAAGGCATTGTGCCGATCTGTGATTCTTTTTTTGTCGTTGCTTCCCGCTGCTGCTGTTCCAGTTTTGAGAAGACACATCCGCAGTAATTCTGCCGGTAAAGTCCATATTCTGCCGACAATTCCACAGAACGTTTGTATCCGTTTTTCTTTTTAAAATCAGACGGAAGATGTTCCACTTTATAGATTCCGGACAATTCTTCTCCGATTTCATTTAGCTTCTGTGCATTTTTCAGCGGACTGATGGTCAGTGTTGTGGCAAAATAATCATAACCGCCTTCTTCTGCCATTCTCGCTGTTTCCTCAAGCCGCAGGCGGTAACACCGGAAGCAGCGCTCTCCGCCCTCCGGAACTGTTTCCAGACCCTTGCTGAAAGCATAAAAGCGCTCAGGTTCATAATTTCCCACAACCAGATGAATCGGATGTCTGACCGGTAATTCCTGAATCAGATGTTTTTGTTCCGCCACCCGCTTTTCATATTCCTCCTCTGGAGAAATATTGGGGTTATAATAAAATACCGTGATTTCAAAATAATCGGAAAGATATTCCAATACATAACTGCTGCATGGAGCACAGCAACTATGTAAGAAGAGCCGGGGGACCCGACTCTTACTCTGATTTTCCTTTATGACTGCTTCCAGCTCACGCTGGTAATTTCTGCGGTTCATAATTCTGACCTCTCTGCTGCGCAGTTCTTCCGCTCTGATCTGGGTTTTACAGGAAATCCCGAATCCGCTTGCTTCGTACCGGATTACGCAGCTTACGGAGTGCCTTCGCCTCAATCTGACGAATTCGTTCACGCGTTACATTAAACTCCTTACCAACTTCCTCCAGAGTACGCGGGTGTCCGTCCTTCAGACCAAAGCGCAGTTCAATAACCTGGCGTTCCCGGTCTTTTAAGTCCTTTAACAGCGCGTCAATGTGCTCTCGGAGCATCACATTTTCCACGTTGCCCTCCGGAGTTACCACATTGCTGTCTGCAACGAAATCGCCCAGATTGGAATCGTCTTCCTCACCGATCGGAGTCTCCAGAGATGCTGGTTCCCTGGCGATCTGCATGATCTCCATAACTTTGTCCTCTGACATCTCAAGCGCATCTGCAAGCTCTGTCACAGACGGCTCATACCCCAGTTCCAAAGTTAACTTTCTCTGCATCTTGGACATTTTGTTGATGGTCTCAACCATATGCACCGGAACACGGATCGTTCTGGCCTGATCCGCGAGTGCACGGGTTACAGACTGTCTGATCCACCAAGTCGCATATGTACTCAGCTTATATCCTTTTGTATAATCGAACTTCTCGACACCTTTAATCAGACCAAGGTTACCCTCCTGAACCAGGTCAAGAAAGCTCATGCCGCGGCCGGTATAACGTTTTGCAATACTTACAACAAGACGCAGGTTTGCCTCGATCAGACGTTCTTTCGCGTACTCATCGCCCTCTGCCTTGCGCTTTGCAAGGGTCAGCTCCTCCTCTGTCGTAAGCAGCGGAACCGTTCCGATCTCCTTCAGATACATACGGACCGGATCCTCTGTTCCAATACCCTCAAGCAGGTCTACTGCATCCAGCTCGATATCTTCGGAGTCTTTCATGAAGCTGTCATCCATATCTACATCATCGTCATCGAGAAGCAGATTGTCTTCTGCAAGGGCAGCATCGTCAATAACAGGGACTACGTCAATATTTTTGTCCTCGAGGAAACTGTAAATCTGTTCCATCTGCTCAGGACCAAGGTTATCCCCTTTGAAAAAGTCATTGATTTCCGTGATGTCCAATGCATTATGCTTTGTTTTGGCAACTTCTACCAGCTTTTTCAGCTTATCTAAAAAATTGTCTTTTTCCACAGTAACATCCTTTCATTTGAAGGTCTATGAAAGCCTACACATCAAATCATTATATAATATCCGGTGTCAGATTTCAACAATTATTTTCATTATTCTCCGCTTATTTTTCATTTTGTACACCATTCCGGCTTTTGGAAGACGACGGGCACAAAATCTCGATCTGCTGCTGCAGATTTTCTATGGACACCTCGGTTCTGGTTCCGCCAAATTCACCGTCCAGTACCCAGTCTACCGGCTCATATGCCTGGATATGCAGACTTTTGGTTTTGAACTTATAAACCAGCTCACTTTTTTCTTCTTCCCGCATCAAAAGACCGGTAACAATGCCGCTGAGTTCCAGAGGAGTCTTCGGAGTACGGATCAGAAGTACCTCAAACAGTCCATCATTCAATGCCACATCCTGGGTTACCAGCCCTTTAAAGCCACCAACGCTGACCGTGTTCGTGACCATGCCGTAGATAAATTCTCCTTCCAGCGTTTCTTCCGGACTTGTAATTTTCATCGGATACGACTTGATCGAAGCGAGGCTTTTCACCCCTTCCAGCACATAAGCCTGATGCCCCAGCAGATTTTTCTTATCCTGCGGTGTCAGATAGGATACTTCCGTGAAAGCACCAAATCCGGCTACATAAACAAAATACCGGTCCTTACAGAACCGTCCGATATCAATTGCGCCTGGTACTCCGTTTACTGCATTCAGCGCAGCCGGCATCATCTGTTTCGGCAATTTTAAGCTGGATGCAAAATCATTGGTAGAGCCGGCAGGAATATATCCCAGCCGCACAGGCTTTTTCAGTTCCATCATTCCCGAAATGACCTCATTGAGCGTACCATCTCCGCCGCTGCATACGATCAGGTCTTTCCTGGATCCATATTTGAGTACGGCATCACGTGCATCCAGTGCTTTCTGGGTCACGTAAACCTGGATCTGATATCCCGCGCCTGTATAGGCATCCAGAATATCCAGAAGTTTTAAACGGATTTTCTCTCTGCCCGATCTTGGATTAATAATCAGAAGCATCTGTTTTTTCTTAACCATAGGAATCGATCTGCCTCCTTCTCATCATTATCCTCATTTTATCATCTTTGTATACCTGCCAAACGCATTCGGCAGTGCATAGATTGTTTTCAGCTCATTCTTACCAGCTGCAATGTAACTGTCTGGAATTTTTTCCTTTAATTTTACCCGGTAGCCAATCATATGCCATTCTACGTGGGAAAAAATGTGTTTTGCCGGACCGATTTGTTCCAGTTCGACGATGTTCTCCGGATCCAGTCCAAAAGCCTCCGGCACGTCCTCCGCTTCCAGATACCCTTCGCAGTTTGGCAGTTCATAAAGCGATGCCAGAAGCCCGGTATCATCCCGTTTTTTCAATGCCACCTGACCGCCGCATTCCAGAATACACACCGTCTTATCTTCCAGACGTCTTTTTTTCGGTGGCGTTTTTACCGGAATTTCCGCGATCAGGTTTTGTTTTTTCGCCAGGCAGATGGATTCCAGAGGACACTCCCCACAGTGCGGCTGACCGTTTGGCACACATACAATGGCTCCAATTTCAATGAGTCCCTGATTGAAATGACTTGCCCGGTCCTTCGGCATCGTTTCGCGCAGATGCTGTTCCATCCACTTTTTGGTGGACACCTTTAAAATATCTTCCCGGCTGGCTGTCACCCTCGAGATCACGCGGAGTACATTTCCGTCTACCGCCGGAACCGGATGTCCAAATGCAATGGAAGAAATTGCTCCTGCCGTATAACTTCCGATTCCAGGCAATTTCAATAACTCCTCATACGTTTCCGGCATTTTCCCGCCGTACTCTTCCAGGATGATTCCGGCAGCTTTCTTTAAATTGCGCGCCCGGTTATAGTAACCGAGGCCCTCCCAGAGTTTCATCAGCCGGTCATCTTCCACCAAAGCCAGCGATTTCACATCCGGCAGCGCCTCAAGAAAGCGTTCAAAATATGGTTTGACCGCCTCCACCCTGGTCTGCTGCAGCATAATTTCGGAAATCCAGACCCGGTAACCTTCCGGATTTTCTCTCCATGGAAGAATTCTTGCATGCTCCTCATACCAGGAAAGCAACGGACCATTCATGGCCCGCAGCCTGGTATCCAGATCCAGCATTTCATTCTCGCGCTCAGCGACCTTCAGACGGTCATATAAATGTTTTGCATCATACATATCCATAAATTCCTCTTACCGACACCTCGCCGGAATTCACTTCCCGGATGGTGCCGTCTGCAAGCTCTACGATCAGCTCTCCTGTGTCATTGATCCCTTTGGAAATCCCTGTGTAATCGCCGCCAGGAGCAAGCACTTTCACTTTTCTTCCCACATTGACCAGTTCCTGATTATAAAGCTTTTTCAGCTGACTTAAATCCAGCGTCTCCTCGAATATCCGGTAATACTCCTCAAAGGCACACATAACGCCATTGATCAGCTCTGTCCGGCGCACCGGATGCCCCAGCTCCAATGCCAGTGATGTTGCAGTAGTCCGGATTTCTTCCGGGAATTCCGGTGTATTGGCATTGATGCCGATTCCAACTACCACATAACGGATAGCATCTTCCTCCGTACTCATTTCCGTAAGGATGCCGCAGACCTTTTTCCCATTTACTACAATATCATTCGGCCATTTGATCTGGCTTTCCAGACCCGTCGCATCTTTCACCGCTTTCTGCACTGCCATGGCTGTCAGAAGCGTCAGCATAGATGCATATGTCGGTGCAAAATCAGGGCGCAGCAGAAAACTGTGCCAGATTCCGCTTCCTTTTGGAGAACTCCAGCTTCGCCCTCTTCGTCCTTTTCCTGCAGTCTGGATTTCCGCCACTGCAAGCGTCCCGGAAGGGGCTCCCTGTTCCGCCATGCGGCGCACTTCGTTATTGGTAGAATCAATTTCCTCCAGGAATTTTACCGGATGCCCCAGCCACTTTGTTGTCAGTGCTGCACGGATTTCTGCTTCATTCAGGATATCTGCACTGTCATGCAGACGGTATCCGCGGTTGCGGACAGCTTCGATCTCATAGCCTTCTGATTCGAGCTGCCGGATTGCTTTCCAAATGGCTGTGCGGGATACCCCAAGGCGTTCACAGAGTTCCTGTCCGGAGACATAACCATCTGCCTCTTTTAAAAATTTTAAAATTTTGTCTTTCAAACCTTACCTCCAGATACTGACGGCGCTTAACACGCCCAGCGTTATAAGAACTGCCGCCAGCAGGCACTGCAGCGCTCCTCCTGCCTGTTTTTTCCTATCATGCCCGCTAAAACGCAGCCGGAATCCGCCCATCACACCGTTCAGTACAGCAGCAAGCCAGAAAATCACGGGGAACAGAATACTGTTCCCCTCCGGATCCAAAAACGCTAATATGGCACAGATAACCACAAGAATACCGATCACGATATGCAGCAGATCCAAAACCAGCGCGCTGCTGCGCGGATTGCGTTTTTTCTCCTGTCCTGCCATCTTTTATACTCCAAGTGTTGCCATCATCACTGCTTTGATGGTGTGCATACGGTTTTCTGCCTCATCGAATACTCTGGACTGTGCAGACTCAAATACCTCATCCGTTACTTCCATATCGGTAATGCCGAAACGTTTGCCCATCTCAGCACCGATCTTGGTCTTTAAATCATGGAATGCCGGCAGGCAGTGTAAGAAGATCGCCTGTTCCCCTGCATTCTTCATGACATCAGCTGTTACCTTGTACGGAGTCAGTTCACGGATACGCTCCTCCCATACTTCATCCGGCTCACCCATGGATACCCATACATCCGTATAAATAACATCGGCGTTTTTGGTTCCCTCTTCCACATTCTCGGTCAGGGTAATGGTAGCACCGGATGCCTTTGCATATTCCTCGCACTGTGCAACCAGCTCTGCGTTCGGGAAATACTTCTTCGGTGCACATGCCACAAAGTGCAGACCAAGCTTTGCGCAGACGATCATCAGGGAGTTACCCATATTGTAACGGGCATCGCCCATGTAAACCAGCTTTACACCTTTTAATCTGCCGAGCTGCTCACGGATCGTCAGCATATCAGCAAGCATCTGGGTCGGATGATATTCGTTGGTCAGACCGTTCCATACCGGAACGCCTGCATACTTGGCAAGTTCCTCCACGATTTCCTGTCCAAAGCCACGGTACTCTATACCATCATAAATACGTCCAAGAACACGTGCCGTATCTGCAATGCTCTCTTTCTTACCGATCTGGGAACCTGACGGATCCAGATAGGTAGTACCCATTCCCATATCGTGCGCTGCTACCTCGAAGGAGCATCTGGTTCTGGTACTGGTCTTTTCAAAGATCAGTGCTACATTTTTTCCTCTGTAGTTATCTACCGGGATTTCCTCTTTTTTCTTACGTTTTACTTCCGCTGCAAGATCCAGCAGATACAGGATTTCCTCCGGTGTGTAATCTTTCAATGTTAAGAAATGTCTTCCCTTTAAATTCATAATCATCTCTCCTCTGTACATTTTTATGTTAATTTTAATAACATGCTTTTGGGAAACCGTCATTCCAGAATGGTTATCTTTTTCAATCTTTTGTTTTCTGAACTTTCCAGTTTTCTATATTTCCAGGTTTCTATTCTTGCGCCTGTGTCGATGATGTCTTTGCGATCTCTGCCACAGAAGTCACCAGACCAGCCATATTCTGGATTTCCGACGGAATGATGATCTTGGTTGCCTTGCCGTCTGCTGCCGCTGCAAATGCTTCCAGACTCTTAAGCTGGAGCACTGCCGCATCGGCTCCGGCCTCTTTTAAGAAGCGGATACCATCTGCCTTCGCCTGCTGTACCTTTAAAATTGCCTCAGCTTCACCTTCTGCCTCGCGGATGCGGCGCTCTTTCTCTGCCTCAGCATGAAGGATTGCAGCCTGCTTATCCGCCTCTGCATCCAGAATTGCGGATTCCTTTTTACCTTCCGCAACCAGAATGGTGGACTTTTTCTCACCCTCTGCACGCAGGATTGCCTCACGGCGCTCTCGCTCTGCCTTCATCTGTTTCTCCATGGCATCCTGAATGGCTGCCGGAGGGATGATGTTTTTGAGCTCCACACGGTTAACCTTAATGCCCCACGGATCGGTTGCCACATCCAGGGATGCGCGCATCTTGGTATTGATGGTCTCGCGGGAGGTTAAAGTCTGGTCCAGTTCCAGGTCACCGATGATATTTCTCAGTGTCGTTGCAGTCAGGTTTTCGATTGCCATGATCGGATTTACCACACCGTAAGCATACAGTTTCGGATCTGTGATCTGGAAAAATACCACGGTGTCGATCCGCATGGTAACATTATCTTTTGTGATAACCGGCTGCGGATCAAAATCCACAACCTGCTCCTTTAAGCTGACCTTTTTTGCGACACGGTCAACAAACGGGACCAGAAAATGCACACCTACAGACCAGGTGTCAAGATAGGCGCCAAGACGTTCCACGACCAGAGCCTGCGCCTGCGGGACAATGCGGATGCAGGATGCCAGAACCGCTAAAATTACGATCAGTAACGGAAAAATGAACAGAATACCCATTAAGATTCCTCCTTTACGATTTGCCGCAACTGTTTGCTTTTCTCACAGTCGCGCTTTTTCATTGCTTACAATCAGTTTCACACCCTGGATCTCACGGATCCAGACTCTGGTTCCTTCCGGATAAACCACATCCTCCTCTGCGGAACGTGCCGTCCATTCCTGCCCCTGGACAGAAACACTCCCGCACTCTTTTGCATTGTTGATCTCAGCCGTTACCCTGGCTTCTTTTCCGATCAGGCTGTCCACATTTGTTTTGACGGTAGAAGTATTGATATACTTCACAGCCAGCGGACGGGTCAGGAAAAGTAAAATGAATGAGATCACCACAAATACCAGAAGCTGGACCGGTACCGGTGCACCAAAGACAGCCGCAAAAAAGGCGATCACGGCACCTCCTGCAAACCAGATCGTTGTCAGGGCTGTGGTCATGATTTCAATGCCCACCAGAATCACAAATGCAATGAGCCAGTAAATCGCTGCCATAACAAACTCCCCCTTATTTTTATTGTTTTATTGTTGTTTCTCTTCCAGCTGTTCCGGCACTGCGGCGCTGCCGCGCTGCCTCAAACATGAGAACCGAAGCCGCGACTGCAGCATTTAAAGATTCCACACGTCCCTCCATCGGGATGCGGACATACGTGTCTGCCATGGCTGCAGTTTCGTCGGTCAGACCATTGCCCTCGTTCCCAATGAGAAATGCAGTATTCCCGGTATAATCTTCCAGGTCGTACGCCTGTTTTCCTTTTAAATGAGCCGCAAACAGCCGGATATTCCTTTTTTTCAGTTCCTGCAGCGTTTCATGAAGATTCTCCACATAAACAAATGGCATACGGAGCACAGAACCCATCGTGGAACGGATTACCTTTGGGTTATAAATATCGGTGGTGTTTGCGTCCATCACCACCCCGGTCACACCGGCACCCTCGCCTGCGCGAAGGATCGTTCCCAGATTTCCCGGATCCTGAATCGTTTCCAGCACCATGAGAAGCGCCGGTTTTGTCTGCATTTTTTCCGCTTCATCTGGTTTCTGCGCCGATACCCCGGAAACTTCTTTCGAGTTTTTTCCAACCACCTCGTCCAGCGTATAATGATACTGCTTCACCAGTGCCAGAATGCCCTGCGGCGTCTGTGTGTCGGAAAGGCTCTTAAACACATCATCCGTCACCAGTTCGACATGTTTTACCCCTTCCTTAAGTGCCTTGCATTCCTTTGTCCTGCTGAAGCTTTCCGATATATAAAGTGTGTGAACGCGGTCCTTCGGAATTTCAGTGCACATGCGGAGTCCCTCTGCCACGAACAGATCTTCCTCTCTTCTGGTTTTTGCTTTTTTCACCAGGGCATTCACAAATTTCACCTGTTTGTTGGTTGTACTGCTGATCACGCTTTTGTATTCTCCTTTAATTTGATGCTTTCTAAATCATCCATCCAGATCCGCCTTGCTGCGTCACTCGGCATGCGCAGATCGCCGCGCGGGGAAACTGCCACGGAACCTACCTTCGGACCATCCGGCAGACAGGAACGTTTAAACTGCTGTGCAAAAAATCTGCGGTAAAAAACGTTCAGCCATTTGTAAATGACTTCTTTCTCATATTCTCCCTCAAATGCCTGCAGAGCCATCCGGTAGATTCTGGAAGGCTTAAAGCCAAATCTCAGCACATAGTAAAGGAAGAAATCGTGAAGCTCATATGGTCCCACCAGATCCTCTGTTTTCTGGGAAATGACACCATTTTCCGGCGGAAGCAGTTCCGGACTTACCGGAGTATCCAAAACATCCAGGAGAACTGCTTTCAGTTCTTCTTCCCCGCACACATCTGCATAGTAACGCACCAGATGGCGCACCAGGGTTTTCGGCACGGAAACATTGACACCGTACATGGACATATGGTCTCCATTGTAGGTTGCCCAGCCAAGCGCCAGCTCTGACATGTCTCCGGTTCCGATGACCATGCCGCCCACCTGGTTTGCAATATCCATGAGAATCTGGGTACGCTCCCTGGCCTGACCGTTCTCATAAGTCACATCGTGAACCGTAATGTCATGACCAATATCTTCAAAATGTCTTGTTACCGATGCCTTGATATCAATTTCTTTTAACGATGCCCCCAGCTTTCTGGTCATCTGGCAGGCATTCTGGTACGTCCGGTCCGTGGTTCCAAAACACGGCATAGTGATCGCATGGATCTGGCTGCGCGGAATATCCAGCATATCAAATGCTCTCGCCGCTACCAAAAGCGCCAGCGTGGAGTCCAGTCCGCCGGAGATTCCAAGCACGACGTGACTGCAGCCGGTATGCTCCAGACGTTTTTTCAGTCCCATAGCCTGAATGGTAAAAATTTCCTCACAGCGCCGGCTGCGCTCCCGCATATCGTGCGGAACGAAAGGACGGTTATCAATATAGCGGAGCAGCTTTTCATCCGTCTGTATGTCAGAAACAGCTTTGCCGGTTTTCTGCTGGTCCTGCCCGTTTTTACATTCGCTGCTGCGCTCTGCTCTGTTTCCAGCGCCAAGAGAAAAACGGATTGTCTGGTAAGCACTGCGGTCCGGTGCCGGATACGTAGTCGTGCGGCGCCGCTCTGCGTTTAAGCGTTCCAGATCCAGGTCTGCACAGACTGTTTCCGGCGCAAAGCGTTTGGATTCTGCCAGACGGGTTCCGTTCTCCGCAATGATATTGTGACCGCCAAACACCAGATCCTGCGTAGATTCACCTTCCCCGGCATTCGCGTAAACATAACCGCAGATGAGTCTTGCAGACTGTCCGCAGATCAGTTCTCTCCGGTAAGAATCCTTTCCGACCACTTCGTCACTTGCGGAACAGTTTACAATAACCGTTGCACCTGCAAGTGCGTGGCGGATACTTGGCGGACACGGAACCCATACATCCTCGCAGATTTCTGCTGCCACGGTCAGTTTCGGGTACTCTTTGCAGGTAAATAAAAGATTGGTTCCCATAGGTACCTGGGTATCCAGCCAGTCTGTCATAACCGGAGTTTCCATACCCGGAGTAAAATGACGCAGTTCATAAAATTCAGAATAGTTTGGCAGATTTGTCTTTGTAACCAGTCCAAGAAGCTCGCCGCCGCAGATCGCTGCAGCTGCATTATAGAGCTTGCCTTCATGCTCCCACGGGAGTCCCACAAATACCAGCATATGCCGGTCCCTGGTAAACGATACGACCGTTTTCAGTTCGTCTTTCACCTGTTCCAGCAAAACCTCCTGTAAAAACAGGTCGTTACAGGTATATCCGGAAAGGCACAGCTCTGGAAATACCAGAAGCTCCACGCCTTTCTTTTCGGACTCTTCTATGATCTTGCAGATTTCCTGCCGGTTATGGACCGGATCTGCAACCTTAATCTTTGGTGTGGCTGCCGCTGCGCGGATAAAGCCGTCTCTCATGTTCATTTCCTCCTGACGGAATGTATATGCAAGAAACAGATCCATTTCAGTGCATACTATTGCAGACAGTATAGCATATCCTGCATCAAAAATAAAGCATGAGAAACTTTCAATTCCATTTACATTCCGCACATTTTCCTGTACAATGACATACGATGATTGCCGTTGCTGTTTGCGTAATGCGTGGGCAGCAACACTTGCCGGGCACATACACGTGAACGGCAGCATACAAGGAGGAATAACCATGAGAGTATCAACCAAAGGACGTTATGCACTGCGTATGATGATCGAATTCGGACTGAATCCGGATGAGTGCACCAAGATCAGTCAGGTGGCCGCACGCCAGGGCATTTCCGATAAATATCTGGAGCAGATTGTTTCCCTTCTTCATAAGGCTGGCTACGTGCGAAGCATTCGCGGGGCCCAGGGCGGCTACATGCTTACCAGAAAGCCGGAGGAATACACGGTCGGCATGATTCTCCGCGCTGCCGAGGGAAGTCTCGCACCGGTCTCCTGTCTGGACGAAGACATCAACCACTGCGAGCACGCCGGGCGCTGCACCACCCTGACTGTCTGGCAGAAATTAAAAGATGCCATCGACGACGTTGTCGACCACACCACACTGGCTGACCTGATCGAGGAACAGCGGAATATGCCGGAAGCCAACCTGATGTAAATTTTATCAGCTGCATAATTATGCAAAATTTAATTCCTATGCAAAGCAATCCAAAAGGAGTACCGCACTGCGCCAGCTGCGCTTTCTGCGATACTCCTTTTTCTTAAAATCCCATCCGTTCTTTTACAATAGCAGGAATCTCTCCTTTTTTGAAAAAGCTGTAATAGGTATTCTGGATATCATCTTCCTGTTCTGTTTTTTCCGATGTGTCTGCCACAGTCACTTCTACATCAAAATCCTCCTCCTCATACATCGGATCATAATACAGCAGCCGCTCATTCCGGGTTATATCTCCAAGCGCGCTGATCTCTAAAGGATCCGTAAACGTGATTGTCTGATACTGATCACTTCCCGGTGCATACCCACGCACCGTCACAGAAACGATTCGGTCAGAAATACTGTCATCCGCAACGGATACGCCTGCCTGCTTCAGCAAAGCCATCGTTTTTTTGAAAGAAGGATAAACCGGATAAAATGCTTCATTCCGCACATCATTACTGTACAAATACTTCGATGGGTACATTTCAATCTGACTGCGGTTTTCTTTCTGGTTCCACCACGCGATCGCCTGTTCTTCCTCTTCTGTCGTAAAACGGATCAGTCCTGTTGGCATCTCTTTTTTCATCTCGTCAAGTGTCAGGGCGGCAAACTCCTGCTGATACGTGTGGAGCAATTCCTCACGCTGGGAAGCAGTCAGATTTTTCAGATTCTGATCTCCCGTAGAACGGCTCTTCCGATAGCGGACGCTGACAAACTGTTCCGGTCTGGCAGCAAGAAGCGGATAAGCTGCATTCTGGTACTCCTCATCCTGTTCCAGCTTTTTCAGCAATTCATAACTTTTTGTCATATCAATCGTATAATTCCGGCTTACCACGCGTCCACTCTTTAATGTATAACAGATGGTTGCCATCGTGTACAGCGGCCGGGTGTACGTTTCGGCTGTTTCTGCCGGAACTGCCAGTTCTGCCGTACCCAGAGTTTCAACGCTCCGTGCACCTTCTTCATTCCACGCTTCCTTCAGTCTCCGGTTTTCTTCAATGCCTGCTGCCGCAAGATTCAGAACCGTATTCAGGTCCGTACATTGCATGTGTTTTGCAATGTAATTTCCGGACAGTTCATCTGCATATGTGTAGCCCATATTCGGTCCGTCATTTTCTTTCTCAACGGATCCGTAAGAAACCCAGCGGTTCAGCATGCTGACATCCACTGCCGCATACTGGACTTTTGTGGCGGACGGCAGATATGCATCATAACCGAACAGATCAAACCGGAACGAGAACACTACAGCGAGTGCTGCTGCCGCGCAGCATATAAGCTGCAGTTTATGCGCAAACAGCTTCCGGAAATCAAAATGATAAATACTTTCAACCACGCAATGGGCAATGATGCTTCCGCAAATAACGCCAAATGCCATCCACCCGTTCGAGTGCTGCATCGACCAAAGGAAACCACCCATGCCAAGTCCGCTTAGCACGGTAATGAGTACCCGGATAACCGGACAACTGATTGAAAAAGCCATAGCACGGCCCGCTGCTTCCGACCGGCGTTTCCGGTAAAGAAACAGCGCTGCTGCTGCAAGGATCACGGAAACCAGAAAAGCGGCTCCTGCTGCCGGCCAGACCGGTTTCCCATCCGTATAGCAGGATATGGAGTGGATATATTCCATGACAGGAGAAACGCGGGAGAAGGATTCGGTTATCCCGTTATGATTTTCGTAACTGTAAGACAGAAAAAACGTGTTGAAAAACGTTTCCACAATTACCACTGCCAGAGGTACATAAAACATCAGTACCATGCTCCCGAAAAATCCTACCACCAGATGCCCCGTCAGCATGGACGCGATCACCACAGTCGTATAACACAGGATATAATAAATCAGGTGAAGCAGATAAGCACTGACTGCCGTCCCGCACAAAAGCTCTGTGCTGATTCCGTTTGCCGCACAGACGATCACGGAAGCAATCATCGCAACCGCGTATGGGATTGCCGGCATCAGGATCCCGTCCAGATAATGCACAAGAAACAGTTTTTCGCGCCGTACCGGAATACTGTGGTAAAAATCCACACGGCTTTTCGAATTCAAATAGGAAAAGCTGCTGAGTCCGCAGATCAGGGATATAAGCACAACACCAAACACCGTCATGCCATTTTCAAAGGACAGCCACTGGATTGCTTCCGTTGTAAACCACCGAAGCCCTGCCTCCACGGTATCATATTCCCGCAATGCCCTTCCTGCCAGAAAAGCCAGAAATACCGGATAGAGGAAGAAGCAGCCAAGCGCAATGAGAGCCGGTGCCCACAGGCGGTTTTTCCAGTCCTCGCGCATAAGCTTAAAATATAAGTTTTTTGACGTCATAACCGACTACCTCCGTTTCGCTGATAAAAATTTCCTCCAAAGACAAAGGGATGGTCTCATAAAATACCGGCTCTGCCTTTTGCATAAGATATTCCACACGGCTTAATTCCCCACGCACCGTCAGGGTCAGAAGCTTTCCGCGGCGCTCCGTTTTTAAGATTTCAAGACCGTCTATATCTTCCGGCTTTGCGCCTTCTTTTAACACACACTGCACCTTATGCAGATTCATCTTCATTTCATCGAGGTCGCGGCTTAACAGGATACCACCCTTGTGGAGCAGTCCGACATGATCACAGATGTCTTCCAGTTCCCGCAGGTTGTGGGAAGCAATGATCGGTGTTAAGTTCCGCTCTTCCATATCGTTGGCAAAAATACTCTTGACTGCCTGGCGCATGACCGGATCAAGGCCGTCAAACGTTTCATCGCAGAACAGATATTCCGTTCCCGCACAAAGACCGCAAAGAATGGAAACCTGCTTTTTCATGCCCTTGGAAAACGTATTGATCTTGCGGTTTTTCTGCAGACCAAAACTGTTCATAAGGCTGTCAAAGCGGGATGTATCAAAGTTCGGGTAGACAATCCGGTAATAATTCATCATGTCCTGCGGCGTCGCATTTCCAAAGAAATACTGATCATCGGAAATATAGAAAAACTTCCGTTTCGCTGCCTCGTTCTCATAAACCTCCATGCCATCCACCGTAACGGTTCCTTCATCCGGCTTTAAGACTCCTGCCGCCATACGCAAAAACGTACTCTTTCCTGCTCCGTTAGTTCCGATCAGCCCAAAGACATTTCCCTCCCGGATTTTTGCGCTGATATGATCCACTGCAAGAATATCATCAAATTTCTTCGTGAGATTGGTTGCTTCTATCATAATGCTTCTCCTCCAAACTGCTCTTTTGCCATACGGACAAATGCTTCCTCATCCATCCCCAGGCTCTTTGCTTCCTCTGCAAGCACAGCCACCTTTTCTTTCAGTTCCCGCTGCTTTGCTTCCCTAAGTCTGCCAATGCTTCCCACAAAGCTTCCGCGCCCCTTCACGGAATAAAGAAAACCATTCCGTTCCAGTTCCGCGTAAGCGCGCTGTATGGTGTTGGGGTTAATGGACAGTTCCGTGGCCAGGGAACGCACAGAAGGCATCTGGCTGTCTTCTTCCAGAACACCGAGAATCATCAGTTCTTTTAAGCGGTCCGCCACCTGCTCATAGATGGGACGGCTGTCTTTATAGTCCAAATGAATCATTCTGCTTCACGCCTCTCCTTTATGATATAAGTGTATTAATCTTCTTAATACACTTATATCATAAGTCCTATCGAAATGCAACCACATCTTTCCTAAAATATTATGATATTCCACCCGTTGTACGAACAATCATCTCTAAAACCTGGTCTGAACCAGTTCCCGGTAGAGAGACTGGCTGCAGCTTAAATCGATCTTTCCCATTTCGTCCGAGAGCAGTCCTGGTTCATAGTTTCTTCCAAAATCCAGATCATGGACATAATAAGAGATTTCCCCTCCCTGGTCGCGCATCAGAAGTTCCAGAAGGTGTATGATATGGTCTTTCACCGGGACCGGGATTTTTTCTTCGTTTCGCAGTGTTTCCAGAATATTGACAAATTCCGTTTCTTCCACCGGCGGTTCCGAGGCATCCATTCTGCGGTAAATCACCTCTGCCGGTTCCTGCCCGCAGATAATCAGCATAGTGTCTGGATGGAGCATGCCTCCTGACCACAGTTTTGGTCCGCCCTCATTCACCAGATAGCAATATTCTTCTGCATTCAGCTTTTTTAGTATTTCCGTAAGATCTTCACTGCCAGACCAGATTTCCGTAAGTTCTGAAACGTTCTTCACCGTCTCTTTTTCCTGTTTCTGGACAAAACGCACCACAAAACAGTCAAATTCATATACGGAGCGGAAACCACCATGGCGGAAACAATTTACAATATGCATACCTCCCCCAGTCCTTACCGGGCGCATATCGCAATCGATTTTGCGCGTCACATAATAGGTTCCGTCTTCATCTGCATAAATCAGTCTTCCTTTTTTCATAAAAAAACCTCCTGTCATTACCAAATCGGTTATGACAAGAGGATAAAACATTTGTTCACTTTTGTCATTGGACGGATAGTCCAATACCTGTTCCGTTTATGCTATTATACCGCTTTCCGAAATTTTCCAAGATAAGACAACAGATATTGCTTTTCCAGAAAGATTTCCCCGCAAACAGGATTTTCTCCACCGTCTGCCAAAAGTTCTTCCATATGTACCCCAAAAAGGCGGCTGAGTGCATAAAGATGATCCACGGACGGCAGCGCCTTGCCACGGAGCCAGCGATAAACCGGCTGGGGACAGGAAAGGACAAGATAATCCTGAATTTCCCGGACGCTGAGTCCTGACATGTTCATCCGGTAACGGAGCAGGATTCCGCTCTGTTTTAAATCCAGACCCGGATAGGATCGCATTTTTTCCATATTACCTGTTTTCACCCTCCGTTTCTCCTTCATCTGTCGTAATTTCCTGTCCGAAGATCTGATCAAGCATACGCATGATTGCTTCCCGGTTGATCGGCTTTGAGATATGAACATTCATACCTGACTCAAAGTCCTTCTTTTTATCTTCCTCAAACGCATTGGCCGTTACAGCAACAATCGGGATATTGGCCTTTTGGTTATCTCTGAGTGTCCGGATTTCCCTTGCAGCCGTGTAGCCATCCATTTTTGGCATCTGAATATCCATGAGGATCAGATCATAACGGGATGCTTCCACTGTTTCCATTCGTTCTACTGCATCGGTTCCATCTTCCACCGCCTCCACATAACCCTTGCGGATGGATGCAAACAGATCTTCTGTTGTCGCAAAACAGTTCACCTGCTTAACCTCTGGAAGGCTGGAGTCGATCTTGTGCAGAAAAAGTTCTGCCGCCCTTGTCGTAGCCTAAACACCAATTTTCTTATCCGCGAGATCGGCAAACGTCTGAACAGCACTCTCTGTGCTGACTGCAATCACCTGGCGACTGTACAGATATGGTCCAGCCCACTGATAATCTGCTTCGCGGTCATTCATGGAATAGCAGCTCCAGATACAGTCAATCGTTCCATCTGCCAGATATTGATTCTTCTCACTCCACGGAATGATCTGAAACTCTGGTTCATAACCATATTCTAATTCTGTATTTTTTCCATTACTTCTCCTTTTCCATGCGTTTCAGCTCCGGGAGCACCGTGCAGAGCATTGTAGCAAAACACAGACTTCCGCCAATGACATTCGATACCGGTTCCGCCAAAAACACACCATCCGTTCCCATATGCAGCACATACGGCATAAAATAAGTGAGTGGAACAACAATGAAAACCTTTCGAAGCAGCGAAAAGAAAATCGCATGCTTCTTTTTATTCAGGGACTTAAATACCGTCTGCCCCAAGTACTGCAGATCCATAAAGATAAATGCTGCAAAATACTGTTTCAGCGCCGGGACCGCATCCTGCAAAAGGACCGGATCGGAACTGAATATCTGGATCAGAATATCCGGTACCAGAATGATGACACTCCACATAACTGCCGTATAGCAAAGCATCATGAACCCCATCACAATCCCTGCCTTTTTGACGCGTGCCGGCCGGCGGGCGCCATAATTATAGCTCAGAATCGGTGAGGAACCATCGTTGATCGCAGAGATTGGCGTTTCGACCAGCTGCCGTACACTGGAAACAATGGTCATGACCGAAATATAAATATCGCCTCCTGTGCCGGAAAGCACATGGTTGCAGCAGATCGTTACCAGGCTGTTCGTCAGCTGCATCACAAAACCGGCTGTGCCAAGGCTGACAATATCACGTGCATAACCGGCACATGGTTTTATCTCCCGTTTTTGAAGGAAACGTACCTTCAATTCTGACTTCCTGGTCAGGAAAAACAGGACAAAACCTGCAGATATGTACTGCGAGATAACCGTAGCGATCGCGGCACCGCTCACACCAAATCCAAGGATAAAAATAAACAGCGGGTCCAATACAAGATTGGCTGCTGCTCCGATCGCAACCGAAAGCATTCCAATCAGGGAGTATCCCTGCGCATTGATAAACGGATTCATGCCCACTGCGATCATAGAAGGCAGCGTGCCGAGCAGATAGATCATCATATACGGATGCGCATAAACCATAGCGCTTTCGGAAGCGCCAAACAGCGCCAGAATCGGGCGCATAAACAAAAATCCGGCAAACATGAGCACAATGCCAGTTAAGCAAAGCATGGTAAACGAGGTATTCATGATCGCGTTTGCTTCACATTCTTCTTTTTTGCCCCTGCGGATAGAAAATAAAGGTGCGCCGCCGCTTCCATATAAATTGGAAAATGCTGTAATGATCACAATCAGCGGGAAGCACAGACCAACCGCGCCGAGTGCCGCTGTTCCCACTTTTGGGATGCGGGCAATGTAGATCCGGTCTACAATGTTGTAAAGCAAGTTAAGCAGCTGTGCTACCAGCATGGGGACCGCCGCCCCAAGAATATTTCCTGTCACCGTGCCATGTTCAAAATCAATTCGTTTCATTTTTTAGTAAATCCATCCATTTTCTCAAATTTTTCTGTTTTTCTCCGATACTTTTGCTGCCCATACTTTTTTTCTCACAAAGTAAAAACATAACACCTGCATCACAATGGTGATAAACCAGGAAGCCGGATAAGAAATAAACAATACATATAAGGACCTGTGCTGCGGGAAAACACCAAAAATCCAGATCAGTCTTGTTCCAACGGTTCCAAGCACAGACAAAATCATCGGTACACCAGAATGTCCCATGCCGCGCAGGGAACCTGGGAACAGATCCATAATCCCGCACAGGAAATAGGGAATTGTGGTAATGGACAGGATCTCCATCCCGTACCGGATCACTTCTTCTTCCTCCGTGTACACGCCAAGAACCTGCGGACCAAATGCATAGGCAAAGGTCCCCATCACGCCTGCGGTAATCACGGTAAAGATCAGGCAGTCTCCCAGTACCCGGTCCATTCGCTTAAATTTCCCTGCGCTGTAGTTCTGACTGGTAAAACTCATGCAGGCCTGTGTCACAGAATTCACCGAAACATACATAAAACTTAAAATATTGTTAGCCGCCGTATAGCCAGCCATTGCGGTAGCGCCGAAGGAATTGACCGATGACTGCAGCAGTGCATTGGAAAGATTGATCACGGTGCTCTGGATTCCGGCCGGAATTCCAACCTGAAAAATCTGCTTCAGGTAATCGCCCCGGATCTTCAGCTTTGCCAGATGCAGCCGGTAACTGCTCTCCGATCTCATGAGACAGGACAAAACCAGTACACTGGAAATCAGCTGGGAAATAACCGTTGCAATCGCTACCCCCGCCACATCCAGATGAACGCAGACTACCAGAACTACATTTAATGCCGCATTGGTCACGCCGGAAATGATCAGGAACAGAAGCGGCCGCTTCGTATCTCCCACCGCACGCAGAATCGCGGCTCCATAGTTATATAACATAAAAAATGGCATGCCAAGAAAATAAATCCGCATATAAAGAACAGATAACCCAATCACGTCCTCCGGAGTTCCAAGGATCTCCAGTGCAGGCGGCAGCTCCAACTTCCGAAATCCGTGCAATATTGATACATTTTACCACATTATACAACAGATTTCGTATTTGGGCTACCTGGATAGGAACTGCTGCAAAAATTTTGTTGCCGGGTTTTCTGCTGCACACAGAAACATAAATCCTTACATTTTGGGCAAACTCTGCTCCACACAGAGTCTCCCATACCCCACCATCGGATTCGGATACTCCGTAATTCCTGGTAATTTTCCTGCCCCTCTTCTCAAATATGCTTTTACTTTCTCCCCATACAAAAACAGGTCATTTCCATTCACAATCCCCCACTGCATCAAAAGCGCTGCCGAACCAGCGACAACGGGTGTCGCAAACGAGGTTCCTGTGACGGACTGGTACCCTCCATTTACCGCCGGAGCCATGATCCCGACTCCCGGAGCTGCAAGATCCGGCTTGACCTGATTCGTCAGACGTGTAAACCCGCGCCCGGAAAAATCTGCATAGGAATTGTAATAGCTGTTATACGCGCCCACCGTGATGACCTTCGATGCGGTAGACGGAATCGTCAATGTCGTATCGGGTGTCGGCCTAAGGAAACGGGTGGCTGTATTTAACCCCCCGGCAGAGGGAAGCCAGAAATCGTATCGCCTGCTTACGAGACTCACCGGTCTTAAAAAGAACGTCCAGATTCCTTCTTCTACATAGGTTCCCTCATCCGGAATAAAATCGAAATAGATTTCCTGTTCTGTGCTGAAAGGTCCTGGTTTTCCATAATACAACAAGATCTGTGTTCGGCGGTAACGAAAACGTGCCGGACCCAGATTTTCTGAAAACGGACCAAACTGCTCTCCTGACGGTGCCTGCAGGCTGATCTCAAACTGGTCGCTGTAGGACTTCCAGAGCTGGATGCTGAAGCTGCTCTCATAAGAAGAAACCGTAAATTCTACCGTTTCCGTGGTCCGCAGCTGCAAAATGCCGGAAGTATGACCACTCGCAGCGCCTTCGTTTCCGCTTCCCACCACAATCGTCGTCCGACCGTAATTGCCAATGTCATCTAAAAAAGTTTCCAGAAGACTGGTTCCATCGTGAGAGCCATAGGTATTTCCAAAGCTGATATTGATCACCAATGACAAAAACCGGTCTGCGGCAAACGAAACCGCGTAGTTCACGGCCCGCATTAGCTCTGTCGTCCGCGGAAAGCCACCGGGTCTGGCCGTTCCAAGCTTCACGACCAGAAGATCGCTTTCATAGGCGATTCCGCGATATGCTCCATCGAGACCCGCCGCGATCCCCGCAACCGCTGTTCCATGGCCGCTCACATCCACAGAAGGAACGATCTGTCTGGCTGCAGCCCTGTTCCCGCTTTCCAGTGCCTTGTTGATTTCTTCCGATGTATAAATTCTGTTCTGGATCTGATCCCACAACTCCAGAATTCTTGTGGAACCGTCCTCCTTTCGGAAGGCTTCATGAAAATAATCGATCCCGGAATCCAGCACAGCAATCAAAACTCCGCGCCCGCTTAAGTTCGGTGGTGCTTCCTGCAAAATATTCACACAAGAGGCTGCCTTTGCCTGATTGATGGCAAAGAACAGCCTCTTCGGTTTTTCGATATATTCAATTTGTGGAAGCGCACTGATGAGTGGTATCTGGCTTTCTTTCACAGTAAGAATCGCATATTCATTGCGCATTTCTTCCACGATCGCGCCAAGACTTCTCACCTCATCCAGATTTCCCGAGTACTTCACGATCAGCTCCCAGGTGTTTTCTTCCGGATTAAAACCAGTTTCTAATTCCGAGGAACGGCTTCGTTCCTCCGCATTCGTATCCAAAGCAAGATTTAAGAGGTTTTCCAGTTTCTGATCAACAGACATCGCAAATGCTCCGTTTTTCTAACCATCCTATTCATGCCTTTTCGGAAACATGACACCGTTTCGCCGCACATCCTCCTGATTTTTTCTTTTGCGAAATCATGAAACCCGCAAATATGAGCAGTACGCCGAACACGGATACCGGTGTTGCCTTTTCATGCAGGATCAGCAAATGCTTCATCTGTCACGCCTCTTCACTCCGGTCCGGCATCTTCGATGTCAGATCGATCGTCTTTTGCAAAACCCCGATCAGAATCTTTCTGCTTTTTTCAAAATCAGCCGCCAGCTGCTCAATCTGTTCTTTTGCGCCCATCATTTTACCTTATGTCCGGTAACAACCTCGAAATGATACTTGGCGATTCCAAGATCAATTTTAGAATAAAAACCTCCGAGTGATTTCGCTGTTACCGTTCCATCTTTCAGTTCAAAGAAAAATTTCTGCTGGTTCATGGCTGTCGGCGCAAGGCAGACTGCTTCCATGCCTTTCTGAAACCAGTCGGTCTCCTGGTCTGCACGGCAAAGCGTTTTCACATCTTTGCTCTTATGTGGAACACCTTGATTTTCCCCATATCCAAGAGACAAAATGATGAGAAGTTTCTCACCCATTTTCTTCTCCACACGCGCTTTTCCATGGGTCATTGCTACCCAGCAGGTATTTAAGCCAAGCTCCTGACATTTCAAAACAAGCTTTTCTCCATAATAACCGGCCTTTTCTTGCTCGCTTCCCTTTCCAACAATCACAATGTAATTGTTCACATGCGAAAATTTTCCGTAATGCGCCATAAAAGAGTCAAAACACTTCGGCTCATCATAAAACACCTGGATGTTTAAGCCACTCTCCGCATTGATCTCCTGGATACAGGAATCGATCTGGACCCGTTTTGAGGGTTCGATTGCCTGTTCTTTGTACTGGCGGACGCTGTGTCTGCTTTTTATGATCTCTAACATTTCCATAGGATAGCCTCACTTTCGTTGATTGGTTTAAACCAATCATACCACAGATTTGGAGAAAAGTTTCCATTCCTTTCATCGGCGCCATCAGCCATATTACACTGCGCGTGATCCTCTCCTGGATCCTGATCAGGCAGTATCAGCTGAAGGCCATGGCTGTCGCAAGCGGAATCGGTTGGATGCTGGTGAACGTCTTCTGGAGTGTGATACTGAGACGAGGTAACAGTATAAGTATATGACAAATTGTTATATTGCGTACAGCTTCCTATATTTTTCTTCGAGATACTCCACGTAATACCGCGGCTGAAACTCCTCCCCGGTCATATCCCTTAAAATTTCCCGGCTGGTCTTCATCTTTCCATAGCGGTGTACATGTATTCTCAAATACTCCCGGATCACATCCAGCCGTCCTTCCTCCAGAAGCTTTTCAAAATCCATTTCTTTTTTCATCTGTGCCAGCATCTGTGCGCCAAAGGCACTTCCAAGAGCATACGACGGGAAATATCCGAAGGATCCCTGCGCCCAGTGGATGTCCTGCAGCACACCTTCTGCATCATTTTCCGGACGGATACCAAGATATTCTTCATATTTATCAGCCCAGAGTTTCGGAAGTTCTTTTACATCCAGATTTTTCTCGATCAGCATTTTTTCCAGTTCATAACGAACCAGAACATGAAGACTGTAGGTCAGCTCATCCGCTTCGGTGCGGATCAGACCCGGCTGTACTTTGTTGATGGCGCGGACAAACATTTCCCGCCCTACGCCCTTTAACTGCTCTGGGAACAGCTCTTTCAGCTTGCCGTATACCGGGATCCAGAAAGCTTCGCTCCGACCGATAATATTTTCGAAGAAACGGGACTGGGATTCGTGCATCCCCATAGAAGTTCCCTGCCCTGCCGGTGTCTGGCTCAGCCGGTCATCGATACCAAATTCATAGATGGCGTGTCCGCTCTCATGAATCACGGAAAATGCCGAGGAATCCACACGGGATTTGTAGTGCGTCGTGATGCGCACATCACGGTTATGAAGGTTGGTTGTAAAGGGATGTGCACTGACTGCCAATACGCCTTTGGAAAAATCAAAGCCCACATAGTTTGCCAGATACTCTGCCAGCTCGCGCTGTTTTTCTTCCGGATAATCTCCATCCAGAAAATCGTCCTGGATGCGGACTGGACTTTCCATAACCTGTTTTAAGAGCGGAACAATATGCTCTTTCAAAAGACCAAAGAATTCATCCAGCTTTTCCATGGTAAACCCTGGTTCAAACGAATCCAGCATGACATCGTAAAGCTTCTGCCCTTCTTTCTGACGGTAAGAGGCGAATTTTTTCTGGTAATCGATGATTTCCTGCAAAACCGGCGCAAAAGCTTCAAAATCGTTTTCTTTCCGTGCTTTGGTCCAGATACGGGTCGATTTTGCAGTCAGTTCCTGATAAGCGCGGTATTCTTCCGGCGGAATGCAGGAGACTTCCTCGATCTCGCGCTTTGCGGCTTTCAAGATAGCACGGCGGATGTTTTCTTCCGTAAGTTCTGTATCATCTGTCCTCGTGGAACATGCCGCTCCATTTCCTGCCGTCTGCAGATGTTCTTTTTCTTTCGTTTCCCCGTCCGAAACCGTTTTTCTGCTTTTCTCCAGTTCATCTAAGCATCGGTCCACCAGTTCTTTCACCCGCGGATCCATCATGATTCGCTGATAAGAAGCGGAGAGCACGCCCTGCATCCGGGCAGTGCGGCTTCCTGCTGCTTCGGGAGCCAGCGTCTCATCGTCCCACTCAAACAGGATCAGGGCAGTCTGATATGCCTGAGCCTCTTCTAAATACTTCATCAGTTCTTCGTAATCTGAATTTTTGTTTTCTGTATTCATATCGTCCTCCTGAGCCATCATCATCCAATGTTTTTATTTTTTCCTTCTTCCACTGATCCTATTCTGCTGTAACATCGTTTCTGCTGTTTGCAAGCTCTGATTCTGCTGTTAGCGGTTCCTCAAGCGTCTCTTTTGTCGCTTTTCTTCCGGAAAGCACTGTTTTGCCGGAAGCTGAGGTTGTTTCCGCAGTTCACAAGCACGGAAAAAAATGCCGCACTGACCGAAATATGGCGTTCTGAAAGCCGGTAGCCCGCTGCATTCATCCGGGATGCAAAGCTGTCCCAGTAATCCATCCGCATATATTCCAGCTCATCACTGACCGCTAAGACCAAACCAGCCAAAAGTGGAAGGAGCAGCCTTTCCATTTTTTGCTATTCTTCATTCTTGTCCTGCCTGGTTCGGTCTTGTCCAGTACTGTTTTGTAGTACACTTTTAATCTTATCTCTTATGTTGTTCCACATGGTAAATCAGAAGACGCTTCTCTGACGTCTTTTCGTCATGCAATGTTTATCCCCGGTATCGGTTTAGTGCTGCAAACACCTCCTGGATTCTCGGCCTTGCAAGTCCACCCGGCACATAGGATCCGGTTAAATGGTTCCAGCCCTTTGCCGCATACTGTGTTTCCAGTTCTTTCGCGATCTGGCACAATGTCCTCTTTCCGTCTGCAAGCTGCTCCAGCGCATAGCGGGTCAGATAGGCAAGCGCCGCGGTCTGCTCTGAGTCCGCAAGCTGTTCTACATAGCGCAGGTCTACGGTTTCGCGGTCGAGCGAGAACGAATCTTTGCCGAATATTTTCACCTTGCTGCGTTCCTGTGTACGACCTGCACCGTGTCCACGTTTTCCGCCGCGTTCCTGTGCTACATCCACGCTGCGTCCACTTTTTTCGCTGTGTCCCTGCATATAGCCTGAGCCTGCCTCACCTTCTCCCATGCCCTTCGCATCGCTCATTGTCCGCACTGCACCGGAAGTTTCTTTCCCATACGCCACCGTAAACTCTGGCAATACAAAACCAGGCGCCTCCGTTCTCGGTGCCTTATGCTCCTTGCAGAGTGCCTTCACCCGGTTTGTAATATCCACCGGGCGGTAGCAGTCCATCTGAATGATCTGGTCTGCAATATAGAAAAAGGCTCCGGAGCTGCCTGCTACCAGAATAGTTGAAATCCCGGCCTTTTCATATAAATCCCGTGCCCGCTCCAGAAACGGGGTGATCGGTTCTTTTTCCCGGCTGATGACCTGCTGCATAAAGTCATCGCGCACCATAAAGTTGGTTGCAGAGGTATCTTCGTCGATGAGGAAGAGTCTGGTCCCGGCTTCGATTCCTTCCACAACACCCGCCGCCTGGGAAGTGCTTCCGCTGGCATCGGTGGTGGAAAAGCTTCTGGTGTCCTTGCGGTTTGGCAGATCGTTGATAAATAATGAAATATCCGTATTTTTGATGGAGCGTCCTTCCTCTGCCCGCAGCTTTACTGCCGTGTCATCCGCCAGGACAAACTCCCGTCCATCTCCCGCGATGTGGTTGTAAACGCCCATCTGCAAAGCAGAAAGCAGAGTTGATTTTCCATGATAGCCGCCTCCCACGATGAGGGTAATGCCCTCCGGCACCGCCATCCCGCGGATTTCGCCGTGATGCGGCAGCACAAAAGAAGCTTCCATGCTCTTTGGGGAAAGGAACGGCACACTTTCCTTCATAGGCTGGTCGGAAACACCGCTTTTGCGTGGTAAGATGGCTCCGTTTGCCACGAATGCAGCCAGCTTTCGCTCCCGCAGCTGTCTGCGCAGTTCCTCCTGGTCTTCTGCTATCCATACGGCCTCCTGCACTGCCCGGCGGTCCAGATTCTTTGCAACAAAGCTCTTTTCCACTGCCTTTGGCAGAAACTCAAACAGGATCTTTTCCAGCCCGCCCGCATCGATGGTACGTCCAAATGCCGGAAATCCCACATGAAAGCGCACCGTAATGGTGTCACGTCTGATCTCACAGGCACTGCGCTCTAAAACCTCCTGACCGCAGCGGCTGATAGAAATCAGACCGCTCTTGCCAGAGCCCTTTGTCTGGAAGCTGAAGCGCTCTGTCTGGGCATAAAACAGCCTCGTCAGATGATCCTGCAAAGCAACACGCTTGCACACCCGGTCCCGCAGGTTTTCCGCAAAGCCAGATACCTTCCACGGGATTTCCACATGAACCGAAGAAGGGGACGCAAAAGGATCTCCCTGGACATGGTCGATCACCAGAATATAGCTTCCAAACTGATATGCCCCGGCCAGTGCTTTGTATGCCGGATAGCTTTTCCGGTCAATGCCCCGCAGCATCGTGCGAAGTTCATTGAATGATTTCATACTATTCTCCTCATATACGCGATTACCGGACGTCTGGCTGCAGAATTCTCTGCTTTGCACAAACGTCCGGCAACCATTTTTCTGATCAGAAGTGCAGCAAAATTCCTACCTGTAAACAGTAACATTTTCCCAATATTACAACCAGGGAAAACCGCACTTCATCGATCTTTTATAAACTTTCTGCAATCTTTCTTGCTACGTAAACGCCGCTTGCCGATGCATGGGACAGGGAGTGGGTCACACCGCTTCCGTCACCGATGATGTAAAGGCCTTTGTGGCGGCTCTCCAGATTCTCATCGACATCTACTTCCATGTTGTAGAATTTGACCTCGACACCGTAAAGTAAAGTATCGTCATTTGCGGTACCAGGTGCAATCTTATCCAGTGCATAGATCATCTCGATGATGCCGTCTAAGATACGCTTCGGCAGTACCAGGCTTAAATCGCCCGGAGTTGCAGATAAGGTCGGCATAAACATATTCTCCTCGATACGCTTCTGGGTGCTTCGTCTTCCGCGCACCAAATCACCGAAACGCTGTACGATAACGCCGCCGCCCAGCATGTTGGACAGACGCGCAATGCTCTCGCCGTAGCCGTTGCTGTCCTTGAACGGCTCAGAGAAATGCTTGGATACCAGCAGCGCAAAGTTGGTGCACTCGGTCTGCTTAGCCGGGTCCTCGTAGCTGTGTCCGTTTACGGTTACGATACCGTTGGTATTCTCATTTACGACAATGCCTCTCGGGTTCATGCAGAAGGTACGCACGTTATCCTCGAATTTCTCGGTGCGGTACACGATCTTGCTCTCGTAAAGCTCATCGGTCAGATGAGAGAACAGAACCGCCGGAAGCTCTACGCGCACACCCAGGTCAACACGGTTGGACTTGGTCGGAATATCCAGTTCCTTACAGATCTTCTCCATCCATTTGCTTCCGCTTCTTCCTACGGAAACAATACATTTCCCACAGTCGTAAGACTCTTCTCCGACCCATACGCGGTAAGTGCCATCTTCCAGGCTTTCAATGTGGCTGACCGGGGACTCGAAATAGAAATCCACCTGGTCCTTTAACTCATCATAAAGCTGGCCCAGAACAACCAGGTTGATATCGGTACCCAGATGACGCACAGATGCATCCAGCAGTTTCAGACGGTTCTGGATACATACCTTCTTTAATCCGGTTCCTGCGGTAGAATACATCTTGGTACCCTCTCCGCCGTGAGCCATGTTGATCTCGTCGACATACTCCATCAGCTCCGTTGCTACTTTTTTGCCGATGTACTCGTACAGCGTACCACCGAAATCGTTGGTGATATTGTATTTTCCATCAGAGAATGCGCCAGCTCCGCCAAATCCGCTCATAATGGAGCAGGATTTGCACTTGATGCAGGCCTTGATCTTATCTCCATCGATCGGGCAGTGACGCTTCTTCAAAGAATAACCGGAATCGAACACTGCGATCTTCTTGCCGCTGCACTTTTTGGTAAGTTCATAAGCGGAATAGATACCGCCCGGACCTGCTCCTACAATGATGACATCATACTTCATATTTCTTTCAAAACTCCTTCTTATACTTCTCCGTTTTCTTTGCTATGCGTCACGTATGCAGAGGTAAAACCTGCTTTGCGGATCTTATCTGCTGCGCGGCAGTCCTCAAATGTAGTCATACCGCATTCGTCGCGCACAAAAACAGAGAATCCATTGGATTCCCTGTTTTTATAACCAGTCTTAAAAATACTTCTTGCTGCCCCAGAGGTTCGCCTTTTTTAAATCCCGGTACTCGTTGTAGGCTTTTTCCAGGATCTGCTTCTCGTTGGAGAATTTCAGAAGATGGTACGCCTCATAAAACTTGTAATACCCGGAATCCACAAAATGCTCTTCCCGTTGTGGTTTACTGTAATAGCTGTCTGCCATCATCAGATACCAGTGTACGTCTTTCTCCACCATATCCTGCGGCGTGTTAAAGGAATAAGAGCTCTTTCCGATATACTTGATAATGGAAGCGCTGACACCGGTTTCTTCTTTGACCTCGCGAAGAGCGGTCTCCTTGTATTCCTCTCCTGCTTCTACAGTTCCCTTTGGAAGGACCCAGCCCTCATACTTGTTCTTGTAATTCTTATAGAGAACCAGGATCTTGCCGCGAAATATAACCACACCTCCACAGCTCGTTGCTTCTATCATTGCAATTCCTCCTGTTGCACCGTGTCACAAACACGGTGTTGGTGTGTCGCATAGACTGGCTTTAGTATACCTCTATTTCGGACAACTTGCAAGTTTCTTATTGCGTTACTTTATTTTATTTATGAAGCTCACGGAAAATCTTCTCAGGTGTGACCGGAAGCTCACGGATCTGCACGCCGGTCGCATTGGCTACCGCGCCTGCGATCGCCGGGGATGGCGTGTTGATGACAACCTCACCGATGGATTTGACACCAAACGGTCCGGTCGGCTCGTAGCTGCTCTCAAACTCCACGCGGATATTGCCGACATCGACACGGCTCGGAAGCTTGTACTGCATAAAGGAATTCTCATAAACCTGTCCTTTTTCGGAGCGGGTCACATCCTCAAACATCGCCATACCAATGCCCTGTCCCAGACCACCTTCGGTCTGGACGCGGACCAGTGCCGGGTTGATCGGGGTTCCACAGTCTACGACTGCCACATAGTTGACCAGCTCAAAGTCACAGGTTTCCTTGTCCATCTCGATTTCCGCGATACCAACCATAAACGGAGGCGGAGATACCGGTGAAGAATGGCTTTCGGTCACCTCGAGTGCCTTTCCATTGTTCGCCATGGCACGGTTTCCGATATCTTTTAAGCTGATCGCAGCGGAGCCGTCCTTTGCCATCACCCGTTCGCCGTCAAATTCTACTTCCTCTGGCGTTTTTTCCAGATACTCTGCTCCCTTTTCGGTGATCAGACGGATCATGGACTTCGATGCCTTCACAGCTGCCATACCAGTGAGGTACGCGGTACTGGACGCATAAGAGCCGGAATCGTACGGAGAAACATCCGTATCAACACCATGGGATACGATATTGTCAAGATCACACCCCAGCACATCTGCCGCAATCTGGGCCAGTGTTGTATCGCAGCCGGTACCCATGTCGGAAGCACCCAGCATCAGGGTGTAGAAGCCGTCATCATTTAACTTCAGGGTAATGGAACCCACGTCACAGTTCGAAATCGCAGAACCCTGCATGGACATCGCCACGCCTACGGAACGCACCTTTCCATTGCCCATATCGCGGCACGGGTATTTTTCATCCCAGTGGATCAGTTCCTTGGCTCTTGCCAAACAGCGGTCCAGCGCACAGCTGTTTGCTGTTTCGCCGTAATAGGCCGGCATGAAGTCACCCTCATGTACCATATTTTTCTCACGAAGGACCGTCGGGTCCATATGCAATTCCCGCGCAAGCTCATTGACTGCAGATTCCAGTGCAAAAATGCCCTGCGTCGCACCGTAACCGCGGTACGCACCTGCAGACATGGTATTGGTGTAAACCACATCATAAGCGAATCGATATGCTTTGGTTGTGGAGTACAGCGGGATTGATTTGTGTCCGGACAGACCAACCGTGGTCGGTCCATGCTCGCCAAATGCTCCGGTATTCGACAGAGTATAAATGTCAATTGCCTGGAAAATTCCATTTTCATCGGCTCCGAGCCTTACATGGACCTCCATCTCGTGACGCGGGGAGGATGCAATCTGGGACTCATAACGGGTGTAGATCAGCTTCGCCGGTTTTCCGGTCTTCCACGTAACCAGTGCCGGATACACCTCGGTCACAACCGTCTGCTTTGCACCGAAGCCGCCGCCGATCCTTGGCTTTAAGACACGCACCTTTGATTTTGGGATATCCAGCGCATGTGCCACGATCCGACGCACATGGAACGGAATCTGTGTCGAAGAAGTAACATTTAAGCGGCCATATGCATCCATGGTCGTAAAAGTACGGAACGTCTCCATCATCGCCTGCTGGTTTGCTTTGACATGATACGTATGGTCAATGACATGTGCACAGCCTGCTAAGATAGCATCGACATCCCCGTTGCTATCCTCGGCGGAAGCACAAAGATTCCGTTTGTTATCTGCACCGACCGGGCACAGACTTTTCCAGCTGTCCTCCGGATGTACCAGGATCTTATTGTCCTTGGCTGTGTGAAAATCCAGAACCGGCTCCAACACCTGATATTTTACCTTAATCAGACGCAGTGCCTTATCAACCGCTTCTTCCGTCTCACCTGCCACAATCGCAACTGCATCTCCAACGAAACGGACTCTCTGGTCCAGGATCAGGCGGTCATACGGACTTGGCTCCGGAAAAGTCTGACCCGCCATGGTAAAACGCTTCTGGGAACAATCTTTATAAGTCAGGATCGTCTCGATTCCCTCTACCTTCAAGGCTCTGGAAAGATCGATCTCTTCGATCCATGCATGCGCATGGGGGCTGCGCAGCAGTTTCACGATCAGGCAATCCTTGGGAGCAATATCATCGGTGTAAAGAGGTTTTCCGGAAAGAAGTGCTTTTGAATCTTTTTTCACCACTGAAGTTCCTACATATTTTTTCTTTGGTTCCATGGTCTACGCCTCCTTTTTCCGGTTTAAGTACTTTTCCAGTGCACGCAGCTGACTGGCATATCCGGTACAGCGGCATAAATTTCCAGCCAGATACTCCCTTACTTCATCCGTCGTCGGGTTTACCAGTTCCCGCTCCATGGCCAGCACATTCATGATCAGGCCCGGGCTGCAGAAACCGCACTGGTCAGCACCTTCTCTCGCGAGAAAGCCTGCAAATTCTTCGGATTCCTTCTGAAGCCCTTCCAGCGTGGTGATTTCGTGTCCGTCCGCTCTTGCCGCAAGGACCGAACAAGAAAGCACCGGCTTTTTGTCCAGCCATACCGTGCAGAGACCACAGTTCGATGTCTCACATCCGCGCTTTACGCTGTAACAGCCCTTTTCGCGGACCAGGTCTAAAAGCAGGGTATCGGCCTTGATCTCTGCCTCAGTCTTTTTTCCGTTTAATATCAGTGTGATCTTCATCTTATGCCTCCTCCCCATTTAATGCTTCCATCAGCCGTCTCACATAGATTTCTGCCAGAGACTTCCGGTAATCTGCGCTGCCTCGCAGATTACTGCCAAAAGAAAACAGGCTGACTGCTTCCTTCGCCTGCTCCGAAAGTTCACAGCTGGTCTGCACCGGCCGTACCACAAGCGCTGCTTTGGAAGGTCTTGCACCCACAGAAAGGTACCACATATCGTCTTTTTTTGCTGCCGCAACCGCGATCAGTGGGAAATCGGTCTTGGAACGGCGCTGGCTGACATAAGCGGCTTTTCTGCCGTCCTTTTTGATGATGATACGAACCAGGATATCCCGCTCATATTTCATCTTTGCAAATTCTTCCAGGGAAACGGTTCCACCCTTGTATAACTCCACATACGTATCCAGAACCATCATGCAGGTTAAAATATCCGAAAAACCGAAACGGCCAAAAATACTGCCGCCCACAGTAGCGCCGTTGCGGAACTGGGTTCCCACGATCCAACGGGTACATTCCCTAAAAACTCCGCCAAAATACTGGTTTAACCTCTCATGAAGTTCCAGATCCCGCAGACTGCACATACAGCCGATCCGGAATTCTTCTTCCGTCTCCTCGATCTGACCGAGTCCGAGACCACTTAGGTCGATCACCGTATTCCGGTTTCCATTTCCCATTTTGAGCCACATCATGCCGCCGACCAGAACATTGCTTTTTTTCTGGTTCAGCGCGTATGCCTGCTCAAGGCTTTCTGCTTTCACATACTCCTTTGCATGAAACATGCGCCTTCCTCCTTCGTCACTCCTAAAGATTATTTCTGTAAACGGTATATCACTCTATTTTATCTTGAAAAATAGGTATCAAAAATTGTTCTGGCGATCGGTGCTGCCACATGACCGCCCGAGCCCGCCTCTTCCACCAGGACCGTTACCACCAGCTTCGGATCCTCCGCCGGGGCAAATCCGGTAAACCATGCGTGGGTTTCTTTTCCTGTTTCAAATTCCGCAGATCCGGTTTTCCCGGCTACGGAATACGCATCCGTGCGGACACCCGAACCGGTTCCATCCGTCACTACGCTGCGCATAAACATCGCCAGGGTATCCGCTTCCGCAGAGGTCATGAGATTTCCATAGGAAGAAGGCAGGAATTTCTTTACCTCTTCTCCTGCTGCGGATTCCACATGGTCGATCAGATATGGTTTCATCAGCACACCGCCACTGGCAATGGCTGCCGTGATCATGGCATTGTGAAGCGGCGTCATCTGGGTGTTGCCCTGGCCGATGGCGGTCTGCAGCCGCTCCCAGTCCGAAGCACCGGGTCCCATCGCAAAAGAACTCTTGCTGTAAGCCAGGGACAAGGGAAGGTCCCGGTTAAACAAAAGCTCATCCGTTGTGCGCTTCATGCGCTCCAGATCCATGGTAAGCCCAAGGCTGGCAAACGCACCGTTGCAGGAATTGGCAAATGCCTGCAAAAGGGACTGGTGCCCATGGGCGGTTCCATGGTAACAGGAGATCTTGTAGTCTCCATATTCATAACTTCCGTCACAATCGAAAGTAAAGCCTTCCCAGGTGTTCGGATGCTCCCGGATGTATTCCAGAAGCGTAACGATCTTAAACGTCGATCCCGGCGGATAAAGCCCCTGGGATGCACGGTTTAACAGCTGCGCCTCGGTATTATCCCCGGAGATCAGGCTCTCCCACTGACTGCTCAGCTGGTTCGGATCAAACCCGGGCTTCGAGACCATGGCAAGGATCTTTCCGGTGTCCGGCTCCATTACCACAACAGCGCCCTTCCGGTCTCCAAGCGCATCCGAAGCCGCCTGCTGCAGCTGCACATCCAGCGTGGTCACCACCTGATCGCCCAGATTTTTTACATCCGAAAGCTCATTGACTGCCTGCTCCACTAGATTCATGTGGGAGCTTAGCAGATAAAAGTTTGCCAGCGATTCCAGACCGGTTTTTCCCTGGTCAGAATAACCGACCACATGGGCAAATAAACTGCCATACGGATATTCCCGCACCTCGGTTCCATCCTCCGCGACATTGGTTTTCGCTAAGACGGTTCTGTCGCTGCTTAAGATTTCTCCGCGGATGATCCGGTCCGAAAAACTGTCCAGACGGGCATTGTAAGAATTGTTGATGACCGTCTCACTCTGCACCTGCAGAAAATAGCCGAAATAGCCCATCAGACAGACAAACAGCCCCACCATCACATAAGTAATAAACAGGATGTTACGGTCTGTCCGCTTTTCCTTCAGGCGTTTTCCTGTTTTCTTCTTTTCAGTCGATTTCATCGTAGTCCTCCTCATCATTCCGCTTCAGAATGTAAAGGCCCTGAATCACCCCGAAAATGATAAAGGTACTCAAGATAGAACTTCCGCCATAGCTGACAAACGGAAGGGTCACTCCGGTTGACGGGATGAACTTGGTCACACCTCCAACCGTCAGAAAAATCTGGACTGCATATACCATGGCAAGCCCGAACGCGATCAGCTGAAAGAACAGCGCCTGCATCTGCGCTGCCAGAAGCACAAACTGCAAAAAGCAGCCAAGGCAGACAAACAGCACACAGAGGGCAAAAATTCCGCCCAGCTCTTCCGAGATTGCCGCAAAGACGAAGTCCTTTTCCACGACCGGGATCTTATACGGCATACCCTGGTAAAGTCCCATGCCAAACCAGCCACCCGTACCGATGGCAAACAGCGACTGCGTGATCTGGTAGCCGCGGTTATCGATGTCTGCCCACGGATTTTTCCAGGCCGCTACACGCGTCCGCACATGGGCAAACAGCTGGTACGCAACCACTGATGCCCCGCACCCGCTGATGAGTCCGGAAAAAAGGTAAAGCCAGCTGCCCGTTGCCACAAACAGCATGGTCAGATACGTCAGAAAGAAGATCAGCGCACTTCCAAGGTCCTTGGAGAGCACCAGCACCAGCACATAGGCAGCCGCCATGGCGGTTGTCTCTGCGATGGTCCGAAACTCCGTATCTCGGTAAAACATGCATGCCACAAAAAATACGAACAGGATCTTAACAAACTCCGATGGCTGAAATGCAATGCCCGCGATGTTCACAGAAAGCTGCGCTCCAAAGCTGTTGTTTCCGATCACCCACACCACGATCAGCAGTGCCAATCCCGCAAAGCCGTACACCCACGGGATTTCTGCCAGCTGCCAGACCCGCTCCAAAATAAATGGAATGATCCAGGTCACCAGTGCGGAAATAGCAACGATCACAAACTGACGGATCGCCTTGTCAAAATCCAGACGGGTCAGAATGATGAATCCGACACACAGCAGCATACACATGTTATTGACTAAAAGTCTTGACCTCTTTGGATAAAAAATCTTGTAAAGCCCCATGTAAACGGCCAGAAAGATCACCTGGGCCAGATAAAACAGGAGCACCCGCTCATCCTCCGATTTTAAAAACAATACCGCATATGCGACAAAGTGCATCAGAAACATCGCGATATTCTGCCGGATGCAGACACTTCCCTGCCGGTCCGAGTCATGAAACCGGAAATAACTGAAATTCCAGTAAGTGTATGCGGCGATCAGAAGAATCATCAGGTATTTGGATACTTCAATTACAATATTGATCATAAACGGTTATTCTACGCCTCTCTTAAAATGCCCCCGTGTAAAGTCTTTCAGCGGGTCCTTGGTATCTTCTCCGTGCAGGAAATGATCCGCGAATGCATCCAGGATTTCTTTCATCTGCTCCGGTGACTCCATGGTAAACGCCAGACGCAGCGCCCCCGGCTGCAGACGGCTGACCAGCTTTTCCTGACCGAGCAGCGAAAGCGGGCTCGGATTGTAGATGGTGTTGTAGCAGAACCGGCAGAAATTCTTTACCGGAAGCTCTTTTCCAGTGCGGTCCTTCATCTTTAAAAGCTCCGGCTTTTTCGTGCAGCCCTTCGTTGTGCGCACAATGCACTGGGCCGATACCATAGCCGGAAGGTAACCGTACACAAACAGCTCCATCTGCTCACATCCCAGTGTCTCCAGTTCCCTGCTGTTTAACTCCAGCGGAAGGGTCATGCGGGAAATGCCAAGCTGCTCCATCTGCTCTCTGGCCAGATGGTTCATCACATAAAGGTTTGCATCGGAAACCAGGGGGATTTCATCCACTCCCTGTTCCTTTAAGAAGAAGATCTCATCCAGGGATTTTACCACCAGTTCATCAAAGCCTGCTGCCTTTAACGCAGCCATATGCTTCTTAAAATAGGTTTCCGCTTCCGTGCGGAAAATATGAGGCAGCATCAGACTGCACTGTTTTCCCTGCTCATGGCATTCCTTCACAGCCGTTTCCCAGGTCTCCGGTCCGAAGCTGCAGGAATCCAGATAGATGCGGCTGACATCCGGATGGGCAATGGCCGTGCTTAACAGACGCGGCTCCTCAAGGGAAATGTGGAGACCGGTTCTGTCCGTGGCTGCTTCCTGGGCTTTTTCCTGGGCTGCTTCCACGATCCGGAGTGTTTCTGAATCCTGAATGTTTTCTGATACCACGGCAGTTTCTGCGGTTCTTCCTGTTTCTGTTTTGCCGCATGTTTCTGTTTTATCACAAGTTTCTGCGGTTCTGTCTGCACCAGACTCCTGCTCTGCCACTCTGGAAAAAGGTGCCAGCAGTTTCTCTTCCATCTGCTCTAAGGCTTCCCGGCGCAGTTCATTCAATGCCTGTACCGGTACAAAACAGTTTCCAGAGATTTCCGCAGTCAGATTTTCAAAATAGAACGGTGTATTTCCCGTCTTGTTCAACTGCTTTAACAGTTTTTCCTCGCCCATTGGCTGGTTCTGCGCCGTCAGAACCTCTGCTCCCGTAACTTCCACATACGGATTCTGGTCAGCAGCTTCTTCCAAAAGCAGCTCCGGCTCTGCACACCAGAGTGCAAACTTCAACGGCTCACCTTCCTTTACCGTCACATGACCGGAAAGTGGCTCCTGCTTCTTTTTATTCACATAATCGCGGTCCAAACGGTCAAACAATGCCTGGTTTCCTTCACGAAACGCCGGTTTTTCTTTTAATGCGACCATCTCCCGGCCATTGTGATGGAGGTAGTAACCATCCGTAAAGCCACCACGGTCAAACAGATCCAGCAGCATTTTCCGGTCAGCCGGATCTACCTTATAGCCGTCCCGGCCATGTTCCAGATAATAATCCGCATATTTGCGGTAAATGCTCACGACACCGGCCGTGTAACGCGGACTCTTCATTCTGCCCTCGATTTTTAAGGAATAGACGCCGGACTCAATCACATCCGGGAGAATGTCGAGGGTGCAAAGATCCTTTAAACTCAAAACATAGCGATTATCTCCTGACTTTTTGTCATTTTTCTTCCTGTTATCCCATGTTTTCGCTGTCTTTTTTCCCTCGGCCATCTGGTGGATCGCACCTTTCAGAGGTGTCCCACCTACCGTCAGCACATCGTATGGAAGTCTGCACGGCTGTGCACATCTGCCACGGTTTCCGCTCCGTCCGCCAATGAGACTGCTAAGCAGACACTGTCCGGAATAGCAGTAGCACAATGCACCATGGACGAAGCTCTCGATTTCTACATCCACATGATCGCGGATCTGCGCGATTTCCTGCAAAGAAAGCTCACGCGCTGTTACCACACGGGTCGCACCAAGCTCCTTTAAGATTTTTGCGCTGCGCCATCCTGTCACCGTCATCTGTGTGCTTGCGTGGATCGGAAGATCCGGGAAATGCTCGCGGATAAATTTCCACACACCCAGATCCTGAACGATCACCGCATCCAGTCCCCGCTCATAGTACGGTTTTAAAAAATCATAAAGCTGGTCCAACTCCTCTTCCTTAACCAGCGTATTGACTGTCATATAAAGACGGCAGCCATGCAGATGTGCGTAATCGATCGCTTTCAGGAACTGATCCTCTTCTGGATTATCTGCATAGGCGCGGGCACCAAACCGGCTGCCACCCATATAAATAGCATCCGCTCCCGCATGGACCGCTGCCATCATACTTTCCATTGACCCAGCCGGAGCCAGGATTTCTACACGTGAATTCAAAACTTCCTCCTATTAACAATTCCAGGGCAAAATCCAATCAGCGGATGCACCTCCGGTGCTTTCCTAATATGCAATGCAAAGAAAGGGAGTCCCGATCTGATTCGAAACGTCCCTCCTTTCTTGCCCCTGTATATCTGATATCATTACCGTTCACGCGTTGCGCAAAAAGGAACTCTAATATTGGATCCTTTAACGGATAAAATGACGGTTTGGATGTGTTGCTGCCGCCAAAGCCGCCCTAAATGCCGCCTGCTTTGCCAGGTCGTCTGCCTCTTTTTGTTCTTCCGGTGTTTTTACTGCCTTCGGAAGAACGGAAGCTACCTGCTCTCTGGCCGCTGCAGATGTTACAGTCCCTGTTGCCTGCTCTGGCTTTTTCTCTGCAGTTGGTTGTACTGTTGGCACTCCCTGCTCTGCAGTTGAAGCAGCCTGTTCTACCGGCTGAACTGCTGATGCTGACTGTTTCAAGGTTTCCAGTTCCAGTCTTACACTCTCGCCATCTCTCTGTGCTACTTCAAGTTTGATCCGCATCTGCTCTGTTTCTGCTTTCGCCTCAGCGAGCGCTGCTTTTAATTCTGCCTCGGTATGCTCTGCTGCTTCCCGGGTCTGTCTCAGTTCACGGGCTGTTTCCTCTGCAGTCGTGCGAATGCTTTCAAGCTCGCCGGCTGCTTTCTGCTTCTCCTCGCGTGCCTCATCAAGCTCCATAACTGCCATTTCCGTTTCGTCATGTGCCTGGGAAAGCTCTTGTTTTGCGGTCTCTGCCTCGCTCTTTGCCTGGGAAAGCTCTTGTTTTGCGGTCTCTGCCTCGGTTCTGGCCTGGCTAAGCTCCTGCTTTGCAGTTTCCGCTTCGGTTCTGGCCTGACTAAGCTCTTGCTTCGCAGTCTCCGCCTCGGTTCTGACCTGGCTAAGCTCCTGCTTTGCAGTTTCCGCTTCGGTTCTGGCCTGACTAAGCTCTTGCTTCGCAGTCTCCGCCTCGGTTCTGGCCTGGCCAAGCTCCTGCTTTGTAGTCTCCGCCTCAGTCCTAAGCTGGGACAATTCCTGAATCGAAGAAGCATTCTTCAAGTGAGCCTGCTGCAACTCATTTTCTGCTGCGCTCTGCTCAGACTGCAGCTTCGCAAGCTCTTCGCGTACTGCCTCCAGTTCCTGTTTCAACTGATCTGACTCTGCAGATTTTCCTTCCAAATCTTTTTTCAGTTGTTCTGTTTCCGCAGTCTTTTCTTCCAGATTCTGCTTTAATGCTTCTGTTTCCTGCTGCGCATTCTCCGCTTCCGCCTTCGCGTTTTCGGCCTCAATTTTTACGGTTTCTGCTTCTTCCTGTGTAGCTTCTATTGCATTTCTTGCAGTTTCCGCTTCTGCCTTTGCATTTTCCAGTTCCATTCTGGCATGCTCCAGGCTTGCTTCTACCGTCTTTGTTTCCGTTTTTGCAGCCTCTGCTTCACTTCTCGCTAACGCAGTTTCCTCGCGTGCCGCTTCCGCTTCCGCAACCGCAGCTTCCTGCGCTGATACAGCGGCTGCTTTTTCCTGACGTACTGTCTCAGTCTCTGCTTTTGCCGCAGCAAGTTCCTGCCTTGCAGCCTCGCAGCGATTCTTCAAATCCTCAATCTCCTGCCCGGCTGTCTCCAGCTTTTCCTTCACAGCTTCCAGCTCTTCCCGGTCTTTTAACGGGGCAGCCTTCGCCATCTCCAGCTCACGGGACTGCGCATCCAGTTTCATCTGTGTGGTGATCAGCTCATGCTTTAAACTGTAAGCGTCCTTCTCCAGTTCTTCCTTCTGCTGTTCCAGGCCGTCTGCACGCATCTGCTCTTTAAAATAATCATCCGAAAGGTTCAGCTGAATGGTCAGATTCTGGTATTCCGGGCTTTGTCTGGAAAAACCATCTAACTTCCGCACTTCTCCAATCTTTTCATTTAAATACGCTGCAACCTGTCTTAAATACGCTTCATCTTCCTCGCCGCCCAGCGTAAAAACGGTTCCATCTATAAACACTTCCGTGTAATTTTTCTTTTCCATGAAATTTCCTTATATAATAAATCGATTAATGTTAAAATACTGTATACATATTTCTGTGAACTCGCACTCATTTTAACATATTCCATCCATCTCAACAAGAGTGTTTCCTCCAGTTTCTCATTTTTGTATCATTATGATTTCTTATGAAAAAGCACCCGGAAGCCCAAACATTCCTGATGCCATCTCATATTTTTTCTGTTCTATTTTCTGATTTCGAATTGGATCCTGTTACAACTCTTTTCCAAAGCCGCCAGCCTTTTCTAGACAAATTCCAGAATCCGAGCTGCATCAGCCATGTTCCGGATAAGGGATGTCCAGATGCTGGTAAGCTAACGGAGTCGCCACACGTCCGCGCGGGGTCCGGTTTAAAAAACCATTCATAAGAAGGTATGGCTCGTAAACATCTTCCAGCGTGCCTGCATCCTCGCCGAGAGCCGCCGCCAAAGTCTCCAGCCCTACCGGGCCGCCTCCGAATTTCTCAATCATCATGAGAAGAATGCTCCGGTCGTTATTATCCAGACCAACCTTGTCCACATCCAGAATGTCCAGTGCAAAATCCGCCACCTGTTTGGTGATGACGCCGTCATATTTTACCTGTGCGAAATCGCGGACCCGCTTTAACAGGCGGTTTGCGAGACGCGGCGTTCCGCGGGAACGTCTTGCGATCTCCGCAGCACCTTCCGGATCAATTCCGACACCAAGCACTGCTGCCGAGCGCTCTACGATCACCTGCAGCTCTGCCGGTGTATAAAACTCCAGCTTCTGGACCACACCAAAACGGTCACGCAGCGGCGCTGTCAGAAGTCCGGCTCTTGTCGTTGCCCCCACAAGGGTAAAATGTGGAAGATCCAGCCGGATAGAGCGGGCAGAAGATTCCTTTCCCAGCATAATATCAATCGCAAAATCCTCCATAGCCGGGTAAAGCACCTCCTCTACCTGACGGTTCAGACGGTGGATCTCGTCTACAAACAATACATCTCCCTCCTGGAGATTGTTTAAAATAGCCGCCATCTCTCCCGGCTTTTCGATCGCCGGACCGGAAGTCACCTTCATGTGTACGCCCATCTCATTGGCAATGATGCCGGAAAGCGTTGTTTTTCCCAGTCCTGGCGGTCCGTAAAACAACACATGGTCCAGAGATTCGCCGCGCGCCTTTGCCGCATCAATGTAGACCTTTAAATTATTTTTAATTTTTTCCTGCCCTATGTATTCGTCTAACAGCTGAGGACGGAGATTGGGCTCTATGACCTTGTCTTCTTCCGTCACCTCAGTGGTAATGATCCGTCGTTCCATTTCCTGCTCCAATACTGATTTTTAATCGTTCTGCACCTGCATACCTGCATGATTTTGGTGAACTGCACCTGCATTGAATAACCAAGGATTCCCGCTTGTTATCCTAAAATGCCAGAAATTTCAGCGATGCCTTCAGCACAGCTTCTGCGTTCATGCCTTCCTTGATTTCTACCTGACGAACAGCTTTGGTTGCTTCTGTCGGTGAGTAACCAAGAGCAACCAGTGCTTCAATCGCCTCTTTTCCTGCTCCATCCACACCAGAAGCCGCTGCAGCAACATTTGCCTCTGCCGGTCCACCCGCAAACTGCAGCGGGAGCACATCGTCCATGCTGATCTTGTCCTTCAGATCCAGGATCACACGCTTTGCTGTCTTCGGGCCAATGCCCGGTGCCTTCGCGATTGCCTTAGCATCCTCCGCTATGATCGCCATGCGAAGATCGTCCGGGGTGAGGGAAGAAAGAATGCCAAGTGCCGCCTTCGGGCCGATGCCATTTACGCCGAGAAGCTGGTTAAACATCTTTAAATCCTGACGGCTTAGAAAGCCGTAAAGCGTCATGGAGTCTTCTTTCACCTGAAAGGAGGTATAGACCTTCATCTGCTCCCCCACATGAGGAAGCCGGTCCAGCACAGACAGCGGAACGTGAATGTTCCACCCAATGCCTCCCGACTCAATTACCACCGTATCTTCCCAGTATTCTTCTAATGTTCCTTTGATATATGAAAACAAATGCTTGTCCTGACCTTTCCTAATATCCTTTTATCGTGCTTCTTATTCTAGCATATCAGACTGCCAGGCGCAAGGCAAATATCGAACAGACATTCTATTTTATCTTTATGGCAAGCACTTTCAGGAGCTGCCGAAGTTCGTAACTGTTCAGTACCTTCACAGTCACGAGCAAAAATCCCATTGCCTGCGGCAATGGGATTTTTGCCTGCCATCCTATGTTTTCTTACGGTCAGCGCAGTAAATGCGCAGACCTACTGAACAGTTACCAAATTTCTATGAATCCCCCAACACGATCTGAATCAGGTTTTTGTTTAACATCATCGTGCGGTTCCACGGGTTAATAATGACTCCTTCGATTTCGTTCACCGTCAGTGCTGTCCGGAAAATCTGCTCCAGATCAGCCAGAAACGTGGACTTCACCTGATCCGCACCACGCAATTCCTCTTCAAAGCTGGTAAATGCCACCCACCATGCTTTTCCATCTGCAGTCTGCACTGCCTGAATCTGCATCGGAGCTGCTGGATTTGCCATCATCTGCGGCATTCCGCTCTGATCCTGCGGCATATCCACCGCCAGAATAACCTGTCCCTGTTCCCGCATCCGCCGGCGGAGCACAGTCAACGCGTGAGCCAGTAGTTCTTCGCTCGGTTCCTGCTGCAATGCAGCAATTGCTTCCTCAATTTTTTCATTTCCGATCAGGCCTTCATCCTTTTTCGTGTTCTCTGTTGTATTCATCCTATTGTCCTGCTCTTTCTTATCCTGTTACTGTTAAACAGCAACGGATTTTGCCAATCCTCCGCATTTCAAATCGGCAAAATCTGCTGCAATAACTGTATTTAACGATTTTACACCGTAATCTCAATCTGGTTCTGCTCAATGGCAACGATACAGCTTTCGTAGTAGCCGTCTCCCGTTGTTCTCGGTCCACTGATCACTTCGTAGCCAGCATCCTGCAATTTGGCTGTAATTTGCTCCACATTTTCCTTGCTGCCAACACTGAACGCAATATGTGCGTAGCCTGTCCGGTCTAGATTTTTCGGTAAATCTGACATTTTCGGTTTATTCATAATTTCCAGTCTCGCCCCATCATCAAAAGAAAGAAAATAAGACCGGAATCCTGTCCGCATATTATAATACCCGTCATTTGATTTTGCACCCAGGTATTTCACAAAAAAATTCCGCGTCTTTTCCAGATCATTCACATACAGTGCGATATGTTCTATTTTCATAAACGTAATTCCTCCACCTGTTTAGATAACTCATGTAACCCAATCACACAATTGGAACGACTTCTGCCTTCTGCCAACGATACTCATTCGGGATATCCCCGATTTTCCACCCGGAAGATGTCGTTTCCACATAGTAATACTTTTTCCCATTCCGTTCATAATAGCTTCCCGGAATATCCGTGCCTGCAATACCAAGCGCCATATGATCGGGCATGATAAGGATAACAACATCGTATCCCCGTTCTTTCAGAAGTCCTGCAAGCAGGAATGTTTTGTCTTCACAATCCCCGCACTGATCAACCAAGGTCTCATACGGATATTTGTACCATTCCTCCTGCCCTACCGATTCCTCATCGGTCTTGTATGGAATCGCCTGTACAAATGCAACCGTTTCCTGCACCTTTGCCCATTCGCTGCTCATGTTTTCTTTTTCACACAGCTCATCGATCGTCTCATTTGTGCGTTTTAACATACTGACCGTGTATTCATCAGAAATATAGTTTTTACAATCGTTGGAATATTGGCGTGGTAACCCGCGATAATACATATAGACACCCATATTTAATTCCATGGTCATTCCATTTTTCCATGATCCAGAAGGAGATTCCCATTCGTATTGTATTTTTACGTTTTCTTCAGAAACACGATTTGCCAGTTGCTGCATGTCCGGCTGACGGTCATCGAATAATGATTTTGCTGGCATGGTATTCCTATCTGCAATTTGCTGCGGTATTGCGTTATCCATTCTTGCCGTTGTATTGGTATCACCCGCTGCAGACTGATAGGTATTACTCTTCCCGGTATTCGAAATTTTCAAGATAAAGACCAGGCATATCACAATTGTTATCTTGAAAAAATTCCATAGTTTTCGCCCGCCATGATTGTGACGAACATTTTTCTTTGTTTTTATATTGCTGTTCTTTTTTTGATCAAATGCAGGCTTCGCCCCATTCGGTTTTCCAGAATTATTCGCTGCAATGACATGCTTAATAGTCTGCGGCAATCGATTGTACTCTTCCGCCGTTGCAAGCATGGAGATCGTATCTGCAAAAAACTGTATGTATTTCGAAAATATGGCATATGGAGTTTTATAATACCGGTCCTCATAAGCCAGCTCCGGGATGTTATTCATATGGCGGTCGATCATTTGTCCATCGTACGTCCGCTCAAAACGAATCGGATCTACATTAGACAAATACGCAATACTATCATGGATCAAAGATTTCCTCAAGGTTTCCAGATATCCTTTGCCAAGCAAAGGATCATCTGGTTTTATGATACTCATTCTTTTTTCTTTTAATGACTTAAGCGTCCCAATCTGCTTATGAATTTCTTCCAAATGTCTTTCATAAATTCCAACTGCTTCGCCCCTCGTATCTTGATCTGTATCCAGCATGACCATATAGATATTGTTTAGATAATTATATGCACTGCCAAGATCTTTCTCCTGTAAATACGTCTGAAACCGCTCAAAATTTACAATGGATTGCAAATACTGCAGTGGCGTCTTATCCTTTATGTAAAATTCTTTTTCCACAATTCTTCCTCCTGATTTCATTATATACGGATATTCCAATTGCCGCCACCACTTTTCTTTTTGAGACCGCAAATCAGCGAACACACCACTTTTTTTCAATATGCTGTGCCAAAAAATGACCCTGACCAGAGATTTCTCTCCCCGTCAGGGTCATTCTGTGAATAAATATGCCATTCCATCCAGTCTGCCTGTGCAGTGTAAGAAACTGGTTGCCACCATTTTATCTATGTAGAGGTCGCTCTCCCGCCACTTAACTGCAAAACAACAGTTCAAGTATTTTAAAAGCCGGCGACATGTTCCACCGAAAATCGAAACATGCTGCCAGCTTTATATTTTTCTTATTCACATTTATTTCATGATCGGAATATGGTACTTCACCTTCCGGTAAATTTTCCAGCCGAGTACACCCGGAATTCCAATGACCATAGCCAGTGTCGATACGCCTCCGATGATTGCATAAATAATCAGGATCAATAATGTGAACATTCCCATATCCCCTTTCTTTTTTATCGTTACTGTTCACGCTTTGCGCAAACAGCAACGTTTTATCTCCTCTGGTATTTTATTCAGAGATGAGACAAATGGAAATAGGTTTTCATGACCCTTAACGGGTTCTGTATGACTTGATAACAGTTTCTTTATAACCCCGCAATTTTCTTTTGCGTTTTCCTAACTTTTCTGCAATTTTCAGACAGAATCAGCAGACACGCCACCTGCACCTCTCCAATATGCAATGCAATGAAAAAAATCCCCGTTGCCATGCATGCACGCGCACACAGCAACGGGGATTCTAAATTCAATTACATAGAAATTACATCGAGATCCACCCAAACGCATTGGCCACAGAGCTGATCAGGATAATGACTGCAAATACCGGGCACAGGTACTGCACCATGATGTTGAAGACCTGCTTTCTGTGGAATTTGCCTTCCCCATGAAGCACCTCTTCTTCGATCCGTTTAATTCCAATGACTCTGGACACCAGAAGACAGGTTGCGATTGCTGCGATCGGCATCATGACCGAGTTCGTCAGGAAATCAAAGAAATCCAGAAACTGCATACCTATGATGGTTACATTTGCTAACGGACCGTATCCCAGACAGGAAAGTGTTCCAAGTACCAGCATAATGCCACCGATCATGACCGTAGCCTTTTTCCGGCTCCAGCCAAGCTCGTCCTCAAAAGTAGACACTGCACTCTCCGTCAGCGCGATAGAACTGGTAACTGCCGCAAAGAGTACCAACAGGAAGAATAAGACGCCTGCAATACTTCCAAAGCCCATGCTTGCGAATACTTTCGGAATGGTGATGAACATCAGCGCCGGTCCTGCCTGCAGAGTATCCGGATCACCGCCGGTAAATGCGAACACCGCCGGAATGATCATCAGTCCTGCCATAATGGCAATCGCGGTATCAAATACCTCTACATTTCCGGTGGATGCTTCAATCGAAACATCGCGCTTCATATAAGAACCAAACGTGATCAGGATTCCCATGGCAATGGACAGGGAATAGAACATCTGTCCCATGGCTGTCACCACGGTCATCCAGGAAAAGTTTTCTACATTCGGCACCAGGAAATATTTGATTCCTGCGCCTGCCCCCGGTCTGGTCATGGAATAACCTGCAATGATAACGGACAGCACGATCAGGATCGGCATCATAAACTTAGATACACGTTCAATTCCGTTTCTCACACCCGCATAGATAATAAACAGGGTGAAAAATGCAAATGCAATAAAACAGATTTCCGTTGCTGCCCCATTCGAAATAAATGCGGAAAAATTGCCATTCTCCGCAAGCTGCGCCCCCTGCCCGGTCAGATATCCAAACAAATACCGGATAACCCAGCCACCGATCACGGAATAATAAGGAACGATCAGAATCGGGATCACCGCATTGATCCAGCCGCCAAAGGAAAACCAGCCAGACTTTCCGAACGTATGGTATGCACCAACCGGACTCTTTTTCGTCATGCGGCCGATGGATGTCTCTGCCACGATCATGGTGTATCCAAAGGTTAATGCCAGCAGAATGTAGATCAGCAGAAAGATGCCGCCGCCATATTTTGCTGCCAGATACGGGAAACGCCAGATGTTTCCCAGTCCTACCGAAGCGCCTGCCGCAGAAAGCACGAAACCGAGCTTTCCGGAGAAGCTGCTTCGCTTCGTATGTTTTTTGCTCATAAGATAATAAACTCCTTTAATTAATAAACAATAAGCGGATATTTGGAAATTATACCACAAGAAAACCCCTGCATCAAGCAGGGGTTTTGAAAATATCGCTTTTATTTCTTAAGTGCTCATTTGTTAAAGAAGGATTATTTCTGGTCCTTTAGGATTTCTTCCACAGTCAAGTAACTCTTCTCATATCCAAGCGCCTCGCAAAGCTGCATCACATACGGCTTTTGCAAACGGGCCTTCTGAAGTGCTTCTTCCTGGGCAAACACCTCTTTTGCGGTTCCATCGGCCAGCACCTGTCCGTGTGCCATGATGATGACGCGCTCGAAGTTTTCTGCCACAAAATCCATGTCATGGAGAATGGCGATGACCAGCTTTCCGCGTTCTGCCAGGCTCCGGATGATGCCGCCGATGATCTGTCTGCCCTTCCAGTCCTGGGCGATGGTCGGCTCATCTAAGATCAGCACATCGGTATCCATGGCGAGGACGGAGGCAATCGCCGTCATCTTCCGCTCGTAAAGTTCCAGATCATACGGGTTCTCCTTCTCTTTTCCTTTTAGTCCGGTCAGTTCCAGTGCCCGCTCTGCTTCTTTTTTCGCACGCTCCGGGTCCATGCCGATATTTAACGGGCCAAACAGGATCTCATCCATCACGTTGTATTTAAAAATCTGGTCATCCGGGTTCTGGAAGACATATCCGACATTGCCAGCCAGCATAGCCACGGTCTTGCCGGAAATATCTTCCCCATGGAAATAAATCGTGCCGGATACTGGTTTTAACAAGCCCTTTAAGAGTTTCACCAGTGTGGTTTTTCCGGCGCCGTTCTGACCGATGATGGCAGTCGGACGCTTGTCCAGTTTCATATTCAGTGCTTTGATGACCGGAACGTCGGCCAGGTAGGCGAAATCGAGGTTTTCGATACAAAACTGCTCTGTTTCCACATTTCCGGCTTTTTCCACGCTTTTTCCATCTTCCGCATTCCCGGCATTCCCTACGCTTCCGTGCTTCGCTTTCAGCACCCCGGCAGCCTCTTCCACCGTCACCGGATAGGTTCCACCCGGCAGTGTCACCTGCTCTGCCTTACAGATGCGGGTAAATGCCGGTGCCAGGATTCCGTACTCTTCCAGGTTTTTCAGGGAGAATACTTTCTGCGGCGTGTCAAATGCAATCTGCTTTCCCTTGTGAAGCAGTAAGATCCGGTCACAGTAAGCTGCCATTTTTTCGATTTTCTGCTCGATCATCAAAATGGTGATGCCGGAGTTCGTCAGCTTTTCGACTGCCTGGAAGACCTCATCGCTTCCCTGCGGGTCCAGCTGCGACGTCGGCTCATCTAAGATCATGACATCCGGCCGCATAACCAGCACACTGGCGATGGCGACACGCTGCATCTGACCGCCGGACAGATCAAACGGATTGCGGTCCCGGTACTGCCAGATATCCAGAAGCTTTAAGGCCTCCTCGACCCGCTTTTTCATTTCTTCGGCCGGAACGCCAAGGTTCTGCATACCGAATGCCACTTCTTCGTAAACATTGTCTTTCGCGCCGGACAGCTGGTTAAACGGGTTCTGGAATACCAGTCCCACATGGCCGCAAAGCTGTGCCACCGGAGTTTTCCCAGCTTCGAGCCCGTCCACCATGACCTTGCCGCCGTAGGCGCCCTTATAAAACTGCGGAACCAGCCCCATAATCGCCTGGCTCAGTGTACTTTTTCCGGCTCCGTTTTCCCCGATGATGCCGATGAACTCGCCCTTTTCCACCGAAAAATCAATGCCATCGAGCGCCAGTTCCTTTGTGTGGGGATAACGGTAACGTAATTTTTCAACGGTTATCACAGACATCCTACGATCCTCCATACCACAGCCGCCAGAATGCAGAGTCCGAGCAAAATTGTGACCGCACGGTCACCCTTATGCGGGGTCCGCTCTGCCAGCCAGGTTTTCTTCTTACCAGCGCCAAATCCGCGCACCTCCAGGGCAATGGCACGCTCTCTGGTATTGATCAGGGAGCTCATGACCACCGGAGAGATCAGCGGAAGAAATGCCCTGGCACGGGTTCTTAAGTTTCCTTCGGTCTCGAGTCCGCGGCTCCGCTGTGCATCCATGATCGTGTTCATGGTTCCCATCATCTGCGGGATGATCTGGAATACCGAAGTAACGATATAGCCAAACCGCGGGGAAAATCCGCGCTTTTCCAGTTCATCCACAAATTCGGACGGTTTGGTGGAAAGAACGAATACCGCGAAGGAAAGCAGCATGTTTAAGATATTAAGACCAATACGGAGGGCATACAACATGCCCTCCCGGTAAAACTTCAAACCGCCGATCTGAAACAAGACGTTTTCATTTTTCTGGTTAAACAATCCGTGGATCAGGAAAATGGTCAGCAGGATCGTAAAGGAAAACGCGATCAGCGGAACGGTCTTTTTTAAGATTTTTCCACTCGCCAGCACCAAAAGACTTACGGCGATAAACACGCCGAACATCCACAGCCGCCCGGAAATCAGCGGAATGCTGATCGCCGCGGCAATGTACATCAATTTGGTGAAGGGATGTACCTTTGTCAGGTAGGTCCCGTTATCTACAAAAAGACTGATACTTTTCATGTTTTATTTCCCAGCCTCTGCCCTGTCTTAAGGCAGAAGCATTTCCTTTTCTAAGTTCGTAACTCGTAACTGTTTCAGTACCTTCCCAGTCACCTAAGTTCAATAAAACGGTTTCGCACTTAATCCAGGGTTTCAATCTCGGAGTTTGCCTCATACAGTGTGGTCAGCTTGTTCGGCAGTCCCTTTAAGATAAAGAAGACCACGATCAGGGTGATGAGCTTATCCGGCACGTCAACCACAACCTCATCGAACAGGGAGCCTAAAAATACCGGCATGGATGCTGCCTGGGTTGCTGCAAATACCGCATCGCCCCATACATTTCCGGTGGTGCCGCCCCAGAATAAAACATTTAACGGGGTGGAGATCACAACTGCGGTAAGTCCGGCTACGCACGCTGTTAAGATTGCCTTCGGGAAGGACTTCATAAATCCCAGACGCGCCATAATACCGACGGCTGCGCCAATGCCAAGGCTGGTCAGCGCATAAATTAAGGTAATGTTATCGCCTGCTGAAAAGCCGTAGATCAGGTTGTTGGCTGCTCCGCAGATCGCGCCGATGATCGGGCCTCCCAGGCAGCCGCCGATGCAGGTTCCGATGGAATCCAGCCACAGCGGAAGCTTTAACACACTTGCAAACAGTTTTCCAAGATAGTTGATACCGATGCAGGCCGGGATCAGCACGATCACTGCCGCGTCAAATTTTGTTTTAAATAAATTGTTCATAACTCACACACCCTTTCCCTTCTTTGTTCCGTTTTCCAGAACGATATGTTTTGTTTCATTGCCGGCTGGATCATCCAGGATTCCGTTTTGGCATATTGCTCACTGGATGGTCCGGGATTCCGTTTTGGCATATTGCTCACCGGATGGTCCGGGATTCGTTTTTGCCAGTTGCGTTTCCTGTCAGGCGTCCAGCTTTGCTAATGCCGCAAATGCCGTCAGGATCTCATGCTCCTCACCCTGTGCCGTCAATGTCTCGCCATCCACATAGCGGCCAATGTTTTCTGCGACATTGCCCTTGCAGGCTGCCACGACATTTAAAATAGAAGCCGCCTTCATGCCGCGGATCCGGCCGACTACAAAAAGTGCTGCCGTCTCCATGTCCGATGCCATGACTCCTTTTTTCGCCCAGTCCGCATAGATGGCCGGATTGTCATCGCGATACAAACAGTCGTGACTTCTGGCAATTCCCGTGTGGAACCGGTAACCAGCCTCGCTTGCGCTTTCCTCACAGGCAGTCAAAAGCCTGTGGTCAGCAACAGCCGGATAACTGAGCGGCGCATAGCCAAGGGATGTTCCCTCATCGCGCACAGCGGCTTCGACCATAACCAGGTCACCGACTCCGGCTTCTGGCTGAAGTGCACCACAACTTCCAATACGGATTGCCGCCGTCACCCCAATCTTTCGCAGTTCTTCCACCGCGATCGCCATGGAAGGTCCTCCCATGCCGGTAGACATGACCAGAACCGGAACCCCATTCCAGAAACCGCTGTAACTTTTATACTCCCGGTTCCAGGCAAGCAGCTTTGCATCTGTTAAATAACCTGCTGCCCGCTGTGCCCTTGCCGGATCACCCGGAAGCACCGCATAACGGATTCCCAGATTTGCCGGAAGCTGGATATGCGGCATCTTCGCAGCCGGAACATCCAGTAATTCACTGGAATGCGCTTCTTGATTTTCTTCCAATGTTATACCCTCCCTTCCATGTATCGTCACAGTTCAGAAAATTTTCACCCATGAACAATGGCCAAAATGTATACCCAATTGCGAATTTAACAACAATTTATGATAAAGATAGCATTAACTTTAGGTAAAGTCAATGAAAAGTGCGTAATCACAGGCTTGTTTGTTAATTAAATAACAACTGTTGGACTTGTATTTTTTTCGTGATAAAACTATACTGTGTTTTATATTTATAGAACAATGCCTCTGCCAACCATACCGTCAGCTTCCTCTGGCGGTATGGTCAGCAGAAGGAACATCGCATAGCAGGAGGAAATCTCATATGAAGCAATCCGAATCGAAGAACCAGGACCTCTTTCTGGTCATTGATATGCAAAATGTTTACACCGCTGGACAGGAGTGGGCATGCGAAGGCATAGAAACCGCTTCCGCTTCCATTCAGCGCATTTTAAAAAGCAATGCTCCACAAAAAATCATCTTTACCCAGTATCTGGCAGCAGATCACCCGGAAGGCGTATGGGCCGAATACAACCAGGTCAATGCCGCCGTCAATGCGGACCCATGGCTGAATGAAATGATGCCGGAATTTCTTCCCTGGACCAAAACCTGTCCAATTTACAGCAAGAACGTTTATTCTTCTTTTGCCATCCCGGAGGTTGTAGTTGCTGCCAAAAAAGCCGACCGGATTGTCATTTCCGGTGTAGTCGCTGAATGCTGCGTGCTTTCTACCGTGTTCGCTGCCATCGATGCCGGATGTAAAGTCATCTACCTGACCGATGCCGTTGCCGGACTCACCAAAGATTCCAAGAAAGAGGCAGAAAAAATCGTCTCTTACTTTGCCCCGCTCCATATCGAATGCATGACAACGGGCGAATATCTGAAACAACAGTAATCCGTTTTTAATGAAAGGAAGGAAGGATCTCCATGACACAATCATTTCGCATCCGGGTGGAAAATATTTGTATTCTGATCTTGGGTTTTTTATCACTCGGAATGTTTGCCTTAAGCTTTTTCCACCATCTCCCGGCAGAAGCAGCACTGCTAGTTTCCACGGAAATGGACTGGATGGTCCAGCGTGCCTCTTCTTTCGTACTGCTCTGCCTCTGTATGCAGCTCTGGAAACGGAAGCATGCCGCACGGGTCATTACCCAGGCACTTCTGTTATTGGATTTTGTGAGTAACATTCCCCACGTTTCAGACCTGTTTTCCCTTGCATGCATGGGGTCCGATGTGATCCTGTTTCTGGTCTTTTTCTGGTTCCGCTCCGACTTCTGCTGCCCGGCTTCCAAAACCAACCGAAAACGCGGATTCCTGATTCTGCTGCTCAGCCTGGTCGGAGTCACCGCCAACGCAGTCATCAGCTACCACTATTTAACGCCGATTCTTGGCGGTGGGCAGCACACACTGCTCGACAGCTTCGAAGAAAGTCTCGACATTCTTCTCGGCAACGGTGCGTCCATTCCGGTTTCCCATGGTGCCCACATGCTGGAGCTTGTCATGTTCTGGTTCAGCTGGGCCTGCATTCTTGCTGCCCTGCTTTACGCAGTCCGTCCATGGCTCACCCCATCCACCCGGCGTGAATCGGATCTGCAGCACGCCCGCACATTGCTTAATCTCTACAGCCAGAACAGCTGCTCTTATCTCGCTTTAGAGGATGACAAACAACTTTACTTTGGACGCAATGTAGACGGGGTCATTCCCTACGGAGTTGTCGGTGATACCATCATCGTCAATGGAGATCCTGTCTGCGCCGATTTGGATTTTCCGGTTCTGCTTGCCGAGTTTAAAGAGTTCTGTGAAAAAAGCGCTCACAAGCTTTTCTTCCTAAGTGTTACCGATCACTTTCTGGAAGAATATAAGCGTCAGGGCTTTGGCTATGTAAAATGCGGCGAAGAAGCACGATTTTCCCTGGCTGATTATGAGATCAGCGGTAAAAAGGGTGCCAAAATGCGCATGAACATCAACCACGCAAAAAAGGCTGGTGTAACCGTTTTGGAATACCGCCCGCTCGAACAACGGAACCAGGAAATTGAAAACGCCTTTGAACGTGTGACAAACGAATGGCTCGGTCAGAAAAAAAGCTCGCTTCTTGCTTTTACCATGGGAAAAGCCGGTCTGGATAACCCTATGGATAAGCGCTATTTCTACGCCACGGATGCGGACAGAAAAATTGTTGCCTTCATTGCCTTTGTCCCATTTCTTGGCAAAGACGGCTACATGGCTGATGTCACCCGTCACGGAAACGATGCGCCAAGCGGTGTCATGGAAACCATCATCTATGAAGCATTCCAGACCTTCCGCTCAGAAGGCATCCACTACGGAAGTCTTGGCGTTGCTCCCCTCGCCGGACTCGATGATGAAAAAGCGAGCCTGGTTGAACGGCTGCTGCGTTTTGTCTACAACAATCTGAATGACTGTTACGGATTTAAGGATCTGTACCGTGCCAAAGAAAAATACAGCCCGACAGAGTGGATTCCGGCTTACTACATTTATCTGCCCAAGCACCCGACCCCGGATATGTTTTACGCAGTCGTAAAAATCCAGAACCCGAACGGAATCCGTGAAGGTTTGCAGTCTTTTTTAAAAGGGAAATTACATCATGAGGAACATCCAAGAAACGATCCGCACAAACAGCGGGAAGATCAAAGAAAAAACAACTGATATTTTGCGGTCAGCCCAACAAATACCCGGATCTGCTGGGCTGCTATCTGGAAAACACCGAAATTCCCGTTCCGACCGGGGCTATTTTGAAGCAGGCGAAGTACGTCTTTATTATGAAATATCCGGCGCAGGGCTTCCCATACTGCTGCTTCATGGCAACAAGCAGTCGCACCATGTGTTTCATTCCTATGCTTCCAAGCTTCAGAAATCCTATCAGGTCATTCTAATGGACAGCCGGGGACATGGGCATTCCCAGTTGCTCTGCAGCAAAGCAGGACACACTGCATCACACAAAGAGGAATTCTTTACCATTCAGGACATGGCCCACGACGCCGCCAGCTTGTTGGTGCATCTTGGTATTTCCAAAGTCATCCTGTTCGGATTCAGCGACGGAGCCAACATTGCCCTGGAATTTGCAAGCCTTTATCCAGAACGTACGCTTGCAGTGATCTCCGCCAGCGGCAATGCCCTGCCGCATGGTCTGATATTTCCGGTGCGGCTTGGAACGCTGATGCTTGGCAGCGTTCTCACACTGGCTCAGAGGGTCCTTCCAAGCGGAAAACTCCATCAACAGCTCGGCAGCCAGCTGCAGATGAACACGCTTTTAACAGACTCTCCAAAGCTTTCCCCGGACCGCCTGCAAAAAATCCAGGCTCCGGTCCTTCTTATAGCCGGAACCCGTGATCTCATCAAAACCTCCCATACGCAATGGATGGCAGAACAGATTCCGCATAGTCAGTTATGCCTGCTTACTGGCGGGACACATAACGTACTGTTTTCACAGGAACAGACCTGTCTGGGCAAGATCCTGTATTTTCTGAAAGAAAACAATCTGTGAAAAAACATAACAGCCGCAAACAATTTCATAAAACTATGAAGTGCTGTAAATGCCACATCCGATGGAATGCACACAAAATAAGAGCTATCTGACTTTCTCGTCATCAGATAGCTCTTTTACGAAATATCCCGAAGCTTCACTTAATAACCTCTCTTTCTATTATTTAGTTTTTTATTTCATTTTTAAATTGCTATGGACCTCTGCCTTTCATTGGAATCTCCCTCCTTCGATTACATCTATGTAAACTCGTTAAGAGATTTTCTACTGGTAAAGTTTAGTAACCCATTGGACCGCCCTCCATGTTCTGAAGATTTTTGTTTTTCTCTTCTTGTGTTCTTTTTGATTTTTTCCTCTCTTGTTTTTTGTTGTCTTCATTGTACTTCATAAAGTACAATTTGTCAAGTATTATTTCAAAATATTTTTATATTTTTCTTGTTTTTTCTGAATATATTGTCACAAAATTTTATTTTATATGTACAAAAAGGACATTTCCTAAGAAATGTCCTTTTTGCAGATTCATCATTCTATTAATCTTCTTCACGTTTCTTTCCAAGCAGCATGACTGCACCTGTCTGGAAAGAACATACTCTTTTACACACTGCAAAACTTTTTATATAACCGATATTTACCTTACTTCAATATTCTCCGCCAGGTTTTTCAGTTCCTGCGTCATAGACGCATGATACCATACCTCGCAGCCATTCTGTGGAAATCTGTGAAATGCAGCTTCGATCCGTGTAAAGATCTTGCTGCAGTCTGTTTTTTCCAGATGGGTAAGTGCCAGGATAAAATGACGGTTTCCATAGCGGGTAAATGCATCATTGCTCCGCAGGGATGTCTGAATTGCTTTACGCAGATTCATCATCTGATCTGAAAACTGGTTTTGTGTCATAATTTCCTTTTTTTCATTATAAGTAAGGGTTAAAAACATCAAAATTACTTTATTTTCCACACAGGAGCGTCCACGTACCAGGAGCCTGCAATAATCTACAAAGCTCGGATAGGAACAATAATATGCGCCGTCCTGCTTTCCTTTGTCAAATAAAGACTTTGCCACATCTCCTTCCTGTGTCTTAAATAAGTAATCAATGGACGTATAATTTCCATCCGCAGATTTCTTTTTTCCCGCCATATGATTTTTTTCATCCATGTACAGGTCATCGAACTGTTTCCGTAATTCTTCTACGGGCTGCCTGCCAAGTTCCCGCTTATACAGTTCCAGTGTTTCATTATAAATTTTTGCTGCTTCCTCGTAACAATACAATTCCAGGTAATACCGGACCTGCCAAACCTGCCAGTCATCGAATGGATAGATTGCCACTGCCCGTTCATATACCGGAAGAAGTTCCCGGTACTTCCCATCCTGACTGTAGGCAGCATCCAGTTCATGAATGGTTTCTTCATACAACATTTTCAGTTCCAGGCTTTTCTCGTGAAACCACATATCCGATTCGTTTCCCGGAAGCAATGCACCATGATAGCTTTCATTGGCTTTCAGATAGCATTCCTGCCGTTCCTGTCCTTTTTTCCTTCTTGCTTCTAAAACAAGATTCCGGAAATATTCCGTATCCAGTTCCAGAGGACAGGAAACTTTGAACGTACAGATTCCATCCTGGATCTGGATGCAGTCTTCATCTGGCAGTCCGGCAGCCCGTAACTGTTTTTTTAAACGATAGATCACGTTATTCAGATTACGGTTGCGGTCGTTTCCTGCAGTTTCCACACCTGACTCATACAAATAATCTAAAAGTTCCCGTTTTGAAATTCCATTCTCCCCTGCAAGAAGCAGCATCTGCAGCAATTTAGCTGCTTTTGACTGTTCCATACGTTTCAGTGAAATTGCTTTTGTTCCATAACTCATGGAAAAGCATCCAAGCATTCGCACCTTCAGCGTTTCCAACTCATTCCCCTCATTTCCCATTACATTGTTTTTAACAGATGTTTTCAGCATTTTTTCCGTTCCTGTTCGCGTAAACGTGCCCAGTAACGGAATTTTGCCCGTTATGCCGTACCAATTTTTCGATATGGCAAGGCGTCTACCGCAGACAGACAACAGTTCATCTGCATACAGAGGGCGGGCTGTTTCACGCCGTTCCGTATGTTGATAATACAGATATTTTTCATCGTACATGTTCTGTTCCGCCAGGCGGAGAAGTTCCGCAATGTCCTTTTTTCCATCATCCCATACATATCCAAATGCCGCAAGACCGTTTTCTTCCTGTTTTAACCGATTGTTTAACGTCTCCGCAAGATTCAGAAACATTTCCTGCTCTATCTCCAGACATAATACGATGAATTCATCTCCGCTGATCCGATAAATCTGATCTTCCGGAAAATACTGTTTCATTACCTCTGCAAGACGCACTAACACTTTATCTCCATATTCGTGTCCAAACGTATCGTTCACGTATTTCAAACCGTTCAGATCCGCAAAACCAACACCACACGGTACCGGGTGCTTCTGAATTCTTTTCCGCATGCTGATATAAGAGGTGTGATTTTTTACCCCCGTCAGCTGATCCGAGAAGCTCAGACGCAGCAAATATTCCTGATATCTGCATTTTTGGATTTCTGCTGCCAGTACACTTGCGATATCTGACAAAAGCTGTTTCTCTTCCTGACCGTTTTCTCCCCGTCCAGCTTTTCCTTTTTCTACCAGCAAGACACCATTCTGTCTTTTGTCATAAAATACAGGAACCGTGAACAGTCCACTGACTCCTGTCTGTGATACAGAACCAGACTGCGGATCGATATAGTTCCTATACTGATGGATCAGCCTTTGGGGTTCGATACAGTCCGAAAGATTCTTTCGATCAATGTATACGCTTATGTTTTCTGCGGTGGTTTCCGCATTTTTTTCTGCATTTCTGTCTTTTTCATACTCAAAAAAGCAGGTCTTATCCGCAGCGTAGTACTCTCTTATCAATTCTAACACCTGCGGCATAACCTGCCGGTAATTCTTTGACAACGCAAGCAGTTCCATGCATGCGCTTTTTGTATCGGTCATTCTTAATTGTTCAGACTGATCCGTATACATATCTCGCCCCATGACATTACTCTCCCTGTACGTTCTTTTCCCAATAAAAATAACAGTCTTATTTTACTGTAATATCTTCAACCATTATAGCATCTATAGATATAATCTTCAATCGTTATAGATGTAATTTTTTCACCATAAATTTGGTATCCTATCTCTATAGTTTAAGGGAGCAGCAGGCATGGATATTGGAAAAAGAATCAGTTATTTTAGGAATGCGAAACAATATAGCGTAAACCGGCTCGCAACTATGGCCGGTATCTCTCAGAGTTATTTAAGAGATGTAGAATTAGGAAAAAAGAACCCCACGGTCGAGGTTCTTTCTTACGTGTGCGGAGCTTTGGATCTTTCTTTAAAAGATTTTTTCGATGATTCCCTTGAATTTCACTTTCAGCAGGATCCTCTGCTCACCCGGATCTACCAGATGAGCCCGGAACAGCGGACTGCACTTCTTCAGTTTTTAAACTCTATGGATAAATCTTAATTTGACAGACTTGCCAAAGCATGGAATCTTCTGTCAGAAACCGGAAAACGTGGATTCGAACATTTTGATGTTATGCTGCAGACTCAGCGCACTGTAAAGCTGCTCTCATCCTCCAGTGGAATCTGTTCCGTATCCATCCAGTCGATCGTGATAAACTGATTATGGTTGAGTCCCACCAGAAGCTTATTGATCATATACTCGCTTCCCTGAATCTCCAAAAGTACGGTTCCATCGTATTCATTGCGGACCCAGCCGGTCAGGCCCAGTGACTGGGCAAGATATTTTGCTGTATAGCGGAATCCAACTCCCTGGACCCGTCCCCGGAAAATAATGCGTTTTCTTACATCTGCCATTGCTGTTTTCCTTCTTTCTCACTTCTGTGTCTTACAAAATCCCTCTATTTCTCAAAAATAGATTCTCTGATATTATCCATTATGGTCCTTTTGCACCTTTGCACAGTGATCCATCTGTGCCTTCGCCTTGCGCGCAACCTGACCGGCCGTCTTCATCGTGCTGCCGCGTACGATCATGCCATTTCCAAAGCGCTTGCGGATGTCGTCGACCGCTCCATCCAGTTTTTGTTGTTTCTCATGATTTTGGGTGTCCTCGAACATTGACATTTGCCAGAAATCGTCAGACGTCAGATCTGTTAATGCAAGACCGATCAGACGCAGGGGCTGGCATTTCCAGCACTCGTACAGCAATATCTTTACCTGTGCAAAGATCTCTTCTGTTACATCTGTGGGATTTGTGAACTTTCTCTGATGCGATCTCGTCTTAAAATCCAGCGTCCGGTAAGTGACACTTACACAGCTGCACTTTTTCCCATCGCGCCGCATTCTGGCAGAAACCACATCGCACTGCGCCAGCAATATGGAAAAAGCCTGCTCGTAGGTCACAATATCCTCCTCGGTTGTTGTTTCCGCACTGTAACCTTTTGCTTCCTCTCGTTCTGCACAGACCGGCGAATCATCGATTCCATTTGCATATTGATACAGCTGATGCCCGGCTTTTTCGCCCAGCATACGTTTGATTCCCTCTTCCGGATAATGCGCCATCTCCCCAATCGTTCTGATTCCAGACTGCACAAGCTTCTGCTCCGATGCTTTTCCCAGGAATAACAGATCCCGCACCGGAAGCGGCCACATCTTTGCCGGGATTTCAGAAGGAAACAGGGTATGAACCTTGTCTGGTTTTTCAAAATCCGATGCCATCTTCGCCAGGAGTTTATTGGTTCCAATTCCGATATTGACAGTAAAACCAAGTTCATCCCGGATTTTGTCCTTGATTTCCTGAGCCAGGGCAACCGGATCTGGATAGATCAGATGCGTACCGCTCATATCCAGGAAGACTTCGTCAATGGAAAAAGACTCCATAACCGGTGCATAGGAAGCACAGATCGCCTTAAACGCACGGGAGCACCTTTCATACAAAGCAAAATCCCCCGGCACACAGACAAGTTCCGGACATTTTTGCAGTGCCATGGACACCGGTTCTCCCGTAGTCACTCCGTACTTTTTCGCCGGAATCGATTTTGCCACGACAATGCCGCGCCGCGATTTCGGGTCTCCTCCAATGCAGGATGGAATCTCGCGAAGATCCGGCAGACCTTCCCGGACGCGCTTCGCTGCTTCCCATGACAAAAATGCACTGTTTACATCCACATGAAAAATCAATCGTTCCATATACGCTTCTGCCGCTCCTATCGTTATTTCTATTTTCATTCCTCTATAACAGAAAGAAATCGCGTTCCGTATTTTGCATATTTATATTCTCCAACTCCGGATACATTCAACATTTCCTCCCTGGAAGCAGGTGCTTTCGCAGCCATATCGATCAGTGTCTTATCACTGAAAATAATATACGGAGGTACATGTTCTTCCCGGGCAATTTCCATTCGGAGTGCCCGCAGCTTGTCAAACAGTTTAAAGCCAGCTGAGGTAAGTGCCTCCGTTCCTTTTGCTGTTTTCTTCGGTTTTGCCGTTTTTTCAGGGAGCTTGTCCTCATCGGTGATCTTAACCAGTACTTTGGTATCCAGATTTTTCAGGGCGCTGATATCCCCCAGCCGGATCACCTGATAATCGCCAACCTGTAAATAGCCATCCAATACCAGCTGATCCATCAGGCGGCGCAGCAGATTTCTTTTGACAGAAGCCAAAACACCATAGGACTTATATGAGGTTGCCCCGATTTCTGCCAATCTTGCGGTCTTTGCTCCTGCTACCGTATCGATGATGATCGTCTTTCCATACCGGCCTTTTGCCTCATAGACACAGTTTATGATCTGTTTGGCCGCCTGTGTCATATCCAATGTTTCAAATTCCCGCAGACAGTTTCCGCAATCCCCACAGGGGTTCTCCGGGTTTTCTCCAAAATATTTTAAGATGTAATTGCGCAGGCATTCCGTCGTATAGCAGTAGCGCTCCATAACCTGAAGCCGCTTTGTATCCCGCTCCTTTACCGTTTCCCGGTCTGCAAAATCGAGATCAGACAGATCTTTATGGTCCAGCAAAAAGCGGTTGATCGCAATATCCTGCGGCGAAAACAGCAGAATACATTTGGAATCCAGTCCATCCCGCCCGGCTCTGCCCGCTTCTTGGTAATAATTTTCCATGCTCTGCGGCATATTGTAATGAATGACAAACCGGACATTCGACTTATCGATTCCCATGCCAAATGCATTCGTTGCAACCACAATGCTGGTATAATCAAACACGAAGTCATCCTGCATCTGTTTTCTCTGGGCAGCGCCCATTCCGGCATGATATTTTGCAACCGATATGCCTCTGCCCTGTAAGAGTTCATACAGATTATCTACGTTTTTTCTCGTAGCGCAGTAAATGATTCCGCTGTCCCCAGGATGCTTTTCGATATAATCCACAATATACTGATCTTTATTTTTCGGCTTATCCACCTGGAAGAATAAATTTTCCCTGTCAAAACCGGTTAACAGCGTATACGGATCGACCAGACCCAGGGTACATACAATATCTTCCCGCACACGTTCCGTCGCAGTTGCCGTAAAGGCACTCATGACCGGACGCTTGCTTAAACACTGGACGAACTCCACGATTTTCATATAACTGGGTCTGAAATCCTGTCCCCACTGTGAAATGCAGTGCGCTTCGTCGACCGTCACCATGGAAATCTGCACTTCTTTTGCAAGATTTAAAAATCCGTCTGTAAGCAAACGCTCCGGCGCTACATAAATGATCTTATATAAGCCCTGCTTTGCTTTCTTTACCGTCTCAAAAAAAGCTTTTTCCGAGAGCGCACTGTTGATAAATGCCGCTGAAACGCCCGCCTGGTTCAATGCCTTCACCTGATCCTGCATCAGCGAGATCAGCGGTGAAATAACCAGTGTGATTCCAGGAAGTAATACTGCCGGAATCTGGTAGCACACTGACTTTCCAGCTCCGGTCGGCATGACCGCAAACGCGTCTCTGCCAGATAAAATGCTGTCGATGACAGACTTCTGTCCCGGTCGGAAAGAATCGTATCCAAACAGCACTTTCAAGGCTTCTTCCGGTGTATGATATGGTTCGCTCTGCTGTGGATGATTTTCATAAAAATCCGCAGGATCACCAACCATCCCATCCACCGGATCATATTCACCGAATGGGGCAGCGTATTGATCGGCATATTGGTCTGCATATCGATCGTCATACTGCTCCTCATATCCATCAGCCATCTCAAACAAGCTGTCCCAGGATGGATCATCCAGGTATCCATCCTTTGTATTCGAATTTTTACTCATTGTAACTCCATGTTTCCTCTCATATGCATTTTTGCTTTCGAAATCATCGTCTCAAAATTTCATTGCCCGGATTTTCCGGAATGTTTATTTTTCTTCGAGCCTGTACTGCTGCACCAGCCGTTCTGCTTCTGCCCTCATCTGCTCCACGACTTCATCCGGTCCAACTATCTGAATATCCTCGCCCAGTGAGAATATCCAGCCCAAAAACTGTCTGCTGACGTGTACGTCCACATTCACGGTAACATGCGCTTCATCCGCCGGAATCATCATCACATTTTTTCCAAACCGGTCAATGATTACCCCTGCCAGATTGTTATTCACCAAAAGCTTCACCGTTTGCTCTTTTCCGCCAAACATTCCGAAACTCTTCTTCGCATAATCTGCCATATCCAGCTTTTTAAAGTGTTCTTTTCCTTCTCTGGATTCTTCAGATATTTTGATATGCAGCATCTTGTCTACCCGATAATGCTTGATCATTCCTGCGTCCGAGTCATATCCGATCATATAATAATTTTCGTCATCCCAGGACAGTCCCCAGGGGCTGATGCAATACCAGGCTCCATTATGCTTAAGTTCCATTTCTTTTTTCACATTCCACTGAAAATACTGGAACCGGATCTTCTTATTTTCAGAAATTGCATGATGAATCGCATCCACCGTATAGTAGATACTTTCATTCATCGTCTTTATTCTGCCGGAAACGTATACCTGGCGCTGCAGCTTCTGCGCATCGTACTTGCTGACCAGCGTTTCCAGTTTTTTGATCAATGCATTCGATTTCTTTTCTGTAATGAATTTGGAAGACTGGATCGCGTCTACTAGAAGCTTCAATTCCGGAAGTTCAAATGGACGGTTTACAACATGATAATGATAACGGTTGCCAACCGCTTCCCCCTCCACCTCAATGCCAAAAACACTTAAATCCCGCAAATCATTATAAATGCTTTTCCGGTCTGCCGTCACATCGTATTCCAACAGTCCTGACATAATTTCTGACATGGTAATATAATGATCCTCGTCTGTCCGCTCCTGCATGATCTGGGCAAGCCGGTAAAGTTTGAACTTTTGATTGCTTCCTTTTGGCATGCGTCCTGTCCCCCCTTTGTATGATATGAGTCAAGTATAGCACAGGTGGGGTATAAAAGCACCATCAAAAATCCTCCCCTAAAATAATTTTGATGAAATCATTTTAAGGGAGGAACTTTTATAAATTTTCTATTTCCCACTCATTTTCTTCAGATACGTATTCTTCAGCTGATTCTCTTCTTTTAGTTTTTTAATCTGATCATTCAGATACTGCATATATTCCCTGGCAAGCTTTACACCGCCGCGTACTGCCACATCTTCATGCTGTGACATTTCATCCAGCCACTGATTCAGGGATTTTTCGCGGATATCGTTGTAGGAGTTGTCTTCTTTAAAAAACATAGTCTCTTCCTCATTATCGGATATAGTAAACGTAATCGGCTTTTCTCGGCGCTGCTTCTTTAGCCGGAACCGCAGCATATCCAAGTACCAGATGACCGATTCCTTCGTAATCTCCTTCGATTCCAAGACTCGCTAAAAGTTCTTTTCCTTCCGGTGTCTCAAATTCCTCTTTTGCACGATGGATCCAGCAGCTGTCCACACCAAGATCTGCAGCAGCGTTCATGAGATTTCCCATTACCAGGGTTCCATCATAGAGATAGGTTGGCATTGCCTTGTTGGCCAGCACAATAAGCAGTTCCTGCGCTCCGTAAAACGGATCGAAACTTTCATCCTTTCCCATAAATTTTGCATTCATGGCAGAAAGCTTATCCCGCAATTCCTTATTTGTAACCGCGATAATAATCGGGGACTGTTTTCCCATACCGGTTGCGGCGTAAGTTCCGGCTTTGATAATTGCCTGCAGTTTTTCTTCTTCGATCAGCTCCGGCTTGAACGCACGGCAACTTCTTCTTGTTTCCAGTACTTTTAATGTTTCTGACATGATCCCATTCTCTCTTTCCGGGCTGATATTTTCTTTCGGCCCTTTCTTTTGAATATAACCACAAAAGATGCTCCTGTCAAGAGAGCAGGAACACGTAGACCTGTTGTCGAGCAGCCTTAAATTTCGTCTACATAGGTGTCCCAACCTCAATCAGATTTCCGTCCAGATCATAAAATCTGACCACCTTCTGTCCCCACGAGTGCTCCATCAATCTATTGACATACTCTATCTCAAAATCGGAACTCTCCAGCCTATTAACAAAACCTTCGATATCAGATTCCTCAAAATAAAGCTCTGTCATATGATTCTTTGGAAGCAAATTTTTATCCAGAAACTGTTTCCTATTCTCGCATCCTGCAGTACCAGTCCCTCTGACATAATTACATTGCCATCCTGGTCCAGGATCACCTCCAAACCAAATATCTCTTTATAAAACCGGATTGCTCTGTCCATATCGTTTACAGCAATCAGAACGTTTTTAAGTTTCATATCACTACCTCGCCAATGCACTCGCGAAAAAGTTTTCTGTTCGCTTTTGATATGTTACCGTCTATCTAAACAATTTAACCTCCAACCAGACGAACTTGCTAAATTCATGCATATGCTTGCACTTGCTCGTAATAAGTGTGCTCATGATGAACGGTTCTTTGATATTAAATTCAAAGAAAGAATTCATACAAAAAGCATCAAAAATTTTTCCGTTCTCGGAATTGTACGTGCAGCGGATGGTTCCTATACTTATGGAACAAACGATGCCTACGCTATAGCAATAATGTTTGCCTTATTATTGAGCAAATCTGATTTAAACGATTTTATATCATCCATGAGAACTGCTTTTGCTAAACTTCAAAAACAGCTACAATCTGCCACTGCTGTGGTCAACGCTACATTGAATTCTTTCCCAATGCAAAGCAGGAAAACCTTTTTATCGGAATGATTCACGCATTTCTCTACATGGGGATTCCCAAGTATGTTGATTTTTTATATTTTTTAGGAAACTAGTGTTCTTTGTAAAGCCATTCGGCTCATTCCTCAAAAATTCTGATATACTTGAATTCTCTCCATTACTTTTGCATTCGGTTTTTGTGATAGTGTTAGTTTTTATCACAATACTACCAGTCCCCACCGCATTCATCCATCGCATCATCCACACCATCTGCATAATCTCTATCTCTGTCGTATCTGTCATAATCGTAATCCCCATCCATATAAATATCATCATATCCGTCATCATAAGAATCGTATGCAGAATAAGTACTTTTCTTTGTTGCAGTACTCTTTTTCATACTGCTGCAAAAAGCACTACCAACATCTTGTTAAACAAATTCTTTTTCATACAAATCAGCCTCCTTGTCAATAAAACCGTTCGATTATTTCATTGCTCTTTCTGATTCGTATTCTAGCACCTTAGGTGTCCTATAAATAGGCCTCGCCTGTTTCATACGCAACATTTTCTTTTTGCTATAAAAAAGCACCTCTTAGATCAACTCTAAGAAGTGCTCTTACTTCATTTTATATTTAATTTTAGTACAGCTTTGCGCCTGCCGGAATGTGGTTGTCTACCATCAGCAGGTTCAGCTTCTCTTCGCCGTTCTCCTCGCATACTGCGCTAAGCAGCATACCGTTGGACTCGATGCCCATCATAGCTCTCGGCGGGAGGTTGGTGATGGCGATGAGGGTCTTGCCTACCAGCTCTTCCGGCTCATAGTATGCATGAATACCGGAAAGGATGGTGCGGTCGGTACCGGTTCCATCGTCCAGGGTGAACTGCAGAAGCTTTTTGGATTTCTTGACTGCTTCGCATGCTTTTACCTTCACTGCGCGGAAGTCGGACTTGGAGAAGGTCTCGAAGTCTACGTGCTCCTCGAACAGCGGCTCTACCGTTACGTTGGAGAAGTCAATTTTCTCGTTCGGGGTGAAGAAGCCGTTGTTGTCACCTGCAGACTTGGTCTCGCCCTCTGCTGCTTCAGAAGTGCTGTTATCTGCTTTGGAAGCTTTCTTATCTGCATCCAGGCTCTTCATGGTCGGGAATAATAATACGTCACGGATGGCCGGGTTGTCGGTCAGAAGCATAACCAGACGGTCGATACCATATCCGATACCACCTGTCGGAGGCATACCGATCTCCAGTGCATTCAGGAAATCTTCATCAGTGTGCTGTGCTTCGTCATCGCCTGCTGCCGCATTTGCATCCTGCTGTGCAAAACGCTCTCTCTGGTCGATCGGATCGTTCAGCTCGGAGTACGCGTTACACATCTCCCAGGTGTTGATGAACAGCTCGAAACGCTCTACCTTGTTCGGATCAGACGGTTTCTTCTTGGTGAGCGGAGAGATTGCCAGCGGGTGATCCATGATGAAGGTCGGCTGGATCAGTTCTTTCTCGCAGTACTCCTCGAAGAACAGGTTGATGATATCGCCCTTGGTGTGACGTACCTCGTATTCAATGTGATGCTCGTCTGCCAGTCTCTTTGCTTCCTCATCGGTCTCAACTGCGTCAAAGTCGATGCCTGCATATTTCTTGATCGCATCGTTCATGGTCAGGCGTGCAAATGGCTTGCCGAAATCGATCTCGGTTCCGTTGTAGGTGAACTTGGTGCTTCCGCAAACCTTCTCAGCCAGATAACGGAACATGCTCTCGGTCAGCTCCATCATGCCTTCATAGTCAGTATATGCCTGATACAGCTCCATCAGGGTGAATTCCGGATTATGACGAGTGTCTACACCCTCGTTGCGGTATACACGACCAATCTCGAAGACTCTCTCGAGGCCGCCTACGATCAGTCTCTTTAAGTACAGTTCCAGGGAAATACGAAGTTTTACATCCTCGTTGAGGGCATTGTAATGAGTCTCAAACGGACGTGCTGCTGCACCGCCGGCATTGGATACCAGAGTCGGGGTCTCAACTTCCATGAAGTCTCTTCCTGCAAGGAAGTTACGGATCTCTTTGATGATCTGGGAACGTTTGATGAAGGTGTTCTTCACATCCTCATTCATGATCAGGTCTACGTATCTCTGGCGGTAACGCATATCGGTATCGGTGATTCCGTGGTATTTCTCCGGAAGGATCTGCAGGCTCTTGCTTAACAGAGTCATCTTCTCTGCATGAATGGAAATCTCACCGGTCTTGGTGCGGAATGCATAGCCTTCTACACCGAAAATATCGCCGATATCGGATTTCTTGAAATCTGCATAGGATTCTTCACCAATGGCATCTTTTGCCACGTATACCTGAATGGTTCCCTGTAAATCGCGGATGTTGCAGAAAGAAGCTTTACCCATGACACGTTTGAACATCATACGTCCGGCAATGGATACATGGATCGGCTGTGCGTCCATGATTGCTCTTCTTTCATTATAATCTGCATTCAATGCTTCTTTTGCCTGTGCTTCGTCCATTCCTTCTGCGCTGAACGGTGCTCTTCCAGCCAGGATCTTCGCTTCGTGCTCATCGTAAAGCTTTTTCACTTCAACAGAATGATGCGTCTGGTTGTACTTTGTGATCTGGAACGGATCCTTGCCTGCTGCCTGAAGGTCTGCCAGTTTCTCACGGCGAACTTTCAAAAGCTGGTTGGTATCCGGCTCTTTTGCATTCTGCTGCTTTGCGTTCTGCTGCTCTGCCATCTTTTCCCTTACTCCTTTGTTTCTTCTATAAATAAATGATGTTGGGCAAAAAAGCGTTTGCCCCTATGGTATGATTAGGATACTCTCTGGATCTCCAGAATCTTGTACTGAAGTACGCCAGCCTGGGTTTCTACGTCTACCACGTCACCAACGCTCTTGCCGATCAGGGCTGCGCCTACTGGAGACTCGTTGGAGATCTTGTTCTGAAGGCTGTTTGCCTCGGTGGAACCTACGATCTTGAATTCCATCTCCTCATCAAAGTCTACATCGTATACTTTTACTTTGCATCCAACGCTTACTTTGTCTAAGTCGATCTCGTCCTCATCTACAACCTCTGCGTTCTTTAACAGCTTCTCCAGCTCTTCGATACGCAGCTCGATGTCTCTCTGCTCGTCTTTTGCTGCATCGTACTCAGCGTTCTCGGATAAGTCGCCCTGTTCTCTTGCCTCTTTGATCTTCTGGGCGATCTCCTGTCTGCGGTTGATCTTTAAGTCCTGTAACTCATCTTCATACTTTTTTAAACCTGCATAGGTTAAAATGTGTTTCTTAGCATCTGCCATGTTGCTCATTTCCTTCCTTTTTACGTTGCCGGTAACTACTGGCAACAAAATAAAATCCCCTCAAATCATTACTGCGTTCTGTCAGCGCGGTCTTGTATCTTCGCCATCGTTACTGATCACGCATCGCGCAAACAGCAGCCGATTTTCTTTCCATTTCCGCCTGCAGTAACAGGATTTTTCTTTAGTCATACATTCTGAATATTATACTTGAAAGCACTTTTCTTGTCAAGCACGGTATCGCGCCGGATTTCGCGGAATTTTGCCAGATTTTTGTTGCGCTGCATATCGAAAAAATGGTACGAACGCCCCACTGGTTCAAAACAATTTTGGCTCGAAATCGTTATCCCAGCATTCCGTACCGCCCCAGCAGTTCCACCAGCTGCTCCTCGGTTTCCAGCATGTTGCACTCCCGGCGGATCGTTGCGGAATGCGGAAGCCCGGCTGTGTACCAGGCGATGTGCTTGCGCATCTCCTTCATGCCGATGTACTCGCCTTTCAGCGCGACATGCATGCGGGTGTGGCGCAGGATCATCTCGCCGACTTCCACCGGTCCCGGAGCGGGAAGCACTTCCCCGGTTTCGAGGTAATGATTGATCCGATGAAAGATCCATGGGTTTCCCCTTGCGCCGCGACCGACCATAAGACCGTCGCAGCCGGTTTCGTCTAACATCCGCTTTGCATCCTGCGGCTCGAAGATATCACCGTTTCCGATGACCGGGATCTTCACGGCATCTTTTACCTGCCGGATGATGTCCCAGTCTGCCTTGCCGGAATAGTACTGCTCCCTTGTTCTTCCGTGCACGGCCACGGCAGAGACGCCGCAGCTTTCCGCGATCTTCGCAATCTCCACGGCATTGACATGGTCATCGTCAAAGCCCTTGCGGAACTTGACGGTAACCGGCTTGTGTACCTTTTTCACCAGAGCAGACAGCAGTTCTTCCACCAGCTTTGGATTTTTCATGAGTGCGGAGCCTTCGCCGTTTCCGACGATCTTCGGCACCGGGCAGCCCATGTTTAAGTCGATGATATCGTAAGACCCGTCCTCGATCTGATGCGCAATATCGCTGACGATCTCCGGATCGGAGCCAAACAGCTGGATGGATACCGGCCGCTCTCCCTCTCCGATTGCCATCAGGTCTTTCGTGTTCCGATTCTTATAGAGAATGGCTTTTGCACTGACCATCTCCGTCACCAGAAGGCCGCAGCCCTGCTCTCTGCAAAGCTGGCGGAATGACATGTCGGTCACGCCGGCCATCGGTGCCAGGATCAGGTTGTTTTCCAGTTCTACATTTCCAATGCGCAGCTTCATGTTTCCGGGCCCTCACCTGTATCAATTCCATAGCTTTCCGCCACTTCCTCTGCATCTTCCCCGAGATAAAACACCTTAAAGTAAAGCTCCAAAGCCTTTAAAAATTCCTGTCCCTCCTGGCGGTACTGCTTGATCTTTAAATCGGCTCCGATCTCGTCGCAGTAGCCGTCGTACTCAGAAATGGTATGCTTAAACTCCAGGGTACCGTCCGGCTCGAATTCCATGGTTAAAATGCCGCCGCATTCCTCGGTAAACCATACACACATTACATGAAGCTGTTTCTTGACTGCCTCCGGGAGGCTGTCAAATTCTTCATTAAAATAATATTTTTTTTCGTAGCTGTTAGAACCACAAAGAACGATATTTCCGTCCTGTCCTGTCATCTGCTTTTTTCCTCCTGAATCTGTTTTGCTGCCGCATGTTTCAGTCACTGGCCTTGCGCATGCATGTCTGTGAACACGATTTTGCTGCAGATTGTCAAAAAAATTTCATATCCGTAAACATGAAACACGCCCGGCGCATGATGCCGCCGGGCGGAACTGTCTATTCTTGTTGTCTGATGCGCATTTCCCATTTGAAACCGATTCATGGTGTTTCCCATTCCTCGTCGGATAACGGTCTGCGCAGCGGATTTTTATTTTGCCAGCATCTTCGCGATCTCGAACTGCTCCTCGGAGATGTCTTTCTTCATCTGGAGTGCTTCCTGAATATCGAAATCCACGAACTCGCCATGCTTATAAGCAACCAGGCGGTTGCTCTTTCCTTCGCACAGAAGCTCTGCTGCCCTTGCACCCATAATAGACGCATAAACACGGTCCTTACAGGTCGGGGTGCCGCCTCGCTGCATGTGGCCCAGAATGGTTGCACGGGTCTCAATACCGGTAGCTGCCTCGATGCGGCGTGCCATGGACGTGGAATGTCCGATGCCCTCTGCATTGATGATGATGTTGTGCTTTTTGCCGCGCTTGCGGTTCTCGATGATGCGGTCGATGAGCGCCTGCTCGTTGCCATCGTAACGCTCCGGCAGCAAAATGTCCTCTGCACCGTTTGCAATGCCACACCACAGTGCGATATAACCTGCGTTACGTCCCATAACCTCAATGATACTGCAGCGCTCATGGGATGTCGAGGTATCACGTACCTTATCGATTGCCTCCATCGCGGTGTTGACTGCAGTATCGAAACCGATGGTGTAGTCTGTGCAGGCAATGTCCAGATCGATGGTACCCGGAACACCGATGGTGTTTACTCCGAGTGCTGCCAGCTTTCCTGCTCCGCGGAAAGAACCGTCCCCACCGATGACCACGATTCCGTCAATGCCGTGCTTGCGGCAGATCTCCGCTCCAGCCTGCTGACCTTCCGCAGTTACAAACTCCATACATCTTGCTGTATACAGGATGGTACCTCCACGGAAAATGATATTGGACACATCGGTACTGCTCATGTCGACGATTTCTTCCTGCAAAAGTCCCGCATAGCCTCGCATGATACCCTTTACTTTCATGCCCTTGCTGATTGCAGTACGTACCACCGCACGGATGGCCGCGTTCATACCCGGAGCATCTCCTCCGCTTGTCAGGACACCGATTGTCTTTACTTGCTTTGCCATAGTTGTCTCCTCCTGTTACCCTTCAGTTTTAGCACTGCCGCCTTTTACGCTTTACCCGACAGCAGAACCTCTCCATTCCATTTTCTCTCGAATTCAAATGCACTTTTTTTCATACAACGTGTATTCTAAATCATTTTTCCTATCTTTTCAATCCCTTTTCCACAACTTTGATATTCTTTTCACCAAGATTTTTCACAAGTTCCGAAAGAATGGCGTCTGATGCAGCCACATGCCAGTTGGCTGGAAGGATTTTTTTCGCCCGCTCTTTTTCCAGATAAATGATCACGGTATCATTTCCATCTGAGCCGCGCAGAACTTTGCTGATCGTCGGCCACAACATGTCATACTGGGGCTTATCTGTAAATTTCAGCCACAGATCCTTTGGCACCTGGTCAAATGGAATCACCTGTTCGCAGATCAGCCGTCCCACCGGATCATCTCCAATGGAAGTTCTGCCGCTGATGAAGACCTTCGCGTCTTCATTCAGAAGGTTCCGCTTACTCTCGTAATCACGCGGGAACACGATCACCTCCACAGAACCGACCATGTCCTCGAGTGTCACAAATGCCATCTGCTGACCATTCTTAGTCAACTTCACCGTCTTTGCGGTGATCATGCCGCCAATCGTGACGCGAACTCCGTCTTCCACCACAGCTCTTCCACTCTCTTCATCGACCATAAAATCGGTTGTCTTCGCTGTAATACTATTTTTCCAGGTTTCCAGATATTCATCCATCGGATGACCGCTGATGTAAATGCCGAGGATTTCCTTCTCAAATGCAAGAAGTTCTTCTTTCGGAAACTCCGGCACATCCGGCATGGTGATCTGATACTGCTGTTTTTCTTCTTCTGCCGCAAAATCGAAGAGACTCAGCTGTCCTTCCAGCACGTTTTTACGGTCTTTGGTTTTCTGGTCAAGAAGTTCCGGTGCGATCATGGTTTTCTGCCTGCGGTTTCCAGGAAGCGAATCCATAGCTCCGGATTTGATAAAGTTCTCCAGGGTTCTCTTGTTTACCTCGCGTCCGCCCATGCGCTCCACAAAATCATCGATGGAGGTGAACAGTCCGTTGTTTTTGCGTTCTTTTATGATCTCATCCACCACGTTGCGTCCAATGCTCTTGATGGCCGACAGACCATAGCGGATGGCATCTCCGGAAACAGAGAAACCGCTCTGTCCCTCATTGATGTCCGGCGGCAGAATGCGGATTCCCAGCTGACGGCAGGTCAAGATGTACTCGGAAACCTTCGTGACATTATCCATGACCGAGGTCATCAGCGCCGCAAAAAACTCCTTCGGATAGTAATATTTCAGATAGGCTGTCTGGTATGCCACCACCGCATAGCAGGCAGCGTGCGACTTGTTAAAGGCGTACTTGGCGAAGTCGATCATCTCATCGTAAATGTGGTTCGCTGTCTTCTCATCGATGCCGTTTGCGATACACCCCTTTACATTTTCCTCCGGATTGCCGTAAACAAAGTTCTGACGCTCCTTTTCCATGACTGCAGTCTTCTTTTTGGACATGGCACGGCGCACCAGGTCACTTCGGCCCATGGTATAGCCAGCCAGGTCCCGGACGATCTGCATAACCTGCTCCTGGTAAACGATACAGCCGTACGTCGGTCCCAGAATATGCTCCAGCTGCGGACAATCGTACGTGATGGAATCTTTGTCGTTCTTTCCTTTTAAATAACGCGGAATAAAGTCCATAGGACCCGGGCGGTACAGGGAAATTCCTGCGATGATATCTTCCAGGTTCTCCGGACGCAGTTCCTTCATGAAACTCTTCATCCCGGAACTTTCCAGCTGGAAAATGCCATCGCACTTTCCGGTGCCAATGGAAGCCAGGACCTGTTTATCGTTGTAATCGATCTTTTCCATCTCCAGATGGACGCCATAGTTTTCCTCCGCCTGGCGGACCGCATTCTGAATGACAGTCAGGGTACGAAGACCCAGGAAATCCATTTTCAACAGCCCAAGTTCTTCCAGAGTCGTCATCGTAAACTGCGTGGTGATGGTTCCGTCGGACGCACGGGAAAGCGGTACAAATTCGTCCATCGCACGCTGACCGATCACAACACCGGCCGCATGCATGGAAGTATGTCTCGGAAGTCCCTCCAGACGCTTTGCCATGTCAATGAGATGGTGTACCTCATCATCATTCTGGTATGCTTCCCGCAGATCCGGGCTCTGTTTTAACGCCTTGTCAAGTGTCATGCCAAGGTCGCCCGGAATCATCTTCGCAATGGCATCACAGCGCGCATATGGAAGATCCAGGACACGTCCCACATCCCGCACGACACCCTTTGCCGCCAGGGTACCAAAGGTAACGATCTGCACTACCTGGTCTTTTCCGTATTTTTCCACAACATAGTCAATGACTTCCTGACGCCGTTCGAAACAAAAGTCAATATCGATATCCGGCATGGACACACGCTCCGGATTCAGGAAACGCTCAAAGAGCAGGTCATAGCGCACCGGATCGATGTTTGTGATCTCCAGACAATAGGAAACAATACTGCCCGCCGCAGACCCTCGTCCGGGTCCTACCATGATATCATGCGACCGCGCAAAATGAATGAAGTCCCAGACGATCAGGAAATAATCAACGTAACCCATATTGTGGATGACTCCAAGCTCATAGGCAAGCCGTTTCTGCAGGGTTCCGTCGTCGTCCGGATAACGCTTTGCCATACCATCCTGGCACAGCTTATTCAAGTAACTCCAGGAATCATAGCCCTCCGGCACTTCATACTTCGGCAGTTTTGTCACACCAAATTCAATCTCCACGTTACAGCGCTCGGCAATCTTATGGGTATTGTCGATGGCTTCCTGTGCATAAGGAAACAGTGCCCGCATTTCCTCTTCCGATTTCACATAATACTGACCGCCTTCATAGCGCATGCGGTTTTCATCGGATACCTTTTTTCCGGTCTGGATACACAAAAGGATATCGTGCGCTGCCGCATCTTCTGCCAGGATATAGTGGATATCGTTGGTTGCTACCAGATCCATGGACAGTTCGCGGCTCATGCGCATAAGCCCCTGATTCACCGTTTTCTGTGTGGGGATGCCGTGATCCTGCAGTTCCAGGAAGAAATTTTCCTTTCCGAAAATCTCCTCATAATGTCTGGCAGAGCGGCAGGCTTCCTCGTACATGCCGCGGGCCAGATAACGCTGTACCTCGCCTGCGAGACAGGCGCTTAAGGCAATCACACCTTCGTGATACGTTTCCAGTACTTCATAATCCACACGTGGTTTATAATAGAAACCGTCTACAAATCCTTTGGAGACAATTTTCATCAGGTTATGGTATCCGGTATCGTTCTCCGCCAGAAGGACCAGATGGTAATAACGATCCTCCCCATTTGTATTTTCCCGGTCAAAGCGGGATCCTGGTGCCACATAAACCTCACAGCCAATGATCGGCTTAATTCCAACTTCTCTTGCCGCACGGTAAAAATCAATGACACCATACATGACACCATGGTCTGTGATCGCCATGCTGTCCATGCCCAGTTCTTTTGCCCGCGCCGCCAGTTCTTTGATCTTACAGGATCCATCCAGAAGACTGTATTCTGTATGGACGTGTAAATGTGTAAATGCCACGTTTTTCTCCTTTTTACCTTCAGACTCTTACCGAAAAACAGGGCGGAAATGATTCCATTTCCGCCCTGCCATTTCAGCATTTGTTGTATCAATTATCTCTTTGGGGGAATGACCGCTTTGATCTTATTTCTCTCCCTTTAAGTACTTTTCAATGTTGTCGAGTGCTTCTTTTTCATCTTCTCCGTCCGCAGAAACGGTAATCTCCTCACCAGCACCCATGCCAAGGGTCATCATACCCATAATGCTCTTTGCGTTTACACGGGCATTATTGTTCTCTACATAGATCTGACTGTCAAACTGGCTTGCGATCTGTACCAGCATTGCAACTGGTCTTGCCTCAAGTCCGGATGAAAGTCCAATGGTGATCGTTTTCTTTAACATAATTATCCTCCTCGTTTTCGGGCACAATCAAAACTGCTTGTTATGCCCCTGTGTCTGGCCGTTCCTGTCTTAGAACTTCTGCCATATTTCCCAGTTTTCTGAGACGATGGTTCACACCTGATTTCCCGACCGGCGGATCCAGAGCCTCTCCCAGCTCTTTTAACGTGGCCTCCGGTCTGGTCAGCCTTAACTCTGCGATTTCCCTTAAGTTTTCCGGCAGACTGTCAAACCCCGCCGTATCCCTGATGTAGATGATATCTTCCATCTGTTTGACTGCCGCCGATACCGTTTTGTTGATATTGGCTGTCTCACAGTTTACCTGCCGGTTCACACTTCCGCGCATCTCCTTGAGAATACGGATGTTCTCCAGCTCCATAAGCGCAACCGGTGCTTCCATAATATTTAAGAGATCAACGATCTGACTTCCCTCTTTGATGTATACCACGAAATATTTTTTCCGCAGTACGATCCGGGCTTCGATTCCCATAGAAAGGATGAGTCCCTGGATCTGCTTTGCCTTTGCTTCGGTCGCACAGGCAATCTCAAAATGATAGAATTTTTCCGGATCGCTGATAGAACCTGCTGCCAGAAACGCTCCTCGGATAAACGCGCGCTTGCAGCAGTTCTGCATCAGTACCACATTCTGGGCCAGTGACAGATTTTCCTCAATCTCCCCGTATGGGTCGATCAGTTTCACTGCCTGAAGTACCCGCATGGCATCCTCATGATGGGTAACCGCTACGGTACAGGTCCTGTTTTTGTGGTTTCCGATGCTCTGCCGTATGGAGACATCAATTCTTATATTAAATGTTTTTTTCAATAATGTAAAGTACTTTCTTGCAACTGCCACATTTTCCGTATGGATTTTGACCCGGTAGCGGTTGTTTTCTGAGATCTGAATGCGGCCGCAAAGGCTTAAGATCGCCGCGATCTCCGCAATCTGACAATGCCTTGCCGGTGACAGCTGACGGGAAAGTTCTTCCTTCACCTTTGAAGAAAATGACATGTTCTGCTCCTATCGTTTGCTTTGTACTCCGGTATTGCTACTTTTCGATGTCCCGGTGTTCGATCTTCAGCCCGTATTCCTCAAATCCGCTCAAATGCTGGTACAGGGCATTGGCAACCGTAACCGACCGGTGCTTTCCTCCGGTACAGCCAATGGCAATGACCAGCTGGTTTTTGCCTTCCTGCACGTAATTCGGAATTAAGAAATCCAGCATTTCATAGAGCATGGAGAGGAATCGGTCTGCCGTGCCGCCCTGACGCACGTAGGCCTGTACCTCGGCCTCCTGACCGGTATGGCTGCGCAGCGCCTCCACATAATATGGATTTGGAAGGAAGCGCACATCGAATACCAGGTCCGCATCACTTGGGATTCCATATTTAAACCCAAATGATAAGACCGTGATAAACAGATTCTGGTATCTGTGATCCTGCACAAATATTTTTTCCAGTTCCTTGCGCAGTTCCCTGGTCAAAAGACTGCTGGTATCTAAAATCACATCCGCCTGACGCTTTATAAAATCCAGTTTTTCCCGTTCCAGACGGATTCCGCTGTCTACCCGTCCCTTTCCCGCAAGCGGATGGGATCTTCTGGTTTCTTTATAGCGCTTCACCAGGGTTGCATCACTGCTGTCCAGAAACAGGATCTCATACGGGACCTGCTGCTGTTTCCAGTTTTCCAGAACCTGTTCCAGCTGCGGCAGTTCTTCGCCGCTGCGGATATCAATACCAAGCGCCACCATCTCGTGAGCCGCCGGTTTTTGCATGACAAGCTCCACGAACGCTTCCATCAGGGGGATCGGCAGATTATCTACACAGTAGAATCCCAGATCCTCCAGCATTTTTAAAGCCGATGTTTTCCCGGCTCCCGACATTCCCGTCACGATTACCAGTCTCATCTGTACTCTCCCTTAAAATTCTCCAAGCAATTTCACTTCCAACTCCAGTTCCACCCCGAACTGCTCTTTTACCTCCTCCTGCACCTGTCTGCAAAGAGAAAGAATATCCGCAGATGTGGCATGATCCCGGTTAATGACAAAACCGCAGTGCTTTTCCGATACCTGGGCACCACCCACCGTAAATCCGCGAAGGCCGGCATCCTGGATCAGTTTTCCTGCAAAATAGCCTTCCGGGCGCTTAAAAGTACTTCCCGCACTTGGATATTCCAATGGCTGTTTTTCCCGGCGTTTCGCTGCCAGATCATCCATGACGGCACGGATCTCATCGGGATCTCCCGGCTGCAGCATGAGCACTGCCTCCAGCACAATGTAACCCTTTTTCTGGATGCAGCTGGTGCGGTACCCAAGCTCCAGTTTTTCTGCCGGAAGCGTTACAACGTCTCCTTCCGGCGTCAGCACGGTCACCTCTTTCAATACCTGACACAGTTCCCCACCGTAGGCACCTGCATTCATAACTACGGCACCGCCAATGGTTCCCGGAATCCCGGCTGCAAACTCAAAACCGGTTAGCGAAGCTGACAACGCCTGCTTTGCCACATAAGAAAGCAGTGCGCCGGCACCTGCCCGCACAAAATTTTCTTCCACCGTGACCTGCCCAAATGGCTTTCCAAAGGAAACCAGCACCCCGCGGTAGCCCAGATCGCCCACCAGCAGGTTGCTGCCGTTTCCGAGAATGGAATACGATAGCTTTTCTTCCTTACAGATGGCAAGCACCTGTTTTAATTCTTCTGCACTGGCCGGTTCGATGTAAATATCTGCCGGACCTCCGGTGCGGAAGGTTGTATGACGGCTCATAGGCTCATTCGTTAAACATGTTCCCGCCGTTACTGCCTGTTTCAATCTTTCTGCTGCCTGTTTCATGTTGTTCCTTCTGCCTTTATTTTTTGATTGCTGTTTCATGTTCGCAAGGGCTGCTGTTTTCGCAAGCGTCTCCGGCAGCCCAGAATGATATATCTTTATTTTTACTTGTTGCCAAGATTTGCCTGTACCCGGTTGTAAAGCTCCTGAGCTGCATTGTAGCCCATCTTCTTCTGACGGTAGTTGACCGCAGCAGACTCCACGATGATCGCCAGATTTCTGCCCGGACGGATCGGAATATTGTGGCATACCACCTGATTGCCCAGAAACTCGGTATAACGGTCTTCCAGTCCCAGCCGGTCGTATTCTTTATCTTTATCCCAGTCTTCCAGCTTGATGACCATATCAATGTTCTGGGTATCTTTCACACTTTCAACACCATACAGGGATTTTACATCGATGATTCCGATACCGCGCAGTTCAATGAAATGCTTGGTGATATCCGGTGCACTGCCGACCAGAGTCGCATCGCTGACTTTCCGGATCTCAACCACATCGTCGGATACCAGACGGTGTCCGCGCTTGATCAGTTCCAGCGCTGCCTCGCTCTTGCCGATGCCGCTTTCGCCCATGATCAGGACGCCTTCGCCGAATACATCGACCAGAACACCGTGAATACTGATGCACGGAGCCAGCTTTACTTTCAGCCAGCGGATTACTTCTGCCATAAGATCGGAAGTACTCTTATCCGATACCATAAGCGGCACCTGATAATGCAGGCAGAGATCCTGCATGTCTTCATCCGGTTCCTGTCCACGGCTGTAGACGACACACGGAATTTCACTGGAAAGAAGTTTATCGTATCGCTCTACCCTTACTTCTCTTGGCAGGGTATTGATATAGGCCTGCTCCACATACCCGATGATCTGGACACGTTCCCGGTCAAAATGATCAAAAAAGCCGGTCAGCTGCAGTGCCGGACGGTTCACATCCGGATGGCTTAAAACCACCTTGTCTGTATCAATCTCCGGAAGTACGTTTCTCATTTTCATTTTTTCAATTAATTCTGTAATCGTTACACCGTACATATTGCCCCGCTCCTTTATCTTAATATTTCTGTCCGCACACAGACGAACAGGCACAGTCTATCACTGTTTTTCTTCTTTTTCAGAATAGCTTTATCATACCATATTTTCCGTAACTTGTCATTACCGGTCACGTATTGCCAGTTTCCTCTAGAACCTCCACCGGCACATCCTCCTTCTTTTTCCGGAAGAAACGGTAAACACTCTCTGCCGCAGCCCGGTTCATGCCGGGCACCTGGGCGAGTTCTTCCTCACTGGCAGCCTGGACCGCCTCAATAGACTGGAAATGCTTCATCAGTGCCTTACGCCTGGTATCGCCGATTCCCGGAATATCATCCAGGATCGAACGCACCTGACTCTTGCTGCGCAGACTGCGGTGATACTCAATGGCAAAGCGGTGTGCCTCATCCTGGATACGGGTGATGAGCCGGAATCCTTCCGAATGACGGTCAATCGGAATCTCCACATTCTGGTAATAGAGTCCGCGGGTGCGGTGGTTGTCGTCCTTCACCATGCCGCAGACTGGAATGGAAAGTCCGAGTTCCGCAAGCACTTCTTCCGCAATATTGACCTGGCCCCGGCCGCCATCCATCATCAGAAGGTCCGGGAAACGGGTAAAGCTTCCGAACTGTTTCTCCACGCCGCGTTCCTTTAACTGGGATAATTCCTCAAGTCCATGGGTAAAGCGCCGCATCAGCACCTCCCGCATGGAAGCGTAATCGTTTGGCCCGATGACGGTTTTAATGCGGAATTTGCGGTAATCGCTTCGTTTTGGCTTACCGTCCTCATACACAACCATGGAACCAACCGATTCATAGCCGGAAATATTGGAGATATCGAATGCCTCAATCCGGCGCACACCGGAAAGGCCAAGCCAGGAAGCCACCTCGTTCATGGCTCCCGTGGTGCGCATCTCCTCCCGCTGATTCCGCTCAAAATCCTGCCGCAGTACCATGGAAGCATTTTTCCGGGCCAGTTCGACCAACCGTTCCTTCTCTCCCTTCTTCGGCACCACAATGTGAACCTTCTGTCCTTTTCTGGTGCTGAGCCACTGCTCGATCACCTCCGTGTCTTCCAGTTCCTGCTGCACCCAGAGTTCTTTCGGTAAAAACGGGGTTCCGGCATAAAACTGCTTCACAAAGCTGGTCAGGATCTGCCGGCTTTCCTTTTCCGCTCCGATGCGGATGCCAAAATGTTCCCGGCCGATCAGCTTGCCTTCCCGCACAAAGAACACCTGCACCACTGCGTCGGTGTCGTTCATCGCCAGTGCAATGATGTCCCGGTCCTCCATACTGCTGCTGGTTATCTTCTGCTTCTGGGCTACCTTTTTGACACTGGCTAAGAGATCCCGGTATTCTGCTGCCTTTTCGTATTCCATCTTTTCGGCCGCATCCATCATCTGATGTTCCAGCTGCTTTAAGAGATTGTCATAATGTCCATTTAAGAATTCCAGCACCTGCCGGATATGCTCTGCATACGCCTCTTTGCTGATATACCCCTGGCACGGTGCATCGCACTGTTTGATGTGATAATTTAAGCAGGGCCGGTCTTTGCCGATGTCACGCGGCAAAAAGCGATTGCAGGTACGCACCTTATAAAGCTTGTGGATCAGATCGATCGTATCTTTTACCGCTCCGGCACTGGTATAAGGGCCAAAGTAGCGGCTCTTGTCCTTTTTCATGGTCCGCGCAAACTGCACCCGCGGAAAATCTTCCCCCACCGTCACACGGATGTATGGATATGCCTTATCATCCTTTAGCATCGTATTGTAGCGGGGCTGATGCTCCTTGATCAGGTTGCATTCCAGCACCAGAGCCTCTAACTCTGAATCCGTCACAATGTATTCAAACCGGGCAATGCGGGATACCATCTGCTGGATCTTCGCCGTTTTTCCCCGGCTGCTCTGGAAATACTGGCGCACCCGGTTCTTTAAGCTGATGGCCTTACCCACATAGATGATCTCATCCTTCGCATCGTGCATGATGTAAACACCCGGCTGGGACGGAAGCTTTTTCAATTCTTCTTCGATATCAAATAACATGGTTTTCTATCTGTCCTTCCTCGTGCACTGTCTGCCAAAATTTTCATGGGACTGCTGAAACGTCAACAGTGCCTGCGAAAAATTTTAGCGCAGTCTGCTGCCGTCATAGCGCTTCTGCATGGTGAGGAAGCGGCGTACCGCGTAAAGCTGCTCCTGCAGGGATCCCCGCTCCGGTTTCATATCCAGAACCAGATACATGCTGTCTAATTCCTGCTGAGTAATGCGGTTTTCCAGCTGCTTTAAGCATTCCATGCGAAGGTCAAAATCTTCCGTATCCAGAAACTGGAGGAATACCGGATCCGGGGTGCGGTCAGCATAGTGCTGCGTAATTTTCTGGTTTGTTTCCGGCATCACTGTATTTTTCTGCGTTTCTGGCAACGCTGCATTCCATCCGGCGGATTTCTGTCCGAAAGCCTGAGCCGCCCGCTGCTCTGCGCAGGTTCCAAAACTCTGCTCTGTTTCGCACGCTTCTGCGTTTTGTTTCTCCGGCACACCAAATTCTACCCGCTCAAACCGCCACTTCTGGCTTACTTGCGGGTACTTTTCATGATCCACTTCACTGGTAAACATGTCGTAGGGACGCACATACACCCTAAAGTCCCCGTAAAGCGCCTGGTAAACCACCATGCGCTCACCGGTTTCTGAGTGTTTTGCCACTGCCACGATCTGGTACAGTTTATTTTTAAAATGCCGGTAAAATTCGCCCGGTCTTACAATTCGCTCTGTCATCGTTCATTCCTGCCTGTTTTTTCTGTCTTCTTTTTTCTGCCTTTTGTTTTTTGTCTTCTGTTTTTGTTATTCCTACATCCGGCAACTATTTTCCACATTCACTTTTCTGAATTTTCTATCTGTTTACTTTTTAGTCTGGAAAATCACATTCTGTGAACCGTTGTCATTTTTCCGTTACACGGTCGGCGGAAGTGTCGTGCCGGTCTCCGGCGGAGTTCCCGGCTCCTCTGCGGTTTCCAACGCTTCCGAAAGCGCCTGGGCCGCCGGGAAATCCCCGACAGCCAGCTTTTCTCCTTTTTTGCCAGAAGAAGCACCCCCAGCTGCACTGGTTTTTCCATCCGAAGCAGGATTTCCACCTTGTGCTTCCTCTCCACTTTGCACACCAGCCCCGGTCGGCACCGTCAGGGCATCGTGTCCGGCCTCTTCCGGTGCATAGGTTGTCTCCGGGAGCTCATCCCTGGAGGCTTCGATTGTTTTCTGCTCCTCTTCTGCCGCTTCCGGTGTCAAGAGTCCATCCCAGTCGTAAGTGCATGCTGCATCCCACAAAAGCCACTCATTGTAGCCGCAGTCATAGACTGCCCGGATCTGGTCACGCACCTGTTCCCCGCCGTACGGAATATGGTTTTTCAGCCAGCTCGCCGTAAAATCCTGAAGCCACGGACGGACCTCTGCCACATGGTCTCCATTTAGTCCGGCAAAGTACAATTCCTTTCTGGACTCTGTCAGTGCCGCACAGATGGTATCGTACGGACGCATATCCGGATGATCGATTCCATAGTTTCCATCCGAATAATGCGACGGATAGATCATGGGGCTGATATAGTCCAGATGTTTCGCCATCTCTCCGTAAATCTGTCCCACGGAGTCTGCATTGACATCACTGTTGATGATCGCGCCAAACACATCTGCCGACACAAACAGCCCCTCAGCGCTCAGCTTCTCGTACTCGTATTCCATAAACTCCAGAATGATATCTGTCCGGCTGCGCCCCTTCGTATCTTCCTCATCAAAGACTGCGTCCTGCATGCCTTTTTCCGTACAGAAACGCACATAATCGAACTGGATCTCATCAAATCCCAGTTTTTTCGCTTCCAGGGCAATCTCCGTCAGATAATCCCAGGCTTCCTGTTTGTAAGGATTAACCCAGGCATGATCATCACGGTCTTTAAACACGCTTCCATCGGACTTTTTTACGCACCAGTCTGGCTGTGCCTCCGAAAGCCACGCATCACGGAAAGCCGGGATCCGCGCAATGGTATAAATATGGTGTTCCTTCAGGTTCTGCATCAGACCAGCCATATCTTCAATATAAACTTTCGTCGAACCAAGCTGGTTTATGAGCGGAGACTCCGTCTCACACACCACACGGCCAAAGTCATCTTTAAAGTCAATGACCAGCGCGTTGGCCTCGGTCTTGTCAAATTCCTGAAGGAGGTTATCCACCATGACCGGAGTTCCTGCCACATAAGCGGAAATATAAATGCCCTTTGCCTTTATAGCATCCCGGTGCGGTCTGGATTCAATTTCAATTTCTGATATTAATTTTTGTTCTTCGGCTTCTGCATTCTGCCCTGCTCTGTCTGCTGCTGCGTCCGCTTCCGTCTGATCCTGCGCATCGTTCCCCACCACGATCGGATCAGGTGCCGTGGCAATTTTCTCAGCATTGTGGAGAAAACTGCATCCCGTGATTGCAAACACAAACAGTAACAGACCGGCCAGAAGCCATCTTCGTTTTTCTTTCATGCGCGTAATTCCTCTCCTGCATTCTAATTCTGTACGGAATTTTCAGTTTCGTTAGACATCAGTGAGATGCCAGTGGCGCCCCCATTGATTCAGGAAATTTCTATCGCGTACAGTAACGTAAACCCACAGTATAAGCCGATTATAACACACATTCTATTTTTTTGACAAATCCAGGTGCAAAACTGAATTTTATGTGATACAATAGCTCGCATGGAAAGGGGTATTATTACTATGAAAATTGGATTTGACAATCAAAAGTACTTAAAGATGCAGTCCGAACACATCCGCGAGCGGATCAGCCAGTTCGGAGACAAGTTATATCTGGAGTTTGGCGGCAAGCTGTTTGACGACTACCATGCTTCCCGCGTCCTGCCGGGTTTTGCGCCGGACAGTAAGCTGAAAATGCTTCTGCAGTTAGCGGACCAGGCCGAGATCGTCATCGCGATCAATGCGGCAGATATTGAAAAAAATAAGATCCGCCACGACCTTGGCATCACCTACGATGCAGACGTTCTCCGTCTGATCCAGGAATACCGCGACAAGGGTCTGTATGTCGGCAGCGTAGTCATCACCCGCTACACCGGACAGACTTCCGCAGATGTCTTTAAGACAAAGCTTGAGCATCTTGGCATCAAAGTATACCGTCATTATCCGATCGACGGATACCCGAACAACATCGCCCACATCGTAAGCGACGAGGGCTATGGAAAGAACGACTATATCGAAACCACCAAGCCGCTTGTCATCATCACCGCACCGGGACCTGGAAGCGGAAAAATGGCTACCTGCCTCTCCCAGCTCTACCATGAGAACAAGCGCGGCATCAAGGCTGGCTACGCAAAATTCGAGACCTTCCCGATCTGGAACATCCCGTTAAAGCATCCGGTCAACCTGGCATATGAGGCCGCTACCGCAGACTTAAACGATGTCAACATGATCGATCCGTTCCACTTAGAGGCTTACGGCGTGACTACCGTGAACTACAACCGTGACGTCGAGATCTACCCGGTTCTGGCTGCCATGTTCGAGGGCATCTACGGCTACTGCCCGTACAAATCCCCGACTGACATGGGCGTCAACATGGCCGGAAACTGCATCATCGATGACGAAGCATGCCAGGAGGCATCCCGCCAGGAAATCATTCGCCGTTACTACCAGGCATTAAACCGCGTGGCAAAAGACAAGGGCAGCAAGGACGAGGTTTACAAGATTGAGCTCCTTATGAAGCAGGCTAAGATCACAACCGACATGAGAAGTGTCGTTCCGGTTGCTGTAAACCTCGCCAAAGAGACCAACGCACCGACTGCAGCCATGGAGCTTCCGGACGGAAAGATCGTCACCGGAAAAACCACTGCCCTGCTTGGAGCTTCCGCAGCAGTCCTGTTAAACGCAGTCAAAGAACTCGGCGGCATTTCCGACGACATCCACTTAATCTCCCCGACCTTCATTGAGCCGATCCAGGGATTAAAGACCGGATACCTTGGAAGCAAAAACCCACGTCTGCACACCGATGAGGTGCTGATTGCCCTCTCCATGTGCGCTGCAACCGATCCGAACGCAAAGCTTGCGTTAGAGCAGCTTCCGAAATTAAGAGGATGCGAGCTTCACACCTCTGTTATGCTTTCCTCTGTTGATACCAATACCTTCAAGAAGCTGGGTCTGAACCTCACTTCTGAGCCAATTTACGAAAACAACCGGCTGTATCATTAATTTTTGATTGACCATTATCTTACGAAAAAGGAGGCATTCCAAAAACAGGGATGCCTCCTTTTTCGCTCTATTATGCTTTTGTCCCAAACAGTTCCGGATGCGCAGCCACATACACAGCTGCATACTCTTTATCTTTCCCGATCCGTTCTTTGAGTGCCTCCAGAGAATCAAACTTCTGCTCCGGCCGCTCAAAACTCAAAAGCTGGACCTGAATCTTTTTTCCGTACAGATTTTCATCCAGTCCCATGACATAGGTTTCCACCCCGACCGGATTTTCGCCCTGGATCGTGGGTTTTCTGCCGATGTTGCTGACTCCGCCATAAAACGTTCCGTCGATCAGCACGCGGGAAACATACACGCCAAACGGCGGCAGATGCTTCTCTGGCGGCGGAAGGATGTTTGCGGTCGGAAATCCCAGGACATCGCCGCCGATATGGTTGCCATGTACCACGGTTCCGTGGATCGCATAGGGCTCGCCCAAAAGCTCATTGGCTTTTTCGATGTTGCCGCGGTCCAGTTCTTCCCGGACATAGGTACTGCTGATGTCACGGTGCTCGTCCTGCTTTTTCTCGATGATGATCGTCTCAAACCCGTATTCTGGTCCCATCTTGCGAAGGAGCTCCGCGTTTCCGGCTCCTTTATAGCCAAAACTGCAGTCTGGTCCGGCAACCACTGCCTTTGCGTGCATCTGTCCAACCAGCACATCCGTGACAAAGCGTTCCGGTGACATGGCTGCCACTTCCCGGTTAAAGGGATACTCCACCAGATAGTCCATACCCATGGCCTGCATGTTGTTGCGACGTTCCTCGTTGGTGGTAATAACCGTCGCCCGCTTTCCTTCCACAACACCAAGCGGTGCCATGTCAAAGGTAAAAACTGCTGTTTTCCATCCGCGGCTTGCTTTTAAGCGCAGCATCTCTTTTAACAGCTTCTGGTGTCCCTGATGCCGCCCGTCAAATTTTCCAATGGTTACCACGGTTGGTTCCTCGATACAAAACTCCCTGGTCCCGGTAATTACCTTCATAACTAGTTTCCCCCAAGAAATATTTTCTGTGGCTGATAACGCCGTTTTTCTTCGCTGTAACGGTAGATGCCGATAAAATGGTGCTCGCTGTCATAGACGCGGACGCCGTCAAAGCGGTCTGCAATAGATGAAGCCAAATCACGTTCGTTTTCAGATCTTCCAGATAATTCTGTGGCCATACTGTTCTGCACCACTTCGTTCTCTGGCAGAGCAGCTTCTGTTTTCGGCAATGCAGTCCGGTTTTGGGAAGCAGAGAGCAGTTCCGTCTGTTTCTGCCCTGCCTCATTTTCCACTTCTGCTACCTCCGCCGTAAACGGATTCCCATTATGTACCAGCTTGTCCCCTTCTCCTGCTTTTGTCACCAGCGCTGGAAGTCCCAGGAATACACCTTCTACCGGAACCACGTATTCTTCTACGCGTCCTTCATCCCGAAGTTTCTCAATCTGGGACAGGGTCAGGCTATCTTCCAGCCTAAAGCGGTCCACGCGGGTGCGGAGCAAAGATTCCATGCAGCCGCCGCAGCCCAGTTTTCTTCCAATGTCATAGCACAGGGTACGGATGTAGGTTCCTTTGGAACAGGTCACGGAAAATGTCACACGCGGCAGATCCACCTGCTCGATCTGGATATCCAGAATCTGTACCGGTCTTGGCTGACGCTCTACTTCTTTGCCCTGACGAGCCAGCTCGTAAAGTTTTTTTCCGTTGACCTTTAAGGCAGAGTACATCGGCGGGATCTGCATATAGTCACCGAGAAAGCTGTAGATCGCCTCCCGCACGGCTTCTTCAGTTACCTCGACCGGATACTCTGCCAGAACGGTTCCTGTGGTGTCCTGGGTATCGGTCTCCTGTCCCAGAAGCAGCACAGCGCGGTAAGTCTTGGTCTTATCGGTCAGCATATCGCAAAGTCTGGTGCCCTTGCCTAAACAGACCGGAAGTACCCCTTCCGCTGCCGGGTCCAAAGTACCAGTGTGCCCAATCTTTTTCATGCGCAGGATGCCGCGAAGCTTCGCTACCACATCGTGGGAGGTAAAGCCTTTTTCCTTGTATACATTGATGATTCCGTCCACTAGGCGTCATGCTCCTTTATCTGCTTCTCAATCCGTGCGGAAAGATTGTTGATGACATCGTGCACGCTTCCGCTCATGGTGCAGCCAGCTGCGCGGACATGTCCGCCGCCTCCAAAGAAGGAAGCCACCTTGCTGACGTTCACGAAATTGTTGGAACGCATGCTTACCTTGTATACATGGTTCTCCGTCTCATGAAGGAAGATTGCCACTTCCACACCGTCCGTTACACGAAGCTGGTCCACAATGCCATCCAGGTCCGATGCTTCCACGCCGTAGAAGTCCATGTCCTGCTTGCGCACAACACTGAAAATACATTTGCCGTCCAAAAACAGTACACTCTCCAGCACAGCGCGTCCCATGATCTGGTTCTGCACATAGGTCTTTTTATAAAAGCTGCCGTCGATGATCTGGGAGAAGTTAATGCCTTTTTCCATCATCGCTCCGGCTACTTCCATGGTCTTTGCGGTGGTATTGCTGTTTTTAAACACGTTGGTATCGTGGATGATGCCGGTATAGATACACTCTGCCACTTCTTTGCTGATCTTTTCTTCATCCAGAAAATCATACAAAAATTCGCAGGTGGCACTGGCATTGGCATTTACAAAGTTCTTTGCCGCATAGCCTTTGTTGGTGATATGGTGATCCAGGCAGATGCTGGTCTTTGCGGTATCCAGATACACCACATTGTTTCCGAGACGTTCCCGGTCTCCGCTGTCTAAGCAGATGCAAAGCTCATACTGTTTCCCGGTATTGGAATCGGAACTGATCCGCTCGAACTGTTTTAAATAAGAGAATTTCGCCGGAGGCGTCTCCAGATAAACATCCACCGTTTTTTCCGGATACTGCTCTGTAATATAGTTGCACACAGCAAGGCAGGAGCCCACACAGTCTCCGTCCGGTCTCACATGACCGACAATGGCGATCGTGCCTGCGGCTTCCACCATTTCCATCAGTTTGCGTTCCTGCATTTACTGTCTCCCCTTTCAGTCTTTTAAATCTTTGGTGACCTCGTCGATCAGTCTGGACATGTTCACGCCATACTCGATGGACTGGTCCAGAACAAAAGTGATCTCCGGGGTATTTCTTAAGTTGACACGGTGTGCCAGCTCTCTGCGGATGTAGCCGACCGCACTCTTTAAGCCAGTCAGGGCATCCTTCGCGCGCTCCTCGTCGCCAAGTACGCTGATGTACGCCTTGCAATATTTTAAATCCGGCGTAACCTCTACTGCCACAACAGAAGTCATGGCACCATTTACACGCGGATCTTTGATCTCGGTGCGGATGATCTCACTGAGTTCTCTCTGCACTTCCATGTTGATTCTTGTATTTTTGATGCTGTTTTTACGCATTATTTTTCTTCCTCTCTAAATACTCTTAAAGGAAGCACCGGGCAAAACTGCCAGTGCTTCCTTCCTTAAGTTTCGGGGATCCATGACTGCCTGACATATCACTACAGCCACGAAATTTTCAAATCCTAAAATCCTAGCGCGGTACCTCTACCATCATGTAAGCTTCTACCATATCGTCTTCCTTGATATCGTTGAACTTCTCGAATACAAGACCGCACTCGTAACCGGTTGCAACTTCCTTGACATCGTCCTTGAAACGCTTTAAGGAAGCAAGCGCACCGTCGAAGATCTGCTCGCCGTCACGGGTAATGCGGCAGGAGCATCCTCTCTGGAACTTACCATCCATGACATAAGCACCTGCAATGGTACCAACGCCGGATGCCTTGAAGGTCTGGCGGACAACTGCGTGACCGATGACCTGCTCCTCGTATACCGGATCAAGCATACCCTTCATAGCGGCCTCGACATCCTCGATTGCCTGGTAGATGACGCGGTACAGACGCAGGTCTACCTTCTCGCGGTCTGCAATGGACTTCGCGGTAGCATCCGGACGTACGTTAAATCCGATGATGATCGCGTTGGAAGCGGATGCCAGGGATACATCGGACTCGTTGATCGCACCAACGCCGCCATGGATGACTTTGACCACAACTTCCTCGTTGGACAGTTTTACAAGACTCTGTTTTACTGCCTCTACGGAACCCTGTACATCTGCTTTTACGATGATCGGCAGTTCCTTCACATTACCAGCCTTGATCTGGCTGAACAGATCATCCAGGGAAATCTTAGCCTTGGTGTCTGCCAGTAATTTATTCTTGCTCTCAGAGATGAAGGTCTCTGCGTAGCTTCTTGCCTCTTTCTCGTTCTCGGTTGCCATCAGCACGTCGCCTGCACCCGGAACATCATTTAAGCCGAGGATCTCAACCGGCATGGACGGACCAGCTTCTTTGACTCTGCGACCTTTATCGTCCATCATTGCACGGACTTTACCATAGCACGGACCTGCAGTTACGTTATCGCCCACACGCAGGGTACCTTTCTGTACCAGAATGGTAGCAACCGGTCCTTTGCCCTTATCCAGCTCAGCCTCGATGACAAGACCTCTTGCGCGGCGGTTCGGGTTTGCCTTTAACTCTTTTACCTCTGCAGTCAGAAGGATCATCTCCAGAAGTTCCGGAATACCTTCCTTGGTGTGTGCAGATACCGGTACGAATACGGTATTTCCGCCCCAGTCCTCCGGAATCAGCTCATACTCAGCCAGCTCCTGCTTTACGCGGTCTACGTTTGCAGACGGTTTATCGATCTTGTTGATCGCAACAATGATGTCAACGCCTGCAGCTTTTGCATGGTTAATTGCCTCAACGGTCTGCGGCATAACGCCATCGTCTGCTGCTACAACCAGGATCGCGATATCGGTAGACTGAGCACCACGCATACGCATTGCGGTGAATGCTTCATGTCCCGGGGTATCCAGGAAGGTGATCTGCTGTCCACGTACATCTACCGTGTAAGCACCGATGTGCTGGGTGATACCGCCTGCCTCGCGGGAGGTAACGTTGGTCTGACGGATCGCATCAAGCAGGGAAGTTTTACCATGGTCAACGTGTCCCATAACGCAGACTACCGGCGGTCTGGAAACCATGTCTTCCTCGTTCTCCTCGTCCTCTTTTAAGAGCTCGGCGATCACGTCTACCTTCTCCTCTTTCTCGCAGAGAACATCGTACTCTACTGCGATCTCCTCAGCCTGCTCGAAATCGATCTCGGAGTTTAAGGTTACGATCTTGCCCTGTAAGAACAGCTTCTTAACGATTGCGGACGGCTGCAGTTTCATCTTGTCAGCCAGTTCCTTGATGGTCAGAACCTCCGGAATGGTGATTACCTTTACGGTCTCCTCTACCTTCTCCTCAACCGGCTTCTGCGGCATGATGAACGGATGCTTGGAAACCTTGCCATTCTTGCTTCTTGGTCCGTCTTCCATCATTCTGGTCTTATCGTATTTATCTTTCTTATGCGCATTGTTGGTCTGCTGACGGTTGTTGGTCGGCTTGGTCTGGATCGGGGTATCGTAGCTCTTAGAGCCGCCGTCTCTCTGACCCGGTCTGCCTGCGCCGCCCTGACGGTTTCCGCCAAAGCCGCCGCCCTGGCGGTTGTCGCGGTTTCCACTAAAGCCGCCGCCCTGACGGTTATCTCTGTTGCCTCCAAAGCCACCGCCCTGACGATTATCTCTGTTTCCGCCGAAGCCGCCGCCCTGACGGTTATTATCACGGTTAAAGCCACCTTCGCGGTTTCCGTTAAAGCCGCCCTGGCGGTTGTTATCACGGCCTGCGCCGCCTTCACGGTTGCCGCCGAAACCTCCCTGACGGTTGTTATCACGGTTGAATCCACCCTGGCGGTTGTTGTCACGGTTTCCGCCAAATCCACCCTGGCGGTTGTTGTCGCGATTTCCGTTAAAGCCGCCCTGACGGTTATTATCACGGTTTCCGTTAAAGCCGCCCTGACGGTTGTTGTCGCGGTTTCCGCTAAAACCTCCCTGACGGTTGTTGTCACGGTTTCCGTTAAAGCCGCCCTGGCGGTTGTTGTCGCGGTTTCCATTAAAGCCGCCCTGACGGTTGTTATCACGGTTTCCGTTAAAGCCGCCCTGACGGTTGTTATCGCGGTTTTCTGCGGTCTGTGCCGGTCTTGCCTGCTGCGCTGCTGTCTCTGCTGGTCTGTTTGCCTGCGGAGCAGATGCCTGCTGCGCCGGTGCAGATGCGCTCTGTGCCTGCGGGCGTGCTGCCTGCTTTGGCTGCGCCGGTCTCTGCTGGGAATTCTGCGGACGATATACCGCTGCCAGCTTTTTCTTCGGTGCTGCGCCCTCTGCTGCCTTCTGCTCAGAAGCGCCCAGAGCTTTCTTTACCATTCCAACCTGTGCATCACTTACATTGGATGAATGGGATGTTACATCCTGATGATTCTTCTGTAACACATCTAATACATCTTTGCTGGTTTTTCCCAGCTCTTTTGCCAGTTCACTTACTCTCATACTCACTACCTCCGATTGTATTCATTTGTTTCACGATTGCCTTTGCCAGTCCTGCATCCACAACAGCCAGCGATGCACGCATCTGCTTGCCCATGGAATGCCCAAGTTCCTCTTTTCCGCCTAAAAATAAGATGGGGACTTTATAGTAAGTACACATATTGGTAAACATTTTTTTCGTGTTGTCGGAAGCCTCCTCTGATACAATGACCAGGTGGGCTTTTCCGCTCTTTACGGCTTTCTCCGTAGAGAATTCTCCGCTTGCAGTCTTTCCGGCCTTGGTTGCCAGTCCGATCAGGTTCAGGATTTTCTGTCTGTTATCCAAGCTGTTCCATCTCCTTTTCCAGTGTCTCGTACACCTCTTTTGGAATTGCCATCTTGAAAGAACGCTCCAGCCCTTTTCCCTTTACTGCTTTTTTGAAGCAGTCCATAGACGGGCAGATGTAAGCGCCGCGCCCGTTTTTTCGTCCGGTCGCATCGACTACGAATTCCCCTTCCGGTGTCTTCAGTATACGGATCATTTCTTTTTTGTTTTTCATTTCGCCGCAGCCGATACACTGTCTCTGCGGAAATTTCTTCGCATTCACCAATTGCTCACTTCCTATTCCAATCTTGTTCCAGTCTTACAGGTAACTGTCCGGTAACTTTCCGTTACACGCCCAGTCTGTTTTTGCGTTTAGAACTCTTCTTTGTTCTCTGAATAATCATCGGTAGCGGATACTTCGAAATCAGCATCCAGGTTGTCATAGACACCCTCTTCCTGATAGTCGATTCCCATTTCCTCGAACAGGCCCAGCTCTCTTGCCTGAGTCTCGCTCTTGATATCGATCTTGTAACCGGTCAGACGTGCTGCCAGTCTTGCGTTCTGTCCCTCTTTACCGATTGCCAGGGAAAGCTGGTAATCCGGAACAATAACCTGTGCCTCTTTGCTCTCTTCGTCTGCAACGACGCAGATGACCTTTGCCGGGCTAAGTGCATTCTCGATCATGAATGCCGGGTTCTCATCCCAGGTGATGATATCGATTTTCTCACCGCGCAGCTCGTTTACGATGGAGTTGACACGGGCACCATTCATGCCGACACATGCGCCAACCGGATCTACGTTCGGGTCATTGGAGCATACCGCGATCTTGGTTCTGGAACCTGCCTCACGGGCGATGGCCTTGATCTCAACGGTGCCGTCTTTTACCTCGGTAACCTCTTCCTCGAACAAACGCTTTACCAGGTCCGGATGAGTACGGGATACGGAGATACGTGGTCCCTTCGGGGTGTCCTTAACTTCCAGGACATACACTTTAATACGCTCGGTCGGCTTAAATACCTCGCCCTTTACCTGCTCAGCCTCATTTAAGATTGCGTCAACCTTACCTAAGTTGATGCTGACGTTCTTACCAAGGTAACGCTGCACGATACCGGTTACCACATCTTTCTCTTTCTGGTACCACTCGTTGAACTGCATGCTGCGCTCTTCCTCGCGGATCTTCTGCAGGATCACGTTCTTTGCGTTCTGGGTAGCGATACGGCCGAAAGACTTAGACTCGATCGGGCAGTTGATGATATCGCCCAAGAAGAACTTCGGGTTTTTCAGTCTTGCTTCTGCGTAGCTGATCTGGGTTAACGGATCCTCTACCTCTTCCACAACCTCTTTCTCTGCGTATACAGAGAAGTCACCGGTCTCCGGGTTAATGTTTACTTTGATGTTATCTGCTTTGCCGAAATGGTTCTTGCAGGCAGTCAGCAGAGAGTTCTCGATTGCTTCAAGCAGGGTAGCCTTGCTGATATTTTTTTCCTTTTCCAGCAGGTTTAATGCCTCGATTAATTCCTTATTCATGGTTTTATCCTCCTAAAATCCTTCTGTTTAAAAATCAAACGCCAGCCGGATCAGCGCAATGTCCGGACGCTCAAATACCAGTTCGCCCTCTGCCGTTTCGATCGTCACAGTTTCTTTATCGTATGCTTTTAAGATCCCGGTAAATTCTTTCTGCTTATTCTGGGCCTTATAAAGACGGATTTCTACTTCCTCGCCAAGGCTGCGCTCAAAGTCACGCTCCTTCTTCAGCGGACGACCAAGTCCCGGGGAGCTGACCTCCAGAATGTAGCTGTCCTCGATGAAATCGGTCTGGTCAAGCCAGTCACTCAAAATACGGCTGATGACCTCACAGTCATCTACCGCAATGCCGCCCTCTTTGTCAATGTAGGCGCGCAGGTACCAGGTACCGGCCTCTTTTACATATTCCACATCCCAGAGTTCAAAGTTGTGCTCTGCAAGAACCGGAAGCAGAAATGCTTCTGTTTTGGATTCGTATTCTTCTCTTCTTGTCATGATTGTCACCTCTCTTCGTTACTGTATACGCGCACGTGTACAGTAACACCACTCCACGTCGCGCTCTGGCAAAAAATTGAGAGTGGACGTATGCCCACTCTCAGACTGTCAGATTATCATGTTATCATCGATATTATAGCACCTGTTTTTCGGAAATGCAAGGGGTTTGTACCGATGTTATGGAAAATATTATCCAAAAATCATCCGGAGTTCATTCCTGTATCCCTGCGAATCTTCCAGGAACCGTAATCTATTTTCTTCATATTATAAACTATAAGCATAAGGAGGACCGGCTATGGAACCCATTTTAAAAGCCTGCGGAATCAGCTATTCCTACCATTCCCCAAAAGGAGCCACTCCCGCCCTGTCCAACATTTCTTTTACCGTAAGTTCCGGCGAATTTCTCGCGATCGTCGGCCCATCCGGCTGCGGCAAGTCGACGCTGCTTTCTCTTCTTTCCGGTCTGCTTACCCCGGAAGAAGGTTCTATTTATATAGAAAATACGCCTCTGAAAGAAGCACGTGCCGGCATCGGATATATGCTCCAGCGAGATCATCTGTTTGAATGGCGGAGCGTGCGGGAAAATGCCGCACTTGGGCTTGAGATCCGCCATCAGAAAAATCAGGAAACGCTCCGGGAACTGGATGAAATGCTGGAAAGCTATGGGCTTGCCTCGTTTGCGCACGCAAAGCCTTCTGAACTTTCCGGCGGCATGCGTCAGCGCGCTGCCCTCATCCGCACCCTGATCTTAAAACCAGACCTGCTGCTTTTAGATGAGCCGTTCTCTGCCTTAGACTACCAGACAAGACTTGCCGTATGCGATGACATTGCTTCTATTATAAGAGAAACGCACAAAACCGCCATTCTGATCACCCATGATCTGGCAGAAGCCATCAGCACTGCAGACCGTGTGCTGGTTCTTTCCGAACGCCCCGGGAGAATCAAAGCAGAGATTTCTTTGTCCTTTGATCCTCAGTATGACAGTCCCTTAAAACGCAGGAACGCGCCAGAATTTTCCGGCTATTTCAATCAGGTATGGAAAGAGCTCCAGTCCTGATCATGCCGCTTCTTTGCCTGGCGTTTTTTCAGTCATATCATGGTCCCAGGCAGTCAGATTGCTTTCCAGTACAGGATGCCGTCGCGCTCCGACCGTTCGATGAAGCCTTCTCCCATCATATACTCCATACAGGAGAATGTCTTTGCCCAGATCTGGGTACAGGAAGCAAAGTGCGCATAATCCGGCGGTCCCTGGCTTCTTCCATAAGTCCGCACCCCGATATCACGGGTTGTCAGTGGTTTCCCCGCCTCTTCCAGAACATGCTTCATGATCTCACACTTGTCCAAATAGCCAAAGATAATGCGGTTCACTTCCTTCTCAACATCCTTAATCTCGCCGTAATGACAGGGAAGGAAGTAACAGTCTTTGTACTTGTGTTTCAACTCACCAAGAGAATCCATATAGCATTTTAACATGCCCAGATCCGTCTCCTGGGTCCCCACGATCGGAACAATGGTCGTCATGATCTGGTCCCCTACGAACATCAGCTTTTTCTCAGGTTCATAAAGTCCGCACTGCCCAAAGGTATGTCCTTTTAACAGCACGACTTCAAAGCAGTAGCCTCCATAAGAAAGCGTCTCTCCCGGGTGAATCGGGAGAAACGAAAGTTCCAGCGGTGCTTTGACTGATGCATACGCTTTTGTTGTATATTCCATAAAAGTATCATATACTTCGGGAGTTTCTTCTTTCGTGACTCCTACGATCCGGAGATTTTCGATCCGAGCCTGTTCATCTGCCAGGTAGCTGTGTAAAAGGTCGACCCGTTTTCTTGTCTCGTCCGGATTCATAAATGCCCTGGCACCAAGCTCCTGCAGCTTCGGGACAAGCCCCGTATGATCCGGATGCTCATGGGTGATGAAGATGTCCAGCTTTTTATAATCAATTCCGAGCGCATCGACCATGCCTTTTAAAATCGTCCAGTCCCGCTCAGTATTGTTGGAGGTATCGACCATCAGACTGCGGTCCTCCCCACGGATGATGTAAAGATTCCGCGGACTTCTGTGGTGATCCTCGTATGGAATGGTTTCGAGAAAAATGTTCTTTTTAATTTCTCTCATGATATCCCTCCTGTGTCCTGACGCTTATCTATTATTGTAGAGAATTTCGTTAAAATTGTCAAATCCTCACCGCCCTCTTTCTGATATTTTTTTAACATTTCAAGCGTATTTTTCTGGCTTTTTTCTCTCTCATTCTTTATAATAAAACTATGATTACAAAGGAGAAAGGTTATGAATTTACAACAGCTATATTACTTTCGAAAACTGGCTGAAGTCCAGCATTACACAGAAGCAGCCAAAGCACTTTATATCACACAGCCAAGCCTCAGTGATTCCATTGCTTCCCTGGAACACGAGCTTTCTGTTTCTTTGTTCCAGAAAAAAGGGCGCGAAATCCAGCTTACCAAATACGGGCAGGAATTTTATCAGTACGTGAACCAGGCACTGGGAATCCTGGAACACGGCATTGCCATCATAAAAGAAAAATCCGATTCTGTAACCGGAACCATCGATGTTGGCTTCTGCTCTATGGTAGAGAACCGGGACGACCTTGTTTTTGTTCCCATCACCTATCAGGAACTGATTGTGATCGTCCGAAATGCCCCCCTGGCTTCCTTTGATTCGATCGAACTGACCGCTTTAAAAAAGTACACACTTTTCACTTACCGTGACACCATTCCCATCGGAAAAACCATCCGGAAAATTCTGAACAGGAAAGACATGGAAGCCTCCTACTGTTATGACGACGAGATCTCCATTGCCGGGCAGATCAACCGCTCTTCCAAAGCTGCCATTGTGGCAGATACTCCGTTTTTAAAACAGTTTGACAATCTGAAAAAGATCCACTTAACGGATGTTCCCAAAGACACCCGCCTGCTTTACATGGTGTACAGCAAGAAAAATTTCATCACTGCAGCCGTGGAGGCTTTTGCAAACTTCATGGTTGCGCGCTGCTTAAATCTGCCTCCGGAATCTCCAGCCAGCACTGCCTGACGCCTGATTCAGAAACCAGTTTTTATAGCAGTCAGACCGGTACGCAGGCTGACTGCAATCTCAAGTCCCTGTCCCTCACGTCCTAACAGATATTTCTTGTCGATGCGACAGTTGGTGAATTTCAGTTCTCCATGACCTGCACCACGGCAGCCCATCATATGCGGCATGTTGATGACTTCAAATCCCGGTGCATCCATTGGTACGAAGAATGCGGAAAGTCTGTCGTCCTTATCAGAATCCGGATTGGTTACAGCAATGACATATGCGAATTCGCAGCAGTCCGTGTGGGAGATCAGGGTCTTCTCACCGTTTAATACATAGCTGTCGCCATCCTTCACTGCCATGGTATGTAAATCAGCTCCGGTACCGCCAGTTGCCTCTGTCAGTGCGAAGCAGGTAAATACTTCCTTATTCTGGAATTTTGACATATACTCTGCCTTCAGTTCCAGACTGCCGTAATCATCCAGGATTCTCCAGTTTAAGTCCATTGCATAGTGCAGATGCATTCTCATTCCACCCGGTCCTCTGGAGAACTCTTCCTTTGTTAACTTGCTCATGTGATATCCTCCTTATTTGCGTTGATCATTTTGATTGTTGTATTTTTGTTTTACGTTGCGATTTCTTTAACAATCTTGATGATGCTATTATAACGTGGACCCGTCGAAATATCCAATCGGCTGTATCCGCACAAACGAATCAGATTCATCAGAAAAACCTATCAATCATTTTTTCCCTTGTAAATGGACGTTCAAGGTGTTATATTCTAGCGTGTGAAGGTATAAGCTGCTGTTTTGCAGTTTCTTTATGCATATTATTATGATATTTTTTTTACAAATGGAGGCTTTTATGATCACAAGACCGGAAATACTAGAGGGAATCAAACGACATATCCAGCCCATCCGAGGGCAGGAAAACCTGAGATTATTAGAAATTGAACCGGGTCATGCCCGGCTTTCCATAGAAATAACGGAAGAATCCTTGAATCTGTACGGAAATGCCCACGGGGGCTTCCTCTTCTCTCTCTGCGACATTGCCGCCGGCATGTCTACTTATGCCTACGAAGTTGCAAACGTGACCCAGTGTGCCGGAATCAACTTTGTAAAAGGAGTAAACTCCGGCACAGTCTATGTAGAAGCCACCGCAGTCCACAAAGGGAGAAATACTGCGGTAACACGGGTCGATATCACCAATGAAAAGGGAGAGCTGTTAGTCACCGGGAACTTTACCATGTTCCTTGGACAAAAGCTGTAAACGAACCATCTTGTTATTTTGCCAGATCTTTAATGACTTCGGAAGCGATGATCAGTCCCACGACGGACGGCACGAATGCATTGGAGCCCGGAATGTCTCTACGCTCGGTGCATTTGTGTGCTGCTCCCGGCGGGCAGATACAGTGGTTGCGGCAGCTGATGGACATATCCTCGATCGGTCTGGTCGGCTGCTCTTTGGAGTAAACCACTTTCAGCTTCTTCACACCGCGTTTTTTGAGTTCGCGGCGCATAACTTTTGCCAACGGGCAGACAGAGGTTTTATAAATATCTGCTACCTCAAACATCGCCGGATTTAATTTGTTTCCGGCACCCATACTGCTGATGATCGGCACCTTCTTCTCCTGCGCTTCCATAACCAGCTGCAATTTTGCAGTTACGGTATCGACTGCGTCGATCACATAGGAATACTGGGAAAAGTCGAAATCATCCTTTGTCTCCGGCAGATAAAAGCACTTGTGTGTAGTAACCTTGCAGTCCGGGTTGATGTCGTGGATGCGCTCTTCCATCACATCGACCTTATACTTTCCTACGGTTTTTCTGGTTGCGATGATCTGGCGGTTTAAGTTCGTCAGGCACACCTTGTCATCATCGATCAGGTCAATGGCACCAACACCGCTTCGCACCAGGGCTTCTACGGCATAGCCGCCGACTCCGCCAACTCCGAACACAGCAACTCTGGACTGGGCCAGGCGTTCCATTGCCTCTTTTCCAAATAATAATTCTGTTCTTGAAAACTGATTTAACATCGTATCTACCTTTCTGTTTCTTGTATGTTTCTGTTTCTGATATGTTTCCCCTTCATTTACTGCAGCCGGTCATAGCAGCCGATTCATGCTGCATTCCACGCCACCGTTTCTCGTTCCTAGACGAAATGCACCAGCACCATATACACGACCGTTCCCACCGTAATGCTCAAAATGGAGCTTTTCTTCCAGATATGAATAACCGCAGTGACTAGCACGCCCGCAAGCAGGATCAGATTGTCCTGCAGGGCAGATTCCGGCACACTCTTTAAACAGTATACCACAAGAGTCGCCATAATTGCCATAGGAAACACATTTCCCAGATATTCGATCCGTTTCGGAAGTTCCCGTTTATTCAATAGAAGAAACGGCAGCGCCCGCAGACCAAAGGTCAGAAGGGCCGGAATCAGAATGGACAGTAACATATGAAATGATCTCATAATGCAGACTCCTCCTTCCGAGCATTTTTCCGACAGACAGCAGAAGCTTCTGATATCGCTTTCTTATCAGTATCCGTTTTCGGAACAGCGCTTTCCGCAACCGTTCTGCACGGAGCAAAGACCAGCAACAGTGCCGTTGTCACCATCAAAGACGGCAGCATAAACCGTGAGGAACCGAATAGCAAAAGGAACAGCACTGCACTCACACCGCCGATCACCGCCGGAGCATGGTTTTCGCTCTTCCTCCACTGATCGATCAGAATTGTGACGAACAGGGCTGTCATGCAGAAATCCACACCCTCAAAATTTAATTCCCGGTTCATTGACAGATTCCTCATCTTTCGTGTATTTGTACGAAATTATAAGGAAATTTACCTACCGTGTCAATATGTGTTTCTTTTCAGGCATTGCAAAAACGAGCTCGTTTTCTTTTTGGTTTTTCAATCGGTCATTGCAAAAGCGAACCGAGTTTTTCTCTGGATTTTCAAAATGCTAACATATCAAATGTTAGCATTGACCAACCTGCTATCCATTCGGTAAAATAGGCAAAAGATAAGGGAGTAGTCGCCACAAACAAACGTGGAGCAGGGTCAACACACTGGTGCATCTGCATCTGGTTCTGCTTAATGCGAAATGAAATACACAAAATTTGCAAATGATGAGACTTGTCTGCAGAAGGTAATATTCTGCAGACAGGTCTCTTTTTCATTGTGTGCCCAAATGCAACAGCAACACGTCTACGGATTCATGAAAATATTCATTCTGCAAAAAGGCACAGCAAGAAGCACTCCAGGTGCAAGAATCCGCGATGCTCCACATAAAATTAAGAAAAACCGGAGGATTTTCACATGTCACTGATCGAATTATTTCTGCTGGCTGTAGGCCTATCCATGGATGCCTTCGCCGTTTCTGTCTGCAAGGGACTTTCCATGCAAAAGCTGCGCCCGAAACACGCTCTCATCATCGGCCTGTATTTCGGCGGGTTCCAGGCACTCATGCCCTGGATCGGCTATATGCTCGGCATCCGCTTCCAGGGTGCGATCAAAGCCTACGACCACTGGATCGCATTTATTTTACTTGGCATCATCGGATTTAACATGGTCAAGGAATCACTGGACCAGGAAGCAGAGTCCTGCGATGCCTCGGTGGATGTCAAAACCATGCTGGTCCTTGCCATTGCAACCAGTATCGATGCACTGGCTGTCGGCGTAACCTTCGCCTTTCTGGATGTAAACATTCTTCCAGCGATCACCTTTATCGGCTGCACCACCTTTGTGATCTCTGTGATCGGAGTCAAAGTCGGCACCGTATTCGGTGCCCGCTATAAGTCCAAGGCAGAGCTGATCGGCGGTATCATCCTAATTCTGATTGGCCTGAAAATTCTGATTGAGCACCTGTTCTTCTCCTAGAACCGGTGCTTTCTTTTTTCTGTCCAGCATACCGATAAAGCTTCCGACACGCTGCTTTGCACTTATTTTTCTATGTTTTTCCAGGTTTTCCAATGTCATCCCATGTTTTTACTATACTTTTTTCCTATATTATGTTATCATTTTTTTATTCGACCGTCTCGCAGCTCCGTTTGTCCGTGTATCAAGGACATGCTCCCATCTGTGTCTTTTCGACGGTTCGTGCTGTTCTTCTTTTTGTGTTTTTCGGAAAGTTTCATCTTTTCTTTCCTAGAATTTTCCACGAGAACATATCCCTGTTTGGATCAGCAGCACCTATTTTACCACGAAAGAAAGGTATCCCTATGTTAAACACAATCGAATCTGTCAACAATGTGATCAACAACTTCATCTGGGGAGTCCCTGCCATGATCTGTATCATCGGTGTCGGCCTGTATTTGAGCTTTGGCCTGCGCTTTCTGCAGATCTGCAAATTTCCCTACGCGATCCGCGTAACCATCGGACGAATCTTCCGCAAACGCGATGCATCCGATGGTGCCATGACTCCGTTCCAGGCAGTCTGCACGGCACTGGCAGCTACCGTCGGAACCGGAAATATCGCCGGTGTGGCAGGCGCTATCGCCATCGGCGGCCCGGGAGCAGTCTTCTGGATGTGGATTTCTGCAGCACTCGGCATGTGTACCAAGTTTTCTGAGGTAACCCTGGCCGTTCATTTCCGTGAAACAAACAAAAACGGAGAGCTGGTCGGCGGTCCGATGTACTACATCAAAAATGGACTTGGTCCAAAATGGCGCTGGCTGGCAGTCCTGTTCTCCACATTCGGCGTACTGACCGTATTTGGAACCGGAAATGCGACTCAGGTCAACACCATCACCACCGCAATCAACTCTGCACTGGAAAACTACAATCTGATCACGGACCAGAGCAAACCGCTTGTCTGCCTGGTCATCGGTATCATTCTGGCCGCTTTGGTTGCCCTGGTTCTTTTAGGCGGTGTCAAACGTATCGGCAATGTAGCAGAAAAGCTGGTTCCGTTCATGGCGCTTCTTTACATTATTCTGGCACTTGGTGTGGTTCTGCTTCATGCAAACCGCATCCCGCTGGTATTTACCATGATCTTTGAAGGCGCATTCCATCCGCAGGCCGTGACCGGCGGTGTGATCGGAAGCTTCTTTACCAGCATGAAGCGCGGCGTATCCCGCGGCATCTTCTCCAATGAGGCTGGTCTTGGTACCGGATCCATTGCCCATGCCTGCGCTGACACCAAGAAACCGGTCAAGCAGGGCTTCTTCGGCATCTTTGAAGTATTTACCGATACGATTCTCATCTGTACCCTGACCGCTTTGGTTATCCTCTGCAGTGGTGTTCCGGTCGCTTACGGAGAAGCTGCAGGTGCTGAACTGACGATTTCCGGCTTTACTTCCACTTATGGAAGCTGGGTATCGATCTTCACCGCAGTTTCCATGTGCTGTTTTGCTTTCTCCACCATCATCGGATGGGGACTGTATGGGGCACGCTGCATTGAGTTTATCTTCGATGAAAAGATCATCAAGCCATTCATGGTTGCCTACTCCCTGGTTGCCATCCTCGGCGCAACGGTCGATCTGGGACTGTTATGGAACATCGCAGATACCTTCAACGGTCTTATGGCAATCCCGAACCTGATCGGTGTCTTCCTATTATCTGGCACCGTGTTTAAGCTGACAAAAGAATATTTTGAGACTGAGGGAAAGAATGCATAAGATTGTATATTTTTCATAAGTCAAAAAAGGGCGTGTGAAAAAATGAGAAATCATTTTTCACACGCTCTTTTAAACTAAAAAATC
>NZ_QULW01000007.1 GCF_003481825.1 Clostridium sp. OM02-18AC | reverse complement strand
TTTTTATTAGAATTTTCAGGGTTTTAAACACTGTTCAATCTTTCATTTTCAAGGTTCATTTGCTGTTGTTCTCAGCAGCAACGTGTTATATGTTATCACATTGTTTTCGCTTTGTCAACAACTTTTTTAATTTATTTTTGGAAGTTTTTCATTTCCCTGCCCCGTTCTCACGGGGCGAGGATTATAATATCAAATGTCACGACAAATGTCAACAGTATTTTTCAACTTTTTTCATTTTTTTGCGCAAAGTGGAATTTACTTTTGTAATTCACCTTTTTCGCGGAAATCGTGGAAAACATGTTTTTTCCCATATGTATGGAACTTCTGACCTACTGCATCGCTATGAATGAAGCCGCTGCCTTTCTTACTCCATCTGGATTTTCAAGGTTCCACTGAGTGAAGCTGAGTGAAGTTTCTGCAACGGTCTTTCCGAGCATTACTAAAAACTCTGGAATCTGACTTTCCAGAATCGTCCCCAGTTCTTCTCCCATCTTTTCCTTTCCCTGTTCCTCACATCCATTTAAGTATAGAAGAAACGCAGATTCCGTTTTGTCATTTACCCTCTTTGCAGCTCCGCGAAATCCCAGGACACCGGTCTGGTGTGTACCACAGGAGGACGGGCATCCGGAAATATGGATTTTCGGAAGTGCATCTGCCGGAAGGTCTGCTTCCCGCACTGCTTTTACGCACGCCTGCAAAAGTGCCTGGGAATCCCGCACGCCGACCTGGCAGACCGATGCACCGATGCAGCTTACGGATGCCTCAAACTCGGTCTTGGCAGTATTATCCGCTGTGATCGCCAGAACTTTTTTAGCCTCTTCGCCAGTCAGATTGATGATATACGCAGTCTCATCCGGTGCAAGGCGCATTTCTGCTTCATCCATTTTCTGAAGCGCATCGCTGAGCGCACACAGTACAGAAAGATCCGGCTGTCCTCCGATCGGATGCCACAGCACAGTATAAAGGCCTTCCTGTTTCTGTTCCAAAGCACGGCTATCAGAAACCGTGCTGCCATCTCCGGTCTTATTCACTTCCATTTTCTGAACCCGAAGCTTCAGATCCTCGCCAGACGCATAGACCTCATCCAGCTTTTCCAGAAATGCTTTTCTGTAATTTTCTGCACCACCGAGACTTTCCTGCATATAGCGGCTTCTGGCTTTACCACGATTTTCATAATTTCCATAGGCGCGGAAGGTCAGCCACATTGCCTTGATGTAATAGCAGATATCTTCCGGTTTTACTGCCTCTGCGATCAGTACGCCAAAACGCGGATTGTTTCCAAGTCCTCCCGCGCTATAAACATCAAAGCATCCATCCGGGCGGGCTGCAAAGCCGAGATCCCGGTAAGTCGCATGGGAGAGATTCTTTGGAGAACTGGAAAAAGCCACTTTCAGCTTACGCGGCATTTTTTCCGCACGGATAAAGCCCATCAGGTATTCGCCTGCTGCCTTTGCCCATGGCAGTACATTGAAATATTCTTCCTTCTCTACACCAGAAAGCGGACTGCAGGTCACATTACGCGGAAAGTCTCCACCTCCTCCCATGGTGACGATTCCAACATCCAGAGCCTGTTCCATAATATCGGCAACGATTGCCCCATCCAGATCATGCAGCTGAATGGTCTGGCAGGTAGTAAAGTGTGCCTTGTGCAGCTGATATTTCCGGATCGTATCTGCAACAAATTTCAGTTTTTCCTTTGTCACACAGCCACCGGTCATACGCAGGCGCAGCATGCTGGCCTTGCCGCCTTTCTGTGCATAACTTCCATATAAACCTGAAAAACCTTTGTAAGCATCCTTACTGAGTTCTCCAGCATAAAATGCAGCTGTTTTTTCCCGAAACGCCGGAATATCCTGTTTCCAGTCCTGGTCATTTCTGATTTCCATAACCTTCTCCTCCTAATGTGATTTGTCGAAAAATCAAAAAGCACCTGATTTTCCCAGATGCTTTTGATTCTATCACACTTCACTTTTCATGAAAATGGCTTTCGTACATTTTCTATGGTCTGCCGGATTTTCACCGGGTTTTTCATTCCTTCTGTTTCCACTCCGCTGCTGCAGTCTACTCCAAACGGATGAAACGTCTGAATTACTTCCCGCACATTGTCTGCCCGCATACCGCCAGCTAAAAACCATGGTTTTGAATTGCTCCTGCCTGCGTGATCAGGCTGTGATCGAAGGTATGTCCGGTTCCGCCGCTTCCGGCATCCAGTAAAAGATAATCCGCTTCACTTGCATCCCAGCGTTTTAATTCATGATCCTGTTTCATGGACACTGCACGGATCACCGGAATATCCGGGAAGCGGTTTTTCATCCGGTGGATCTGTTCTTCTGTCTCCTGGCCATGGAACTGGATCGCACGGATCACGCCGGAGTCTGCCAGGCGGCAGATAATATCTTCGGATTCATTCACAAAAACGCCTACCGGGCAAATATTTGGATTCAACATTCTGGAAAGCTTTTCTGCCTGTCCCGGGGTAATTTGACATTTCCCCGGAGCAAATACGAAGCCTGCATAATCCGGGAAATATTGATTGACTGCCTGAATATCTTCCGGGCGTCTTAGGCCGCAGATTTTTATTTTTGTCACGTTTCTTGCTCCCATTTTCCTATGTTTTCTGCTGCATGCCTGATTTTCGTTACTGTTCACACGTTGCGCAAACAGCAACGGATTTTCTTCTGCATATTACAGCATGTTTTTCTGTTACTGCTTACGCATTGCAGCGCACTTCTCCGTTTATCGTTTCTGTCGAAACTGCGCCAGTGCTGCCTTTTTATCCGGACTGCGCATCAGGATTTCCCCGATCAGCACTGCGTCCGTTCCATTTTCATACAAAACCTTCGTATCTTCCGACCCACGAATGCCGCTTTCTGACACAAATACAACTTCTGGCGGCACCATCTTGCGCAGGCATACGGAATTCGTTACATCCACTTCAAAGGTTCTGAGATCCCGGTTGTTGACACCGATCACCGAAGCACCTGCTTTTAAGGCACGCTCCACCTCATTTGCATCGTGAGCTTCTACCAGCACAGAAAGTCCCAGCGCTTTTGCCTGTGCCATATACTCGCGAAGCTCGCCATCGTCCAGGATCGCACAGATCAGAAGCACGGCCGACGCACCAAAGACCTTTGCCTGGTCGATCATATAGGAATCCACCGTAAAGTCTTTGCGCAGAACCGGAACAGAAATCTGCTGCCACAACGGTATTCTGCGGAATTTTCAATTGCATTGCATAATTTCCATCTACTGATTCGACAACTCCACAAATTTTTTCAGCTGTGCGGCAGCTTTTCCGCTGTCGATCATTTCTTTTGCAAGATCAATCCCAGCCTGAATGGAATCTGCTTTGCCTTATTCAGACATTCCTGATATTCACTTTCCGGGACACTGTCAGCCACAATTCCGGCGCCGGAACGAGCATAGACCTTGCCTTTCTTGGCATAAGCGATGCGGATCGCAATGCAGACATCCAGGTTTCCTGAGAAATCCAGATACCCGATAGCTCCGCCGTAAATGCCGCGCCTGCCGCCCTCCAGCTCCTGGATGATCTCACAGGTCCTAAACTTTGGTGCTCCGGAAAGGGTGCCTGCCGGCAAAAGTGCATCGACCGCATCGACCGCATCATATTCTGGTCGGATCTGACCGCCTACTGTAGAACCGATATGCATCACATGGGAGTAACGCTCCACTGCCATATATTTTTCCAGCGGTCCATTTAACAAGCTGCGTTCTGACGGTTCTCAGCCTCCCGTCTCTCTATTTTCTTTTGTTCTTTTTCGCCGGAAATGCCGTCCTGTGTTTCTGCCAGGTTTCTTCTAGGGCTGTCAGTTTTGGGACTTTTCTAAAGCTTCGCCGTTATGGATTTTCTGCCGGTTCCTGATCTTCCGGAATTTCCGGCGCAAGCGCCAGCGTAAACCAGAACTCCACGCCGTCTTCCCGGTTTGCCACGCCATACTGTTGGTGATGGGCTTCCATGATTGCCTTGACGATGGAAAGTCCGATGCCGCTTCCGCCGTAAGCGCGGGTGCGGGCCTTGTCCACCTTGTAGAATTTCGTCCACAGGTTCGGCAGGTCTTCCTCCGGGATTGGATTGCCATTATTGTATACATGAATCTTCGCCACTTTGTCGGTTACATCACTCCAGATGCGGATCTGGTGTTCTCCGCCAAGATGGTTCATGGCATTGGTGAGATAGTTCGTCACAACCTCCTCGATCTTGAATTCATCACCCATGACCATGAGAATCTCCGGCATGTCCACGGTTACCTTTGCCTCATTCTGCTGGATCAGGATGCTGGAGGAATTGATCAGGTCATGAACCAGTTCTGAAACATCGAAGGCTTCGATACTCGGGGTATCGTTTCCGAATTCCAAAGCCGTCAAGGTCAGCAGCTGACGCACCATCTTATTCATCTTGTTGGCTTCATCCATGATGACCTCGCAGTAGTAATTGCGGCTTTCCACATCCTCACACATGCCGTCGCAAAGGCCTTCTGCATAGCCCTGGATCAGCGCGATCGGCGTCTTTAATTCATGGGAAACATTCGCGATGAATTCCTTTCGCATCTCATCGATCTGGATTTTTTCATCAATATCGTGCTGCAGCTGTTTGTTCGCAGCCTGCAGCGCACCAATGGCATCTTTCAAGCTGTGGGACAGCGAGTTCATGCTGCGCCCCAGAATACCGACCTCATCCTCTGCGTCGTCCTCATAAGCAACATCAAAGTTCAGCTTTGACATTTCCTCGGACAGAGAAGATAATTTCAAGATCGGCTTGGTGATACGGTTGGTCACAAAGCACATCAGGGCACTTCCAAATACCAGCGCGATCAGACCGACCCAGGTAGTAAACCGGTTGGACAACTCCACGCTCTCCCGGATGCTTGCAAGCGGCATGGACATGATGAACATGGTCCGGTTGTCGGAAAAATAGCCCCAGCTCTCCATATATGTGCCGCTGGAACGGAAATCCATGTTCTTCTCAACCACATAATTGTCGTGCTGTTTTAACACCTGCATGTGCTTCTGCCCCTTGCCCAGTACATAGCGCTGCAGCTTCTGGGTCAGGAAGTCACTGTCACGCCCGGATGTGATCAGGGCTTTTCCCGTATCACTGTCGATCAGGGTCATGGCAATGTTGTTCTGCTCACTGTAGCTGCGGATCGTCCCAAGAAGCGTTCCCTGTTCCTGCGGCAGGCCAGCCGGAAGATCTTCTGCCGGAACCTCGTCAGCCTGATTTGAAGATTCTTTCGGTGTGTCTGCGCCGGATGCTTCACCTGAAGCATCGGCGTTATCGGAATCTTCCTCGCCTTTTGCCGTCTGCTTCCAGATTTCCCACTCCTGCTCCAGCTCTGATTTCAGGACATCTCCGATATTTTCATTTTCCCCGACCTTTTCCTGGATGACTGTATCAATATCGGTATAAGCCTCTTCCATCACCTTCAGTTTCTGATCCACATAATAGCGCTCCAGCCACCAGGAATTGACCCCCCAGATGGCAAAAAGCATCGCCGCCATAAGCCCTACAAAGATCAGCATGATCCGGTGGCGGATCGAATGAAATTGAAAAACTTTTTTATGCTTCATCAGTCTACCTCGAATTTATACCCCATACCCCAGATGGTCTTGATATAATTGCCCTTCTCACCCATCTTGCTGCGCAGTTTTTTAACGTGGGTATCGATCGTGCGGGCATCCCCGAAATAATCATAATTCCAGACATTGTTCAAAATCTTCTCCCTGGACAGCGCAATGCCCTGGTTTTCCACAAAGTAAGTCAAAAGTTCAAACTCTTTGTAACTTAAGTCAACCGGTTTTCCGTCAATCTCGACCAGGTGCGCCGCCTTGTCAATGCGGATACCGCCCACTTCCATGGTCTCGCTCACCGCTACGTTGGACCGGCGCAGAATCGCCTCCACTCTCGCAACCAGAATCTTCGGGCTGAACGGTTTGGAAATATACTCATCCACTCCAAGCTTAAATCCCTGGAGTTCATCGCGTTCCTCACCCCGGGCTGTCAGCATGATGACTGGCACCTGGGAATACTGGCGCACCGTCTTCAAAACTTCCCAGCCGTCCATCTTCGGCATCATCACATCCAGAATGATCAGTGAAATATCTTTCTGTTTGAAGAAAATATCGACCGCCTGCTCGCCGTCCTCCGCCTCGATCACGGAAAAGCCCTTGATCGTCAGGAAGTCTTTGACCAGCTTGCGCATTCTGGCTTCATCGTCTACTACTAATATTTTTAAGGAATCCATTATGTATCGTCTCCTCTCTGCTTACGTTCATTCATGCAAATTTTTTGCCGCTGACTGTACCTTGCAAGCGGCATCTGTTCCTTCTTTTTCCCCATTTTAGCAGATATTTTTCTGGTTTTCCACGTTTTCACAGAGATTTCACAGATACAACCCGAACTGTATAAAAGGGCTCCGGAATGCCGCCATATGGCAGCATTCCAGAGCCCTTTTCCTAATCAAATTTATTGCGTTTTTATTCTTCTGTCTTCTCAGCCTCTTCGCACACCTCGATGCCAAGCTCCTCAAGCTGCTTCGGATCTACCGGGGTCGGTGCCTCGGTCATCAGGCAGGAGGCATCCTTTACCTTCGGGAATGCAATGACCTCACGGATGCTGTCGCAGCCGCCCATCAGCATGACCACACGGTCAAGGCCGTATGCCAGACCAGCGTGCGGCGGTACTCCGTACTTGAATGCTTCAAGCAGGAAGCCGAACTGCTCCTGTGCCTTCTCCGGTGTGAAGCCCAGTACCTCGAACATCTTGGACTGGATGTCGCTCTGGTGGATACGAACGGAACCACCACCGATCTCGGTACCGTTTAATACGATATCGTATGCCTTTGCGCGTACTGCGCCCGGATCGGTATCGATCAGGTGCCAGTCTTCGTCCATCGGCATGGTGAATGGGTGATGCATTGCTACGAAACGTCCCTGCTCCTCGGAGTACTCCAGTAACGGGAACTCAGTTACCCACAGGAACTTGTAGTCGTCTTTCTTTAAGAGATCAAGCTGACGTGCGATCTCCAGACGCAGGTTGCCCAGAACATCCCATACAACTTTGTTCTTGTCTGCTGCGAATAACAGCAGGTCACCCGGCTTACCATCCATAGCGGAAATGAGGGCTGCCATCTGGTCCTCGGTCATGAATTTCGCGAAGGAAGACTTGTAGCTGCCGTCCTCCTGGATTGCGATGTAAGCAAGACCCTTTGCGCCGTAGCCCTTTGCGAACTCAACCAGTGCGTCGATCTTCTTACGCGGCATATGGCCCTGTCCCTCTGCGTTGATACCACGGACGGTACCGCCGTTTTCGAGTGCGCCCTTGAATACGACAAACTCGCAGTCTTTGACTACATCGGATACGTTCTTTAACTCCATACCAAAACGCAGGTCCGGCTTATCGGAACCGAAACGGTCCATAGCCTCCTGCCAGGTCATACGCGGAATCGGCTGCGGAATCTCTACGTTTAAGATTTCCTTGAACAGCTTGTGTAAGAGACGCTCGTTGACATCAATCACATCGTCTACGTCTACGAAGGAAAGCTCCATATCGATCTGGGTGAACTCCGGCTGACGGTCTGCACGCAGGTCCTCATCGCGGTAGCAACGTGCCAGCTGGAAGTAACGGTCGTAGCCGGAGCACATTAAGAGCTGCTTAAAGAGCTGCGGGGACTGCGGAAGTGCATAGAAGGAACCCGGATGCACACGGCTCGGTACCAGGTAGTCTCTTGCTCCCTCCGGAGTACTCTTGATGAGGGTTGGGGTTTCGATCTCTAAAAATCCTTCCTCTGCCAGGAACTGTCTGGTAAGGATAGCGATCTTACTTCTGAGAAGCAGGTTGCGCTGCATATCCGGTCTTCTTAAATCCAGGAAACGGTATTTTAAGCGCAGTTCCTCTTTGGTCTTGGAGTTCTCCTCGATCGGGAATGGCGGGGTCTCGGACTCAGATAAGATGCGCAGGCTGTTGGCACGTACCTCGATCGCGCCGGTTGCCAGGTTCTCATTGACTGCGCCGGAACGTGCCTCAACACGGCCGGTTACTGCAATGACATATTCACTTCTTAACTTCTCTGCCTTTGCGAAGCTCTCTGCGCCGCAGTCGCTCTCCTCGAAGATGATCTGCAGGATACCGGAGCGGTCACGTAAATCTACGAAGATGATTCCGCCCTTGTTTCTGCTTTTCTGCACCCAGCCCATTACGGTCACGTCCTGACCGATGTTTGCTGTGGTGACTTCCGTACACCGATGGGACCGTTTCAGTCCCAGCATTGATTCTGCCATGGTTTTGTCTCCTTATTTCAGCACGGATCACTCCGTGGTTCTTCTGAATTTATAATGGTTCTCATTTAAACCTTATTATTTTAAAGCTGATTTCTTATTTCAAAGTTTTTCTTTATTTCAGTGCTTCTTTGTAGAACTCTACAAACTCTGTGTAGCCTTCCTTGTTCAGCTGCTCCTTCTGGAACTTCTTATTCTTGTTCATCATGGAAACAAGCACCTGGACACCGGCTTTACGCTCGTCCATAGCCTGTTTCATGATCTGGCCGAAGCGGGACTGGTCCATACCCTTTTCGATGAGGTATGCTTTCTTCGGAGCTGCATTCTCGATTTCGCCGCCCTGCTCCATAAGGATGGTAACGATACGTTCGAATCCGATGGAGAAGCCGCAGGCCGGGGTATCCTGGCCAGTGAACTTGCCAATCATCTTGTCGTATCTTCCGCCGCCTGCAACGGAACCGCCGAAACCTTCCATGGAAACCTCAAAAATGGTTCCGGTATAGTAAGACATACCGCGCACCAGAGTCGGGTCAAAGGCCAGCTTGAAATCAGTTTCCGCAACCTCGGTCACGGTATCCATAATGTTAGCCAGATTCTCTGCAGTCTTTGCATCTAACACACCGGCTAAGGTTTCACCCAGACCGCGGACTGCTGCTGCATCCTCGCCCAGATTTGCTAACAGGTCTGCATACTTTTCTACGCTCTCCTGTGCATAGCCAAGTTCCAGAAGCTCTGTCTTTACGCCGTCCAGACCGATCTTGTCCATCTTATCCAGGGTGATGAAGACCTGATCCAGTCCATCCTCCGGGAAACCGCAGTAAAGTGCCATACCCTTTAAGATACCGCGGTCATTGATGCGCACGGTAAATGCGTTTTTCGGACAGATCTTGCCAAGTGCTGTGGTCGTAGCCAGGATCAGCTCGATCTCAGCCATATTGGTTGCATCGCCTAAAATATCGATATCACACTGGGTGAACTGGCGGAAACGGCCGCGCTGCGGACGGTCTGCACGCCATACACTGCCCATCTGCAGAGCCTTGAACGGGCTCGGCAGCTGTGCGCCGTTGTTGGAATAATAACGGGACAGCGGCAGGGTCAGGTCGTAGCGGAGTCCGCTGTCTGTTAAATCATTCTCTGTTTCAGCAGTCTCAAGGTTCAGCTTCTCGCCGCGCTTTAAGATCTTGAAGATCAGCTTCTCGTTGTCACCGCCCTGCTTACTGGTCAGGTTCTCGATATGCTCCACACATGGAGTCTCCACCTGGGTAAATCCGAAACTACGGTAGGTTTCACGGATCTGGTTCATCACATATTCCCGCACCTGCATCTCTGCCGGCAGGATATCACGCATGCCGGTAACCGGCTTCTTTTTCAATGCCATATTCTTTCTCCGTTTTCTATCTTTGTAAATCTCTCTGTGTATCTGAAAAATCACATATTCCTAAAGATTATACTATTCTAAAACACAAAATGCAATCGCAAGTATGTAAGTTACGGGATGTCCGGCAAAAGTTTTGTTTCTCTTTGCACATACGCACCCGGCAGCAGAGTTACGCTGCGGTTCCCTTACTGCGCAAATAGTTTCTCTTTCCGCTCGATCATCTCATCCACACGGCTGATGTACTGCTCCACGTCTTTGACATTCTCACAGCGCTCGATGCGGTTTTTCTCCGGGAAAAGACGCTTGGTCGTAGTTCCTGCCCCGCAGCCGATGATCGTCTGCTGCTCCTCCATGATGAGCACATTGTAAATGCAGGCTTTTCCCGGTGCCGCATAGCCGACGTTCTCAAAGTTTCCAGCCATATTTTTCTGGCGGTACAGATAATACGGTTCCAGTCCCATTTCTCTTGCATAGCGGGCTGTCAGGTCGATCATCTCCTGAGTATTCTCGATCTTTAAGTCCTTATAGACTTCTTTCATGGTATTTAAGCGTGCTGCACGCTTGATTGCTAAAGAGTGCACGGTCACGCTGTCCGGCGCCAGCGCCTTCACGGCTTCCATGGTCGCCTGCACGTCCTCTAACGTTTCCTCCGGCAGTCCGATGATCAGATCCATGTTGATGTTGTCAAAGCCAACTTCCCGCGCAAGCTGAAAACGGTCCACCACATCCTCTACGGTATGGCGGCGTCCGATGAGCCGCAGAGTGTCCTGCTTCATGGTCTGCGGGTTGATGGAAATACGACCGACCCCGTGTTTCTTTAAGACCTCCAGTTTTTCCCGGGTAATGCTGTCCGGACGTCCTGCCTCCACCGTAAACTCCTGAACGGTAGAGAAATCGAAGGTTGCTTTCAATTTGGTGATGAGCTGATCCAGATCCTCAGGGGATAGGGAAGTCGGGGTACCGCCTCCAAAGTAGACGGTATCCAGGGTACAGCCTTTTTTCTTCTCTGCCACATAGTCCAGTTCTTTGAATAATGCGTCCAGATACTCATGAGTGCGGTCCTTCCACTTTCCGATCGGATAAGAGGTGAAGGAGCAGTACAGGCAGGTGGTCGGACAGAACGGAATGCCGACATACAGACTGTATCCCTCTTTATAGTCGATTGTGGAAAGCAACTGGCGCTCTCTCTGGGCAATCTCAATGCTTAAGTTGATCTTCTCGTTGCCGGTAAAGTAAGTGTCCTTCATGTGGCGGAAGATGCTTTCCGCACTCTCTCCCTCCACAAATTTGGTCATAGCGATCTTGGTCGGACGGATGCCGGTTAAGGTTCCCCACGGAAGGAGTTTTCCGGTCTGCTGCATCAGCAGCACATAGAGTCTGCGCTTGATCTTGTTCTTCGTCTCGAAACGATTCTCGTAATCAACCTTTAAAACGCTGCTTTCCGCTGCCGCCTGAAGCTCTGCACGCACGCCAGGCTCCAGCGCTTCCATGGAAAGCGCCGCAAAAGAACTTCTTCCCAGATGTCCCAGACACAGATTAAACTCTGTGTGGTCTTCATTTACCGTTCCTTCCACGAAAAAGTCCAGATCATCCTGCATCTCGTGCGCGAACGTCTGCCCCGGGTAAAATGCCATCAATAGTTCCCGGATATCCTGCTCATAGGCACTGTCGTTTAACAAAATTCCGATCATTACCGTCTGCCTCCCTTTCTCACATACGCAGCCACCGGATTGTACTGCTTTTCATGGGCAATCGTCGTGGCATCGCCGTGGCCCGGATAAACCATGATCTCATCCGGCAATACAAGAAGTTTTTCCGCGATAGAATGCACGATTGCAGACATACTTCCAGTCGGAAGATCGGTCCGGCCTAAAGACTCTGCAAATAAGGTATCTCCACTGAAGACCACCTCTTCTTCCGGGATGTAATAACAGACAGAACCCGCGGTATGTCCCGGTGTTGCCATAACCTTCCACTCCCGGTTCAAAAAGTGCAGCACATCGCCATCGCGCAGCAAATGATCTGCGCTGATGCTGACCTGCTCGGTTCCCATGGTCCCGGAAAGATTCAGGGACGGATCATTTAACATCTTCTCATCGTCCATATGCACATAAAGCTTACAGCCGTATGTCTTGCGGATATCATCTGCCGCCATCATATGGTCGAAATGTGCATGCGTTAAAAGCACAGCCTCCGGCTCCACGCCAAACTCCCGGCATTTGCTGACCAGGTAGTCCGCATTGTCGGCCGGATCGATGATCACCGCCGCCTTTTCTCCCTCGCAAAATACAAGATAGCAGTTTGTGCTGATGCCGCCCAGCACGTAGGTTTTTATTCGAAAATTGCTCATGTTTTGCTCCTTTTTCCCATTTGATAAATGAAAAGAAAAACTGCGGAACAACTATCCCGCAGTCCTCTCTATATCGATCACGCCCTCGATCTGTCTTAACTTGTCAGTCAGGCGGTTCAGTTCTTCAATTCCATGAATATCAAACGTCATGATGATGGTGGCCTTGCCTTGCTTGCTGGTGCGCACATTCATAGAAGTGATGTCGATCTGACGCTCCGTAAATACCTTGGAAATATCGACAAACATACCGATCCGGTTATTTGCGTAGATCTGGATCTCTGTGGTGTAGCGCTCCTTGCTGTCTGTATCATTCTCCGGCTGCTGCCACTCTGCTTCGATGAGTCTGGTACGCTCCTCTGACGGAAGGTTGATAATGTTTACGCAGTCGGTACGGTGAATGGAAACGCCGCGACCGCGGGTCACATAGCCCACGATCTCGTCGCCCGGCACCGGACTGCAGCACCGTGAGAAACGGACTGCCACATCGTGGATCCCCTTGACCATAATGCCGCCCTTGGACTTCTTGCTGACCTCGGCTTTGTTACCGGACATCTCACTAAGACCGTCTAAAATGTTGGTATCGGTAACTTCCTTGCGGGTTTTCTTGGCACGTTCCTCGATCATCTTGTTGATGACCTGGCCTTCTTTCAAGCCGCCGTGTCCAATGGAAGCCAGAACTGAATCCCAGTCACGGAACGCATAACGCTGCATCACCTTTTCCTGGAACTCCGGCTTGTTTAAGTCACCAAAGTTGATCCCCTTGGTCTTGCAGTAGCGGTCGATCAGTTCTTTACCACGTACAATATTGTCTTCCTTTAACTCACTCTTGAACCACTGGTTGATCTTGTTCTTTGCCTGGGTGCTCTTCACCAGAGACAGCCAGTCCCGGCTCGGTCCCTTGGAATTCTGGGATGTGATGACTTCGATACGGTCACCGTTCTGGACCACATACTCGATCGGTACCAGCTTGCCGTTGACCCTTGCCCCCACCATCTTGTTGCCGACAGCACTGTGGATAGAGTAGGCAAAGTCAATGGTCGTGGAACCGCTCGGCAGTGTCTTGACATCACCAGACGGGGTAAAGCAGTAAACATTCTCAGAGAATAAGTCCAGATCACCCTTTACCATGCTTAAGAACTCTTTGGAGTCGCTGGCATCCTTCTGCCACTCCAGGATCTGGCGCAGCCAGGATAACTTCGCAGCTTCGTCGCCTGCCGCGATCTTACCGCTGCCGCTCTCCTTGTATTTCCAGTGTGCTGCGATACCATATTCCGCGGTACGGTGCATCTCAAAGGTACGGATCTGGATTTCAAACGGCTGACCGTTGCTGCCGATCAGCGTCGTATGCAGGGACTGGTACATGTTCGGCTTCGGCATGGCAATATAATCCTTGAACCGTCCCGGGATCGGCTTGTACAGCTCATGGATGACACCAAGTGCCGCATAACAGTCCTTCACGGTTTCGACAATGATGCGGACCGCAAACAGATCGTAGATCTGGTCCAGTGTCTTGTGCTGGTTAACCATTTTCCGGTAAATGCTGAAGAAATGTTTGACGCGGCCATCTACCTTCGCCTCAATGCCTGCTCCTTTCATATGGGCGGAAACTTCATCTACAATGCCCTTAACAAACTCCTCGCGCGCATCCTTTCCAAGGGAAATCTTCTCAGCCAGGTCGTAATAAACCTCCGGCTGCAGATATTTTAAGGAAAGATCATCCAGCTCTACCTTGATCTTGGAAATACCAAGGCGATGGGCGATCGGCGCATAAATTTCCATGGTCTCACGGGCTTTTTCTTTTTGCTTTTCCGGTTTCATATACTGCAGCGTACGCATGTTGTGCAGACGGTCTGCCAGCTTGATGAGGATCACGCGGATATCTTTTGCCATGGCAAGGAACATTTTTCGCAGGTTCTCTGCCTGCATCTCGACCTTATCCTTCGACCAGGACAGCTGGGTCAGCTTGGTAACACCGTCTACCAAAAGCGCTACCTCCGGTCCAAACTCCTTGGAGAGCTCGTCTAACGTCATAACCGTATCCTCGACAACATCGTGAAGGATACCCGCTGCGATCGTCTCTTTATCCATCTCCAGGTCTGCCAGGATAATGGCAACACAAAGAGGGTGAATGATGTAAGGTTCACCCGACTTTCGTTTCTGATCCTTATGGGCCTCATGCGCGATCTTGTACGCCTTTTCGATCAGGGAGATATCGTCCGAAGGATGATACTTCCGGATACTGCGGATCAGGTCCTCATACAATTCTTCCGGGCTGGTAAAATCTGCGGGATTTTCCAGCTCAATGTCCATTTTCTTCTCCGTCTGTTCTTTTGCCATAGAAAAAGCCACCTTTTTGAGCATAGTTATTAAATCATTATAAATATTTTTGTCGGAAAATGCAAGCATTACGTCCCGTAGTCCGCCTTTTAGGCCTTTTAACTGATTTCTAAGCCCTGGTAACCTGATACATCAGCGCATTGCACACAGCTGCCGCAATGTTACTGCCGCCTTTTCTGCCGCGCGCAACGATGCAGGGAACATCCGACTGACAGATGAGTTCTTTCGATTCCACGACATTCACAAACCCAACCGGAGTCCCGATGATGAAATCCGGGTGGATCTCACCAGTTTGCATCATCTCATAGAGACGGATCAGCGCAGTAGGCGCATTTCCGATTGCAAAGATGACCGGACCGGAAAGCTTTGCCGCGCGCTCCATGCTGACGATGGCGCGGGTCACCCCGCGCTCCTTCGCCTCCGCTGCCACATCCGGGTCTGCCATAAAGCAGCGCACCGTTCCATTCAACTGCTTTAATGCCGCCTTATTCACACCTGCGAGTGCCATGTTGGTATCGGTTACAATGGTAAAGCCGTTTCCGCTCTTCATCATAGCCACGGCCTGCTCTACAGCATGAGGAGAAAAATACAGATTCTCTGCGTAATCAAAATCTGCCGCCGTGTGAATGCAGCGCTTGACCACAGCCAGCTCCCCTGCACTCCAGCTGCCCTTTGGCATCTCTGACTCGATGATCGCCATACTGCGGGCCTCGATCTCCTCCGGACGGACCCACTGCATTTCTTCTATCATAATCTTGTCCTTTCTGATTCATATTCCTCCATAATACGGTATACCGCCTCCATATCCAGAGACCTCCGTACCAGATCTGCCAGCTTATCGTACTGGCTTTCCTTATATTCTTCCATGCTTTTTGCCGTTGCAGTCAGGCTGATGCCTTTTTTTTCTGCAAGCTGGTTTAAAATGGCTCCGGTAAACTCCAGATTGTCGAAGATGCCGTGCAGATAACTTCCGAACACCAGGCCGTCTGCCCGCACGAATCCGTCCATGCGGCCGTCTGCAAGACGGACTGCCGGGGCTATTTCACCCTTTTCATGAGAAATGTCACTATTTCCAGCTTCTATTTCTGTCCGGAATGTCTCCCCCATGTGGATCTCATATCCTTTCACGGTCTGTCCCGCACATGCTGCATAAATTCCCGGCAGTTCCTGCAGCGTTCCTTCGGTCTGTGTCCTGGTCTTTTCCGCTGCAAAAATGGTTTCCGCAGCCAGAAGTTCCATGCCGCGCATAGAGCTTCCCGGCTCGCCTTCCACACCCTCCGGGTCAGAAAGCCGCTCCCCTAACATCTGATAGCCGCCGCAGATTCCGATCAGCGGCACCTGCTCCTCTTTCACCAGTCTCTGGATCAATGCTTCCAGACCGCTCTCCCGCAGCCATTTTAAATCTGCCATCGTATTTTTGGTTCCAGGCAAAAGGATCAGATCCGGATGTCCCAGATGCGCCGTCCGGTCCACATACCGCAGGGAAACGCCTTCGTAATGCTCCAGCGCATTAAAATCCGTAAAGTTGGAGATGTGCGGCAGATGGATCACTGCCACATCGAGTCCCTCCTGCACCTCGGTCCGCACCAGACGGTCCGACAGGCTGTCCTCATCATCCAAGTCAATCTGTTCCATCGGGATCACGCCAACGACCGGAATGTGAAGTTTTTCCTCGATCATGCGAAGTCCCGGCTCCAGAATCTTCACATCGCCCCGGAATTTATTGATCACCAGACCTTTGATACGCGCCCGCTCCTCCGGCTCCAGAAGACTTACCGTTCCATAAAGCGAGGCAAACACGCCGCCTCGGTCAATATCCCCGACCAGAAGCACCGGCGCATTGGCGATCTTCGCCATTCCCATATTCACGATATCATTGTCCCGCAGGTTGATCTCTGCCGGACTTCCGGCGCCTTCTAAGACAATGGCATCGTACTGGCTTTCCAGACGCTCAAATGCCTCCCTCACAGCCGGGATGAACTCGGTTTTTCTCCGGTAATAATCCATAGCTCTTAAATTGCCGAACACTCTCCCGTTTACGATCACCTGGCTTCCCATCTGGCTGGTCGGCTTTAACAGGATCGGGTTCATATCCACCGTAGGAGCAATGCCTGCTGCCTCAGCCTGCATCGCCTGTGCCCGTCCGATCTCCAGCCCGTCTTTCGTGATATAAGAATTCAACGCCATATTCTGGGATTTAAACGGAGCCACGGAAAGTCCGTCCTGTTTCAAAATCCGGCACAACGCCGCCGCCAGAAAGCTTTTTCCTGAATTGGACATGGTTCCCTGAATCATGATTTTCTTTGCCATTCCTAAACCCCCTGACGGAATTCCGTTGTAAAATGTGCGTCATAAAGCTTGGAAAGTTCAAACGTATCTCCAAGGAAATGACCCACCGTGACAAGTGCTGTCTTGCGGATGCCTGCTTCTTTTACTTTATCCGCAATATCTGCAAGCGTTCCTGTCACAATTTTCTGGTCTTCCCAGGAAGCCTTATACACCACAGCCGCCGGAGTATCTGCCGGATAACCGCCCGCCTGCAGCCGTCTGCCCAGTTCCACGATCTCCCCGACACTTAAGAAAATAACCATAGTCGTCTGATGTGCTGCCAGTGCCTCGATCTGTTCCCGCTCTGGCACTGCAGTCCGTCCTTCCATGCGGGTCAGGATGACGGTCTGACTCACACCCGGAAGCGTGTACTCCCGTTTTAAGCTGGCCGCTGCCGCCAAAAAGGAACTGACACCCGGTACGATTTCATACGGGATTCCAAGCTTATCCAGTTCTACCATCTGCTCCCGGTGTGCACCATAAATGGACGGGTCACCCGTGTGGACACGGACCACCTTTTTTCCTGCTTTCACGCCGCGCTTCATCACCTCCAGCACTTCCTGCAGATGCATGGTCGCACTGTTATAGATTTCTGCACTTTCCTTTGCCCCGGAAAGCACCTGGGGATTCACCAGGGAACCCGCGTAAATGATGATATCTGCCTCATCGATCAGGCGTTTCCCCTTTACAGTGATCAGTTCCGGATCACCCGGTCCGGCTCCGATAAAATAGATCATAAGTTTACTCCTCCTTAAATTCCTGGTACGCCCCCACATGAATCTCCTCAAATGTACTGTTTTCCCGGTACACAGCTTCTGCCATATCCAAAAGCGGAAACAGCATAACCGCTCCGGTCCCTTCGCCCAGCGCCAGATTCCCATAAATACTGGCCTCTAATCCCAGTTTTTCCATCGCCATGGCACAGGCCGGTTCCTTTCCCATATGGGAAGAAAGCAAAAAGTCTGTCACCTGAGGACAAAGCTTCTGCGCCAAAAGCGCTGCCACCAGGGAGATCAGCCCATCTAGCACAACCGGGATCCGGTAAATCGCCCCTCCAAGCATCAGGCCACACATCCCGGCAATATCAAAACCACCTACCGCCTCCAGAACTGACAGCGGATCTTCCGGGTCCGGCTGATGCAGGGCAATGGCTTCTTTAATGACCTCGATCTTCTTTTCCAGTCCGGCATTGGAAAGTCCGGCACCACGGCCGGTCACAAGCTCTACCGGAGCCTGCAAAAGCACACTGGCCACGGCACTGCTGGTCGTCGTATTGCCAATTCCCATCTCCCCGACTGCCAGAAGATCATAGCCTGCATCCTTAAGCTCCGACGCAAGCGTAATCCCGGTGTGGATCGCTTCCAAAACCTGTTCATGACTCATAGCCGGTTCCTTTCTCATATTCTTCGTGCCATTCGCAATACGGCAATTTCGGACCCCCGGCTCTTTGATTTCTCCCAGCACGCCAATATCAACCGGGATCACATCTGCCCCGGCAACCGCTGCCATGCGGTTGACACTGGCAATTCCCCGGGCAAAATTCTCGGTCACGACCGCTGTCACACTGCTGTCTGTCTGGGTTACCCCCTCTGCCACCACACCATTGTCGGCACAGAATACCACGACTGCTTTTTTATTCAGACAGATATCTTCCGTCTTCTGGACTCCTGCGATCTTGACCAGAAGCTCCTCAAATTTTCCAAGTCCGTACAATGGCTTCGCAATCCCGTTCCAATGGCGCTTCGCTGCTTCCACGGCAAGGGCATCTGCCGGGCGCACGCTCTTGCAAAGGCAGCTAAGCTGCTTTTCCAGATATTGTTCCATGTTACATCTCACTTTCTTTTTATCCGATGCGGTACCCTCTTGGTGTCACCATCCGCTCCCCAATCTTTCTCGTCTGGGAATTTCCGATAAACACTGTGGTAAACATATCCACCTGTGTATCTTTTAATTCACTTAAAAGCAGCACACGGGCACTCTGCCCTTCCCTGCCAATATTGCTCACAATACCACAAACCCGGTCTTCCTTTGTCTGCTCCAGAATAATCTCGCAGGCACGTTTTAAATAATCCGCCCGTTTCTTGCTGGACGGATTGTAAATGCAGATGGAAAAGTCTGCTTCCGCTGCACAGCGGAGCCGTCTTTCAATTTTCTCCCATGGTGTCAAAAGGTCGCTTAAGCTGATCACTGCAAAATCATGCATCAGCGGAGCTCCAAGCACTGCACCTCCTGCCAATGCTGCTGTCACACCACTGATCACCTCCACCTGACATTCTGGGTATTTCTCCTGCAGTTCCAGGATCAGCCCAGACATACCATACACTCCTGCATCCCCGCTGCAGACCATGGCAACACACTGTCCTTTCCTAGCTTCTTCAAATGCCATGCGGCAGCGCTCAACTTCTTTCCGCATCGGCGTTGTCAAAAACTGCTTTTCTGGAAAATACTCCCTCAGAAGATCCACATACACCGTATACCCCACGATCACATCACTCTGCTCCAACGCCTTTCGCGCCTCAAACGTCATCTGGTCAAAATTTCCCGGTCCCATGCCGACCACATACACAAGATTCTTCACTGATTTTTCCTCATCTTTCCTGTCATGCATTCGCACGTTTCTGCGTGCGATTTCATGGGGAATATTATAGAAGATTTCCGGGCAAAAGTCCACAGAAACGCATATCCACAAATAACATGAAATACATGATAAGGGTCGCGTGAGTTGCCGAAAGGCAAGTCACACGACCCCGTTAAAGTTAAATAAATCGTTATTCCATTTCACTTCTTCTTAAAATATCATAAGGGCTGACCTCATATCCAAGGTCTACCCATAAAATCTGCTTTGGATGCGGTGCGCTCTCCATGGCATTTCCCTCCTCGTCCGTAATGGCTTTTACGGTCACCAGGATATTGCGGCCGTCCGGCTTCATGATCTCGATCTGCTCACCTACAGTGAACTTATTTTTCTGCTCAATGCGGCAGCATCCATCTTCCCGGACTTCCTCTACGGTACCGAGATAAGTGTAATTTTTCACATAGGTGTTGCTGTCGTAAATCTGGCTGTCGGTCGTCGGCTTTCCGAAGTAAAAACCGGTAGTAAATTCACGGTAAGTGCATTTGCCGATTTCTTCTTTGTACCATTCCATATTTTTCTGGTACAGGGCCGGATCCTTCTTGTAATCATCGATCGCCTTGCGGTAGGTGCGGGCTACGGTTGCCACATACAGGGCTGTCTTCATGCGGCCCTCGATCTTAAAGCTGTCGATACCGGCATCGATCAGCTCCGGAATGTGCTCGATCATGCACAGATCCTTGGAGTTGAAGATGTAGGTGCCGCGCTCATTTTCGTAAACCGGCATATACTCGCCCGGTCTGGTTTCTTCCACAACGGAATATTTCCAACGGCATGGATGCGTGCAGGCACCCTGGTTTGCGTCTCTTCCCACCAGGAAGTTGCTCAGCAGGCACCGACCGGAATAGGAGATGCACATGGCTCCGTGAATAAAGCTTTCGATCTCCATATCGTCCGGAATGTGTGCACGGATTTCTTTGATTTCCTCTAAGGAAAGCTCGCGGGCCGATACCACACGCTTTGCTCCCAGCTGATGCCAGAAGAGATAAGTTCCGTAGTTGGTGTTGTTTGCCTGTGTGCTGACATGCAGTTCCATGTCTGGAAGTACGCGCTTTGCAATGGCAAATACACCCGGATCGGAAATGATGAGGGCATCCGGACGGATTTCCTTTAACTCCTCAAAGTACTGCTCCACACCGGCCAGATCGTCGTTGTGCGCCAGGATATTGGCTGTGATATAAACCTTTACCCCGCGCTCATGTGCAAACGCGATGCCTTCTTTGATTTCTTCATTGGTAAAATTCTTTGCCTTGGCTCTGAGGCCGAACGCCTCTCCTCCCAGATATACGGCATCTGCACCGTAGATGACTGCTGTTTTTAAGACATCCAGGCTGCCTGCCGGTATCAGTAATTCTGTTTTTCTCATAATTTTTTCCTGTTATTCATTCTATGCTACGATCCTGCAGCTGCTGCGTATATTCCTGTCAGTCTTTTATTCCTGTCAGTCTTTGCAGCTGCAAGATTTCTGTTGCCATGTTATCCACAATTTTTGTCTTGCAGACAACGTTTATCCACTGATTTTTACGCTTAACGCAACGCCATCCCCAATCGGGATCACGCTGGTCTGAAACTCCGGCATGTGCGTCAGTGTATACAGATATTCCCGCATGCGCGCATGAATCGTGCGGTTGCGGCGCTCGACCGCGAACCGGGATTCTATGATATCGCCGTCCTGCAGCACATTGTCGGAAAAAAGTACGCCACCTGCGGATAACAGACGGACAATGTCCGGCAGCCAGTGGATATATTGTCCCTTGGCCGCATCCATGAAGATAAAGTCGAATGGTCCGTCCAGTACTTTTAAAATGGCTCCTGCATCGCCCTCTAAAAGGGTGATCCGGTCAGACATTCCTGCTTTTTCAAAATTCTCCCGTGCCACGGGAATGCGCGGTTCGTATTTTTCAATCGTGATGATATCCGTATTTTCCGGCATGACCTGTGCCATCAAAAGAGCGGAATAACCGACTGCAGTTCCAACCTCCAAAATATGCTTTGGCTGTTTGGAGGCTACCATAGTCTGCAGAAAAACCGCCGTTTCCTTCCGGATGATCGGCACGCGCCCCGCTCTCGCTGTCTTTGCGATCTGGTCACAGAAGGCGCCGTGTCCCTGGTCCAGGGAATGAATATACTGTGTGATCCTATCCTGGTCCATCATGACGCCGTATCCTCCCCTTCTTCCACCTTTTCATTCAGGATCTGAAGCATCTTTTTGGATGACATGGAAGTGTTCAGCGTATAGGTTCCCGGATGAATCTCGTAATCGTAAAACTTCATCTGGACCCGCATGGCAAGCTCGTTGTCAATGAGTCCGTCTATTTTCAGTTCATGGATGGTGTCAGCATCTTTCTGCCCCTGCGGGACCGTAACGGTAATATCCCGCCCCGGCGCCTGCTCCACGGAACTTTCATAAAACAGGGAATGGCCAAATGCATAACCTCTTGTGATGCCCTCTGCAAGCAGAAGGATCACAAGGGCATACAGGATCAGCTTTCCCGATATTCCAATGACCGCTCCGGTCACTTTGTTGATATCCTTGGTGATATGGCTCATATCTAGCCTACTCAACCTCCATAATGATCGGCAGAATCATCGGATTCCGCTTCATACGTTTCCACATAAAGTCACTTAAGCTGTCACGGATCATGTTCTTTAACTTGCCCCAGTCTGTCACATGACGGCTCAGGCAGTCGGCTACCGCGTCATCTACCACACGTTTTGCCTCATCCATGAGATCCTCAGACTCTCTCACATAAACAAATCCGCGGGATACGATATCCGGTCCGGCCAGAAGCTGGTTGCTGTAACGCTCCAGGGTCAGAACTACGATGATGATACCGTTCTGTGCCAGGTTCTGACGGTCACGCAGGACAATGTTTCCTACATCGCCGACGCCAAGACCATCTACCAGGATACCGCCGTGCTGAACATGGTCTACCACCTTGCAGGAATCCTCGCAGATCTCCACAACATCGCCAGAAGACATGATCAGGACATTTTCTTTCGGCACACCCACGGCTGTTGCGATGGACTGGTTCGCCATCAAATGACGGTACTCGCCATGTACCGGAAGTGCATACTTCGGATGCAGCAGGGAGTAAATGAGCTTGATTTCCTCCTGGCATGCATGACCGGATACGTGGGTATCTTCGGTGATAACCTCAACACCGCGCATAGCCAGCTCGTTGATGACTTTCGCTACCTGTTTTTCGTTGCCTGGGATCGGGGTAGAGCTCATGATCACGACATCGTTTGGCTTAATGGATACCTTGCGGTGCAGACCAGATGCCATACGGGACAGAGCCGCCATGGACTCACCCTGGCTTCCGGTGGTGATCAGAACCGTCTGCTCGTCCGGATAATTCTTTAACTGGTCGATCTCGATGAGGGTGCCATCGGAAATGTTGATATAGCCCAGCTCATTCGCCGTGCCAATGACATTGACCATGCTCCGGCCCTCTACGACGACCTTACGTCCGTATTTTTCTGCAGTAAAGATGATCTGCTGCACACGGTCTACGTTGGATGCAAAAGTTGCCACGATGATACGGTTGTTCTTATGCTCTGCGAAGATTGCATCAAAGGTCTTGCCTACGGTACGCTCGGAAGCCGTAAAGCCCTTGCGGATCGCGTTCGTGCTGTCGCTTAAGAGTGCCAGCACGCCTTTTCTTCCCAACTCTGCAAAACGTGCCAGGTCAAATGCATCACCAAACACCGGAGTGTAATCGACCTTGAAGTCTCCGGTGTGCACGATGATGCCTGCCGGGGTAAACAGTGCAAGTGCTGCGGAATCTGCGATACTGTGGTTCGTCTTAATGAACTCCACGCGGAAGCAGCCTAAGTTTACAGACTGGCCATGTTTTACCACTTTGCGCTTGGTACTCTTCATCAGGTTGTGTTCTTTTAACTTGTTCTCGATCAGTGCAATGGTCAGCTTGGTACCGTATACCGGAACATTGATCTTCTGTAAGATATACGGAAGTGCACCGATATGGTCCTCATGTCCGTGGGTGATCACGAAACCTTTGACTTTATCAATGTTGCGCTCCAGATACGTCACATCCGGGATAACCAGGTCGATTCCCAGCATGTCATCGGTCGGGAAAGCAAGACCGCAGTCGACAACCACGATGGTGTCTTCGTACTCGAATGCAGTAATGTTCATACCGATCTGCTCCAGACCGCCAAGCGGGATGATGCGTACCTTTGGCTTGGAGGTGGTATCTGCCAGAACATTCTTTGCTTTTGGCGCTCTTACCGGCTTTTCACTTTTTGCCGGACGCTCTGCTCTTGCATTTCTTTCTGTTCTCGCCGGTCTTTCTGCCCGTGCAGCCGCGCCGCGCGTTCCTCTTGCAGTACGCGGTTTTCTTTCTTCCTGCTGTCTGCCTTCTTCGAAACCTTCTGCCCCTTCTTCCTTTTTCGGAGCCTTAGCTTCCGTGTTTCTTGGTCTTCTCGGTCCTCTGCCACGGTTATTTCTTACCGGACGTTCCTGTCGCTCGGAACCATTTTCATCCTGTACCGCTTCGGATTTTCCCTCTTCTTTTCCGTTTGCATTCTGCGCCGGATCGTCTGACTTCTTTGTCTCCGCTGCCTGCCCTGCATCCTGTTTTGTTTCCTGCACCGGCGCGCTTTTTACGTTCTGTGCCGCTGCTTCTTTTTTTCTGGAAACAAACTCAGCCAGTTCCGCCAGGACAGACTTTTCTTCCTGCTGTGGCGCCTGGGAATAGCTGTCTGCCGGTTTGTCATTCTGATTGTTCTGATTCTCCATGCTTTCTATTTTCCTCCAATTTATTTTCCATAAAAGCTTCCTTTGAAGACCCATTTGTTGAAGATCTGTTTCTGAAGCCCTACTTCTGAAGTTCTACTTCCATATCTTCCATTAACTCGGTAAAAATCTTAAAGAGATAGTCCATCTCATCATCGTTCTCTACAAATTCGTATACGGCATCGCTGTCCTCTGCCTTGGAAACATCTTTTAAAATATAGCACTCACCGTCTTCCTCTTCCTCAGAATCGGTTACCAGAAGGTAATTCATGCCATTGATCCGGGTTTCTTCCAGAACATAAAAATCTACATTTTCCCCAGTATCGGTCCGCAGGGTAATTTTCTCTTCCATCACGTTCTCTCCTGTTTTTGTTATAGTCTGCACACTGCGCAGACTGTAGCCTTTTACTTAAGGGAGCCAAGATAAGACTGCAGAATTAAAGTGGCCGCAATCTTGTCGATCACCTTTTTCCGGTCTTCTCTGCGCACTCCGCTTTCGATCAGAATCTCATTTGCTTCAATAGTTGTCAGACGCTCGTCCCACAGAACGACCGGCAGCCCGGTTCTGCGCACAAGCATATCGCGAAATTCTTCTGTTTTCTTTGCACGTTCCCCAATGGAGTCATCCATATTCTTAGGATATCCCAAAACAATGGTTTCAACCTGGTATTCCTCCACAAGAGTTTCAATCCGTGCGAGGGTCTTACGCAGTTTGTTTTCTTCCTTCCGGGTGATGGTCTCCACCCCCTGGGCCGTTATGCCTAACGGATCGCAGACTGCTACCCCTACCGTTTTGGATCCATAGTCCAGTCCTAAAAGTCTCATAAAAATCTTTCCTTATTCACATTCTCTGTATAACACGTCTGCTCAAACTGCCGTTTACAGCATTTTCAGATACATGGCAACACAAAACTGCCAGCCTCTCCGGACGGATATGGCTGGCAATTATCTTTCGTTCATCATTTCGTGATGTCATCACTCCATAATGTTTTGGCTCGCCAGAAACCTGCTGGCAGCTTTCTGACTCACTTTCGCTCATGATATCAGGCACACGTCTTCTTTATTTTAATTTCGCGTCGATGTAAACAGACATCAGTTCTTCCAGAATCTCATCACGCTCAACTTTCATAATCAGACTTCTGGCACCTTTATGGCTGGTGATATAGGTTGGATCTCCGGACATAATATAACCTACGATCTGGTTTACCGGATTATAACCTTTTTCCGTCAGCGCCACGTACACCTGCTCCAAAACCTGGCTGACATCCATTTTGTTCTCCTGTACTGCTTTAAAAAACTGTGTGTTATGAATTTCGCCCATGTTCTTCACGTCCTTTAACTATTCTTCTCTATTCTATACTACTTTCCAGGATTCGTCAAGCGCAAGCACTTCGCGGTTATTCGCGTGCTGCTATCCGCGCGGCTATTCAAGGTTACGGTTTCAGCATCAGAACTTCCTCATTTATCGCCCTGACAAGGACACCTTCCACCATTTTATTCTTCAGATTTTCTGCATAAGGTACCACAGCTTTTACATATTCCATCGTATGGCCGATCATATATTCCGTACCGTTGATCTCCGTTTTTTCTTCGAGAAGTACCGCCTTTTTCTTTCCAAGGAAACTCTCACGGTACGCTTTCGACATCTGTTTTTCCAGTTTTAATAAAACCTCGCTTCTGGCAGTTTTCACCTGCTCCGGAATCTGGTCCGGCATGCGGTCCGCGCGGGTTCCTGCACGTCTGGAATATTTGAAAATGTGCATCTCATAGAAGCCGATCTGCTCTAAAAAGGCTTTTGTTACCGCAAATTCTTCCTCAGTTTCTCCTGGGAAGCCCACGATCACGTCGGTCGTAATAGCCGGATTTTCGAAGAAACGGCGCAGGATTGCGCAGCCCTCTGCATATTCCTCTGTGGTATAATGGCGGTTCATCCGTTTTAAGGTCTCGTCGCAGCCGCTCTGTAAGGACAGGTGGAAATGCGGGCAGAATTTCGGCATGTCGGCCAACGCCTTTGCGAACTCCTCTGTGATGATCCGCGGTTCTAAAGAACCGAGACGGATGCGTTTGATCCCCTCCACCTCATGTACCTGGCGGATCAGACTCAGCAGTGTTTCCTTATGCTCCTCATCAAAATCCACGCCATAAGAGCTTAAATGGATTCCAGTCAGAACCACCTCCTGATAACCTGCTGCCGCCAGTTCTTTTACCTCTGCCACAACCTCCTCCGGTCTGCGGCTTCGTACCCGGCCACGGGTATACGGAATGATGCAGTAGCTGCAAAACTGGTTGCAGCCATCCTGCACCTTTAAAAACGCGCGGGTATGATCCGCGATCTTGTGGATGGAAAGCCGTTCATACTCCTGTGTCTGACCGATCTCTATGACATGGTCACAGTCTGTGCGATCCTGAAAATACTCCTCCAGGATTGGGACCAGATCCTGCTTTTTATTGTTTCCGATGATCACATCGACCGCCAAATCTGCCTTTAATTCCTCTGACGCTGCCTGTACATAACAGCCTGCCGCAACCACAACGGCATCCGGATTCTGCTTTTTGGCCCGGTGCAGCATCTGTCTGGACTTACGGTCCGCGATATTGGTCACCGAGCAGGTATTGATGATATAAACATCGGCTTTTTCATGAAATGGCACAATCTCGTATCCGGCTTCTTCCAGAAGCTGCTGCATTGCTTCGGTTTCATAGGAATTCACCTTGCAGCCCAGATTGTGCAGTGCTGCCGTTCTCATATTTTTTCTCCTCATTCTCTGTTGTTTTTCAAGAAGTTACGGTTGTTTCTGAACATACATTTCTAACAAACATTTAACCTGTTTTCATAGAAACTCCCTATTGACTTTCCCTAAATATCTTTGTAAAATTTATCATAAGGCGAGCGAAATTTATCCATACGCCAAGATTAAAAAGGTAACCATTTAAGGAGGTTTCTCACATGAAAACAGTTCGTATTTCTTTAAATTCTATTGATAAAGTAAAGTCCTTCGTAAACGACTTAACCAAGTTCGATGTTGACTTCGATCTGGTATCCGGCAGATACGTCATCGATGCAAAATCCATCATGGGTATCTTCAGCCTGGATCTTTCCAAGCCGATCGACTTAAACATCCACGCTGAGGCTGGTATCGACGAGATCCTGGAGACCCTGTCCCCATACATCATCAAATAAATCATCGCTTACGAGATTTTTAATAAGGATACTCCGTTTGGAGTATCCTTATTTTTTTACATTGCATATCGGGAATGCGCTGATTGCACGTCCGCTGATTTTCCAGTGTGCACAAAAGCCGGCACAAACAGACTTTTGTGCTGTCTGGTACTGATTAGTCGCACCAGATAACTTCCTCTGTCTCCAGTGCCGTCTGCACCATCTGGTCGATCTTCTCTTCCAGCTTTGTCTCAGACTTATGGATGATGTTTAAGTTCGGTTTGGTTACCGGATGCTTTGCCACAAAAATGGTGCAGCAGTCCTCGAACGGCTGAATGGAGGTCTCAAACGTTCCGATCTTCTCGGAAATGTCAATGATCTCCTGCTTGTCAAAACCGATCAGCGGGCGGAATACCGGCATCGTGCAGACTTCATTGGTTGCAGCCAAAGACTGCACGGTCTGGGATGCCACCTGTCCAATGCTTTCGCCGGTGATCAGTGCCAGAGAATCGCTCTTTTTCGCGATCTCTTCTGCGATCTTCATCATGTAGCGGCGCATGATGATGGTCAGTTCCTCATGCGGGCACTGCTCGTAGATGTAGAGCTGGATATCGGTAAAGTTTACAACATGAAGCGGGATTGGTCCGGAATAGCGTGCTACCAGCTTTGCCAGGTCAACCACTTTCTGCTTTGCACGGTCACTGGTATATGGCGGAGCATGGAAGTAAACCGCATCGATCTTTACGCCGCGCTTTGCGATCATGTAGCCTGCTACCGGGCTGTCGATACCGCCGGATAAGAGCAGGGTTGCCTTTCCATTGGTTCCAACCGGCATACCGCCCGGTCCCGGAATCATCAGGGAGTAAATGTTGACCAGCTTGCGGATCTCCACATGAAGCAGCACATCCGGGTGATGCACATCAACAGAGGTCTCCGGAAACGCATTTAAGATCACCTCACCAAGATCACAGTTCATCTGCTCAGAGCGCACCGGATAATTCTTATCGGCACGTCTGGAATCCACCTTGAAAGTGAAATGCTTGTCCGGGTAAACCTGGTCGATGTAGTCGACAACAACTTTCTTTAAATTCTCATAATCCTTTTCCTCGATCTGAAGCATCGGGCAGATCCAGGCAATGCCGAATACCTTCTTTAATGCATCGATCACCTCATCGTAATCGTACTCGCTGAGTGCCTGCACATAAATACGGCCGGATTCCTTCGATGCGATGAAAGAACCTTCTACCTTTTTGAGTGCGTTCTTGATCTGCTTGATCAGTGCATCTTCAAAGAGATAACGGTTTTTTCCCTTGGTACCGATCTCTGCGTACTTAATCAAAAATGACTGGTATACCATAGTTCTCCTTTTATCCTTTCTTATCCTCTCTGGTAACGGCGAAGCACCGGAACCAGCTCCTTTAATGTATCAATTGTATAATCAATTTCTTCTTTCGTGTTAAACATGCCAAAACTCATGCGGATCGTGGAATCCAGAAGCTTCTGGGCAACGCCAATGCCCTTTAAGGTTCCGCTAATGCCCGGATGATTAGAAGAGCAGGCAGAACCGGAAGAAACGTAAATGCCCTTATCCTCCAGCGCATGCAGAAGCACCTCGCTGCGCACGCCTGCAAAGCTGACGCTGACGATCTGTGGTGCACTCGCCTCACCCTTTTTGCTGTTGATGACCGTTCCCTCGATCTCACCCAGCCGGTCTGTCATGTAATCTTTCAGTTCGATCAGCTTCGCAACCTTTGCCGCATGATCGGTGTACATTTCCTTTGCTGCAGCGCCAAAGCCTGCCACGCCCGGAACATTTTCCGTGCCGGAACGCATACCGGCCTGCTGACCGCCGCCATAGATCAGCGGTTTGATCTTTACGCCGTTTCGGATATACAAAAATCCGACACCCTTCGGTCCGTGAATCTTATGGCTGCTGACCGACAACAGGTCAATGCCCTGTTTTTTCGGACGGATCACATATTTTCCGTAAGCCTGAATCGCATCGACATGGTAGAGCGTAGACGGATTTTTTGCCTTGATGATCTTTGAGATTTCCTCAACCGGCTCCACAGCGCCCACCTCATTGTTCACATACATGGTGGAAACCAGGATGGTATCCGGGCGGATGGCCTCCTCCAATTCTTTCAGGCTGATGTGCCCGTCATGATCCACCGGAAGAATGGTCACCTCAAAGCCAAGCTCCTCTAAAACCCCGAGCGGATTGTACACGGACGGGTGCTCGATCGAGGTGCTGATGATGTGTTTCCCGGCTCTCTGGTTGGCCCAGGCAGTACCGATCAGCGCCATATTGTTGGACTCCGAACCGCCGGAGGTAAACAGGATTTCCTTTTCCTGTACCTTCATGGTATCGGCAATGATCTTTCTGGCATCGCGGATATACTGCTCTGCCTCCATGCCCTTGCGGTGCTTTGCCGCCGGGTTTGCGTAATCCTCCGTCATTGTTTTTACCACAATGTCCTTCACACTGTCGAGAACCTTTGTGGTAGCTGAATTATCAAAATATGCTTCCATTGCATTTCTCCTGTATTTGTTACTGTTCCAGCTGGAACATTAAAATAGAAAGCATCGTCATGCCTGCAGTCTCCGTGCGCAGGATCCTCCGTCCCAATGTGATGGGATGAATTCCCTCTTCCATGGCCGTTTCTACTTCTTCTACATCAAATCCGCCTTCCGGACCAATAAAAATGCCCACACGCATGCCAGGCTTTACCTGTTCCAGAATGGCTTTGGTTTCCTTCATGCCCTCTGCCAGCTCATACGGGATCAGATTGACATCGAACCCTTTGGCATAGGCAAAGGCCTCTTTCATGGTCAGCACGCCGTGAACCTGCGGGATCATCATGCGGCCTGACTGCTTGGCTGCGCTCTCTGCGATCGCATTCCAGCGCTTTAATTTGGACTCTTCTTTTTTCCGGTCCAGCTTCACGACTGCACGGCGGGTTGCCACCGGAATGACCTCATGCACGCCCAGTTCCACTGCCTTCTGGATAATGAGCTCCATCTTGTCGCTCTTTGGCAGTCCCTGGAACAGATAAAGCTCTGCCGGAAGCTCGCTCATATTCGTATCTTCCGTGAGGATTTTTGCACGTATCTCCGCTTCGCCAATCGTTTCCAGCTCACAGATATAGCTGCGGGAAATCCCGTCCCGGATTCCGACCTGCTCTCCGGTTTTCATACGGAGGACATTGCGGATATGATTGACATCCTGACCGGTGATCACGGCATAGCCATCCATGATCTGCGCCGGTGTTACAAAAAAATGATACACGATTCCTGCTCCTTATTTTCTGCGGGCGGTGATGGATACCCAGTCGCCCTGGTAGGTAGTTTCCACGATCTCAAGCTCCGGATTTGCATTCATCGCGTCTTTGACATCCTGTTCCTTGGTGTTGATGATACCGGAGGTGATGAACATGCCGCCGTGTTTGATGTGCTTGCAGATTTCCCCCTGCAGCATGATGATGACCGGAGCCAGGATATTTGCAACGGCGATGTCGTAGCGCTCATAGCCAGCCTGGTCCTGGATAGCCTTATCATCGATGATATTTCCCTGAACCACATGGAAGCGATCTGCCGGAATGTCGTTGGACTCCAGATTCTCGCCCACTGCCACGATCGCATTCTCGTCCAGGTCGGTACCAAATACACTTCTTGCACCGAGCTTCAATGCCGCGATGCCAAGGATACCGCTTCCGGTTCCCACATCGATCACATCGGTTTCCGGGGTTACATACTTGCGCAGCTGGCGGATGCACAGCTGTGTCGTCTCATGCATACCGGTACCAAATGCGGTTCCCGGGTCGATCTGAATGAGCAGCTTATCCTTATGCTCCTCCGGAATGGTCTCCCAGGTCGGCTTGATGAGGATATCGTCTACGGTAAACGGCTTGAAATACTGTTTCCAGTTGTTGATCCAGTCCTTATCCTCAGTCTCAGAAACGCTTAAAGTACGCTCACCAACATTGACAAACTCTGCGATCTCATCCAGTCCGGCATTCACCTGGTGAATGATATTTTCCAGATTGCTTAAATCTTCCACATAAAAGCTTACCTTTGCGGTACCATCGTCCGGCGGAAGTTCTGGAAGAATATCGATGAACATGCCCTTGGTATCGGCATCGGATAACGGAACATTGTCCTCGATCTCAATGCCCTCAATGCCGATCTCATCCAGCATACTGCTGATGAGGTCAACGGCTTCGGTTGTCGTTTTTAACGTAAATTTGGTCCACTTCATGAGGTCCTCTCCTTTTTCTTCTTTATTTAAATTCCCAGTAAAATTTTTACAAACAAAATAAGCAGCACGACCAGAATAACCGGACGCACGATTTTCTGACCGTTATTCACAACAAGTCCGGAACCAAGATAGTTTCCTGCAATACAGAACGCAGCCGCAGCCAGTCCAAGCCCGTAATAAGCGGTTCCATTGATCAGAAAATTCGTCAGCGCCATGACATTGGAAGTCAGATTGAGCACCTTGGTCATGGCAGATGCTTCGTGTATGCTCAGATGGGCAATCCCGGTTAAAACCAGAAGATAAAACGTGCCGGTTCCCGGTCCATAAAAGCCATCATACATGCCAATGACAAACGATGCTGCCACACTGATCAGAAGCACTGCTTTTCCGGACAATTTTTTTTGTTCGGTTTCGGTTCCCATATTTTTATTCCGCAGCACATAAAATGAAACGATCGGGAGCACTACCATCATCATATGCTTCAGCACGGTATCGCTCACCATGAGGGAAAGGCTGGAACCAATGTAGGAACCCACTAACGCTGTCAGACAGGCACACAGAGCTGTCGTAACCAGTTCTTTTCCCTTCAGATAGCCATTTTTCAAATACCGCCAGGTGGAAACACTGGTTCCCAGCGTTGACGATATTTTATTGGTGCCCAGGGCAAAATGAGCCGGAACTCCGGCAATGATATAGGCCGGAAGGGAAATCAGACCGCCTCCGCCTGCAATGGAGTCAACAAATCCCGCCAGGAACACCAGCGGGCATACAATCAGATACTGTAACATAACCATCTCTTTTCTCGTTGCTGTCCATATATGCCTGACCAGCAACCGTTTCTCTCGTAAATTGGCAAAATGCCACGGATATCAATATAACATAGAATCCGCGGCATGACAAGACTTCCCCTGTTTCTTATTTCTATATTTTTCGCCTATTTTTCACGGAAAATACTACGCTTCACGCGCAATGTCTGTAACGCCAAAAAGCGCTTTATGAATTCCCTCAGATATGGTATAGCTCAAATACTGAATCCGTTCATCGATATCCGGAGGTGTCACATAGAGATTTCCAAACTCCGGTGTCAGAAGTTCCCGGATCAAAAGATATTGCTCTTCCGGTTCCAGTTCCTCCACAAAACCACCAATGTGTTCTGTTCTTCTGCTTTTTTTCAGCGCTTCTGCCATAACATCCACCGTATCATACACAATCGCTGCCGCGCTCACAACCGTCGGCACCCCGATCGCAAGAACCGGGATCCCCAGGCTTTCTTTTGTCAGACCACGGCGGTGATTTCCCACACCGGACCCCGGATGAATCCCGGTATCGGTCAGCTGGATCGTTGTCCCAAGGCGCCGGATGCTGCGGGCAGCCAGCGCATCGATCGCAAGGAGCAGATCCGGCTTTGTCTCCTGAATAATTCCTTTTAAAATCTCTGCGGTCTCCATTCCGGTCTGCGCCATGACACCTGGGACGATCCCGCTCAGCGATGGGAAACGGTACTCTTTTTCATCATGTTCTTTCTCATCCTGTTTTTTTCTTTCATGATGTTTCCCATTTTGATCTTCCTGATTACCCACTTTGCCGTATCCGGTCAGATGTCTCGTCATCTGAAGGTTATGGATCACCTTAGGACCGAGTGCATCCGGTGTCACCTGGCTGTTTCCAAGTCCCACTGCCAGAATTTTTAATTCTGTTTCCATTTTCCCTGTCAGCGACCGAAGCAGTTTTTGCAAATCCCCCGCAAGTTCCTTCGAGACCTCCTCATGATAGCTTTCATCCTTTTTTGCAAGCAGATCTGCCTCCAGGGTCAGGTACGTTCCCATTGTCTTTCCCATGATTCTGGCTCCCTGCTCATTTAAAATCTTCACTTCTGTCATCCGAATATCCGAGTCACTTTCCCGCCATTTTCTCAATGACACGCCCTGTACTTCTCCTCCATCTCCCGGAAATCGCTCCTGTTCTTCCACTGCCAGGTCCGTCCGGATCTGAAAGGTCTGCTTATTTTGTTTTTTATCTTCATATTTCATACAAATCCCTCTTTTCTTTCTCTCAGCTTTCCTGCTGTTTTAAAGACCAATCTTCTTCGTATGTGTTACGATTCACGCATTGCATGTACAGCAGTCGTTTCGTTTATTTTTCGCAAAAATAAGCAATTTATGTATTGACATTTTCGGTTGGATTAGGTAGAATGCAATAGTATGTTTACATTGAACTGTCCGTGTCCAGACTTTGATGCAAACCAAAGACTATGAATAAAATTTTTGATTAATTGGAGGTGCCCAGATTGGCTAACATTAAATCTGCTAAAAAGAGAATCTTAGTAAACGAGACCAAGGCTGCTAGAAACAAAGCAATCCGTTCTAAAGTGAAAACTGCTTGCAAGAAGGTAGAGGCTGCTGTAACCGCTGGTGATAAGGCTGCTGCTCAGACCGCATTACTTGCTGCAACTTCCGAGATCGATAAGGCTTGCACCAAGGGTGTATACCACAAGAATACTGCTTCCAGAAAGGTTTCCCGCCTCTCTAAAGCTGTAAACGCAATGGCTTAATCATAAGACTGGAATATTATAAATAACAAAAAGCTTCGGTTCCTGGGTGTGAGGAACCGGAGCTTTTTTGTTATCTTCTGCGGTGATCAAACATGTCCCGTAAAAATGGAGCAGACAGCGGACGCATCACTGACGCCCATCGCTGCTATGCAATAGAGAAAAAGAGAAATCAGCGCAGACACCCTGCGGCGATTTCTCTTTTTTGTATTATCGTTCCCATATATGTCTGCGCTGCAGCTCATGCATTGCACAGACAATTTCAGAAGATATTAAACATTGAAGCGGAACAGGATGACATCGCCATCTTTGACAACGTAATCTTTTCCTTCCAGACCAACCAGACCTTTCTCTTTGGCCTTTGCGTAAGTACCGCAGTCTAACAGATCCTGGTAATTGACAACCTCAGCACGGATGAAACCACGTTCAAAATCAGAATGGATCTTTCCGGCTGCCTGCGGAGCCTTGGTGCCAACCTTGATGGTCCATGCACGGGTCTCATCCTCACCGGAAGTCAGATAACTGATCAGGCCAAGCAGACGATAGCTTGCAGCGATCAGCTTGTCCAGACCAGACTCCGAAAGACCAAGGGCATCTAAGTACTCCTGCTTCTCGTCATCATCCAGTTCAGCGATTTCCTGCTCAATCTGGGCACAGATTACAAATACCTCACAATTGTTCTCTGCAGCATACTCACGTACTGCAGCAACGTGTGGATTGGAAGCGCCGTCATCTGCCAGATCCTCTTCCCCAACGTTTGCAGCAAAGATAACCGGCTTGCAGGTTAACAGATTCAGGGAATTGACGAAAGCCATAACGTCTTCGTCATCATTTTCGTAGCTGGATGCCATCTTGCCGTCTTCCAGAATCGCCTTCAGCTCTTTTAAGATCTCTACTTCTTTTGCCAGAGACTTGTCATTGAACGCAGACTTGGAAGTCTTTGCGATACGGCGCTCCAGAATCTCGATATCGGAGAAGATCAGCTCCAGGTTGATGGTCTCAATGTCACGGATCGGATCGACACTGCCCTCTACATGGATGACATTCGGATCCTCGAAACAACGTACCACATGAACGATCGCATCGACCTCACGGATGTTTGCAAGGAACTGGTTTCCAAGACCTTCGCCCTTGGAAGCACCTTTTACCAGACCTGCGATATCAACGAACTCGATCACAGCCGGCGTTACTTTTTTGGAATGATACAGATCGCCCAGTAATTTTAAACGGTTGTCCGGAACCGCAACCACACCCACGTTCGGGTCGATGGTACAGAACGGATAGTTAGCAGACTCTGCACCAGCCTTGGTCAGAGAGTTGAACAGGGTACTCTTGCCGACGTTCGGCAGACCCACGATACCTAATTTCATAGTTTCTATTTCCTCCTTAGAAATACGCAGGAACGTATTTTATCTCTCAGCTTCTTACTCTTTAGCAGGAAAAGCGAGTTTTGTCCTTGTATACTATATCATAGGTAAGAAAAAATTTAAAGAGTAATCGGTTCCAGTCCGACTTTTCGTGCACAGGCCGCCGTTAACATTGCATGGTTTGACTGTGCTCCTCCTGTGGTAAACACAATTTCTGCTCCTTGTTTTTTCGCATCCGCAAGCAAAAATTCCAGTTTTCGAACCTTATTTCCGCCAAATGCCACCCCTGTGAGGTCATCTCGCTTAATCCAGATGTTCGTATGCAGATATTCACTGATATTCGACAAACGCTGTATCGGCGTTGGAAATACTCCAAGATTTATCTTCGGAAAATCACATAACTGTTTCATGCCCGGTTCCTCCCTTTTTGCATTAGATTTTTTACTGGTTACAATATCAGTCCTCTCCGTCTATCATAGCGCAATATCCGCAATTGGGAAACTCTTTTCTGCACATAGCAAAGAGCCATGAAAAACAGGATACTCCTCTTCTTCACAGCTCTTTATTCTGATTTTTCTTCTTCGTCAAAATCGGTTTCAAACTGCATAATCTCTTCCACTCTGCAATTTAAGATCCGACACAAAACTTCAATCGTATGCGTCGACACATACGCATTTTTCTTCAATCGGTTAATTTGTCCGGAACTGACACCATAATTCTTGATCAGCCGGTACTGAGAAACACCGCGGGTCTTCATGGTCTCCCAAAGCGGATCATACGTGATCATGTCCGTCCCTCCTGATTTATAAATCTCCTGTAACTGCATTCTGCGCATTCAGCTACAGTTTTATTCTATTAAATCAGTTTGTCCGAAATCTGTATATTATCCATAAATGGACATTGCTCTACTTTATAAAGCATATGAAACAATTTCGCACAGTAAGCATCCATAGTTCCGAAAGCCCCCGCCCCGCCATGCATAAGCGCATTCACGCCTGTTTTCACCCGTTTTGCTCCGCCGCCGATTGATCGTTCCTCCGCTAACTCGCTCACTGCGTTCGCTCAGACAGAGCTCCGAAACGATCGCTATGCTCACAAAACGGGCTGCAACAGGCTAAAAGAATGCGCTTATGCATGGCGGGGCGGGGACTTTCTATGTTATTGGCTCCACTACATACAAAAACCTGCAACCACTACTGAAATGATAGAGATAGGCTAATTATCTGCCAAATCAGTAATGGTTGCAGGTTTTTATTTTAGTAAAGCCAGTACACAGGAAACGCAAGCCAGCCGGTACAGGATAAGCATTTGTTTGAAAATCCGTGAGTGGGCGAGCATAGCGGCAGAACGGAGACCCTTGTTTGAGCACGCAGCGCGTGCGAGTTTGGGTCGCAGTTCTGCTGATAGGCGGCGCAGCCCACGAGCAAAAGGATTTTCACCCAAATGCGTTCCTGTAGCGGCTGGCTTGTGTTTCCGTATTTACAGAGACTTACTGTGCGATATTGTTTATTTCAGATATTTCTCCATCATCGGGCAGATATCCAGTGTTGCGAAATAATCCCGCGGTGTCTCAGCACGACGGATCATCTGCACGGAGCCGTCTTCCTTTAATAAGAGCTCTGCGGACTTGAGCTTTCCATTGTAGTTATAACCCATCGCGAAGCCGTGTGCTCCGGTGTCGTGGATGACTAACAGATCTCCCATATCGATCTTCGGAAGCATGCGGTCGATGGCAAACTTATCGTTGTTCTCACAGAGAGAGCCAGTTACGTCATACTTGTGGTCACACGGAGCATCTTCTTTTCCTGCTACGGTGATGTGATGGTAAGCTCCGTACATAGCCGGACGCATCAGGTTGACTGCGCAGGCATCGACGCCGATGTACTCCTTGTGGGTGTGTTTCTCATGGATAGCTTTGGTTACCAGGCAGCCGTAAGGTCCAAGCATGAAACGACCAAGCTCGGTGTAGATCGCTACATCGCCCATGCCGGCCGGTACCAGAACTTCCTCGTAAACCTTGCGGACACCTTCGCCGATTGCCATAATGTCGTTCGGCTCCTGGTCCGGACGGTAAGGAATGCCGATTCCACCAGAAAGGTTGATGAAAGTGATGTGGGCGCCGGTCTCTTCTTTCAGCTTAACAGCAAGCTCGAAGAGTACCTTTGCTAACATCGGATAATACTCGTTGGTTACGGTATTGCTTGCCAGGAATGCGTGCATACCGAAGTTTTCAGCGCCTTTTTCTTTCAGGATCTTATACGCCTCAAACATCTGCTCGGTGGTCATGCCGTACTTTGCGTCGCCCGGATTGTCCATGATATCATTGCTGATCTTGAACAGTCCGCCCGGATTGTAGCGGCAGCTGATGGTCTTCGGAATATAGCCTAAAACCTTTTCCACGCACTCAATATGGGTAATATCATCCAGGTTGATGATGGCACCCAGGTCATTGGCCAGCTTGAACTCTTCCGGCGGAGTATCATTGGAAGAGAACATGATGTTGTGACCGGAAAAGCCGGTTGCATCAGACATCATCAGCTCAGTTGCAGAGGAACAGTCCGTACCGCAGCCATACTCCTGCAGGATTTTCAGAATATACGGATTCGGAGTTGCCTTTACTGCAAAATACTCCTTATATCCCTTGTTCCAGGAAAATGCCTCTTTTAAACGCTTTGCGTTCTCACGGATTCCTTTTTCATCGTACAGATGAAACGGTGTCGGATAGGTCTTTGTGATCTCCTCTAACTGTGCTTTTGTTACAAATGGTTTTTTCTCCATCGGTATCTCCTCTCTATACAAAATCTGCTCTTGCAGGATTGATTTATCTTTGAAATAAAAACAGGAAGCCTGAACAGGCCGCAATCAAACTGATTGTAACCCATATCAGACTTCCTTGTCTAGTTCTTTCGATTAATATGAAAAATTAATACAAAAATTATTCAACCACTACCACACGCATGATGTTGGTGCTGCTCGCTGGCTCGTGACGGGTATTCTTGTTTACCACACCAGCCGTTACAACTGCAACATCGCCGCTCTTGATCACGTTCTTCTCTTTCAGAAGCTCAACGGAAGACTCGATCAGAAGGTCGGTGGAATCTGCACGCTTTGCCTGGTACGGTTTTACGCCCCAGTAGATCTGCATCTGACGTACTGCGGTTGCGCTCGGAGACAGACCGATTACGGTTGTGCTCGGTCTCCACTTGGAGAGCAGGCGGGTGGTAAATCCGCTGATGGACGGAGCGATGATCACATCTGCCTCCAGGTCATGAGCGGTGGATACGGAGGAATAGCAAACTGCGTTGGAAATGTTCTTGCGGTTTGCGGTGGATACTCTTCTCATACGGTATGCATTGTAGTCCAGGTACTGCTCGGAAGTCTCGCAGATCTGAGCCATCATCTTTAATGCCTCTACCGGATATTTACCCATTGCAGTCTCACCAGACAGCATCACTGCATCGGTACCATCGTATACTGCGTTTGCAACGTCGGTTACTTCTGCACGGGTCGGACGCGGATTGCGGATCATGGAATCCAGCATCTGGGTTGCGGTGATAACCGGCTTGCATGCCAGATTACACTTACGGATGATGGTCTTCTGGATGTGCGGAACCTGCTCAGCCGGGATCTCTACACCCATGTCACCACGTGCTACCATGATGCCGTCGCTGGCCTCAATGATGTCGTCCAGGTTCTCGATGCCCTCTGCATTCTCGATCTTTGCAACGATCTGGATGTGGGAACCAGCTTCGTCTAACATCGCACGGATCTCACGAACTGCATCTGCAGTACGAACGAAAGAAGCTGCGATAAAATCAAAGCCCTGCTCGATACCGAAACGGATATCTGCTTTATCTTTCTCAGTCAGTGCCGGAAGTTTGATCTTTACGTTCGGTACGTTTACGCCCTTACGCATGCCAAGCTCGCCGCCATTTACTACGGTGCAGACGATATCGGTGCCGTTTACTACTTCCTGAACCTTGAGCTCGATCAGGCCGTCATCGATCAGGATGGTGTTGCCAGCCTCAACATCTGCCGGAAGTCCGCTGTAGTTGATGAAACCGATCTGGTCGTCACCAACGATTTCGCGAGTGGTCAGGGTATAGGTCTGTCCCTCAACCAAAGTTACCTTCTTCTCATCTTTTAACAGACCAGTACGGATCTCTGGTCCCTTGGTATCCAGCAGGGCTGCGATCGGCAGATCGAGTTCCTCGCGGATGCTCTTTAACATATCCAGACGGGATTTCTGCTCCTCATAGTCGCCGTGGGAGAAGTTGAAACGTGCAATATCCATGCCGTTCTCAGCAAGTGCCTTCATCAGGTCGCGGTCATTGGTGTTCGGCCCCATGGTGCAGATGATCTTTGTCTTTTTCATAGATGTGTTGTCCTCCAAAATTATTTTATAAATCTATTCTTGTACAGAATCCTTTGTAACATGCTTGTGCGTGTACAAATGATCCTGACAGTACTCATAGTTACCCTCGCATTTGGAACAATAGCGGAATTCCAGTTCCGGATCGTCCAGTTCGGTCCGTCCGCACACCGCACAGCGGTGACGGGTCTTTCCCGGAACCACGATCTTCGCCTGCTGCTTAAATTCCTGCCGGCGTTTGATCTCCTTCGGTGCGTAGCGCCTGTAGTTTCGGGTCATGGCAAAAAACAGGATAATGGTGATCATGGAAAGCACCAGTTCCACCTTCACGGCAATGCTTCCCGTGATAAAATCATAAAGATAAACGGCTGCCTCAGCAATTGCGATCCATTTTGCTTTTACCGGCAGCACAAAGAACATGTAAAACTGTGCGTCCGGATTGATGATGCAAAAAGCAAAAAACAGAGATGCGTTCAAAAAGCCGGTAGATAACAGCCAGTTCTGACCAAACACAAAGTAGCCCACAAACGCAGCCACGATCTGTGCCAGAATTCCCATGATAAAGAATACGTTGAAGCGGAAAGAGCCCCAGACATATTCCAGCGTCTGTCCCAGATTATAATATAGAAACAACGCGATCAGACCATAAAAGATCTGAGTAAAGCTCCAGGAGCCAAAAGCCGGCGGATAGATCAGAAATGTGACAAGCCGCCAGATCTGTCCACGTAAGATCATGCCTACATTTAAACTTAAGTAATTGTAGTAGATCATGGGATCCAGAAGCCATACCACCAGCCCGACCGCATAAAGGATCGTGATGTAATACATCAGATTCCGGATGGCATATTTCTGATACTTTCGTTCGAAATCCGTAAAAAATTTCATGCAGTTTCCTTTCTGTCTTTTTATTGGTTCCGTTCTGGCTGCAAAAACAAGATGCAGACGCGGTGTTAACACTCACCAGTCACAACAACAGGCGCAGGTTCAGAACAGATTCCGCTTTGCAAAAATCCATGCCACTGCACAGGTCAGGATGACTGACAGAACAATGACAATCACAAAACCATAAGGATTTGTTGCAAATGGCATGCTGCTGCTCAAAACGTTCATGCCGTAAAAGCTGGATACCATGGTCGGAATCGACATGACAATCGTAATGGTTGCCAAAAACTTCATGACAATGTTCAGATTATTGGAAATAACCGAAGCAAACGCGTCCATGGTGCCGCTTAAAATGCCGCTGTAGATGTTCGCCATCTCGATCGCCTGCTTGTTCTCAATGATGACGTCGTCCAGAAGTTCGGTATCCTCCGGATACTTTTTGATTTTCTCACTCTTTAACAGTTTCTCCAGCACGACCTCATTGGACCGCAGGGACGTGGTAAAGTACACCAAGCTCTTCTGAAGTTCCAGAATCTCGATGAGTTCCTGGTTTCGCGGGGATTTGTAAAGTTCCTTCTCTACGATATCACTCTTCTTGTCGATGATGCGCAGATACTGCAGGTAAAGGGATGCATTCTTGTAAAGGATCTGAAGGATAAAGCGTGTCTTCATATAAGTATAGAAGTCACGGACTCTTCCGTCCATGAATGCGTTTAATACCGGTGTTTCTTCCAGACACACGGTAATGATGATGCTGTCCGACATGATGATGCCCATAGGAATGGTCACATACCAGTCTTTTTCATTACGTTCCTCGATAACAGGGATATCAACCAGGATCAGGCTATAATGTTCTTCCAGTTCGATACGGGATCGTTCTTCTTCATCCAGAGGGGCCCGGACATGATCCGGATCGATCTCATAGCGTTCTGCGATCTCAAGGATCTCAGTTGCAGTCGGATTTGTCAGTGCAATCCAGCAGCCGGATTCCGCTTCGTCAACCTGATGGATCGCTCCATCTTCCGTTTTAAATATGCGTATCATATGATCGTTCGTTCCTTTCCCTGTTTCGGCTATCTTATTATAATTTCTGAGTCCCTGTTTGTCAAATCTATTGATCGTTCTTTTTCAATTCTGACAGAAGTTTCCAAATTTCTTTACTAAATTTTTACGTGTTCAGAAATTATAATATGGAAGATTTTAACTCAAAGCCTGCATTGTATGCGGGGAGGATGCGTCTTTTTCGCTAAGTAAAGAGGAAGTTTTCCCACATCTGATGAATTTATTACAAAAATTTAGCAACCGAAAATGCAAAAAAGAAACCCGGAAACCTATCCAAGTCAGATAGCACCACCGGGCTTTTTTCATATCTTTTATTCTGCTATTTCTACATTCTTTGTAGCAATCCAGTCAACACCTGTGTCACAGACATTTTTTACAATCACATCACCAATGTGAACCGGCGCTTTCACACGCACTGGTTTTAAAGTTTCCATTGCTTCAAAAATGCTTGCCTTTGGAATTCCAGCATTTGTTTTCACAGAGCAACAGGCAATGGTTCCGTCCTGAACACGAATCATACTTGTGAGAACACGGGTAGGATTTGATAGTTCTGTTTTTCCGTACGCTTCACCCCTTGGACAAGAATTTCCTGTCACTGCAAAATCATTTTTCTCATCTACATGAAGATGACAGCCCTTGGGGCATACAATGCAAATCAGCTCTGTCATTTGCCCACCTCCTCTGCACGAACGGTCAACTGGTCTCCCGATATCTGTTTCATCAGTTTTGCAGGAATGAAAATATGTTCCATCTCACCAGGAGCCATATGTTCCCTCTTAAAGCAGCAAATCTGCTTTTCTCCGTCGAGCACCTGAATCTCGCTGTCATTCATAACAGCATTAACACGAAACGATACATCCACGCCCTTATCAATCCGGTTTATTCGGACTGCCTGCGGAACTGTATAAGTCACACGACCGGCTTTTTTCAGGGTAACAACCGTCTCCTCTTTCGGTTCTGCTGCTCCACTGATACAGGACGCTGCATACATTGCTGCTGCTTTTCCTGCCCGCTCACTTTCCGACGTCACAAAATCCACTAAGTCATGGACATGCACCACATTTCCGCAGCTGAAAACACCCGGCTCTGCCGTCTCCATATTCTCGTAAACTACCGCACCTCTGGTGGCTGTATCAAGCGGAATTCCCGCCTTCTTTGTCAATTCATTTTCCGGTATCAGTCCCACCGATAAAAGCAGGGTATCACAATCGAAAACTATTTCTGTTCCCGGAATCGGTTTCCTGTCACTTCCCACCTGAGCTACCGTTACTTTTTCCACCCGGTGAAGTCCCTCTACATTTGTGACCGTATGAGATAGATACAACGGAATATCGTAGTCATTCAGGCACTGCACAATATTTCTATTTAAACCGTTGCAGTATGGCATTAATTCCACACATGCCAAAACCGTTGCACCCTCTAACGTCATGCGCCTTGCCATAATAAGTCCGATGTCACCGCTTCCCAAGATCACCACCCGGCGACCTACCATGTAACCTTCAATATTCATGTATCGCTGGGCCGTTCCCGCTGTAAACACCCCAGACGGTCTGTCTCCCGGAATTGCTACAGCACCTCTGGTGCGTTCTCTGCATCCCATGGCAAGAACGACCGCACGTCCTTCCACTTCCAACAGACCATCTTTTGTGTTGCAGGCCGTTATCCTGTGATGGTCTACGGAAAGGACCATGGTATCCAGCAAAACCTCCACCCCGAATTCCTGGGCTTTTTTTACAAATCGTGCCGCATACTCCGGTCCCGTCAATTCCTCTTTAAAATAATGGAGACCAAAACCGTTATGGATACATTGATTTAGAATTCCTCCGGCTTCTTTATCACGCTCAATCACCAACACATCCTCTGCTCCTGCCTGCTTTGCACTGCATGCAGCCGCCAGACCAGCCGGACCTCCTCCTACTACCACTACATCATAAACACGTTTCATCCGGCAACCTCCTTTACTGCAGAAGTGATAATGAAGGTTCCCTGTTCATCCATCAAAATTTCCTCCTGCCTTACAGACAATTCTCTTGCAAGAATTTCATGAACACGAGGGCCACAGAATCCACCCTGGCAACGTCCCATTCCAGCATTGCATCTGCGTTTGATAGCGTCCACACTGCGTGGAACTATAGGACTATGAATGGCATCTACAATTTCCCCCTCTGTCACGGTCTCACAGCGGCAGATAATGCGACCATACAGAGGATTTTTCTGAATTATTTTTCTTTTCTCCTCCTCGCTGAGATAACGGAAACGTACTTTCTTTCTCTCGTCTATAAAGGATTCCTTTTTCTCCATTTCCAGTCCACAATCTCTCAGGATACGCTCTGCCTCCTCAGCAATGGCCGGAGCACTGGAAAGTCCTGGCGACTTGATTCCCGCCAGATTAATAAAATGAGGGCAGCACTCTGCTTCACCGATAACAAAATCCGGGACCTGAGTATTGGGGCGAACGCCGGCATACTCATGAATAATCTCTCTGAAATCCACTCCGGGCACAGAACGATGTCCCTGCTCCTTTAAAAGCTCCAATGTAGCCGGATCCGTTCCTACATGATCACCATCCTGTACTTCATAACAGTCAGGACCTACCAGAAGATTTCCATGCACCGTAGGTGTCACGCAGATTCCCTTAAATCCATGTTCATCAGGACACGGAAATACTACGGAATGAAGTTTCTCTCCCTCGCACTTATCCAAAACATAATACTGACCTGCAAAGTTGGTCTGATGCAATTCATGACCACCCACCATGCCGTAAACTTCTGCTGACCAGCCACCACCTGCATTGATGACATAACGGGTCTCATAGATTCCGGAAGCAGTAGTTACACAGAAATGGTCATCTACCTTTTCAATAGCAGTAACTTCGCTTTCCAGTTTTATATCTACGCCGTTTCGAACAGCTGTCTCCGCCATGGCAATACAGTATTCCCAAGGGTTAATGATGCCTGATCCCGGCGCATAAAGAGCCGCTTTCATATTTGGATTTAAAGCCGGTTCCAGCTTCAGAGCCTCATCATGATCTACAATGCGTACGCCCTCTGCGCCGTTTGCTACTCCCCTGCGATACAATTCCTGGATATACCCCAGTTCATGTGGGTTGTCATATGCAATGATAAACGTAGGCATATCAAGCCGCTCTACATCCAGCTTTTCGCATATTTCTTTTGCCAGCTTAATCCCGCGAATGTTCAGTTTTGCTTCCATACTTCCCACCGGACAATCAAATCCGGCATGAAGAATAGCGGTATTTGCCTTCGTACATCCATTTGCGACGTCATTGTAACGTTCACAAACGCATACAGACAGGTTATATCTGGATAACTGGTAAGCCGTAGCAGCCCCAATCACACCGCACCCCACAATCAACACATCATACATATGCTGCACTCCTTTTCGCTTTACCACCACTTAATCTGGTCAGTAATATATTGTCTCTTGGCAATAAATTCCGGTGAAGTTACATCTCTTGGTCTTGGAAGATCAATCTTCAAATCCTCCTTGATTGTCGTTGGCTTATTGGAAAGAATCAGTACACGCTCTGCCAGGTAAGCCGCCTCCTCAACATTGTGGGTGATAAACAGCACTGTAGCGCCTGTCTCTTTCCACAGCTTTAACACTTCATCCTCCAGATAAAATCGCATCTTAATATCCATCTGACCATAAGGTTCGTCCATAAGAAGCAAATCTGGATTCATGGCAAATGCCCGTCCGATAATGATTCTCTGCTCTGTAGAAACGGAAAGCTGATGTGGATAAGAATTTCTGAACGGCTCCAGTCCCATAAGCTTGATGATATTTTCTACTCGTTCGTCAATTTCTTTCTTTGGAAGCTTTTTTAGTTCCAGACCAAACCTCAAATTCTGTTCCACGGTCTTCCATGGGAGTGCCGACGGTTCCTGGAACACAAAAGCCAGGTTGTGTTTTTTCGGATCGGCGCTCTCACCGTCAATTAACAAGTCACCTTTTGTAGGCATATAAATTCTAGTCAGAAGATTCAAAAATGTGGTTTTTCCACAACCCGTAGGACCTACAATACAGACAAACTCGCCTTTTTTAATATTGAAAGAAATATCGTTTAACACTTTCAAACTGCCGAAATTCTTCGTCAGATTGTGGACCTCTACTTTATACTGATTGTCGCTCATCTCTTGTCCCTCCTACAGTGCCAGATCCGTGTTATCGGAAATTTCTTTACGCAAACGCAAAAACTCCGGGTCAATGGTATTTCTTGGTCGCGGCAGATTGATATCGTAAACTGCCTTCACATGAGCCGGGCAGTTAGACAGCAGAACAATGCGATCCGCCAGATACAATGCCTCTTCGATGTTATTTGTCACGAATAGAACGGTTCTCTTCTCCGCCTGCCAGATTCTCTGAACCTCTTCCTCCATTGCATAGCGGGTCTGGGCATCCAGAGCACCAAAAGGTTCATCCATCAGAAGAATCTGAGGGTTATTGGAATACGCTCTGGCGATACTGACTCTTTGCTTCATACCGCCGGACAATTCGCCCGGGTAGCTCTTCTCAAAGCCCTGAAGTCCCACCAGATCAATGTACTTCTGAGCAATCTTGCGACGCTCCTCCTTTGGAATTCCCTTGATTTTAGGTCCAAACTCCACGTTTTGCATAACCGTTTTCCAGGGCATCAGAGCACGCTTCTGGAATACCATTCCGATTCGTTCATCGCTTCCTTTGATTTCTTCCCCGTCCAGGAAAATCGTTCCATCTACCGGTTTTTCAATTCCTGCGATCATGTTTAACAAAATGGTTTTTCCACAGCGTCCAGGTCCTAAAATAACTAAGAATTCTGAATCCTTTACATCAAAAGAGACATCAACTGCCGCGTCAAAAACCTTATCTCCTACAATATAACTCTGCGAAATATGTTCCAGTTTTAATTTGATTTTTTGGCTGTCCATGGGCAAATAATCCTTTCTAAGATTTGAATGAGAATGGCCAGCAGTGCGCCGACTACTCCGATGCATATCATAGCCAGAAGGCACAGTGGATAATCTCCAGAATCCATACCTCTGACAATCAAGAATCCTACACCAGACTTGCCACCTAACATTTCTGCTGCCAGCACGACCATCCAGCCTGCAGAGGTTGAATTACGGATTCCGGCAAAAATAGCATCAAGTGCAGAAGGAATGGCAATCTCAAACAATGTCTGCCACTTGTTCGCGTGAAAAATCACTCCGATATCCAAATACTCTCTCTGGACATTGGCAATTCCTGCCTGAGTGTTTACAACCACCGGCATCAACGCACCAATAAAGACGATAAGAACCTTTGGAAACTCACCAATTCCGAACCACATTGTCACCAGAGGAACCCATGCCAGTGGCGGAACTGCACGAAAAGCAGTAAAAATAGGGCCAAAAAGGGCATTCGCCTTCTTATTCCAACCGATGAAAATGCCAAAAGAAATTCCCAGAACCCAGGCCAGTCCCAGCGCGATAAACACTCGTTTCAGGCTTGCCCAGATATGTCCAAACAGTCCAAGTTTTTTAATAGGACGATCCAAAAGTTTTAAATAACGATCCCACACAGCTGCAGGAGAAGGAAACTGAGATCCAGGCTTCGAGGAAGCCGCAACCCACAGTGCAAACAGCATAATGATTGCAATAACCGGCAGAACCCTGTAAATCCGATTCCGCAGAATTTCTTTTTTCTCATATTCACTGAGGAACAGTTCTTCTTTTTCTTTTTTCATTTTTTCCACCCCAGAACCTTTCCTTCAACAAGGCCTAACAGCCAAGTGAATACTACACCAAGTGCTCCGATTACCACAATGCCCAGGATGATGATATCTGGTCTCGCAAAAGAGCGACCTTGCTGAATCATATATCCGAGTCCCAGATTTGCCGCCAGCATCTCTGCTGCTACTAAGGTAGCCCAGGCATTGCCCAGCGCTACACGGATTCCCGCAAAGGTCATCGTCATAGCAGATGGAATCCCGATTGTACGGAAAATAGTGAAATTAGAAGCACCGCAAATTTTTCCCACATTGATGAGGGCTTCACTTGTCTGGCGGATTCCTGTGTAGGAATTGATGACGCATGGAACAAATGCGGAAAAAAATACGATAAAAGCTTTTGCCTTCAGTCCCAGCCCCATCCAGATAATGGTAATGGGAATCCATGATACTGGCGGAATAGGACGCAGAATTTCAAATATAGGACGCATAAAACTGTCAAATCCCCGAAACCATCCCATGCACAGTCCCAACGGAACGCCAATGATAATAGCCAGGAAAAATCCTGATAAGGCAACCTGAAGGCTTGCTACAATATGAGCTCCCAGGACTGCTCCATCCGGATTGGGATCCGTTAATTTTACAAAAAACAATTTCACAACCTCAGACGGCATCGGAACATATCTGCTGGGAAGGAACCCAGACGCAACCGCCAACTGCCAGATCAGCAGGAAAGCCAATACGCCAATAGCCGAAAGCATCGCCATCTGAAAGTCATTTTTTCTCTTTTCCGTCTGCACTTTGGCAACACGTTCTTCGTTTGACAGCCGGTGTACGTTTTGGTCACTCATGCTGTAATCCCTCCTTCATTTAAGTGAGGGAACGGATTTTCCTTTCGTATCATCCGCTCCCTCTTTTTTATTTACCCGGAAACATTTTCGGGCTCACAATGTACAATTACTACTTCACTGCTTCTGCAATAACAGGATTTACAAGACCTTTATCCTGGATGGTCTGACGATCTTCCTCCGTGTAGTTGCCCAGTGTGATGAAGAAGTCCAGAGTCTCAAAGAGCTGGTTGGTAGCCTTTGTAACCTTATTTCCACTTCCATTGCGGTCATCTTCCTCTGTTGTCATAGCAGAAACCGCCTCAGACAGTGTCGGGCAATTGTACTCTTCAATCAGGCGCTTTGCAATGTCCTCGGTGACAGCAACACCCTCATCCTCGCAGGACTGTACAAACAGCTCTTCTGCTTTTGCCATATTCTCTTCACTTTCATTGCACCATTCCCAAGTCTTGTAATATACCTGGAATGCAGTTTCAACCAGCTCAGTCTTGTTCTCGATGGCATCCTTGGTTGCACACATAGCAGAAATATTATTCAGCCCCAAATCCTTAATATCCGTTACGCGAACATAACCATTTTCCTCTGCCTGGCATGCAAATGCGTTCCATACGCACATTGCGTCACCTTCGCCAGTCTGGAATGCAGTCAGGCAGGTTCCAACTGCTGTATCCACGATTTCAATTCCATAAGCATCCAGATCATCAATGCCAATGCTATTCATAAATGCCATAAACATATACTGCAATGTAGTTCCTCTGTTTAACAGAACTTTCTTGCCTTTCCAGTTATCCGGATTTTTCGGATCTTTAGCAAGATCGGTATCAGGACGTACAAACAATGCTGTGTTAAATTCGTTGTCGCATACACCAAGCATGTTGATATCATAGTTCTTCATACCATTTAATACACCAGGAGCACCTACATCGCACACATCCCAGTCTGCACTGGCTTCCATCATGGCCGGACCACCGGTAAAGGACTGATATTCTACATCAATATTCAATTCATCGAAAAAGCCCATCTCATCTGCCACATACCATGGCATGGAATGCGCAGATCCTGCAAAGAAACCAATACTTAAGGTTGTGCGCTCATCCAATGGTTTCAATCCCAGTGTAGTGTCTGCGCCTTCCTCTGCTGCTTCTGTTTTTTCTTCCTTTGTGTCCTCTTTCGCTGCTTCGGTATCCGTTGCTGCCTCGGTTGTCTTAGCCGCATTTCCAGATCCTCCGCATGCAGTCAATGCCCCCATAAGAACTGCCGCGCCCACAATCGCCAATGCTTTCTGCTTCATCTTTCTCATTATACTTTCTCCCTTCTTTTATTTCATACTTTTTAACAGCAGCCACAGCCTTGATGGCGGTGACCGTATGCATCCATTGGGTCTTCATCCGGATTTTTCATGCCCAGATGTACTGCCGCAACCTTAAAGGTCTGCGGAAGTGCCAGAATGTTCGGATTCTCTCCTACGAATTTCTTTTTCGCATCCTCCAGTGCTTCCTCAAAGGTAGCTCTTGTCTTTAATCCCATTCCTCTTGCGTAACCAGGTTCCTTAGCTCCTACAATGTAGATGGCACTTGTGTTCATCTCAGCGATGTGACCGCAGCTCATCATAGAGAAACCATGGAATGGATGGAAGGCATTTGCAAAACGATATTTCCGGATATATTCCTCGTTGGTTGCAAAATATTCGCCTAACCGGTTCATATCCGGCAACGTGTTCATTTCATCCCTCTGGAACCATTCATAACATTCCCGCAGATAAGGCCATCTGTCATCATTGAAGAAACCGTTGCAGAGACTGGAACAGATAATCACGCAGTTATCGCTCATGACTCGCTTAAACCGGAGCACCTGTGCAGACAGTGCCTGCATCATCATAATCGGATTGGTTCCCATACCATCTCCATAATGGAATTTCTGCGGCATGCCGAACACCAGAACATCGTATTTTTTTTCTGCCCAATGTACGTAAGTGCGCTTATCTGCCACTTTCCAGGACAACGGCATCATTTCTTTTGCGTATCCAGAAAAAATAGCAATCTGACGACTCTTTGTATCCAAAACCGCATCACAGCAGAAGAACGGATGTCCCATTTTTTCTTCCATTTTCATGGAAATCTCATCAAATTTATTTCTCATGAGGCTGGCATTGTTTACTGGTGTAAAATCATCCCTGTGCATAACCATGGGAACATGGTGGCTGGCAATGCTCTTCCAGTTGCTAATTCCAGTTGCACTGTGCTTGTAACCTCCCGAATAACCTCCATAAGGATTTCCCTGAACATGTCCGATGAGGATCGGAAGATCTGCCTCATACACATATTTATTGATGAAAACCGGATCACCTCTGTCTGTAAGTCCCAGATCTACCATATGTTCCATATCCTCGGAATCGTGGCTGATGATCTGTCCCGTATACCAGAACTCTTTATACAGTTCCGGTCCAAAGATTGCCAGGGCATCTTTGTCTGTACTTCTGGGATGAAGTCCATTAGAAATAATGAACAGGATATCTTTTTTCTCCACACCTGCCCCGTAAAGTTCCTCCAGAATATACTTTACAGCCAGTTTTCTGTGGCTGGTTGGCTGCTCTCCGCCTTTCACACGATCAGGAATGATAAAGACGACCCTGCTTCCCTTGTGAACCAGATTTTTCACCGGCTCCATACCGATTGGATGAGCCAAACTTTCTTTATAAGCAGCCTCCAGCTTCTCCTCCGGAATGTAGTCTGGATCCGGCACAGTAACACCAGGAATAAATGTGTCTGTATTATCCGGCAACCAGGCACCCAAAGTACCTTCTCCATATTCAAATTCAAAATGTTTCATGATGGATACCTCCGTTATTTTGTACAATTTTCGCATCATTTCCCATCACTTTTTGTCACAATTATAGCATAATTTTCGTGTTAGTCAATTCGTTTAGCGCAAATATCGGGCAACTTTTTAAGCAAACGTTTGTCTTGCTGTATTTAAAGGCTTTTTGAAATTTATTAAACAATTGGCACAACTGATACTTTTCAAATTTGGTTGATATTTTAACGGTTATTCTCGATTTATTACAAATTATTTTGTTATTTTTCACTGTATCATTTCTTGATTTTTACACAAACGTTTGTTATAGTAAATATGTATACTTTTTCTTCTATTTATGGTATTCTTGTTAATAATGATGCATAAATTCTTGATGTGACACAGAAGGGGGATATTTTATGTCATTAAAAGACATTGCAGCGGAGGTTGGTGTTTCTATCTCCACTGTTTCCAGAGTTCTGAATACAGAAAATACATCTGCTGCCAGTAAGGAACTTCGGCGGAAAATATGGGAAGTTGCAAAACAGCAGGGCTACATGCCAAATCTGGCTGCCAGGCAGCTTCAGGGCAGCGACTCCCACCGGAGTCTTAAGCCCAAATCACTATACTGTCTTTTTGCAGTTGCTCCCCAGGAGACAAAAGATGACCCTTTTTATACAAAAATTCTGGAAAGCGTAGAACAGGAAGCATTTAAGCATAATTATATCCTGCAGTACACGTTTTCTGCCAGCGCGCTGGAAAGTCCTAATCTAATGTCCCCCATTCTGTCAGCAACACCCTCCGACTGTCTGATCATCATTGGCCGTTTCAAAGCGGAAACACTGCACCAGTTAGAAGCTTATTTCAAGAAGATTATCTATGTGGGATTGAATATTCTGGACGCAGACTGCGATCAGATCGTATGCGACAGCTACAAGATCACCTGTAGCGTTGTCAACTATTTTTATTCACAGGGACACAGAAAAATAGGTTTTATTGGAAGCAACGAAGGGCGTATGCGTGGATACCGCGAAACAGTAAAATCATTAAATCTGCCCGTAGATGACCGTTATATCATTAGTGACATGTTTTTGTCCATGGATGGAGGATACCAGGGAATGCTGCGCCTGTTAGATTCTGCTCCGGATGTCACTGCCGTATTCTGTGCAAATGATATGGTTTCTATCGGTGCATTGCGCGCCTGCCGTGACCGGAACATCCGTGTCCCCGATGATATTTCCCTGATTGGCTGTAACGATGTAGAAAATGTCCAATACACTTCGCCCATGCTTTCCAGCGTCCATGTACCTCTAGAGGAAATGGGCAAAATGGCAGTTCGCATTCTTCTTGACCGGGTAGACGGTGGTCATAGCAGTAAACTGAAAGTAGAATTTCCATACAGCATCATAAAAAGGGGAAGCTGCAAAAAGCTATGATCCTTCTTTCTGACAGAAGTTTCCAAATTTCTTAACTAAATTTTTACGCATCCATAAATTGTAATATGGAAGATTTTATGTTAAACTCTGCACTGTACTCTGAAAAAGTGTGTCTTTTTAGATAAGGAGGCAGGGGTTTTCCCCGCATCAAATGAGTTTATTACATAATAATACCCTTGGAATCGATATTGGTTCCACTACCGTAAAAATCGCAGTCTTAGACAGCGAACATCATATGTTATTTACCGACTACGAGCGCCACTATGCTAACATCCAGAAGACGCTCGCTCTTTTATTATCAAGAGCAAAAGAAAAACTTGGCGAGATGACTGTCTCCCCAAGCATTACCGGATCCGGCGGTCTGACGCTGTCCGGTCACTTAGATGTTCCGTTTACCCAGGAGGTTGTAGCGGTTGCTACTGCCCTGCAGGACTATGCCCCGCAGACCGATGTTGCCATTGAGCTGGGCGGCGAGGACGCAAAGATCATTTACTTTACCGGCGGTATCGACCAGCGCATGAACGGAATCTGCGCCGGCGGTACCGGTTCCTTTATTGACCAGATGGCATCCCTCTTACAGACCGATGCTTCCGGTCTGAACGAGTATGCCAAAAATTACCAGATGATCTACCCGATTGCAGCCCGCTGCGGCGTTTTCGCAAAATCTGATATCCAGCCGCTCATCAACGAGGGTGCTACCAGGGAAGATCTTTCCGCATCCATTTTCCAGGCTGTGGTCAACCAGACCATCAGCGGTCTTGCCTGCGGAAAACCAATCCGCGGCACCGTGGCATTTCTCGGCGGCCCACTGCATTTCCTGCCGGAGCTGCGCCAGGCCTTTATCCGTACCCTGAATCTGGATGCAGACCATATTGTCGCACCGGATCACTCCCATTTATTCGCTGCCATCGGTGCAGCCATGAATGCTGACGAGAACATAACCGTATCCCTGACCGATATGATCGAACGTCTTACCTCCGGCATCAAGATGGAGTTTGAGGTAAAACGTATGGAGCCGCTCTTTGCATCCCAGGCCGATTACGATGCGTTCCAGGCCCGTCATGCACAGCATCAGGTAAAAAAAGGAGACTTATCCACATACAGCGGCAACTGTTATCTGGGAATCGACGCCGGTTCCACCACCACCAAGGTGGCCCTGGTCGGCGAGGACGGAAGCCTTCTCTACAGCTTCTATGACAACAACAACGGAAGCACCATTGCAACTGCGATCCGTGCCATAGCTGAAATCAAAGAGATACTTCCGGAAACCGCACACATTGCCTGGTCGTGCTCGACCGGTTATGGCGAGGCCTTATTAAAGTCTGCCCTGATGTTAGATGAAGGAGAGGTTGAAACCATCTCCCACTACTACGCAGCAGCATTCTTTGAGCCGGATGTAGACTGCATCCTGGACATTGGCGGACAGGACATGAAATGCATCCGCATCAAGGACCATACCGTAGACAGCGTGCAGCTGAACGAGGCATGTTCTTCCGGCTGCGGTTCCTTCATCGAGACTTTTGCAAAGTCCCTGAATTATTCCGTCATTGACTTCGCGAAGGAAGCGCTTTTTGCCAAGAACCCGACAGACCTGGGCACCCGCTGCACCGTATTCATGAACTCAAACGTAAAGCAGGCACAGAAGGAAGGCGCTACCGTAGCCGATATCTCTGCCGGTCTTGCTTACTCGGTCATCAAAAATGCATTATTTAAGGTAATCAAGATCACCAATGCTTCGGACCTGGGCACCCATGTGGTTGTTCAGGGCGGTACCTTCTACAACGATGCCGTGCTCAGAAGCTTTGAAAAGATTGCCGGATGTGAAGCAGTCCGCCCGGACATCGCCGGTATCATGGGCGCATTCGGTGCCGCGCTGATCGCAAGAGAACGCTGCAACCACGAAAAGGGCACCTCCATGCTTCCGCTTGACCGGATTCTTTCCTTAAAATATGAGACTTCCATGGCACGCTGCAAGGGCTGCACCAACCACTGCGTCCTCACCATCAACCGTTTCGACGGCGGACGTCAGTTTGTCAGCGGAAACCGCTGCGAGCGCGGTCTTGGAAAAGAAAAAGCCAAGAAAGAAATTCCGAACCTGTTCGCTTACAAATATCACCGGATGTTTGACTATGAGCCGCTCCCGGCTGATGAAGCCACCCGCGGCACCATCGGTGTTCCGCGTGTTTTGAACATGTACGAGAACTTCCCGTTCTGGGCTACCTTCTTAAAGGAATTAAAATTCCGCGTGATTCTGTCTCCGCAGTCTACCAGACAGATCTATGAACTTGGCATCGAGTCCATCCCGAGTGAGTCTGAGTGCTATCCGGCAAAGCTGGTGCACGGCCATATTTCCTGGCTGATCCGTCAGGGTGTACGCGATATCTTCTATCCATGCATTCCGTACGAACGCAACGAGACCCCGCAGGCAGGAAACCACTACAACTGCCCGATGGTTACCTCCTACGCGGAAAACATCAAAAACAATGTGGAAGAGCTCTCTGAGTTCGATGTCCACTTTATGAATCCGTTCTTTGCATTTACCAACGAAGAAGTGCTGACCAAACAGCTTATCGTGGAATTCGGCAAAGAATACCATATTTCTTCCGTAGAAGTCCAGAAGGCAGCACACACTGCATGGGAAGAGCTTCTTGCTTCCCGCCGTGACATGGAAAAGAAAGGCGAAGAAACCATTGCCTGGTTAAAGGAACACGACCGCCACGGTATCGTCCTGGCCGGCCGCCCTTACCACGTAGACCCGGAGATCAACCACGGTATCCCGGAGCTGATCACCTCCTACGGCTTTGCAGTCCTGACGGAAGATTCCATCTCCCACCTGGCCGATGCAGAGCGCCCGCTCATCGTCACCGACCAGTGGATGTACCACTCCAGACTGTACCGCGCTGCCACCTATGTAAAGAACAGCGAATGCCTGGATTTAATCCAGCTCAACTCCTTCGGCTGCGGTCTGGATGCCGTTACCACCGACCAGGTACACGATATTCTGACCGGCTCCGGCAAGATCTACACCGTATTAAAGATCGATGAGGTCAATAACCTCGGTGCGGCAAGAATCCGTATCCGCTCCCTGATTGCAGCCTTAAAGGTGCGCCAGCAGAAGCATTTCGAGCGCAAGGTCGTATCCAGCGCTTACAACCGTGTTGTCTTCACCAAGGAAATGAAGAAAGACTATACCCTGCTCTGCCCGCAGATGTCTCCGATCCACTTTGAGCTGATTGAACCAGCCATCCGTGCATTCGGCTACAAGATCGAGGTGCTGCAGAATGACAGCAAAAACGCGGTCGATGTCGGACTGCAGTACGTCAACAACGATGCCTGCTATCCGTCCCTGATCGTCATCGGTCAGATCATGGATGCCCTGTTATCCGGTAAATATGACCTCGACCACACCGCAGTCCTGATGAGCCAGACCGGCGGTGGCTGCCGTGCTTCCAACTACATTGGCTTTATCCGCCGTGCACTGGAAAAAGCCGGTATGCCTCAGATCCCGGTCATCTCCGTCAATGCGAACGGTATGGAAACCAACCCTGGCTTCACGTTCACACCAGGACTGATCACCAAAGCGATGCAGGGCGTTGTTTACGGCGATCTCTTCATGCGCGTGCTCTATGCCACCCGTCCTTACGAAAAGGTTCCGGGTTCCGCAAACGCATTGCATGAAAAATGGAAAGCCCGCTGCATCAAGAGCCTTTCCACCCGCTCCGCAAACATGATGGAATTTAGAAGAAACATTAAGGGAATCATCCACGACTTCGACGAGCTGCCGCGGTTAGATATTAAGAAGCCGAAGGTCGGCATTGTCGGTGAGATCCTGGTAAAATTCTCCCCGCTTGCCAACAACCACATCGTGGACCTGCTGGAATCCGAAGGTGCTGAGGCAGTGATGCCGGATCTGATGGACTTTCTTTTATACTGTTTCTACAACAGTAACTTCAAGGCAGACCACCTTGGCGGCAAGCGCTCCACCGCCCGCCTGTGCAACCTGGGGATCTCCCTTTTAGAGTATTTCCGTAAGACTGCACGCAAGGAGCTGGAAGCCAGCAAAAACTTCATCCCGCCGTCCCGCATCAGTGATCTGGCTGATATGGCAAAACACTATGTTTCCCTCGGCAACCAGACCGGTGAGGGCTGGTTCTTAACCGGCGAGATGCTGGAGCTGATCCACAGCGGCGTAAAGAATATCGTCTGCACCCAGCCGTTTGGCTGCCTGCCAAACCACATCGTAGGAAAAGGTGTCATCAAAGAGCTGCGCGCTTCCCACCCGGAGGCAAACATCATCGCAGTCGACTACGATCCGGGTGCCAGCGAGGTAAACCAGTTAAACCGTATCAAGCTGATGCTGGCAACCGCACAGAAGCAGTTAAAAGCAGAAGAAAATAAAGCAATTTCCTAAAAAGAAAAGAGGTTTCCCTATGCATATGATCGACAGAAACAGTCCCTGCTGGTGCGGCAGCGGACTCAAATACAAAAAATGTCATTACGATTTCGATGAAAAGCTGAAAATGTACGAGAACAAAGGCTGTATCGTCCCGGAGCACAATATGATCAAAACTCCGGAACAGATTGAAAAGATCAAGGCAAGTGCCAAAGTCAACATTGCCGTGTTAGACTATGTGGCGGAGCACATCAAGGCAGGGGTCACCACGGAAGAGATTGACCAGTGGGTTTATGAGGAAACCACAAAACGCGGTGCCATTCCTGCTCCGTTAAACTTCGAAGGCTTCCCAAAAAGTGTCTGCACTTCCATTAATGAAGTTGTTTGCCACGGCATCCCGGATCCGGACCGCGTTCTTCAGGATGGCGATATCATCAACGTAGACTGCTCGACCATCTTAAACGGCTACTATTCCGATTCCTCCCGCATGTTCTGCATCGGCGATGTCTCACCAGAAAAAAAGCGCCTGGTAGAGATCACCAGACAGAGTATTGAAGTTGGATTAAAAGAAGTAAAACCATGGAATTTCTTAGGTGATATGGGTGCTGCCATCCATGATTTTGTACGCGAAAACGGCTACAGCGTCGTCCGCGAGATCGGCGGCCACGGTGTCGGACTCCAGTTCCACGAGGAACCATGGGTCAGCTATGTTTCCGAGCGCGGCACCGAAATGCTTATGGTCCCGGGCATGATGTTTACCATTGAACCTATGGTAAATATGGGAAAACCGGATGTTTTCGTGGACGCAGATGACGACTGGACCGTATACACCGAAGATGGAAAACCATCTGCGCAGTGGGAGATCCAGGTGCTGGTTACCGAAGACGGATACGAGATCATCGCATATTAAATCAAATGCGCAGACCCTACAATTTCGTATGAGTCTGCGCATTTTTTATGCAATATGATATTTACGGAAGTGACAGGCGGATCCCGGATAACGCCTGAATATCTTCCTCCTGATGTGTGCTAAGAAGCGTGAGCTTTCCGGCACACTTTTTTTGTATGTAGCCAAGCACCTGCCTGCGTGTCCCGTCATCCAGACCGGTAAATGGCTCATCCAGGATCAGAAGATCAAACGGCGCACACAGAGCCCTGCAGACGGCTACGCGGCGTTTCTGCCCGCCGCTCAATGTAGAAACTGAACGATCCAGACATTCTTCCGGCAGCAGTTTTCGCAGCTCCTGGCATACTTTTTTTCTGTCCATGGACAAATCCGCTGTCATAAGCACGTTATCGACTGGCGAAAACGCTTCGCAAAGACGGTCTTCCTGAAAAACAGCGCTGATCCGGATCGAAGAAACGGCTGTCCGGACTGCATTTTGCGTAAACACCGTAACCGAGCCTGCATCCGCATCTTCCAGCCCCATTAAAATCCGAAAAAGTGTGGTCTTTCCCTTTCCGGAGGGCGCCATCAGGCAGTAAATGTGACCGCTTTCCAGATCCATGGAAACGTGTTCCAGGACCTTCTGATCACCAAACTTTTTTGATACATCACGGATCTGCAGTTTCATGTGCCGTTTCTCCCTTCTGCGGGCAAAGTCTGGACAGCAAACATAAAAATACCCGTTCACTCACCGCACTGACCAGAATGATCACAAGGCTCCATGCAAACAGATCTGCTGTCTCCAGATAGATTTTTGCCATATATAAGTGCTCTCCGACCGAATGCTCCGGCAAACCGATCACTTCCGCAGCTGCCCCCGATTTCCAGCCCATGCCCAGGGCAATCCTGCAGCCGCTTAACAGATAGGGAAGCACTGCAGGAAGATAAATAAAACGCAGTTTTTTCCAGCGGGGCATCTGAAAAACTGCAGCCATTTCCAGCAATTTGGGGTCTGTGCTATTCAGTCCGGATAACGTATTCACGTAGATGACCGGCAAAACCACCAAACATGAAATCACCACAGATAGATTGCGGGATCCAGCCCAGATCAGTGCCAGAATCACAAAAGAAGCAACCGGAACTGATTTTAAAAACAGCATAAACGGTTCCAGAAATTCTTTGAGAAGCGGAATGCAATATGCCAGACCGCCCAGAAGGACTCCTGCCGCAAAAGCAAGCAGAAATCCTGCGCTGATGCGGCAAAAAGATCCCGCCAGGGAATGCCAGAAATCCCGGGATCCAAACAGCGTTCCCAAAGCCTGCAGGACCTCAAGTGGCCCTACAAGCATAATGGAATTCTGGATCAGTCCGGCTGCAGCCTGCCAGAGAAGCAGCCACAGGCAGATCATAACAGGTTTTCTCAGTTTATTCATGGATATAATAGAAACCATCATCCGGAAGCTGTCCGCCTACGGAAGACGGATCCTGTTCAAACAATGCCTCCAGATAGCCGGAAAGTCTGGTTTTCATTTCTTCTCCATCGATGTAGGTAATACTGCAATAAGGAATCGCCTTTGCTGCAACCGGTGCTTTTTCGATAATTCCTGCTGCGGCAACCAGCGATGCCGTATCTTCCACATGTGCATTGGCATAATCGGCAGATGCCTCATGCTCTTTCAGGAATGTATCAACAGCTTCCTGATTCTGCTCGATCACATCTTTCCGGCATACGGTAACACCGGTTACTAAGGAACTTCCGTTCTCTGGCTGGGTCTTGTCCCATTCTTCGGTCAGGTTCAGCACCATTTTTAAGTTTTCATTCTGTGCCATGGCTGCAGTCACGAATGGCTGCGGCAAAAGTCCGATGGCATCCGGGTTTTCTTTCAAAACAGCTGCAACTTCCGTCGCTTCGGATTTATATTCAATGTTCACATCATCTGCAGTCATGCTGTTTGCACCGAGCAGATACTGAAGTACATAATCCGGTGTGGTTCCCTTTCCGGTCATGTATATGGTTTTTCCTTTCAGGTCAGCCATATTATGGATGGAATCATCTGCCGCTACAACGTAAAGTACGCCAAGCGTGTTGATATCGATCACTTCAATGCCCTGTTTTGTCTTCTGATAAAGGACGCTTGCCAGATTCGCAGGTACCAGCGCAATATCGAGATCTCCGGAAACCATCTGTGCTGCCAGCTCAGATGCGTCTGCAGCCATGGTAAATTCATAAGAACCTTCGGAATTTCCTTTGGATGCCTGATCCATCAAAGATACCAGTCCGATCGTTGTCGGTCCCTTTAAAGAGCCTACGTGCAATGTCATGGCATCCGCATGTTCTGCCCCTGTATCTGCTTTAGAACCTGCCTCCTCACTCTGGGCTTCTGCAGCTGCTTCTGTGGCCTCTTCCGACGGTTCCGCTGCGGTCTCAGACTCCGATGCTGCGGTCGTCTGTGTCTTGTCGGAACCGGAGCATCCAGCCAGCAAAGCGGCAGTCATGGCACAGGTCAAAATAGTGGCGATCGTTCTTTTCTTCATAAATCTTTCCTCTCTTTCTCCATTCGCCTTTTCTGTCAGATGTTCTATTCTTTCAGGTTAGCGCGAATGCATAATGCTATTGTAGCATAGATTCCCAGGATCGGAAATTTTTTCTTATGTATCTTCAGAAACACTTGCTGTTTGAAAGATTTATGTTATAGTATTGGTGAACGTTATTCTTAGGAAAATGTATCATCCCAAAGTCGGACGCAGCAGGCTGCGCCTCATTTTATGAAACATTTCACAGGACGAAAGTTTCCTATGAAATCTACATAATCTGCCGCGGCATCTTTTTTCAGATGCGTGGCAGCCAAAAACCGCTTTGAAAACAGCGCGGTTCTATCATGCAGAAAACAGAATTCCGTGCGGACCATTTTGGCTGCAACAAACATACTCTGTTTTTCGCCATCACAGGGAGCAGTTTTGGTATGTTCCGTCTTCCATTCTTAAGATTCCGTTCATTGTATCCCCAATTAATCTAAACAATGCTGAAAAACAGGGGACACCGGTCTGTTTGTTTTTGCGCAATACGGATTGCTGCAGCCTGCAGATCATGCCGTTTTATCAGCGAAAGAAGGAGAAAACAATGAAAACAGCAACAAGGAATCCCATCAATTCTGAACTTTCCCACTCCCGGACTTCATTTATGGTGAAGCTGGCGCTCATGGTAGCCATTATCTTTGTCATGGCTTTCTCGCCGCTTGGCTATTTACGTACTCCGGGACTTACCATTACCTTTTTAACCGTTCCGGTTGCCGTCGGCGCCATTATTCTGGGACCGACAGCCGGTGCCATCTGCGGTGCAGCATTCGGAATTACCAGTGCGATCATGGCACTGACCGGCGGTTCCGCATTCAGCGCAGCACTCCTGCAGATCAATCCATTTGGTCTGATGTTTACCTGCCTGGTACCGCGTATTCTCGAAGGCTGGCTCAGCGGTCTGATCTTCCAGCTTGTACGGAAATTTTCCAAAAACGGTGCCTACTTTGCAGCCAGTCTGGCCTGCCCGCTCTTAAATACCCTGTTCTTCATGAGCTCTCTGGTGCTGTTCTTTTATCACACCGAGTACATCCAGAACATTGCTTCCGGTCTTGGCGCGGCAAATCCACTCATTTTTGTGATCCTGTTTGTCGGATTGCAGGGTGCCATTGAGGCTGTCGCTTGCACCATTCTCGGAAGTGCAGTTTCCCGCGCGCTGAGTGCTGCTTTCAGACAGTAACCATACCGTTTTTCAAACAAAACCGCAGGACTTTGTTTTTGCTTTTCACAATTTTTATAGCCAGGAGGCATTCTCATGCATTTATTTGGATCCATTCGGGAAATCCCGATTACCGAACTAGAAGGGCTTCGCATCGGCAATGCCCAGGACTACGATGCCATGACCGGTGTCACCGTACTTCTTTTTGATCATGGTGCACGGGCCGGTGTCGACATCAGCGGAGGCGGTCCTGCTTCCCGGGAAACACCGCTTACCTCCCCGCTGACCGCAGATAATCCCTTAAATGCAATCGTCTTATCCGGCGGTTCCGCATTTGGTCTTGCCGCCAGTGACGGAGTGATGCGTTATCTGGAAGAACACGGCATCGGATATGATACCGGCTTTGCCAAAGTTCCGCTTGTCTGCCAGTCCTGCATTTTTGATCTTGGCATAGGCCGTGCAGATGTGCGCCCGGATGCCGCCATGGGCTATGCGGCCTGCGTCGATGCCGAACATCCGCACCCGGAATCCGGCATTGTCGGAGGAGGCACCGGTGCCAGTGTAGGCAAAATCTGCGGCCGGGACAAAGCATTCAAGACCGGTCTTGGTCTGTACGCCGTATCCTGCGGAGAACTGAAAATCGCCGCTGTGGTCGTCCTCAATGCACTCGGTGATATTTTCGATCCGGCTACCGGAGAAAAAATCGCCGGTCCAAAGAAAGAAGACGGTACCGGTTTCTACGATACCCGTGAAGAATTATACAAGATCAGCCGGCGCACAGATCTCTTTCAGAACGATCCAAACAGCAAAAGCAACACCACCATCGGTGCCATCATCACCAACGGTGGTTTCTCCAAGGCAGAGTTAAACAAGCTGGCTTCCATGGCACGCTGCGGCTATGCACGCTGCATCAACCCGGTCAATACCATGGCCGATGGAGATTCCATCTACGCGGCTTCTGTCGGAGACGTCCCGGCCGACTTGAATGTAGCCGGAACACTGGCTGCCGAAGTTATGGCTGAGGCGATCCAGAGGGCGGTGCGGGCTGCGGGGACAAAATCTTCAGCAGTTCTTCCTTGCTGAGACTTCCGATAGAAACCTGCTCTCCGGATATGATCTGGTCTGCCAGATCCCGCTTCTGTTCCTGAAGCTTTAAGATATTTTCCTCTACAGTATCTTTCATGATCAGTTTAAATACGGATACCTGCTTTTCCTGACCGATGCGATGGGCACGGTCGGTTGCCTGGTTCTGGGCCGCCACGTTCCACCACGGATCGTAATGGATGACAACATCCGCAGCGGTTAAGTTCAATCCGGTTCCTCCGGCTTTTAACGAAATGAGGAAAACCGGCGTGTCATCGGTCTGGAACGCTCCGGCCATACGGATGCGTTCTTCCTTCGGTGTTGCTCCCGTCAGTTCATGGAAAGCGATGCCTTCTTTCTTTAAGCGTGCTCCGATCAGTTCTAACATCGAAGTAAACTGGGAGAACAAGAGAATCTTGTGTCCGCCCGCAATTCCTCCCGTGATCAGTTCCATACAGGTATCAAGCTTTGCCGAGCCGCCCTTATAACGGTCGAAGCATAAGGACGGATCGCAGCAGATCTGGCGCAGCTTTGTCAATTCTGCCAGTACCTGGATGCGCTCGCTTCCATAGGTATCGCCGCTCATCTGCTCCAGTTCTTCTTTTAAAGCCAGGGCGTGTGCCGTATAGAGCTGCTTCTGCTCCTCTTCCGCCATAGAATATACTACGGTCTCCAGCTTGTCCGGGAGATCCTTTAATACGTCTTTCTTTAAGCGGCGCAGCACAAAGGGACCAGAAAGCCTCCGTAAGTTTTCCAGGACATACAGGTTTCCGTCTTTTGCGATCGGTGTTTCAAACTGTTTTCGGAACCGGGAATACGTGAACAAAAATCCCGGCATCAGATAATCAAAAATGCTCCACAGTTCTGACAGACGGTTCTCAATCGGAGTACCTGTCAAAGCATAACGCGTCTGCGCTTTGATCAGCTTGACAGATTTCGCACTCTGGGTCAGCGGATTTTTAATGTACTGTGCCTCATCGATCACCTGGAAGCGGAACTGGAACGGCTCATAGAATGCGATATCACGCTTCAGAAGGTCGTATGAAGTAATCAGAATCTGAGGGTGGCAGATTGCCGTCACAGATTCCAATGCCGGATTTTCCTGTCCTGATTTCAAATTGTCCTGGACAGATTCCAGATTGCCCAGAGCAGCCCCTGTGGCAGATTCCATGGAATTTGCTTCTGCTGCTTTCGCAGCCTGTTTCCGGACTTCAGCTTTCACCTCTGCCGCCTGCCGCAAAATTTCCTCCCGCTCCGGCGCAGTCCCGGTTACCGTCTGTACCGTCAGCCCCGGTGCAAACCGCTTTAATTCATTCTCCCAGTTGTACACCAGGGAAGCCGGACATACGATCAGCGTCTGGGAATCCGGGTGCGTTTTCGCCTCTGCCTGCAAAAGCGTGATGATCTGGATGGTTTTTCCAAGTCCCATATCATCGGCCAGAATGCCTCCAAACCCATTTACGTCCAGAGTTTTCAGCCAACGGTATCCGGTCTTCTGGTAACCGCGCAGCACCTGCTTTAACGAATCCGGAACCGCATAGTCACTGTCTTCCACAGATTTCATGCCGCGCACGACCGCACGGAACAGATTGTCCCGGTAAAAAGTGATGCCATTGCCTTCTTTTAACACACTATCCAGATAAAGGGCGCGGTAGACCGGGACTTTAACGGTGCCGGACAACAATTCTTCCTTTCCAATCCCGAGACTGTCCGTCATACGCGCTACGGTCATCAGGCCATTTTCACCTACATCTAAAAACTCTCCATTTTTTAAGCGGTAGTACTTCTTTTTCGGATCATAACCGGCGAGAATATCAAGCAGCTCGCTCCGGCTCATACCTTCGGCGTCCACATTCAACTCCAGCCATCTTCCGGATGTCTGAACACCGACTTTCACCTGCGGTGACGGCAGCACACGGATCTGTCTTGCCGCATCGGTCACCAGAACCTGACCCAGGGACATGAATTCGTCCATGCCTTCGGATAACAGACGGTACAGTGCGTCTTCGTCGCCCCGGATTACCAGAAATTCCGACTCACCGTCGCGGTACTGGAAATATTTTGTGATGACCTGGCTGATCTTAAATTCTGCCGGGACATCGCGGCAGATGATCCGCGGAACCTTGTCGTCATTTAAAGGCGAGAAAGAAAAATCTCCATAGGAAAGCAGCGGCTTCATGGTAATCTCATCCGGACCGGTACTGTCAAACGAAAACTGCGCCTTCAGTTCCTTCGGGCGGTAGCTTTCCAGATCCACGTCCGTCACGGTCAGCTCTGCATAAGGCAGGATTTTTTGCAGGACACGCTCATAAAACAGTGGAATGTCCCGGTCCTGAATATCCAGCGTATGGCTCTTTTTATCTTTCAAAACCTGTTCCAGGAACACGCCAAGTTCCCTGGATTCGGTTTCATCCAGACACACAAGGCGGGTCTGGTCTCCCACATACCAGCCGCGTTCTCCCGGAATTCCAAACAGTTCCTGATCCACGGAAACGGCAATACCGTCGCGGCCTGCGCGGCGGATCTGGACCGGAAGGCGCATGCATTCCTGCTGCACCTTCACGTTGACATGGCTTCCATCGCCAAACTCTACCTCCAGTTCCCGGTTTTCCATTAACTGGAAAAAGCGGTCACGGTTGGCCCGGTTTAAATTCAGGGTGCGAAGTCCCTGCATCGTCACAAACGAACTCTTGCGGAACTGTTCAAAATGCTCCTGGTAAACCTGCACCAGCTCTAACAGCAGAGCACAAAGTTCCCGGTCCTCCTGCGCAAACGCATTCAGACTGTGATGAAAAGTCAGCTGTTTTCCGTAAGACACACTGGCTCCGGTACGCACCGCTTCCGCAAACGCCATCAGATCCTTGATAATATAAAAACGATCCCGCCCCAGTTTAAATTCCAGACTGGCAGAACCGTTTTTCAACATCAGGCGCGGCACCAGCCGGATCTCTGTCTCCTCCGAATCCTCAATGATCTTTGCCACTTCCCGGTTGGTATACTCCCGGATCATGGTGCGGATCTCCTGTGAGGTGGAGACAGGGCGGCCGGAATGCAGCTCCTGTTCTTTTTTCCATTGTTCCCATACAAGCTTCGCATGCGCGCACATGCCCTTGTAAGAATTTCCATTCACACAAGAACAAGAGTAGTCACGAACCTGACTACCCTTGACATATAAATTTACTTTGTATAACCGATCCCCATCCTGGACGGAGGCCTGGATTCCCTGCTCTCCCTTCCAGAATGTGCTGGTGGCAGACTCCATGATCTTCATATAATGCCTCCTTGCTGCGCGGGCTTCGCCCTATAGATGACATACCCCAGCTCGATTTCACTTCGCTTCATCTCGCTGCGCGGGCTTCGCCCTATGCCAGAAAACAACAGAGACCTGCTTTGTGAGCAAGCTCACACGCCTGTCTCTCTTGTTTCCTGGCGCATGTCACTGCTGTAACGTTACATCCGTTCCGGTGCCTTAAATCCCAGTACCTGAATGCATGCCTCCAGAACGCGTTTTACCAGAGTGATGAGGGCAATCCAGCTTGCCTGACGCTCCTTATCCTCTTCTGCCAGGATACGGGTATCATGGTAGAAGCTGTTGAAGGCATTGGACAGGTCGAAGATGTACTGACAGATCTTGTGCGGTGCAGTCTCTGCGAATGCATTTTCCATCACATCGTTGTATTTGGACAGTTCCAGCATCAGGGCTTTTTCTGCATCACTGGCTGCCGGGAGAATGGTGTCTGCCTTTGCGTCCGGATTCTGTGCCTCGTATTTGCCCAGAATGGATTTGATGCGGACGATGGTATACAGGATGTATGGACCGGTATTTCCCTCGAAGGAGATAAAGCGGTCGATATCAAAAATGTAATCCTTTGCTGCCTGGTTGGATAAGTCACCATATTTTAAAGCAGCAAGGCCGACGATCTTTGCGGTCTCCTTTGCCTCTTCCTCATCCATGCTGCGGTTTTCCATGATACGGTCATAAACAGCTGCATTGATATCTGCAATGAGGTGCTCCAGACGCATGACACCACCGTCTCTGGTCTTAAACGGTTTTCCATCCTTGCCGTTCATGGTACCAAAACCGATATGAACCATCGGGGTTTCCGGTTTTACATATCCAGCCTTCTTCGCTACACGGAAGACCTGCTTAAAGTGAAGCTCCTGACGTTTGTCTGCAACATAAATGTATTTTACCGGCTGGAAGTCCTTCTCACGCTCCAGGATCGTTCCCAGATCAGAGGTTGCGTACAGGGCAGCTCCGTCAGACTTACGCACGATACACGGCGGCAGTTCCTTGGAGTCAGTCGGCTCAGTTACATCTACAACCAGGGCGCCCTGGCTCTCGTACGCCAGACCCTTGTCCTGCAGATCCTGGATCAGCCACGGAATGTACTCCTCAGCGTCGCTCTCGCCTTTCCAGAGTTCAAAATGAACATCCAGATTGCCATAGTTTTTCTTTAAATCTGCCAGAGAAACCTTCATGATATGTTTCCAGATGGCAGTGTACGGCGGATAACCTTTCTGAAGCTTGAAGGTTGCGGTCTGCGCGCGCTCCTTAAATGCCTCATCCACCTTGGACTTTCCGCTTGCGGTCGGGTAAATATCCTCCAGCTCGCTGATGGTAAACGGCGGCTCGGACGGATACTCTCCGGTATAGGTTTCATCGAAATATACAAGATCCGGCTTACGGTCACGCAGTTCCTCGATAATGAGGCCCATCTGCAGGCCCCAGTCACCCAGATGTACGTCACCAATCATATTGTAGCCTAAGTAGCGGCCCATGCGCTTTACGCTTTCACCAATAACAGCAGAACGCAGATGGCCGACATGCAGCGGCTTTGCCACGTTGGCTCCGCCGTAGTCCACAATGATGGTCTCACCGTGGCCTTCTTCCTCCACACCAAGCTTTTCTTCCTTTGCCATGCCATTCATGTAATCAGCAAGATAAGCTGCATTCAAGCGGATGTTGATGAAGCCCGGCATCACGGCATTGATCTCGGAAAACATGTTGTCGCCGTTTAACTTCTCTACCACCTCATTTGCAATGTCGATGGGTTTCTTTTTATAAGCCTTGGCTGCAGCCATAGCACCGTTGCACTGGTACTCACATAAGTCCGGGCGGTTGGATAAGACAACCTTTGCATAAGACGCATCGTAGCCACAGGCGGTAAATGCAGACTTCATCTCGTCTGCGATCAGATCCAGAATTCTCTTCACCTTGATTTCTCCTTTGATTGGTTTCTTTTCCTCGTTTTTCTGAACTATTATTATATCCGATTCTGCTATAAAATGCAAGAAAAGGGCGGATTAAGCCCAAAAAACAGTTGAAAAATACAGGCTTTTAGTATAGAATATAGTAGATTAATCGCGAGTACGCAAATTCAAGGAGGAATATCACATGATTTCAGCAGGTGATTTTAGAAACGGCATTACTCTGGAAATCGAGGGTAACGTATACCAGATCGTAGAGTTCCAGCATGTAAAACCGGGTAAGGGTGCTGCTTTCGTAAGAACCAAAATCAAAAATGTTATGACCGGTTCCGTAGTAGAGAGAACCTTCCGTCCGACCGAGAAGTTCCCGTCTGCAAGAATCGACCGTGTAGATATGCAGTATCTGTATGAAGATGGCGATCTGTACAACTTCATGAACATGGAGAACTACGAGCAGATGGCTCTCGCAGCAGACGTGATCGGTGATGCATTAAAGTTCGTTAAGGAGAATGAGGTTGTTAAGATCTGCTCTTACAACGGTAAAGTATTCTCCGTAGAGCCGCCGTTATTCGTAGAGCTCGAGATCACCAACACCGAGCCGGGCTTCAAGGGCGATACCGCACAGGGCGCTACCAAGCCGGCAACCGTTGAGACTGGCGCAACCGTATACGTTCCGCTGTTCGTTGACAACGGTGATAAGATCAAGATCGACACCCGTACCGGTGAGTATCTGTCCAGAGTTTAATACGCTGTACCGTTTCCGATCTTAAAACACGCGCCGCAGGGCGCACGGAAAAGAATTGAAAAGAGGCGATTCCTGTTTCAGGAACCGCCTCTTTTTTATTGATACATCATACTTTCGCATGGACTGCCAAGTCACCCGTGACATGTCCGCTGATTCAGAAAATTTCTGTCCGTGAACATCAGCCAAACTTCTCCTGCGCGTCCAGAAGATACTGCACATAAAATGCAGCACCATTTGGCAATGCCTCCTCATCGAGATCAAAGCGCTCATGATGCAGCGGATAGCAGCAGTCTTTTTCCTCGTTTCTGCACCCGATAAACGCATACACGCCCGGGAATTTTTCCAGGAAATAAGAGAAATCTTCGCCGCCCGGTGTGCCCTCATAATGGATGACACCCTCTTCGCCCAGGATCTTCTTTACGGATTCTTCAGCAATCTCACTGCAATGCTTATCGTTGATCGTGGCCGGGATATCGGTATAATAATCCAGTTCATACGACGCACGGTAAGCCTCACAGGTGCTCTTGATCACCCGCTCGATCATACCTGGAAGTTTTTTCTGCAATTCCGGGTTAAACGTGCGGACGGTTCCGCTCATCTCGGCTGTCTCTGCGATAATGTTCGCCAGAGTTCCTGCATGGAACGTACAGATGCTGACCACAACCGTATCCATCGGATTGGTTTCCCTGCTGACCAGGCTCTGCAGCGCATCGATCACCTTGGCGCCTACATAGATCGGGTCAACGGAATACTGCGGCATGGCACCATGTCCACTGTGTCCGATGATCTTAATATTCATAAAACCTGCTGAAGTATAACGCGGTCCCGGATCCACCGAAATGGTTCCGGTCTTTAAGTACGGGAAAATATGCATTCCTGCTACCGTATCCAGCTCTCCCAGCTTTCCGGAGTTTAAAATCTGAAGTGCTCCGTTCATCTGCTCTTCTGCCGGCTGGAAGATGAATTTTACGGTACAGTTTAGTTCATCGCGATGTTCCGAAAGAACCTTTGCCGCCGTCAGCAGCATGCTGATATGTCCGTCATGACCACATGCATGCATAACGCCCGGGTTTTCGGATTTGAATTCCAGATTCTTCACCTCCGTGATCGGAAGCGCATCAATGTCACAGCGCAGACCGATAACCGGATGGTCTTTCTTTCCTTTCAGGGTTGCGATGGTTCCGGTTTCCCCTACGGTTTCGTATGGGATTCCCATCTTGTCCAGTTCTGCACGGATCCGCTTAGCGGTACCGTTCTCCTTCATGCTCAGTTCCGGATGACGGTGAAACATCCGGCGCATGGAGATTGTATACTCTTTCTGTTTTAATACTTCTTCCATTACGTTCATAAAGTACGCGCTCCTCTCCACACTTTATACACGGCTCACTTCGCTACAGTCTGCACGCATGCCCTGCAGTGAAGTAAGCCGGTGTTTTCATCACTCCGTTCTTATTTTTAGAACGGACCATATCCGATTGCTACCGCAATGTACAGGAATACCAGCTGCATTACCAGGAACATGCCCTGTAACGGCAGAATAAATTTATACCAGCTCTTTAACGGCACTTTTGCCAGGGACAGGTAAATTAACAGGGTTCCGTTGGTAAACCAGAAGGTATTGGAGATACCATCACCAAACTGGAATGCCATAACTGCAGTCTGTCTGGTAATATGAAGCATATCTGCAAGCGGAACCATGATCGGCATCACTGCAGTTGCCTGACCGGATCCGGACGGGATCAGTGCATTGATGAAGAAGTTCACGATAAACATGCCGACTGCGCTGACATAAGCAGATGCGCCGTTCATCAGACCGGAAAGGCTGTGTACCAGCGGATCTACCAGACCGCCGGTAGTCATGGTCCACTGTACGGATCTTGCAATACCAATGATCAGGGCACCGGCAAATGCGCCGCGGCATCCATCCAGGATCATGTTGATGCCATCGCTCATTCCAACGCGGTTTACCACGCATACAATCAGGGCACCCATTAAGAATACGGTTGCCATCTCGGTGTAAGACCACTTTAAGTTCAGGATGCCGTAGATGGTAACCAGGATCGTAACCAGAAGTACCAGGGCAGAAACCTTCTTCGGCGCATCAAATTTCAGGTTCGGATCTACCGGAATGCGGAGGGAAGAAGTATCAATGTTTTTGACCAGACTCTTAGACGGATCCGCCTTTACTTTTTTCGCATAGCGCATCGTCCAGACCAGGCTTAAGATCCAGACACAGAACAGAGCCGGGAAACGAAGTTCCCATCCGGAGAACATCGGCAGTTCTGCGATGGTATGGGAAACACCTACAGTAAACATGTTAAACGGTGCTACCGCAAAACTGATCAGGCAGGCAAAACCAGAGATTGCCATACCAACCAGGGAATCGTACCCCAGGGATAATGCCAGGGAAATGATGATCGGTACGAACGGAATGATATGTTCGCTCCATCCCAGGATACCGCCCAGGATAAAGAAGACGATCATGACAATCGCGATGATCACCTGGCTGCTGAGCTTTTCGGATGCCTTCAGCACGCTGTTGATGGCTGCGCCAACGGTATCCGTGCGCTTATAGATTTCTACAACACCGCCGATGATCATGATACAGAACATCATATTTGCGGTTGCTGTCATGCCTTCCGGAATCGAACGGAACATCTGAAAAATCGATACCGGCGTCCGGTCTACCGCATGGTAACTGTCTGCAAGCACCCGGGTCACGCCATCCACGGTTTCACGGTCGTAAGCACCAGGTTTCACAAAATACGATACGATGGTACATAAGATCACCATGATGACCAGCGGAATAAACGGGTTCATGGTGCGGGATGCTTTTTTTGTGTCTTTACTCATGTTTTTCCCCTTTCTACTGTAAAGCAGTCAGAATTCTTTCAGAATCTGCTTTATCAGCTGTAACATGTTCTCCATTTCCTCAATGACGACATATTCACCGGCACTATGCGAATGATAAATGGAAAGTCCGATCGGAATGCTGCGGATCCCAATCTGCTGTGTGCAGGTCGCATCCATGACCCCAAACGATCTCGTCCGCTTCATGGGAATTCCAACGCTGGCATAAATGTTTTCCAGACGTTTCAGCATATCCTCATTAACGGAAAAATCAGACTCCGGGAAATCGCATTCCGTGCTGATGTTACAGCGGCAGCCGGTTCTTTTTGCGGTATCTTCCATGATCCGAAACATATCCGCGGAAACCTGTTCCCATTTTTCAGAACCAAATGTGCGAATCTCCATGTCGAAACGGGCATGACCCGGAACTGCATTGGACGGTGACAGGGAAACCAGGTCAAATACATTGATCCGGAGATTTTCGTCCACCTGCCCCATGGGAATCTGATGAAGGATCTCAACGGCAGCAGCCAAAGCATTCACGCCAGGTTCATTTTTTCTTATAACATGGGCTCCCTGTCCCATCAGTTCTACATGAATAAAATGTCTGGATGGTGTGCAAAGCAATATTTCTCCAGTAATATAATGGTCTGGTATCAGTGCTTCTTCACTTTCCACATGCGAATAATCCGCAAACTTTGCCCCATGAGACCCCAGTTCCTGACATACCGTGAACAAAAGCTCTACCGGTCGGAACGCTTCCTTCTTTTCCTTCAGTTCTGCCAACGCTTCCATAACCAGGGCAATCGCAAGTTTTCCATCTGCCCCCAGGACACTGTTTCCGGCACTGTAAATTTTCCCATCTTTTACATAGGATTTCACCTGACTGCCTGGTGCTACGGTATCCAGATGAAGAACAAATAGCAGCGGCTTTTTGTCACTCTGCCCTGGTATCTTCGCCAGAATATTCCATCCATCCGTAACCACCTGGCTGTCCAGAAGCTGACGCTCAAACGCAATTCCCATGGCATTTAGTTCCTGTTCCATATACTCGCAGAATGCGCGTTCATGATGCGTTTCACTTCCGCAGTCTGCATATCGCATAAAACGTGCAACGGTTCCTTCGATTTTGTATACCTCCTTTCCCAATCATTGCCCTATGAAGATTTTAGCACCGGGCCAGCGAAAAAACTATTGGTTAAATCCAGTAGTTTTTTTCTCTATTTTTGTGCAAATGCATAAATATCGTTCTCATTTTCCTTGTTTTTTTCTATTATTTTATTATAATAGTATAAAAACACGGAGGAGGGATTTTCTTGGACATGACCATCATGAATCAGATCGCCGCAAAACTGAAAGAGCACACGCCTGACGGACTGCTGATCTGCGATGCCAGCGGACGCGTTGTTGCATCCACAAGCCCGGATCAGATCGGATCTTTAAACCTCCTCGCCATCCAGTGCCTGAACCATAATGGTCCCGCCTCTTCCCTGGAACCCGGACAGTTTTCCGGTGCCGCCGCACCGCTGCGCTATCAGAACAGCCGGATCGGTGCGCTGGTTCTTCCTTCTGCTGCTTCTGATTCTCTCAGACAGGCAACCATCTTAAGTTCTGCTGTGGAGCTGATGTATGAAGAACTGCTGAATTCCAGAAATGTCCAGGCACAAACCAAAGAACGCGACCAGTTTCTGTTTGAATGGCTCCATATGCAGCCTCCGTACAGTGAAGCATTTCAAAAACGCGGCGAAGAATTTGGCTTCCAGATTCTGTCACCGCACACCATGCTTGTTTTTCAGCCGCAATCGGAAACATTTCCCGTGCTCATCCCCATGATCCAAAATCTTCTTGATGAGAAAGATGCCATGGTTTCCCTCTCTCCCGATACGCAACTGATCTTAATCAAAGAGGAGCCGGGCTACGACAAACGATTTCACCGACTCCTTGCCGTGCTTTCCAAATTTCCGGCTGCGTTCTGCAAAAATCAGAAAAACCTTTCTGCCGGCTGTGCCCTTGCGCGCGAATGTCTCTCACTCGGTCAGCTTCTGTTTCCTGACCTTGGGTGTTACGACTATGATTATATGAAAACTGCCCTGGTACTCAGTCACGCTGACATACCAGGGCTGGAGCATGATTTTTCCATTCTGAAAGAAAAAGGTTCCAGTGCCCAGTTAGCAGAAACGGTTGTCTCCTACATTCAGTGCAGCGGAGACATCCAGAAGCTGAGCGCCAAACTGCATGTCCATCGCAACAGCATCCCTTACCGGATCCGCCGGATCAAAGAGCTGTGCGGGAAAGATTTAAATGATGCGTATGATCTGATGGCACTTTATGCTTCGTATATCCGCTATATCTGTTTGCAGGAAAAAGAGCCGTAAAATTCCCATGACTGTCTTATATACATTCAGAACAGTCCGCTGTACTCCGGCTGAGAATGGCTGTTTTCATAATTTCTGCACACGTCCATGAATTCCCGGATTGGTGCGGTAAGCAATTTGTCCCGATGATAGACCAGATAAAAGTACCGTTTAAATTCCACCCCATCGATCTGGATCTCACGTATTTTCCCATCACGGAGCGGAATCTCAACCATTCGTCTGGGCACAACCGAAATCCCCAGTCCGGAAATCACTGCATTTACAAGCGCTGTCGTACTGGTTGCCTCCCAGGACGGCTTTACAAAAATCTGATGCTGTGCCATCACCTTATCAAAGGACTCTCTTGTCCCACTTCCCGGTTCACGTAAAAGCAAATGCTGCAGTGCAAACTCTTCTGCTGACATTTGAATTCTTTCTGAATCCCCGTTTCCTGATGCATCCATTCCTCGCTCCCAGTCTTTTCCCGGCGCAACTGCTACCAGATAGTCCTCCATATATTGTTCTGCTATCAGATTCTTCTCATGAACCGGACTCTCCACCAATCCAATATCCAGATCATTGCTGAGAATCTTTTTCTCGATCAGATCCGACGCTCCAATCAAGACCTGCGTATTCACATCCGGATGCGTATGCGCATAACTTTCCACATACCCTGGCAGAAACTGGGAACCAATTGTCACACTGCTTCCAATACGCAGCATGCCTTTGCTTCCCCAACTGCGCATGCCTTCTTCCATATCATCAAACAGACCAAGAATACGGATCACATAATCCTGAAACTGCTTTCCTGCCTCTGTCAAATACAGCCTTTTTCCCAACCGGTCGAAGAGATTCACACCATAATATTCTTCCAGTTCCTGGATTGCCAGCGTCACAGCAGGCTGTGCCATATAAAGCTGACGCGCTGCCCTCGTCAGATTGTTTTCATTCTCGATCACCGCCCGAAAAATCCTCATATGCCGGATTGTCATGATACTATGCCTCCCTTTCTTCCTCTCTTTCCTTGTATCAAAGGCCAATCATATTGTTTTTATTATCATTGTTATATAATTATATTATTTTTCATATAATCCGTCCAGTGCTATAGTATATCAGGAACAGCAAAACTACTCCGAATTATATATGGAAACGAAAGGAATGGTAATCTATCTCTATGGAACATCACAACAATCCTACGCAGGAAGCCTCCCTAAAACAGTCGAATGCTTCCGTTCTGAAAAAATTATTTTTTTCTACCCTCTACTTAAGCACCTTCACGTTTGGCGGCGGATACGTAATTGTCAGTCTCCTGAAAACCAAATTTGTAGACGAACTTCACTGGATCGATGAAACGGAAATGCTGGATCTGATCGCGATCGCCCAGTCTTCACCCGGTGCGATCGCCGTCAACGGTGCCATTGTTGTCGGGTATAAGCTTGCCGGAATGCCCGGAATCCTCTGCTCGATCCTCGGTGCGATCCTTCCGCCGTTTGTCATCATCACTGCAGTCTCAGCGTTTTACAACGCATTCCGCGAAAGCTTCTTTATTCAAAATCTGCTAAACGGCATGCGGGCCGGAGTCGGCGCTGTCATCATCTCCGTTGTATACGACATGGGCGGCGGGGTTCTGAAGCTGCGCTCCCTCACTCTGGCACTGATCATGATCGCGGCCTTCATTGCCAACTATATCTTAAAAATCAACGTGATTCTGATCATTCTTGTAACTGCACTGATCGGTGCGTTCCGCACGGTGATCACGGTCAGACGGGAAAACATTCCGTCTGCCGGGAAAGGAGAAAACGAATGATGATTTACTTTCAGCTTTTCTTCGCATTTCTGCAGATCGGTGCCTTCAGCTTTGGCGGCGGATATGCCGCAATGCCGCTGATCCAGGCCCAGGTGATCGATAAATATCACTGGCTTACCTTAAATGATTTTACAAATCTGATCACCATCGCAGAGATGACACCAGGTCCTATCGCCGTCAACTCCTCCACCTTTGTCGGCAACCAGGTGGCAGGAATTCCAGGTGCCCTGATTGCCACCCTCGGCTGTATTCTTCCTTCCTGCATCTTTGTGACGATCCTTGCGAAGCTTTACGCAAAATACCGCAATCTGCGCCTGATGAAAGGAATTCTGGAATCCCTGCGGCCAGCTGTAGTTGCCATGATCCTGACTGCCGGAATCACCATTCTGATCCCGACCTTTTTCCTCGATGGAAGCATTTCCATCACCGGCGGTAATCTGCAGCTGCGCTATCTGATCTACTTTTTCACTGCGTTGTTCTTTCTGCGCAAGGTGAAGATTGATCCGATCAAGGTCATGGTTTCGTGCGGATTCGCGGAAGTGCTCTATCAGATTTTTCTGACATACTTCCCCGTAATATGAAAAAGGGGCTGCAAAGCAGAGGAGGCGCCACCGGCACCTTCTCGATATGCAAAGCAACAAGAAAAAAACAGGGATCTCATCCCTGTTTTTTCTGTTTCCGTCTATAAAAGAATAGCACAACCGCCTCCAGATACCGCTTTAGAACAATCTGGATCTCTTCTTTTGGATTGATCGGTTTTACCAGGATTCCATAAAGTCCGGCCCGGTTGGCACCATACACATCGGTAAAAAGCTGGTCCCCTACAAACAGGACTTCTTCTTTGCGAAGTCCCATCTCACGCACAGCACGGTCGTAGTTTTTTATACCCGGTTTTCCCGCTTTGTAAATATAGGGAGAATGAACCTGGTCTGCGAATGATTTCACACGCGGTTCCTTGTTATTCGATAACAGGCATGTCCGAAACCCAAGCGCATAAAGCTGCTCAAACAGGGTGATCGCCCTGCTGTCTGCCGGTGCCCCGTGAGGGACCAGGGTGTTGTCAATATCAAAAATAACGCCCTTTTTCCCACGCGCTTTCCAGCCTTCCCAGTCAATTTCATAGGTGCTGTCCACCCATTCTTTCGGATAAAATGGTTTTAATATCACGTCTGTTTTCCTGCCTACTTTCGTTTATTCTCCAGGAGCTTGCCAAGTTCCTCCATAAAGGTATTCACATCCTTGAACTCCCGGTAAACAGACGCGAAGCGCACATAAGCAACCTCGTCCAGCTGTTTCAGTTTCTGCATGACAAGCTCGCCGATCTGCGAGGTTTCTACTTCCCGATCCTCCATGGTAAAGATCTGGTTTTCAATTTCATCGATCATCTGGTTGATCTGCTGGATGGATACCGGTCGTTTATGGCAGGAATGGACAACTCCGGCTTCGATCTTAGAACGGTCATACGGCTCCCTCGACTGGTCTTTTTTGATGACCATGAGAGGCATGGTTTCCAGTTTCTCGTATGTAGTAAAACGCTTTCCGCAGACAACGCACTGACGACGGCGGCGGATCGAGCTGTTGTCCTCTGCCGGTCTGGAATCAATGACCTTAGTATCTGCTGCGCTGCAAAATGGGCACTTCAAGATAGTTTCCTCCTGTAGAAGTTCTTTGTCAGTATTTTAACCCATTTATCAGCTTCACGCAAGTAATTTTAGATCTCACGAAAACTGATTCCGAGCTGATACCATCTGCCTCTCACCGGATTTACCATATTGGCATTTACTCCGCGTTCCTGCAGCATAATATTGGTCTTTTCGATCAGGTTTGCCAGTGTTTCCTTCTCGCTGATATCATACTTTTCATGATGCATCGGAAGCATCAGTCTTACACCTGTCTGCTCAATCTCATCGGCATAGATCTGTTCCGGGTTTTCCGGAAGTCTTCCGGATACCTGGCGGATCATGATATTCGGCTCTGCTTTTGCCACTGCACGGATCATCGGTCTGGACCACATTGCATCCAGACGTCCGCCGACAAATGCAATTTTGAAATTTTCCTTTGTTGTGAGAATGAAATTCAGCTGGATCAGTCCGCCAAGATGTCCCAATTCTCTGGTTCCCGGTCCGCCAATGCCGTAATCTTCTTCCAGAATATTCGCCATCGTCGAATACTTCATTCCCTGCTCATTGTGTGTTCCATGGAGTGTTTCCATTTTGAAATCCAGAAATTCATGGGTTTCCTCACTGCCAACCGCATATACCGAAGTAAATGGAATGTCAAATGCTTTGGCCAGCTCATAGGCAACCGCTTCATGACAGATCACCATCGGATTAAATTTCTTGATGTAATATTCCACATCGGAAATATGATCGCAATGGGTATGATTCAGGATCAGATAGTCCACCCGCTCAACACTTTCCGGAGTAATTCCGTACTCTTTTGGAATCCTGTAAAATTTCAGCCATGGGGCATCCGATACCGGATCGCTGATCATCGGATCCGTCAGGATCACTTTTCCATTTGAAAGTCTGATCTCGTAACACTGTCCGTTCAGCCAGCGCAGACTTACCACGCCATAATTTTCCGTCTTCTCCATTGTAAATCCTCCTGTTTTTTACATGTTTTCCTGCATGTTTTTCTTGCACATTCTTTTCAACAGTCATTTGATCGCTGTTCACGCACGCTGCATAAACAGAAATGTTATCTTCCCTGCTCCTTACAGTATAGCCCGCTCCGCTGTTTTTGTAAACATTCATAAAACACCCCGATTCCGAGCTGTTGCGCTGTTACGCTGTTACCATTGCTATTTGTGCAACATGTTTATGCATACATGTCCGGCAATCCTTCAGTCGCATTTACACGCTTTCTCGATCTCTTTCAGTTTTTTTACTTCCACCAGGATAATATCATCGCCGATCTGACAAACATCTTTGAACGGGATGATATATTCTTTCTCTCGTCCGAAAATCCCACAAAGACACCCTGGTCCCGGAACGATCAGATGTGTAATGCAGCCATTTTCCGGATTAAACTCTACATCCCCCACAAATCCAAGTTTTTTGCAGTCGCAGATATTGATGACTTCTTTTTTTTTAAATCAAAAATACGCATAGCCCACGTCCGGAACCGAAAATTCCTTACTGTAGTCTATGCGTATCCTTTTCTGTTTGTCACTTGCCTGCCAGCCTATGTTTTCTTACGGTCAGCGCAGTAAATGCGCAGACCTACTGAACAGTTACCACGCTTCTTAGAATAACGGAACAACTGCGCCCTCGTAGGTCTGTTCCATGAACTCTTTTACGGTGTCGCTGGTCAGTGCCTCCATCAGGGCTTTGGTCTTCTCATCCTCTTCCTTGCCCTCCTGCACTGCTACCACGTTGCCGTAGGTAGTGGCTGCCTCAGAGTCAGAAGCCTCAACAGCCAGTGCGTCAGATACCTTTAAACCAGCCTCGATTGCGTAGTTCCCGTTGATAACTGCAATGTCAACATCCGGAAGGGAACGCGGAACCTGTGCTGCCTCAACCTCCAGGATATCCAGGTTCTTCGGATTCTCAACAATATCGGTCTTGGTTGCCTTTAAGCCTGCGCCATCTTTTAACTTTAACAGACCCTGTGCTTCCAGAAGAAGCAGTGCACGTGCCTCGTTGGTTGCATCGTTTGGTACAGCAACCTTTGCGCCGTCTGCCAGCTCGTCTAAGGATGCGGTCTTGCCTGCGTAAATGCCAAACGGCTCGTAGTGGATCTTACCTGCGCTGACTAACTTGGTTCCTCTCTCCTCATTGAACTGCTCCAGATACGGAAGATGCTGGAAGTAGTTTGCATCCAGATCGCCAGCGTCCAGTGCCAGGTTCGGCTGAACATAATCGGTATACTCAACGATTTTTAAATCATACCCTTTCTTTGCCAGTTCTTCTCTTGCAGCCTCCAGGATCTCTGCGTGAGGAGCCGGGCTCGCACCTACCGTCAGTTCCTTTAAATCGTCCGTCTTTGCTTCTGCTTCGCTGCTCTCTGCCTCTGCGCTGCTCTCCGCTGCAGTCGTCTCAGCTGCCTCTGCCTTTGTCTCTGCTGCAGTCGTCTCAGCCGGTTTGCTGCCGCCGCATGCGCTCAGGGCTGCTGCTGCTAAAAATGCTGCTGCAATTACACCAATGTTCTTTTTCATAATACTGATCCTCCTCAATGAATAATTTTGATTTATATGGCCTTTGGCCGACAGCCGTCCTGCGGCTGCTAAATCCATGCCTGTCATTTCCGGTCTGCCAGAACAATTTTCTGTTCTGCCGGATTTTTCCAGTTTCCGCATCGGATTCCGATGCGTTCCATTTCTTAACGGATCCGTTTGTCACTCTTTCTTGCCAGTCTCATGCCGATCTCCTGGATGATCTGGACGATGATGACCAGGATTGCTACGGTCACCAGCATGATGTCGGTCTCATAACGGTAATAACCATAGTTGATCGCGATACCGCCCAGTCCGCCGCCGCCAACCGCACCTGCCATCGCAGAATATCCAAGGATCGTGGTCGTAGAAATCGCTGCACCGATCAAAAGAGAGGGCTTTGATTCCGGGAGCAGCACCTTCCAGATGATCTGAAACGTAGAAGCGCCCATGGATTTCGCTGCCTCGATGACTCCTGCATCGATTTCCTTAAAGGACGATTCCACCATGCGGGCAATATACGGAGCTGCCGATGCTACAAGCGGCGGAACCACTGCTTTCCAGCCAAGGCTCGTTCCCACGATTTTCCTGGTGACCGGAATCATCATGATCAGAAGGATCAGGAACGGGACCGAGCGGAGCAGGTTGATGACGAGTCCCAGAATTTTCTGAAGGACCGGGATCGGGCGGATGCCTTCTTTGTCCGTCACTACCAGAATAATACCAAGCGGAATTCCGATAATATAAGAAACCACGGTGGAAATGATCACCATACATAACGTTTCCCCGATTCCATTGCGGATCAGTTCCATGATCTGCTGACTAAATAACATCGCCGCTCACCTCCTCATATGGTACCTGCACCGTTTTCAAATAATGCAGGGCACGCGCCGCATCTGCCTCATCTTCCGGAAGCTGAATGATCATCTGTCCATAGGCCGTACCGCCAATGTCTTTCGTGGATGCATACAGGATATTGACCGGCACTTTGCTTGCCAGGATCATATTCGCCAGCACCGGTTCCATGGAAGATCGTCCATCGAATGTGATACGGATTTTTTTCGAAGCATCGAACTTCACATTCTCCACCGCATCTCCAAGAATAAGCTGACGGCCGATCCTGGATTTCGGCTCAGAAAAGATTTCCGACACCCGTCCGGACTCTGCAATCTGACTGTGATCGATGATGGCAACACGGTCACAGATTGCTTCAATGACTGCCATCTCGTGGGTGATCACGATCACCGTAATCCCCAGATCCCGGTTGATCTGTTTGATCAGCTCCAGAATGGACTTGGTGGTGTTCGGATCCAGTGCACTGGTTGCTTCATCGCAAAGAAGTACTTTGGGATTCGTTGCAATCGCACGGGCAATCGCCACGCGCTGGCGCTGTCCGCCGGAAAGCTGTGCCGGGTATGCTTTCGCCCGGTCTTCCAGACCAACCAGTTTTAACAGTTCCATTGCATGTTCCTTCGCCTGCTGCCTGGGAACTCCTGCAATTTCCATCGGGAAGCACACATTTTTCAGGATGTTTCTCTGAGCCAGCAGATTAAACTGCTGGAAGATCATGCCCATGGACTGTCTTGCCTTTCTCTGCGCTGCCTCGCTTAAGGCCGCCAGATTCTCTCCTTCAAAAATAACCTCACCGGAGGTTGGGATTTCCAGCATATTGATGCAGCGTACCAGTGTACTCTTTCCTGCTCCGGAAAGACCGATAATGCCAAAAATCTCGCCCCGTCGAATTTCCAGATTAATGTCGTCTAAGGCTTTCACCGGACCATTCGCCGTCTTAAACTCTTTGCCCATGTGTTTTAACTGGATGATGGTTTCGTCTGATGCCATGATAGTTTCCTTTCCCTGTTTTGTGAATCCGGTAAACCAGATCATATTCGGATATCCTATTCCGTAAACTTTGCGCAACGCATTTTGTTTCATAAGAGGCAATTTCCTGTGAAACAAGAAAAGCCGCAAAACCTGCACAGGTTTGCGGCAATTAGAATGCGTATTCGATATGATCCTTCTATGCTCTTTCCTGACCTTGCAGATTACTGATGAAATTGATTGCACACGAACATACGGCACATGTTCATCATCATGCCGCACATCATAGCCATATTCATCTGCATGGTCTTGGACTGATTCATAGCTGTTCTCCGTTTCCGTTAATTTTACCTTATGTGGCGTATTGTACGCCGGGTTTTATGTTTTGTCAAGGATATTCTGGAAATTTCGCAGTGCCAGCTCGAAAACGCTTTGGCGCAGGCTGTTTCGCAGTGGCAGCTCGAAAACGCTTTGCGTTTCCTCGCTGAGGGCATTCGCCCTATCAGCCGAAATTTTCACAGGAATTCTGCTTCGTGCGAGCACGGCAGAATTCCTGTAAAAATTTCGGCTGGCACTGCTCATTTAGATCACGTAGTCCCCACCGTCTTCGCTCTGCATCAGATCGGCGATGGTATAGCTGTCAAAAAACTGATTGATCGTTTCATTGAGCCGGTTCCACATCGGCAGAGTCCTGCAGTGGGGGGACATGGCACAGGGTTTGGCATCCGCTTCCAAACAGGCAACCGGAGCCAGAGAACCCTCTGTCAGGCGCAGGATCTCGCCGACTTTATAATCTTCCGGTGCTCGGGACAGGCGATAACCGCCGCCTTTTCCCTGAGCACCTTCTACAAAACCGGATTTGGACAGATTGGACATGATCGATTCCAGATATTTCTGGGAGATATCCTGCCGCTCTGCCACCTCCTTTAACGGAGTAAAGGCGCCGGTGGCATGTTCTGCCAGGTCCACCATGACTCGCAGCGCATATCTTCCTCTTGTTGAAATCATCATAATCCCCAAACCATCCTTCTCATTCTATTCTATTTCCGCCCGGAAACACACGCCTGTTTCCGGGCCGGTACGGACTGTCCCAATTCATCCGGACTGTACGCAGATATAGGAACCGTTACGGTCAGTCTGCAAATAACGGGGTGGACAGATAGCGGTCTCCGGTATCCGGCAGAAGCACTACGATTGTCTTACCCTCATTCTCCGGGCGTTTTGCCAGTTCAATGGCAGCCCAGGTTGCTGCGCCAGAGGAAATACCTACCAGCACGCCTTCATTCTTTCCTACCTCTTTTCCGGTTGCAAATGCGTCTTCATTGCTGACCGGAATGATTTCATCGTAAATCTTGGTATCCAGTACATCCGGAACAAAGCCTGCACCGATACCCTGGATCTTGTGGGCACCTGCCACACCGGTGGAAAGTACTGCAGAGGTAGCCGGCTCTACAGCGACAACCTTAACATCCGGATTCTTGGATTTTAAGAACTGACCGGTTCCAGTAATGGTACCGCCGGTACCAACACCTGCTACAAAATAATCTACCTTTCCGTCGGTATCTTCCCAGATCTCCGGACCAGTGGTCTCGAAGTGTGCTTTCGGGTTTGCCGGGTTTACGAACTGACCGGTCACGAATGCACCCGGGATCTCCTTTGCAAGCTCATCTGCCTTGGCAATGGCACCCTTCATACCTTTTGCACCTTCCGTCAGAACCAGCTCTGCACCATATGCTTTCATAAGCTGGCGGCGCTCAACGGACATGGTCTCCGGCATAACGATGATGATGCGGTAGCCGCGGGCTGCTGCAACCGATGCAAGACCGATACCGGTGTTGCCGGAGGTCGGCTCAATGATCACAGAGTCCGGTTTTAACTGACCGCTCTTCTCTGCTGCGTCGATCATAGCCTTGGCAATACGATCCTTTACAGAACCTGCCGGGTTAAAATACTCGAGCTTTGCCAGAATTTTCGCCTTTAAGCCATATTTTTTCTCAATATTTGTGAGCTCCAGAAGAGGGGTTTTTCCGATCAGCTGGTCTGCAGAAGTATAAATGTTTGCCATTTTTTGTGTCCTCCTTGCATTCACGCAACGTTTTATTATCAAATCATCCACCCGGTTCAAAGGAAATGACCGGACAGACCTGTTTTAATCTGTAATTACTTTACTGCCTCAAAACCATGTTTTAAGTCATCAATGATATCGTCGATATGCTCGGTACCGATGGAAAGACGGATTGTGGTCGGTTTGATGCCGCATGCCAGAAGTCCTTCCTCATCCAGCTGGGAGTGGGTGGTAGACGCCGGATGGATAACCAGGGATTTTACATCTGCTACGTTAGCAAGCAGGGAGAATAATTCCAGGTTCTCGGTGAATTTCTTTGCGGTATTTACATCGCCCTTGATCTCGAAAGTAAAGATAGAACCTGCACCGTTCGGGAAGTAGCGGTCGTACAGTTCTTTCTGATGACCAGTAGCCAGAGACGGATGGTTTACTTTCTCTACCTGCGGATGATTCTTTAAGAAATCTACCACTTTCAGGGCGTTCTCTACGTGGCGCTCTACTCTTAAGGACAGGGTTTCCAGACCCTGCAGTAACAGGAAAGAGTTGAACGGGGAAATGGTAGCACCTAAGTCTCTCATCAGCGTGGTGCGGAGCTTGGTGATGTAAGCAGCATTTCCGCATGCTTCGGTAAATACAATACCATGGTAAGATGGGTTCGGTTTGCTTAAGCCCGGGAACTTATCGTTCTGAGCCCAGTCGAACTTACCGCCGTCTACTACGATGCCGCCCATTACGGTACCATGTCCACCCATGAACTTCGTAGCAGAATGTACCACGATATCAGCGCCATGCTCGATCGGACGTAAAAGATACGGAGTTGCAAAGGTACTGTCCACGATAAACGGAATACCATGACGATGGGCGATCTCTGCGATTGCTTCCAGATCTACCACGTCAGAGTTCGGGTTGCCAAGTGTCTCGGAGTAAAGAAGCTTGGTGTTCGGCTGGATTGCCTTCTCAAAATTTTCCGGATCGGACGGATCGACCAGGGTAGCAGTGATTCCCTGCTCCGGCAGTGTGTTCTCAAACAGGTTTGTGGTACCGCCATACAGATTGCTGGAAGATACAACATGGTCTCCTGCCTTTGCGATATTCTGGATCGCATAAGCGATTGCTGCGGAACCAGATGCGGTAGCCAGTGCTCCGATACCACCCTCTAAGGCTGCAACTCTCTTCTCGAATACATCAGAGGTCGGGTTCATTAAGCGGGTATAAATGTTTCCCGGCTCGCTTAAAGCGAAGCGTCCTGCTGCCTGTGCAGAATCTTTAAATACATAAGAAGTAGTTGCGTAAATCGGTACTGCTCTGGAGTCGGTTGCCGGATCTGCACTCTCCTGTCCTACGTGAAGCTGAAGGGTCTCAAACTTATAATTCTTGCTCATGGTATGTACCTGCCTTTCCAAATTCATCCATAACTGGTTTTACGCCTGTTCAGTTATTCAGATTGTTTTCTTCTTTTGAATTACCCTGTATTTCTGTAGGTGATTCGTTGTTTCGTATTGTAAGTCCTTTAACCCACTATGTCAATAGGTATTATGGTGTTTTTTCAATGTTTTTCTATAAATACAATTTTCAGCACTTCTGCCTGCATACAGTAGAAATCAGCGGACACGCCACCGGCGCCTCCTCAATATGCAAAGTAAAAAAAGAAGGCACCCTGCGGTACCTTCTTTCCAGTTTTTCTTATTAATCTTTCATCAGCCGCAGAGATCTGCGATCGCCTGCGCAAAAATCTTGGCACTTACTACCAGTTCCTCAACAACTGCAAATTCATCCGGACCATGCATTTTATTATCCGTTTCCGGCATTGCAGCGCCAAATGCCACACCATTTGCAAGACTGTGCACATAGGTGCCGCCTCCCATGAACTGGCATTCGCCTTTGCGTCCGGTATAAGTTTCAAACGCCGCAAGAAGTGTCTTTACAAAATGGGAATCCCCCGATACATGATGCGGCGGAACCATATCTTTATTCAACAGGGTCAGTCCCTGCTCTGCCATGCGGCTTCTCACAACTTCAAGCACATTGTCGTCATTTCCGCATACCGGAACACGGCTGTCAAACTTGCCGTCCAGGTTTCCGGCATCTACCGTCAGCATATTGAAAGACAGGGTCAGTTTTCCGGAAATCTCATCTTCCATGGATACACCAAGCGTCTGTCCGGTCACATCACCATGCGGGATCAGAGCTGCTGCCTTGCGCACCATATCGATCTGCTCACACGGTGCAAATGCCAGCTTTCCAAGGAATACCAAAAGTCCGGTCAGCGCGTTGTTTCCCACTTCCGGAGTCGATGCATGGGCACCGGTTCCGGTTGCAGTTACCGTGGTCACTGCGCCCTCGCTGACAAAATCAAAATGAATTCCGGTTTCTTTTTCCGTCTCAGCAGCTGCTGTTGTTAAAGCGGTCTCTGCAAAACCTTCCACGACAGCTTTTGCTTTTCCCGGCACTACATTCACTTTGGTGCCTGCCTGAATGGAAACCAGCTTCGGAAGCGCATCCGAGCACGCAAACGCTGCGGTAAAATGTCCCGCAAAACGGCCTTTCTCCGTATTTACCAGCGGATAAGCCGCATCCGGGGAAAAAGTCATTGGTGCTTCCTTTTCCTGGCTGTAATAATACTTGATATCGCTGCTGCCGCACTCTTCATCCGTACCAAGGATCAGGCGCACATTTTTCTTAAGCGGAATGCCAAGTTCTTTGACTGCACGCATGGCATACAGTGCTGCCACAGCCGGTCCTTTATCGTCTGCAGTACCGCGACCGTAAAGCTTTCCGTCTTTTACGATCGGTTTGAACGGTTCTGTCACAGTCCAGCCCTCTCCTGCCGGAACGACATCCAGATGTGCCAGGATATCCAGCTGACGCGGAAGCTCATTCATATCCACGCAGCCCACATATCCATCATAAGAGCAGGTTTCAAAGCCGTAACCCTCCGCCATATCCAGAGCCGTATCCAGACACTCTGCGGCACCAGGACCAAACGGCATGTCCATATCTTCTTCCTCCGGCATCTTTTCACTGTTGATGCGGCAGAGTTCACAGATATCTTCGATCATCTCATCTTTGTGAGCGTCCACCCAGGCGCTGATTTTCTCTTTGTACATAAGATTAACCCCCAAAGTCTATTATTTTTGTCATTTTACAGCATTTCGCTGTTATTCACACAAATGCGTCCAGAAATGATTTATTTCATCATGCCGGCAAGAGTCTGGTTTACCAGCTTACCGTCCGCTTTGCCTTTTACCTTCGGCATCAGAACCTTCATGATCTTGCCCTTGTCTGCACCGGTCGGCTGCTCAATGCCAAGCTCTGCAAGAACTCCCTTGATCACCTCCGTGATCTGCTCTACGTTCATATCTTCCGGAGCGAACTCTTTGTAAACGGCAAGTCTTGCAGCAGCTTCCTCGCGGATGTCGGTACGGTCTGCCGGAGCCATGTCGTAGGTCTCCTGGGTCTGGCGGATTTCCTTCTTAACAACGGCGTTCTCTTCATCCTCCGTCAGCTCCTCACGCTTGTCGATCTGCGCGTTCTTCAGTGCGGAAAGCAGCATGGACAGGGAATCTTTTCTTGCCTTGTCTTTTGCCTTCATTGCCTCTACCATTGCAGCTCTTACTACGTCAATCTTGCTCATGATTTATTTCCTCCATATATTTTTTATGACTTCTAGTTACGCCCGAACTCACTCAGCTTTAATCCCGGGTTGCGGTCCTCTACCATGCCGATGCTCCAGCTGTTGACAAAGATCAGAAGCGGGTTGTCCTTTAAGTCCTTGATACGCTTCATGTCGGAGGTACCCTGGATCTTGGCCACATCGATCTCGTCCTTGTTCTCGATCCAGCGGATGTACTCGTACGGCAGCTTCTCCAGCTTCACCTCTACATTGTACTCATTTTCCAGACGGTAGGTCAGAACCTCAAACTGCAGCTCGCCGACTACGCCAACGATGATCTCCTCCATACCGGTGTTGAACTCCTGGAAGATCTGGATCGCACCCTCCTGGGCAATCTGGCTGACACCCTTCAAGAACTGTTTGCGCTTCATAGTGTCGATCTGGCGCACACGCGCGAAATGCTCCGGTGCGAAGGTCGGGATGCCCTCGAACTCGAACTTCTCGTTGGAGAGACATAAGGTATCACCAATCGAGAAAATACCCGGATCGAACACACCGATGATATCACCTGCATATGCCTCCTCGACGATCTTTCTGTCCTGCGCCATCATCTGCTGCGGCTGGGACAGGCGGATCTTCTTGCCGCCCTGCACATGGTTTACTTCCATGCCGGCCTCGAACTTGCCGGATACGATACGCATAAACGCGATACGGTCGCGGTGTGCCTTATTCATGTTTGCCTGGATCTTGAAGACAAACGCGGAGAAATCGTCGTTAAACGGGCTGATCTCTCTTGTGATCGCCTTTCTCGGCAGCGGGGAAGTCGTCATCTTCAGGAAATGCTGCAGGAAAGTCTCAACACCAAAGTTGGTCAGTGCAGAACCGAAAAATACCGGGGATAAATTACCGCGGCTGACACGTTCCTGGTCAAACTCATCGGCTGCGCCGTCCAAAAGCTCGATCTCATCTAACAGCTGCTGGTGGTAATCGGCTCCGATCACCGCCTCGACATCGGTTCCCTCTACCGGGAAGGTCTGGGAATCGATCTCTTTCTGTCCGCCCATGGCAGCCGTGAAGGTGGTAATGGTCTTCTCATGGCGGTCATACACACCCTTGAAGTTCTTTCCACAACCGATCGGCCAGTTGATCGGACAGGTACGGATGCCAAGCACGTTCTCGATCTCATCCATCAGTTCAAACGGATCGCGCGCTTCGCGGTCCATCTTGTTAATAAAGGTAAAGATCGGAATGCCTCTCATGACACAGACCTTGAACAGCTTGATGGTCTGTGCCTCAACACCCTTGGAACCGTCGATAACCATGACCGCACTGTCGGCCGCCATCAGGGTACGGTAGGTATCCTCAGAGAAGTCCTGGTGTCCCGGGGTATCCAGAATGTTGATGCAGTAGTTATCGTATTCAAACTGCATAACGGATGAGGTTACGGAAATACCTCTCTCCTTCTCGATCTCCATCCAGTCGGATACGGCATGCTTTGCGGCCTTTCTTCCTTTTACGGTACCTGCCAGGTTAATGGCACCTCCGTAAAGCAGGAATTTCTCCGTCAGGGTTGTCTTACCGGCATCCGGGTGGGAAATGATCGCAAAGGTTCTTCGTTTCTTGATTTCTTCTGTTATATTCGACAAAAGTTTGTCCTCCGTTCTATATTGTACATTCGAAATTTCCGAATGTATATAAGGTGAAAGCGGTCTGAATCTATCCGCTTTTATTTCTCGTTCCAAACTTACAGTTTACCAGACACGCATCGCTTTTGCAAGAACTAAGCATGTGGAAAAATACGATTCAGAAGTTCGTGCGCCACCGCATCCTTGCTCATCAGCTCCAGCTCCTCGGCGCCATCCTTCGTGATGACCGTCACGATATTGGTATCGGTGCCGAATCCGGCTCCGGCTGTCCGCAGACTGTTGGCCACGATCATGTCCACCTTTTTCTTTGCAAGCTTCGCCTGGGAATTCTCCAGCATATTCTGGGTCTCCATGGAGAAACCGCAAAGCACCTGTCCCGCTCTCCGGTGCGCACCCAGCCATGCAAGAATGTCGTCCGTGCGCTCCAGCTCAATGTTCATGTTGCCGTCGTTCTTTTTCGTCTTCTCCGTACCCACAACCGCCGGGCGGTAATCAGCTACCGCTGCTGCCTTGATGATGGCATCCTGCTGGTCGCTGACCGAGGTCACGGCATCGAACATATCCTTTGCACTGACCACCGGCACCAGCTTCACGCCAAGCGGCGCTTTTAGATCCACCGGTCCGCTCACCAGCGTCACCTCGGCACCTCTCCTTGCGGCTGCCCGCGCAATGGCATAACCCATCTTTCCCGTGGAATGATTGGTGATATAGCGCACCGGATCAATTGCCTCCCTGGTCGGTCCGGCTGTTACCAGAACCTTTTTTCCGGCAAGATCCTTCTCACAGGCAAGCTCCTGCAGAATATACTCAAACAAGGTCTCCGGCTCCGGCATCTTTCCGGCTCCGGTATCACCGCAGGCCAGATAACCGCTCGCCGGATCAATGACATGCATGCCATACTTTCTGCAGATTTCCAGATTGTCCTGCGTAATGGGATTTTCGTACATCTGGGTATTCATGGCCGGTACGATATATTTCGGCTTTTTGCAGGCCAGAAACGTCGTCGTCAGCATGTCATCTGCCAGACCATGGGCTACCTTGGCGATCACATTGGCCGTAGCAGGTGCGATCATAAAAATATCTGCCTGCTTTGCCAGCGATACATGTTCCACCTGGAACTCAAAATTCCGGTCAAAGGTGTCCACCAGGCACTTCGTTCCCGTCAGGGTTTCAAACGTTGTCGGGGTGATAAAATTGGTGGCATTCTGTGTCATGATCACATGCACATTGGCATGCTGCTTTACCAGCATGCTTGCCAGGCTTGCGATCTTGTAGGCAGCGATTCCGCCGCTGACACCCAGCAGCACAGTTTTTCCTTTTAACATAAGAGTCAAAGCCTCCTCATTTTTCATACAAACAGTCTTATAAGTATATCATATTTCAACCGCCAATAAAAGGGGCAGAAACGACAAGACGCGTGTATTCCGATTGTCTTTCCCTGTAAAATATGGTAAGATTGTAGATAATCTATACGTCTGTACCTTTGCTGTGCAGACCCAGAAAAATTCGGCTGCAGACAGACCTTTCACTGCTGCAGACAATAAAGAAAAAAGGAGCTTCATCCATGATTTTAGCACTGGATATGGGAAATACCAACATTGTTATCGGCTGTATCGATTCCCAGAAAACCTATTTTGTAGAGCGCGTCACCACAGACCACGCAAAAACCGGCACTGAGTATGCCATCAACATCAAGAACATTCTGGAAATCCACCAGATCAATCCATCCGACATTGAAGGGGCCATTATGTCGTCCGTCGTTCCGCCGCTCAATGCACCGATTTCTTCTGCTGTAAAGAAGATTTTAGGTTATCATCCCATGCTGGTCGGCGCTGGTATCAAAACCGGCATGAACATCATCATGGATAACCCGAAGACTGTAGGAAGCGATATGATCGTAGACGCCGTTGCCGCGATCCGCGAATACCCGGGACCGATCATCATCATCGATATGGGAACCGCGACGACCATGTCCGTGGTCGATAAAAGCGGAAATTACATCGGCGGAATCATCTATCCGGGTCTTCGGGTCTCCTTAGACTCCTTAAGCAGCAAAACGGCACAGCTGCCATCCATCAGCCTGGACATTCCAAAGCACGTCATCGGGAAAAACACCATCGACTGTATGCGCAGCGGCATCATGTACGGCAATGCCGGCATGATCGACGGAATTATTGACCATATGGAAGAAGAACTCGGCGAACCAGCCACGATCATTGCGACCGGCGGACTTTCCCGCTTTGTGGTTCCGCTCTGCCGCCACAAAATCATTTACGACGATGCCCTTCTGCTAAAGGGGCTCATGATCCTATACGAAAAAAACAAGGCATAATTTATCCTTCACATCTTGCAGGAAACAAACAGCATCAGGGCATAGCAGCATAAGCGTGGATTTCACAGGGGGCTTCTATTATGGCGATCAAAGCGTATTATGGAGAAGAAATTTATTTTGACGGAGAAAACAACTATTTATTTCACTTTAATAGGGTCGTGTGAGTTGCCTTTCGGCAACTCACACGACCCTTGTCATATACTTAAATTGTTATTTTTTCAATAACACAGCTATGTGTTTTTGTATTCCGTTCATAATTGATTCCCGCCAGAAGCAAATTCCCACGATAATCCTTTCGTGCATTGATATATTCCTGCGAAACTTCTTTGTTGGGAATTGTCACGGTTTCATTTTCACTATCGTAAGTCAGGTATCCCAAATGGACCAACAGTGTCAGCACGTCATCTTTTGTGGAAAAATTTGTCATATCATTCGTAAACGTTCCGGTATTGATCGATACATTTTCCCCCGCAAGCATCTTGACCACTGCATCTTTTAAACCATTCAGATTCATGCGAATATAAAGCTTTAATGCCTCGTAAGTTTCTGTCTGATTCCAGTATGTTCCAAATTTATGACGCAGCATTGCCTCAACCACCGACTTGGGGCTATACATGGAATATCGAATTTCTCCCGTACGCTCATGCTGAACTAACCCATACCCATCGTACCAGGCCCTCGCCTCTTCGAAATTCATCTGATAAAGCTCACAGAGTTCTTGTACCTCTTCCTCTGTGAAACCAAAATATGGGGCCATATTTCCTGGTTCCGTCATGGAATACTCTGTAAACATATTTAATGCTGAATGGGAACCATACTTTTTAACCGGAAGAATTCCTGTCATATAAGCCAGAGCCACATAACTCTGATCTTTCAGCCATGCTCTCAAAAAATCAAGGTATTTTTTCTGTGCTGTCTCACTCCGCTGATATTCCCGAAACAGACAATCCCATTCATCGATCAATATAACAAACGGATGCCCTGTATATGCGTATACATCCTTCATCACCTGAATCAGATTTTTATCATCACGGAATCTTACCTCACCATATACGTCCATAAGATCATAGATCAGAAATAAACCGCTGCATCGTATTCATACATTGATTCGTTGCCTGGATCAGCATACTTTTATCGATAAAAATCTGAGAATTCACTGCCATCTTAAAAAGCGCATTTCCCGGATTCAGATAACTTCCCATGTTTCACCTCCAGCTAAAAAATCTATGGGCTTTCTTTTCACACGTTCATTGTAAAGATATTATAACGCAGCATCTCAAATACCACAATGCGCTTATTTCTTGTTTCCCAATTTCTTATTTCGTAGTAAAATTATTGTTACTGACATTTCGCATGAACAGTAACATCTTATTGATTAGGAACTTCACGGAGGATTTTTATGATATACACATCCACCTATTTTTCGCCCCTCGGGACGCTCCTGCTTGCAGCTGATTCGGCAGGTCTTACCGGACTGTGGCTGGAAAATGGGAAATATTTTGCAGATACTTTAGAGAACAAAGAATATAAAAAAATTGAGAAGACTCCGACCGGCATTGCTGCTGCCGGTCAGAAAGAAGCTTCTGAAATTCTTACCGATACCCGCCGTTGGCTGGATCTTTACTTTCAGGGAAAGGAACCCGATTTCACACCAAAGCTTCATCTGACCGGCTCCGATTTCCGCATGGAGGTCTGGAAGCTGCTGCTGGAAATTCCCTATGGACAGACCGTTACCTACGGAGCTCTTGCCAGGAAACTGGCCGACCGGCATGGACTCGCAAAAATGTCAGCCCAGGCTGTCGGCGGCGCTGTCGGGCATAATCCGGTTTCCATTATCGTGCCTTGCCACCGGGTGGTGGGCACGAATGGAAGTCTGACCGGATATGCAGGCGGGATTGGTAATAAAGTAAAGCTGTTGGAATTGGAACATACTGATATGAGCAGGTTCTTTATCCCCCAAAAAGGGACTGCACTGTGAAATAATCCACTCTATAGATCAGTCATTTCACACACAAGTCCCTTCTCATTTACGCGGCGTGAAATCCGCCCTTCTTTCCACTGCTGGCCTTCTCAAATTCTTTCAGTTTCGCAAGTGCTTCCGCCGACAGATTCGTCGGCACTTCAATCTGAACGGTGACATATAAGTCGCCAAAGGTCTTCGGGTCACGCATATTGGCTACGCCTTTGCCCTTCAGACGGATCTTGGAGCCGGACTGGGTCCCTGGTTTGATACGGCAGGATACCCGTCCATTTAAGGTATGGATGATTGCTTCCCCACCAAGAACTGCTGTCGTAAACGGAATGTTGGCTGTCGTATACACATCTGCTCCTTTTCTGGTAAATCCAGGTTTTTCACTGACATGAATGCAGATCAAAAGATCTCCAGCCTGTGCGCCGCCGATTCCGGCACCGCCTTTGCCCTGCAGACGGATGCTCTTGCCATCCTCCATACCGGCTGGAATATGCAGTTTTAAGGTCTGCTTGCGTCCATCCGAGCCGGTCAGTGTGATGATCTTATCGCAGCCAAATGCTGCCTCATCAAACGTAACCGTCAAGTCGGAAGTTACATCCTGACCACGGCTCTGGAAGCCACTGCTGCCAAAACCACCATGGAAGCTGCTTCGTCCGCTTCCTCCAGATTGATTGTTCGAGCCAGTGCCGTTCTGCCTGCTTCCGTGTCCACCGAACATACCTCCGAACATGCCACCAAAAATATCGTCCATATCTTCCGGATTGCCCTCGAAATGGAACTCCTGATAGCCGCCGTTTGGATCACCCGAAAAACCGTGAAAACCACCTGTACCGCCGGAAAATCCGTGGAAGCCGCCGCCAAAACCACCGGCTCCACCACTGAATCCACCAAAGCCGCCATATCCTCCGGCTGCTGCCTTCGGATCAAACCCGGCTTCAAACGCTGCCGCGCCAAACTGGTCGTACAGTTTCTTTTTCTCCGGGTCACTTAAAACGTCATATGCTTCATTGATCTCTTTAAACCGTTCTGCTGCCACGGTATCATTCGGATTGCTGTCTGGATGATACTTCTTTGCCAACTTACGGTATGCTTTCTTTATTTCTGCGTCACTCGCTGTTTTGGAAACACCGAGAACTTCATAAAAATCTTTCTTTGCTGCCATATTTCTCACCTTACCTTCTGAAGCGGCTACTGCCTGAAGAAAAATGTTATTGTTGTCGTTATAGTTTTGTTCTATTTGTATTATAACACGCATTTTTCAAATAACAAGGGGAGGGGGAAAAATTAACACAAAAAACACATTTTTCATTGCACTGCATATCGGGAAGGCACGAGTAACGCATCTGCTGATTCAGGAAATTCCTGCCTGCAAATCGTAACACTTTCCGCTATTCTCTTCTCAGCAATTCACACAGCTTCTCCACGTTTTCCTCCTGTGTCGCCCAGCTTGTCGCAAAGCGGATCACTGTGTGGGTCTCATTAGCCTTTTCCCAGAAGCTGTACTCCACCTCATTTCCTAATGCTTCCAGACGGGCATTTTCCATAATGCAAAAGACCTGATTGGTCGGAGATTCCAGATACAGCGGAATTCCGGCTGTTTTTATCGTATCCTGAATCTTTGCTGCCAATGCAACCGCTGTTTTTCCAATCTGCTCATAAAGGTGATCCGTAAACAAAACATCAAACTGGATTCCCAGGATTCTTCCCTTTGCCAAAAGTGCACCATGCTGTTTGATGATCGTGAAGAAATGCGGGATCCGTCCGGCCTTCGGAATCACAACCGCCTCGCCAAACAATGCTCCGCACTTGGTGCCGCCAATATAGAAAACATCACACAACTCAGCCAGATCCTGCAGGGAAACATCGTTTGCGGGAGACGCAAGCGCATACGCCAGACGGGCACCGTCCACATAAAGCGGGATCTGATATTCACGGCAGACGCTGCTGATATCCTCTAATTCCTTTTTGGAGTAAAGCGTGCCGTACTCCGTCGGCTGGGAAATGTAAACCATACCAGGCAGGACCATATGCTCGTGGTTTTCATCGCTCCAAAATGTTTTCAGGTATGCACGGATTTCCTCTGCCGAAAGCTTCCCAAGCTCATGAGGCAGCGTCAGCACCTTGTGCCCGCTGTGCTCGATCGCACCTGCCTCGTGCATGCTGACATGACCGGTATCTGCGGCAATCACACCCTGATAGGACTGCAAAAGCGCATCGATCACCGTAGCATTGGTCTGGGTTCCTCCAACCAGAAAATACACCTCTGCACCCGGTGCCTTGCAGGCCTCGCGGATCTTCTGCTTTGCAGACTCCGTGAAAGAATCCGTTCCATAGCCCGGGGATGCCAGAAAATTGGTTTCCTGTAATGTTTCTAAAATAGAAGGATGCGCACCTTCCATGTAGTCACTTGCGAATGATAATTTCGTATTCATAGTCATTTCTCCTAAATGTAGCAATCAAATTCTATAGACTGTTTTATTTTACTTCATGAAAGCTTCCTTATCAACTTCAATATTACTTCAATGTCAGCTTCCATGCTACTTCAATATCACTTCACGACCTACTTCAATACCACTTCATGTTCTACTTCAATACCACTTCACGACCTACTTCAAAACCAAGAATTATCACGAGCTGCTTTCTCTGAATGCATAGAGCAACAAAAAAGTCCAGAAAAGCGCTTTTTCACGCTTTTCCGGACCTTCTCTATTTTATTGAAAGATCAATTTCTTACTTGCTATACTTAATTTTCCTCACCTGCCCAAACGGCACCACGCCCTCAACAGCCTTTGCTGCATCGATCACCTCATCATCGTTATCGAGGTCGATCAGACGATAGCGGTTATTGCCCATGCCCATTTCCTTCATATAGGAAAGCTGGCGCATGCTGTGGCGAGTGAGCATGCGCTTTGTCAGAGCCTTGTGCTCGTCCTCTTTCATGGCAAAGACCATATCCACGCAGGCCTGATCTGCTGCCAGAATATCTGCAGATGCCACAATGCCCACATCCGGGGTAACAACCGGCTCTGCTGCAACGCCTTCGCAGTCACAGGAAACAGACATGTTGCGCATCACATTCACAAATGCAATGTGGTCACCAAAATGGTCAACAACAGACTTTGTAGACTCGGTGATCCGCTCCATCAGCTCCTCCGTAGCAATGCTCCACATATGATCAGAACCTTCTACCGTGTGGATCATCGCCTTGCCGACTCTTCCGTCTGCACAGCCAATACCGATGTTCTTGTTGGAACCGCCGAAGCCGCCCATCACATGACCCTTAAAATGAGTCAGGACCAGCAGGGAATCATAGTTTAACAGATTCTTGCCAACGCTCATCTCGGTAAACCATTTGCCATCTTTAACCGGAAGCATGGCAGTTCCGTCCTCATCCATAATGTCGACCGGGCAGAACGTCCAGCCATTTACCTTTAAGGTCTCCCGATGCTGCTCGGTGGTATAGCGGTCTCCCTCGTAGTAAGTGTTGGTCTCCACAATGTTTGCATCCGGAAGCTCGGAAGCCAGAAGCTCCTTTACCCACGGACGCGGGATGATATTCGGACCGTTCTTCTCGCCGGTGTGAAGCTTCACGCCGGTCTTTCCGGAAATATGCTCCTTGATGCGGTTATAAACCTTCTTTAACCCTTCCTCAGAAAGGTCTCTGGTAAAATAAACAACGGACTCCTTGCCGGTTCTCTGGTCATATGGTACATACTGGTCGCCATTGGTTGCTGCAACTGGTTTCTGGTCATTCATAGATAAATCCTCCTTTTTTACCATTCTAAAAATATCATAGATCCTAAACCTGGCTTTACGTCAAGTGTTTGTTTTATATTTTTCCAGCCATTACATACGCTCATTCTGCTGCTTTACGAGGATTCTCAGAAATCATACCGCACAACCTCACAGTTTTTCACACCATACGCCGCGAACTCCTCGTTTGTCATATCCGTAAAATAGGACTGTACTACCCGGGCAATTCCATTATGCGCCACCAGAATATAGGTTTTCTCATCCGACTGCGCCTTGATCTCATCCAGCAGATTGTAAATCCGCTGGGCCAGACGCAGCATGGATTCGCCGCCCTCATAACTGCAGGCAAACGACTGCTTCGCCTGCTGAAATTCCGCGCCCTTTCGCGGCGTAGACTCCCATTTGCCAAAGTTCTGCTCCTTCAGGCGCGGTTCCATCCGGGCTGGGATCCCGGTCATCTCAGAAATATGTTTTGCCGTATCCGCCGCGCGCATCAGCGGAGAATACAAAATCTCGTCCGCATGAATGTGCTCCTCCAGAATCTTTTTTCCTGTTTCTATCGCCTGTTTGTGTCCCAGGTCCGTCAGGGCAATATCGGTTGCCCCGCAGATTTTTCCTTCTACATTCCAGATGGTCTGGCCGTGTCTTACGAAATAAAAATGTCCCATTGTTCTTTGCTCCTTTATCCAGTTCTGCCCGCTGCACACTTGTCTCACTTCCTCTATGATACCGGATTGTTTCACCTTATGCACTGCAAGTATTCTGACTTTATCATAAACAACCTTTCTCCTAATTGCAATGTAAAATCCAGTTTCTGGAAGCGCCATCAACGTATAAATCCCCTCATTTCCGTAAATCATCTTTATAGAAATCAAATGTAACGGTTCATAACAAAATCTCATGCTGAATCGTTACAGCCCATAAACATCATCTGCGGAGGTAAGGAACATGGCAGGCTACAAAGTGGAAATCTGCGGAGTCAATACGGCGAAGCTGCCCCTGCTTACGAACGAGGAAAAAGATGCACTTTTCCGGCGCATTTTGGATGGCGATAAGGACGCCAGAGAACAGTACATCAAAGGAAATTTACGACTGGTCTTAAGCGTGATCCAGCGTTTTTCCAGCAGCAATGAAAATGTCGATGACTTGTTTCAGATCGGCTGCATTGGCCTGATCAAGGCCATTGACAATTTTGATATCACCCAGAATGTCCGCTTTTCTACGTACGCGGTTCCCATGATCTTAGGGGAGGTGCGTCGCTATCTGCGTGACAACAATTCGATCCGGGTCAGCCGCTCCCTCCGGGATACCGCCTACAAAGCCATCTATGCAAGAGAAGGACTGACCCGCAAAAATTCCCGCGAACCAACCCTCATGGAAATTGCCCAGGAGATTGGGATCAGCAAAGAAGAGATCACCTATGCGCTGGACGCCATCCAGAGTCCGGTCAGCCTGTACGAGCCTATCTTTACCGATGGCGGTGACCCGCTCTACGTCATGGACCAGATCAAGGATAAAAAGAGTTCCGAAGAAAGCTGGGTCGAAGAAATCTCCCTGCGGGAAGCCATGGACCGGCTGCCGAAACGGGAACGGCACATCATAGACCTTCGTTTTTTCGAGGGAAAGACCCAGACAGAAGTGGCAGAAGAAATCCATATCAGCCAGGCACAGGTGTCAAGGCTGGAGAAAAATGCGCTGAAAAGCATGCGAAATTATCTAAGCTAAATCCAGAAAGTTTTCGTTTGTACTTCTTAATCTGCAAATCGACGGACATGCCACTGGTGTCTCCCCGATCTGCACATGGAAACAGCCATCTGCATTATACAGATGGCTGCCTTATTTTCACCTCTTATTTCACACGATACGTCAGCCGTACCCCGCTGTGATTCTGATCATCTTTTTTCATTTTTTACGCAAATGGATTCTCCGTCGGATAACGCACACCCGCCGGCTGGTTGTAACCAATCTCTTTCCCATCAACGCCGATATACTTAAACACTTCATACAGTGCCTTTCCGTAATGGCCGAATGCCACGGCACCGTGATGCGGGAAGTTTCCTTCGATCAGCACATGACGGTAGAAGCGTTTCATCTCTGGAATTGCGAACACGCCGATGCTTCCAAAGGAATGCGTTGCCACTGGAAGAACCTCTCCGTTTGCCACATAAGCTCTCAGCTTGTTATCTGCGGTGCTCTGCAGGCGGAAGAAGGTAATATCACCCGGAACAATATCTCCCTCCAGGGTTCCCTGGGTCACTTCTTCTGGAAGGCTTCTCGCCATGATCAGCTGGTACTTCATCTGGCAGAAGGAAAGCTTTTTCGTGCTGGTGTTGCCACAGTGGAAGCCCATAAATACATCGTGGCTTCTGTAATCGAATTTGTCCTTGATCTCGCTGTCGTAAAGATCGTACGGCACGGTATTATTGATGTCCAGAAGCGTTACGGCATCCTGGCTCACGCAGGTTCCGATGAACTCGCTCAAGCAGCCATAGATATCTACCTCACAGGATACCGGGATACCGCGTCCCGTCAGACGGCTGTTGACATAGCATGGCACGAAGCCAAACTGGGTCTGGAATGCAGGCCAGCATTTCCCGGCGATCGCCACATATTTGCGGTAGCCCTTATGTGCCTCGATCCAGTCAAGCAGGGTCAGTTCATACTGTGCAAGCTTTGGCAGGATTTCCGGCTTCTTATTGCCCTCACCCAGTTCTTGTTCCATGTCAGCCACAACATCCGGGATCCTCGGGTCTCCCTCATGCTTGTTGAAGGCTTCAAACAGATCCAGCTCCGAGTTTTCCTCAATCTCCACGCCCAGGTTATAAAGCTGTTTGATCGGCGCATTGCATGCCAGAAAGTTTAACGGTCTCGGGCCAAAACTGATGATTTTTAAATCAGACAGACCGATGACAGCCCGCGCGACTGGCAGAAATTCATGAATCATATCTGCGCACTCATCTGCGGTTCCGACCGGATACTCCGGGATATATGCCTTGATATTGCGCAATGCCAGGTTGTAGCTCGCATTCAGCATACCGCAGTAAGCGTCTCCGCGTCCCTGTACCAGATTATCCTTACTCTCCTCCGCTGCCGCAACAAACATCTTCGGTCCATCAAAATGCTTTGCCAGCAGCGTCTCCGAAATTTCCGGACCAAAGTTTCCAAGATATACGACCAATGCATTACAGCCAGCCGTCTTAATGTCTTCCAGTGCCTGCACCATGTGGATCTCACTCTCTACGATGCAGACCGGGCACTCATAAATATCCTTTGTATCGTACTTTTTACGGTACGCATCCACCAGTGCTTTTCTGCGGTTCACAGACAAAGACTCCGGGAAACAGTCACGGCTCACCGCAACAATGCCTACTTTTACTTCTGGAATGTTGTTCATACCTTCTCCTCCTGTTTTCTATGGGCAGTTCCCATCAATTTCTTATTTCATCAGCGCAAATAACGGTTTGCAGGCCTGGTAGATCTGACGGAACACCTGGTAACGTGCTTCATACTTTGCCACCAGCTCCGGTTCCGGCTCTACCGTGCCGGTAATCTTCACAATTTTACCGGCTGCTTCCTCTACGTTTTCATATTCCCCGCAGGTAACTGCCGCCAACATGGCACCGCCCAAAGCCGGTCCTTCCTCGCTCTCGATCATGTCCACTTTCAAATTCATAACGTTCGCAATGATCTTTCTCCACAGCGGACTTTTCGCACCGCCGCCGCATATCTTCGTGCGCTCAATCTTGATTCCAAGGGATTTTGCCACTTCCAGGGAATCCCGCAATGCAAAAGCCACACCCTCCAGCACGGCCTGGGTCATATCGGCCCGGCTGGTATCCATAGTCATGCCAATGAACGTCCCGCGGGCGTTCGGATCGTTATGCGGGGAGCGTTCCCCCATAAGATAGGGAAGAAAATACACATGATTGTCTCCCAGATTTTCAATTGTGAGCTGTTCCCCTGCATAGTCGTTCGTTTTGAGTATCTCATCCATCCACCACTTATTGCAGGAAGCCGCACTGAGCATGCACCCCATCAGATGATAATGTCCGTCTGCATGGGCGAACGCATGCAGCGCATTGTGCTTGTCTACCCCAAACTTTTCCGAAGAAATGAAGATTGTGCCGCTGGTTCCTAAAGAAATATTGCACATGCCATCGCCCACCGTACCGGTTCCAACGGCCGCTGCCGCATTGTCTCCAGCACCTGCTGCTACCCAGACTGTATGCGGGATACCAAGCTCATCCGCAATCTCCGGGAGTACGGTTCCCACGCTCTCGTAAGACTCATAAACCTTTGCCAGCTGCTCTTCACGCACTCCGCAGATCTCACACATTTTCTTTGACCAGCAGCGGTTCTTTACATCAAACAGCAGCATGCCGGACGCATCCGACACATCGGTGCAATGCACCCCGGTCAGACGGTAAGCGATGTAATCCTTCGGGAGCATGATCTTCGCAATCCGCGCAAAATGTTCCGGTTCCTTATTTTTCACCCACAAAAGCTTCGGTGCCGTAAAGCCTGTAAAAGCAATGTTAGCCGTATATTCCGAAAGCGTTTCCTTACCGATCACGTTGTTTAAGTAATCGCATTCCTCCCAGGTCCGTCCATCGTTCCATAACAGTGCCGGGCGGATTACCTGGTCGTTCCGATCCAGAATCACAAGCCCGTGCATCTGCCCGCCAAAGCTGATACCTGCCACCTGGTCCTTCTCGCAGCCATCCAGTAATTCTTTCAAACCGTCCATTGTCCCGGCGAACCAGTCCTCCGGCTTTTGCTCCGACCAGCTGGGATGCGGAAAATAGATCGGATATTCCCTGGATACGATTTTCCGGATCGTTCCATCGCCCTCCATAAGAAGGAGTTTTACCGCCGATGTTCCAAGATCAATTCCAATATAGAGCATACCTTTCCCCCTTTCAGGTAATGCAATCCGTTCGTTGCTGTTCACGCGTTGCCTAACAGCAACACCAGTTCTACTCCCATATTAGCCTGTTTACTCTTGATTTTCAATAAGCGGTTATGAAATTGCATAATTCCCAGGCCGCACTTATTAGCAGTCTGCATAAAAGAGTGCTAATTTCTGAAAATATTGCCAATATTATTTCTTTGTGTACTGTTTTTTTGTAACTTTTTCAAGGTTCACTTTTTTCCAGAAGTGCTATAATACAGTCAGTGCAAGAAGAACCAATCGATGTTTAAAGCAACACATCAAGCTCTCCATCTACACGAATGAATAATGATTATAAGACCGGAAGGATTTCTTTCTCCGGCCATTCAAAGTAGGAGGCAGATTATTATGATGACATTAGCAGCTGAAAAAAGAGACCCTGAGGTAAAGGCAAAAAAATTAAGAAGAGAAGGCTACACCACCGGCGTTTTATATGGTCGTGAGATGAAAGAAAATGTAGCTCTGAAATACGCAGAAAAGGATGCTTTAAGCTTCATTAAAAAAGCCAAAGAAGGTGCACAGACCATGCTGGATATCGCAGGTGAAAAGGTCGATGCCCTGGTAAAAAATATTGATTATGATCCACTGAGCAAGAAGATCCTGGCACTGGATTTCCAGGCACTGGTCGCAGGTGAAGTTGTATCCGCAACCGTTCCGGTCACCTTTGTAAATGAAGAAGTCGTTCAGGGTGTCTTCGAACCGGAGATCACCGAGATTCATTACAAAGCAGACCCGGCACATCTGCTTGACCCGATTGAGATCGATCTGGCAAAGCTTCCGCAGGGAACCAAGACGTTGTATGTCAAAGACCTGAAGCTGGAGGAAAAGGGTGTTACCGTAGTCACCACTGCCGATTCCCAGTTGTTCCATGTTGGTGAATATGCGAAGGTTGAAGAGGATGCTGAGGAAGAAGCACCTGCAACGAAATAACAATCCATTTGACTTTAATAGGACCGTGTGAGTTGCCTTTCGGCAACTCACACGGTCCTTGTCATATACTTAAATTGTTATAAATGAACACTCTCTATGATACACGTATGCTTTTTCTTATTTTTAGGATCTTCGTTATAGTTGATTCCTACAAGCAAAATTTTATCTCCGTATCCCTGTAATATTCCACTGTATCGTCGGTCTTTAATTTGCCGGATTGCTGAATCAGCTGACTCATTATATTTCAATTCCACAACAAAAGCAGGTCTTCCCCCGGCATTTGCTCTTGGAATGAATTTTTGCAACTTCACTCCATGAACCGGTTTGCAATGCCAGATGAGTCACACAGACCTTTTACTTCTTCTTCCGTAAAGCCAAAATACCTCGTAAGCTGCCGGGATTTCAGCATGGTAAATTCCCGGAAATTATTGAGTGCGGACTCATCTTTTATTTTTTTATAGGTAAAATACCTGTGATATACGCCAATGCCAGAAACGCCTTTGACTCTTCACTTTTAAACAATAAATGTAAAAACTGCAGATAATTGTGAACCAGTTCTGAGTTTCCCCCATTTCTGATCACACAGTCCCATTCGTCCATAATGATAACAAATGGAATACCGGTAAGTTTATAGATGGACAGAAGTATAACACTTAGCATTTTTGTATAGTCGATGGAATCGCCATATACCTGCTTCAGCTCGTCGCAGATATACTCCTGGATTTTTTCTATTACATTATCCTTATAGACATCCCAAAATGATGAAACATCGATGTGAATCACATGATACTGATTCATGTGTTCAAGATATCCGGGCTTTGTTGCTATTTCCGTATTTTCAAAAAGTTCTGATGAATCGCAGCCACGGCTATAGTATGCATCTATCATTCCGGCGGCATGGGATTTACCAAATCTTCTTGCATGACTGACACTGATACAGTTGGCATTTGTGCAGATAACCCGGTTCAGATGTTCCAGCAAACCGGTTTTATCGAGGTATAATTCACTATTTTTATCCTTTTTGAAGCTATCGTTATCAGGATTAAAATAAATTCCCATTTCTTAGTTCCCCTTCCAAAAACTCATGTAGATGCTTAACGGACTGCCACATTACTCTTTAATATTCCCCTTCGCAATATTCTCTTTCAGGATCTGGTCCGTGATCTCGAACAGCTTCTCTGATCCTTCGCGGGTACGGGACTGTCTTCCGTAAACCTGCTTGGCCGTAACATCGTGGCGCTTCCAGTCTCCGCCATCATTGCTGTTGTTCAATAAAAGCGGCTGCAGGTTATCCAGTGCCCGCGCAAATTTTGCTTCCGGAGTCTTGCGTTCCTCAAATTCATCGAAGATTTCCACCAGCTTCTCTTTCTGATCTTCCGGAAGAAGGGAATAAATGCGTTCCTTTGCTGCTTCTTCCCTTGCTTTCTGGGTTTTCAAGCCTTCCGCATCGTAGGCGTAGGTGTCTCCCGCATCGATCTCCACCACATCATGGATCAGGCACATGAGCATAACCCGTGCCACATCGATCTTTTCGTTGGAATATTCCCGCAAAAGATATGCCATGATCGCCATGTGCCAGGCATGCTCCGCATCGTTCTCATTGCGCCCGTGTCCCGTCAGGTGCGTCTGGCGGAAAATATTTTTTTCTTTATCGATTTCCAAAATAAAGTCAATCTGCTTCTGTAAACGTTCGTCCATACTGAATCCTCTTTCTGTACACGATATGCCGGTTTCATTTCCTGTTTCTCGCGGCTCATGCCTTTCACTGCATAAATTTAGTTCTGAAAATTCCTAACCGTATACAATAACATTCTACCACAGCTTTTCCCCTCTTTCAGCCACAAAATACATTCCATCCAACAAAAAGCGTGGTATAATGAATGCAATCATATCGAAAGGACGACTTTTCCATGAAAATACTTACCTTCGGAGAAATCATGCTCCGTTTAAAAACACCTGACCACCTTCGGATCGTGCAAACAGACGGGTTTGAGGCCAGTTACGGCGGCGCGGAATCCAATGTCGCCGTATCACTTGCCACCCTTGGGGATGACGCAGCCTTTGTCAGCAAGCTTCCGAAAAATCCGGTAGGCGATGCTGCATTTAACGAGCTTCGGCGCTACGGGGTCGATACCTCCCGCATTCTGCGCGGCGGTCCGAGACTTGGTATTTATTACTTTGAAAAGGGAAGCGATATCCGTCCGACAAGCGTCCTCTACGACCGCGCCGGAAGCGCCCTGGCCGAAGCTGATGCCAACGAGTTTGACTGGAAAACCCTGCTTTCCGGTGTGGACATTTTCTTCTTTTCCGGTGTCACACCTGCCATCAGCGATTCTGTAGAACAGGCTGTACGCGACGCACTGAAATACTGCCACACACATGGCATTACCGTCATCTGCGACTTAAATTACCGCGCGAAAATGTGGTCCCGCGAAAAAGCCCAGTCCGTCATGAAAGAACTGATGCAGTATGTAGACCTTTGTATCGCCAACGATGAAGATTTCGAAGCGACTCTCGGCATCCACGCATTCGACGGTGACATGGCACACGGCATCGACCAGATTGAAACTTACCGCCAGGGAATGAAACAGATTCAAGAGCTTTACCCAAACTGCAGCGCCGTTGCCAGTGTTCTGCGCAATTTGAAAACCACTGAGGATGGAGACTGGATGGGCATCTATTTAAAGGACGGACATTTTTACGAAAGTCCCATCCACACCGTACACAGCTTCGAAGCCGTCGGCGCAGGGGATGCTTTTGCCGGTGCCCTGATCCATGGACTCGTCCACCAGTTTTCCCCACAGAAGCTGATCGACTTTTCCATCACCGCCAGCGTCATGAAACTGATGATCCAGCACGACTTTAATCTGGTCAGTGAAGATGAAATTCTCCGCATTATGAAAACCGGAGAGACTAATGTGATGCGCTAAATGATATAACCATATCGCACGATAACAAACAAGGGGCGAACGTTCCGCATCCACCATTTACGGCGGGCACGGGACATTCGCCCCTTGGGTATTTCCTATGCAATATCGCTTCTGTTCTTATCCTTCGACTCTTCTCAGCTCTCCGGTTGCAGAATCCATGATAAATCCGTTGATCCGCACATCTTTCGGCATCAGCGGATGCTCTTTTAAGCGGCACACGGTCTCATGAACCGAAATCTCCACGGACTCAAAGCCGCCCAGCCAGCGTTCCAGATCCACGCCACTGTGACGCACAATATCAATGTGCTGCTGGTCAATACCGCGCTCCACCAGCTTCTCCAGCATCTCGTTTCCATCCATGCCCTGCACGCCGCAGTCAGTATGACCAATGACCATAACCTCTTCCACACCTAGTTCCAGAATGCCGACCAACAGGCTTCGCACCACGCTGCCATAAGGATGCACGATCACACCACCGGCATTCTTGATGATCTTGGCATCGCCATTTTTGATGCCAAGCGCAGCCGGAAGAAGTTCTAAGAGACGGGTATCCATACAGGTTAAGATTGCCAGTTTTTTGTCCGGGTATTTGCTGGTTAAATACGGCTCATAGCCCTTATTCTCCACAAATTTCCGGTTGTATTCCATAATTTCATCTATCATAGGTTATCACTCTCTTTCTGTGGGATATCTGCAGGCTGCCATGTCCGTGAAATTTTTCTCTGTACCAATTGCCTGCATGCATCAATATAGCAGATTTTTGTTCTATTGTCAGTAGATCAGAAAATTATTTATGGAAATTTCAGAAACACGTCGGAAGCATACATGACGATTCCCCAATCACCAACAGCGTCTTTGCAGGTATCATCGGACATCCACCGGAAGCACCGGAACCAGTACCTCAATCTCTACCGGTTTTCTTGTCTTGGTATCATAATATTTTCCGTAGTTTGATGCATCTATCTTATGTTTCTTAAGACAGTTCTCTATCTTTCCGCTCGATATTTCAATCGTTCAACGCTCAATTTTCACATTTCTGATCATCTTCCTGATAAGCCCATATTGCCAGTGCCGGGATTTTTCCCACCTGACGAATGGCCTCCTCTGGCAAAAATTTATATTGCAAAATTTCTTTTTTCTCTCCGATTCTTACATATCTGAGCTGCTTCTGATCTTCCTGACTCTGGTAATACGGACATGCTTCCTGCACAGTCAGGATTTTCCATGAAATTGTGTAGTACTTCCGGCACTCTTCCAGTGCCCCTTTTTTCGCAAACTGACAGCTTCTACACTGCGGCGTAAACACCTGGTAATTGCTGCTGCCATCTGCCTGCATTTCTTCGTCCATCTGCCATTTTTCTTCCAGCGTCAGCGCACGTGGTTCTTCTTTGCCTTGTTCCAGCTTCTCCTGTTCTGCCATAAAATCCCTCCCCTCTCTAACCCCATTCTCCTCTTTCTTCCAACAGCTTCTCAAAACTCGCATCCATGCCAAGCGCCCCGAGCGGTGCTGTAATGAGGATTGCCATAACCGCCACCGACAAAATGATCTGTCCGCATGGCAGTCCCATTGCCATCGGCACGGAACCGATCGCAGCCTGCACGGTTGCTTTCGGCAGATAGGCGATCACGCAGAACAGGCGCTCTTTCCAGTTCAGGGTCGTCTTGACCAGGCAGAGCAGCACGCCAACCGTGCGGAAAAGCAGAGCAACCGCGATCATGACAACGGCAGCCAGCCCGGCTCCCACGGTGTAGCGGATATCCACTGCCGCGCCCACCAGCACAAACAAAAGCACCTCTGCTGCCAGCCACAGCTTTCCAAACTTTTCAGACAGACGCCCGGAGACTTCTTTGATGCTGCGCAGCTTCAGCACACAGGCCATGCTGACTACAGACAGAAGACCGGATACCGAAATATATGGTTTCAGCCAAGTTTCCACGGACATGAGAAGGAACGAGATTCCGAGCACAATGATCACCTTCATGCTGTTGCGGACATAATGTTTCTTCGCATAGGCTGTCTCAAAGAACAGGCTCAGCAGCCAGCCAGCTACGGTGCCAACGATCACGCCGCTGATGATGGACACTGGAATATTGACAAAATCCATCAGTCTGGCACTCCCGCCCTGTGCCATCCCGGAAAACGTAGAAAACAGGACAATGACAAAAATATCATCGCAGGATGCGCCTGCCAGGACCATCTGCGGAATACTCTTTTTCGTACCGTATCCGGTTTCGATCAGCTTCACCATGCGCGGCACAACAACAGCTGGGGAAACAGCTGCCAGAACAGCACCCATAACAGCGGCCTCGATCCGGTTCACACCAAGGATCACAGGCGCAAACAATACATACCCAAGAAGCTCAAAGCTTGCCGGAACACACGCCATCATCACGGCTGGGCGCCCCACTTTCTTTAAATCTGCCAGGTTCAGGGATAATCCGGCTTTCACCAGAATGATGATCAGTGCCATCTGACGCAGCTCGGATGAAATAGACAAAATGGACGGATCCAGCAGATCCAGCACATACGGCCCAAGCACAATACCGGTCAGAAGCATACCGATGATGCGCGGCAGTTTCATACGTGCACAGATCGCCGCCATGGCCAGACCTGCCAGAAAAATGAATGATAGTGATGTTAACATATTTTTTCCTCCTTATTGTACGCGAAATCATCGGACGCGCCACTGGTGACTCCTCGATATGCAATGCAAAAAAAGCTGGTGACCCCTGTGATTTTCTCACAGAAGTCATCAGCCTTATTTCAGCGGTTTTGGTTTCCCACGGGAGAACTTCATTCCCAGTCGCTATTTTACTGTATTTTCCACGGTTTGTAAAGCGAAGATTCTCATTTTTGCCATCTAATCTTGTCATCCAAACACTCTGTACGATATAATAAGACTATTAGGCAAAATTCTATACCTGCATTCTACATTAGGAGATGGATCATGAATAAACTTTCGAAATGGAAAAAACTGGAATACGCAGCAATTGGTTTTCTGCTGCTGTGTCTGGTCTTTCTGTCATTTTGCTTTTATAAACCAGAGCCTGCCGTGAACGCGCCGGTATCCGTTGTGAGCGACTGGTACCGGCTGCAGGACGGACAGCGCATCGAAGTGAGACTTCCGGCAAACCTGACACCGGGACCTGACGGCAGCCTCACGCTGTATTGTGACAAACTGACCAGATCCGATGCCGGGAAATTTTTTTCCGCCCGCGGCATCCAGTATGGCCTTGAGATCCGCATGGGAGACTCCCTTCTTTATCAGTACCGGGAAAATGCGTTTCTGAAAAATGACCAGATGAAGGGAAAACTCTGGGCTGATGTTTTCCTCCCACAAACGACCGGAAGCAGTCCGCTTTGCCTGGTCTATAGAAACATGCCAGACAGCCCTCAGTTTATTTACGCGCCCATTTTCGGTCCCACTTCAGCAGTGACAAGACAGCATCTGATTGACCATGCGCTTTCCTTTGCCGTCCTGGCGGGCATGCTGGGCATTGGGATTCTTTCCCTTGCCATTTACCTGTACCTGAAATATCACGATTTTCACGAACCACGTTTTCTGGATGTCGCACTGTTTCTGTTCCTGTGTTCTCTGTGGTCCTTTACCGACTCAGGGATTTATCATGTATATGGAAAAGAAATTGCGATTGGAAGCCTCATCTCCTTTTACGCATTCATGCTGATGTCCGTTCCCATGCTTCACTTCGTACAAAATACTGTGACATTAAAAAGGAGTCCGCTTCCCGGTCTCTGGATCGCAGCCCTCTATGCCAATGCTTTTTTCCAGGGGATCTGGTACCTTTTGACAGGCATACCGTTTATCCATATGCTTTTCCTCACACATATCCTGCTGTTTTCCGGAGTCATTACCATGATTTTGCTGTTACGCCGCGAATACCTGACCACACACAACCAGGGAGTCGGGCTTTGTCTGATTGCATTCGCGATCCTTGGCGTGGGCGGCATTATCTCTCTGATCTTATACTGGCTCTTTAAGATCTACTGGTATGATGCCATCTTCCAGTTTGGAATCATGCTGTATATCCTGCTTCTGTTCTGGGGTCTGATCTGTAAGATCACAAACGATATCCGCTTCCGCATGGAACAGGAAATCCGGGAAAAAATGTCCATGGAAGACCGGATGACCGGCTTGAAAAACAAAAAAGCCTTCGAACACTATCTTGCAAAACTGGAACGGCATTCTGATGAATACGCAAATGCATTCCTGGCATTTCTGAAACTGGAGGATCTGAAAGAAGCCAATGCGGCCTATGGCATGAGTGCCGGAAATGAACTGATCATCAGTGCCGCGCAGTGTATCCAGAATGTCTGCAGGGAACTTTCACCGGAACCGATTGAATGTTTCCGTACCGATGGAAATGAATTTGCCGTCATTCTTACCGATCCAAAAATTTCTTTTTCTGACTATGAAACCATGCTGCAGAAAGAGATTCGCAGATTCAATGCGTCCGGCAGCAGCCGCTGCCAGGTATGTCTTACATTGGGACACAGCTATTTTAAAGACAGCCTGGGAAATACACAGAGTATCAGCAGCTGGAAGAGCCAGGCCGATTATGACCAGCACAAAAGCAGCGGACAGACCGCCGCTTCCCAGGTCAGCAATCCATACAAAAGAATGTCCGAACAGGAGGAATCCTTATGAGTTATAATTCCGATTTTCTGATTGCCGCGTTCATCATTCTTACCATCGTTCTGTGGCAGTTTTTTAATCAGAAGCGCCCAAACGATCTGAATAACCGCACATTTCTTCATTTGGCAGTGCTTGGAATTCTGGATGTATTTTTTGAACTGATCAGCACTTACTACATTGCTTCCGGTCATAGTGATTTTGGAATGGGCGCCATTTTGTCCACTACCATCTTTTACCTGATGCAGACCTTGCTTCCTTTCGTTCTGGTCTGTTACATCCGGACCTTTCATAAAAAAGAGCACATTCATCCCGGTGAAATGTTCATCCTGGGCTTTCCAACACTTATCCTGCTCTTTTTGATCCTGAGCAATCAGTTTACCGGCAATATGTTTTTCTTTGAATCTCAGACCGGTTACGTAAAAGGCCCACTGTACATGCTCATGTATTACTGTGCCCTGCTCCATATTGCAGAAGCCACTCTGATCATCATTTTCCGGAGAAAAGCACTTGGTCCAGCGACCAGCAAGGCACTGTTTCAGATTCTTGTACTGTCGGCTTTCGGTGTCATCGTTCAGGCGCTGTATCAACCGCTTTTGATGACTGGATTTGGGCTCAGCCTTGCAGTCCTGACACTGTTTTTGACCATTAACAATCCACATGCCAATACCGACAGTCTGACCGGGCTCTATGACAAACCATACTTCATCCGAAAAACAGAAGAATTTCTCGCGGAAAAGAAAAGTTTCCACGTGATCACCATAACCTTTTACCAGTTAAACCAGATCAACCGGGCAGCCGGTACCCAGAGTGGGGACCAGTTTCTAAAGCTCATCTCCGAACAGCTTCAAGAAATCTGCGGACTGCAGGTTTTCCGCATCACCGGAAAACGATTTCTCGTACTGGCCTCTTCCCTGCAGGAATATGAATATTTCCTGACGGAAATAAAAAAGCTTTTTCAGCAGAATTCCGGTTTGAATGCAGAAACCTCTGACAAGCTATCCTCCCCTGCCATTCTTTGCGGTATCCTCAATGCAGAAAAGCTGGATGATGGAGGGGCCATCCTGGAATACGCAGAATACCTGGAATCTCTTGCTCCGCGAAATGGCATCGTTGAGACCGTTCAGGATGACCAGAAAACCATGAGCAGCTTTGTGTATAATAAAGAAATCGAACAGTTTCTGCATACCGCCATTGAAGAGGATCTGTTTGAAGTCTATTACCAGCCGGTCTACTCCCTGGATGAAAAATGCTTCGTTTCCCTGGAAGCCTTAAGCCGCCTGCGTCATCCGACGTACGGCTGGATTTCTCCCGATATGTTCATTCAGATTGCAGAAAGGAACCGGTTGGTCGACCAGATCAGCGACCTGCAGTTTCGCCGTGTCTGCCGCTTCCTCAAAGACCATGAAGATCTGATGAAGCAGCTCCATACGGTCAAATTCAACCTTTCTCCGCTGGATCTGATCAAAAATGACTGCAGCAGCCGTTTTATCCGGATCATAGATGAATTCGGTCTCCCGCATTCCTATTTTCAATTTGAAATTACGGAAACCGTGGCAACCGAATACAATAACATCCTGAATCAGGCTGTCGAAGAATTTTCCAATGCCGGGATTCTCTTGTGCCTGGATGATTTCGGCTCCGGCTACGCAAACTTTAATACCGTCATGCGGCTTCCATTTGCTGCGATCAAGCTGGACCGCTCCCTGCTCTTTCACATCTGTTCTGATGTCAAAGCCGCTACCTTCTATCAAAGTATTGTGGCTGCATTCCAGCAGATGGGCTATCTGATCATTTCAGAGGGTGTGGAAACCCAGGAAGAACTGGACCTGCTGGAACAGTGGGGTGTCAATATGATCCAGGGATATTATTTTTCCAGACCTCTGGCTCCGATCGCGCTTCTGGAACTGCTCACCGAGAAAACAAACTAAGCGGATCCAGGATTCCTACCGTCACAGCCGGATCCATATCAAAAAAGCTGATGCCCTGCGTTTTTTCCGCAGAAGTCATCAGCTTTTTCTTTCTATTATAATGCTTTTTCGTAACACCAGTAATCGTGTTCGTGTAAAAAACACGCCCCGACTGTTTCATATTCAAACACCTTATAAGACGCCAGTGCTTTTTTATTTTCCTTTGCCACCAGGATGTGTACACTTTTGAATCCCTGGCTGCGCAGTTCCTCTATCGCCCCCGCCATCAGCTTTCTGGCAATTCCCTGGTTCTGGTAGCTTTCGCGCACACCGAGCCTGGAAAGTTCCCGCCCCGGCTGAAGTTCTTTCGTCCAGCAGGACAGCGTTTCCACCTTTGGATCTTCATCGATGGAGATAACTCCGGCGATCTCTCCGTTTTCTTCGTTCCGCAGACAGAATAATGCATTGCGGGATAAATCAAAGTCTACATCACTGCGGGATGGATAATCCGCAGTCCAGGCGCAAAACGGAGTGCCGATCAGCGAACGGTAGAGGTCCAGGACTTCGTCCGCCTCTTCTTTTCGCACATGCTCAAATACAAATTCCATGGTCTGTTTCCTCTTTTCTATTGCTCCGCGCTCTCAAGCGGGAAATGACAGAACACCGTTCTATCCCCAAAACGCTTACATGGCGACTGCTCTTTTCCACAAATTTCCTGTGCATAAGGGCAGCGGGTGTGGAATTTACAGCCAGACGGCGGATTCACCGGAGACGGAATCTCGCCGACCAGCAACTCCTTTTCTTTGGTCCGAAGATGCGGGTCTGCCTTCGGGATCGCGTTCATAAGAAAGCGGGTGTACGGGTGCAGCGGATGCGCATACAGCGACTCCGTATCCCCGATCTCACAGATACTTCCCAAAAACATGACACACACACGGTCTGCGATAAATTTCACTACGCTCAGATCGTGGGAAATAAACAGATACGTCAGCTTATATTCTTCCTGCAGATCCTTTAACAGGTTTAACACCTGGGACTGGATGGAAACGTCCAGCGCGGATACCGGCTCATCGCAGACGATCAGTTTCGGATTCAGTGCGATGGCACGGGCAATGCCAATTCGCTGGCGCTGTCCGCCGGAGAACTGGTGCGGATACCGGTTATAAAATTCTTCCGGGATCCCGACCTCTTTCATGAGCTCCTTCACCCGTGTTTCCAACTGCTTTTTATCTTTCATTCCATAAGTTGTCAGCGGCTCTGCAATAATCTTCGCCACGCTCATACGCGGATTTAAGGAAGCGTACGGATCCTGGAAGATGATCTGCAGCTGCCTGCGGATCTTTGCAAACTCCGACTCTTTCATGGCGGTGATGTCCTGTCCTTCAAACTCCACCTTGCCGGACGTTGCCTCCAGAAGACGGATCAGAAGACGCCCAAGCGTACTCTTTCCGCAGCCGGATTCTCCGACCAGTGCCAGCGTCTCACCTTCGTAAATTTCCAGGTTGACATCAGACACTGCATGCACCACCAGCGGATCCTTCTTTGTGCCGCCAATAGGGAATTCCTTTACCAGATGATTGGTGCGAAGCAGAAGCTTGCGTTCACTCGTGCTGTTTTCTGTCTGCTGGTTTTCTGCCAGCCCATCCAGACATGGCTGATCTGCCAGCCATGTTGTGTTTTCAGTTGTCTCCATGTCCACTCACCTCCTCTGCTCTGGCACTTTCGCTCCGAAAGCACCGTACTTTATGCCCACCGGCAGTCTCATACATCTGCGGCTCCTCATTTCTGCACCGCTCCGTCGCATACTCACACCGGGTGCAGAAACGGCAACCTTTCGGCAGATGTAAGAGATTCGGCACCACACCCTCGATCGTGTAAAGCCGCTCTTCCCGGCTGTCCAGCTTCGGAATGGACTTTAACAGGCCCTGCGTATAAGGGTGCGCGGTATGGTCAAACAGTTCAAAGGTCTCTGCCTGCTCCATAACCTTGCCCGCATACATGACATACACATAGTCGCAAACTTCTGCCACCACGCCCATATTGTGGGTAATGAGGATGACCGAAGTTCCCTGCTCCTCACAGAGTTTCTTCATTAACTGTAAGATCTGCGCTTCAATGGTCACGTCCAGCGCCGTGGTCGGCTCGTCGGCGATCATCACCTTCGGGCGACACACCATGGTCATACCGATCATGACTCTCTGGCGCAGACCGCCGGAAAGCTGATGCGGATAACTCTTATAGCGCTTCTCCGGCTCCGGGATTCCGACTGCACGGAAAATGTCAATAACGCGCTGCTTTGCTTCTTCTTTTGAAACCTTCTGATGCAAAAGAATGGCCTCCTGCACCTGCTTTCCCACCGGATAGACCGGGTTTAACGAGGTCATCGGCTCCTGGAAGATCATCGAGATCTCATTTCCGCGCACCTTCGCCAGTTCCCGCGGGGAAAGGTGGGTAATGTCGCGTCCCTCCAGGGTAATGCTTCCGCCTACCACCTTGCCCGGGTAACGCAAAAGTCCCATAACAGACATGGCGGTCATACTCTTTCCACATCCGCTCTCTCCTACAATGCCAATGATCTTTCCGGCCGGTACCTCAATGCTGACGCCATCCACTGCCGGCACCTCCCCCTTCGCGGTAAAGAAGTGGGATTTCAGATCACGGATATCTAATACGATTGAATCGTTCATGTTCTTCTCCTTTTCATTCCTGCCCCTGTCAGGCAAAAATGCTCCTTCTCTGCTGGCAACTGCTCCTGCCCGTCAGGAACAGCCAGTCACCACTGCTGTCTTTTTCCATGAAGTTCCGGCCTTACTGCTCCTTCAGATACGGGTCCAGCACATCGCGCAGACCATCGCCCAGGAAGTTAAATGCCATCACCACGATCATGATCGCAACACTCGGCGCAATGGAAAGCCACGGCTCGGAAAACAGATATTTCTTTCCGCGCACAACCATCAGTCCCCAGCTGGCACTCGGCGGCTGTGCGCCGACACCCAGGAAGCTTAATGATGCCTCGGACAAAATTGCAGACGGAATATTTAACGTAAACAGCACGATCAGGGAAGGAATGCAGTTCGGCAGGATGTGCCGGAACATGATGACCCATTTTTTCACGCCAATGCTGCGTGCCGCCTCCACATACTCCTTTTCCTTTAAAGAAAGGGTCTGGGAGCGGACAATGCGAGCCGTTCCCGCCCAGTTTACCAGGCTTAATGCAATGAAGATGTTGATCAGACCACCACCCATGGTATACATGACCACCATAGCCAGAAGCAGGGACGGGAATGCCAGCATCACATCCGCCAGACGCATGATGATGAAATCGACCTTTCCGCCATAGAAACCGGCATACATGCCAAGCACGGTGCCGATTGCCATGGAAATGAGCGTCGGCACCAGACCAATCGTTAAGGAAATGCGGGCACCGAAAATAATGCGGCTTAAGACATCGCGCCCCAACTCATCGGTTCCCAGCCAGTGCGCTGCGCTCGGATGCTGCAGGCGGTCTGCCAGGCTCTGCTGTAAATGATCGTAAGGCGCCACCACCGGGGCAAAGATTGCGATCAGGATCATAAGGATGATCAAGAGTGCAGAAAATGCTGCCAGCTTATTCTGACGTACCAGAATCTTCGCCTTGTCCAGCCAGGTGTCTGCCTCGCCGATCTGAGCGCTGAAATCCGTCTGCATGTTTTTTGCATTTGTGCCATCCTGCTGCACGCTGCTGCCCACACCGGTCCAGCTGTTTTCAGACAGATTTTCCATACTTGTTTTTCTTTCCATCTTACGCGCCCTCCCTGATTCTCGGATCCAGTACATTATAAAGCAGGTCTGCCACCAGGTTTCCTGCAATGATCAGGATCGTAGTAAAAATAACGGTGCCCTGCAAAAGCGGCATATCTCTGGTCTCAATGGCATTGACTGCCAGACGACCAATGCCCGGAACACCGAACACACTCTCCGTTAAAACAGCGCCGGACAGCATGCTGGACACCTGCAGCGCCATCATCGTCACAACCGGGAGCATGGCATTTTTCAGCGCATGCTTTACAATGACACCAGACTCCAACAGACCCTTAGCCCGCGCTGTGCGGATAAAGTCATTCTGCATGATCTCAACCAAGTTGGAGCGGGTCATGCGGGCAATGCTTCCCGCAGAGTTCCACCCCAGCACGATCGCCGGAAGGATCATTGCACGGAAGGAATCAAAACCGGAAACCGGGAACCATTTAAACTTAAACGCAAACAGATACTGGAGTACCAGCGCTGTCATAAAGACCGGCATGGAAACACCGATCAGGGCACCGCCCATAAACAGGCGGTCCAGCAGCTTATTCTGGCGCACCGCTGCAATGATCCCAGCCACAATGCCGATCACCCAGGCAACCACCGCCGCCAGAAGGGATAATTTCACTGTATTCGGGAATGCCTCTAAAATAATCTTTGTCACATTCCGGTTCAGCCTGTAGGACGTTCCGAAATCGCCCCGCAGCGCATGGGCAATATACTGGAAAAACTGAACATACAAAGGCTTATCCAACCCCATCTCTTTGCTGATCTTCTCGATCACCGCCGGATTCACATGCTCACCCATCATGGTGGTAACCGGGTCACCCGGGACAATGCGCAGCATGATGAAAATCAGAAGCACCACGCCCACCAGGACCGGAATGGAAATCAGAATCCTCTTCAGTACCTTCTTGAACAAAACCTTATCCTCCTTCTATGCAGACACACAATCTGGCATGCCCGTTGACATACAGACCGGCCATGAATGTTTCCTTCCTCTGCGTTTCTACATGGCAAAAGAGGGAGTCCCTTTCGGAAACTCCCTCCGGTCACGATCCTACTCGTTGATTGATACGTTGTAGAAAAGCTGGTCACTCAGACCGCTCCATAACGGTGCAAAGCCCTCTACCCGCTTGCTGACTGCGAACAGATGCAGTCTGGAGAACATCGGCACCCATGCCGCATCCTCGTGGGCGATCTTCTCTTCCAGTGCCTTGTACTCAGCCAGACGCTCGTCTTCGTTCACAATGGTACGCGCCTTCGCTACACGGTTCATCACTTCGGTATCCGGGTAATTGATGGAGCGGATCTTTGTCTTCTCTTCATTTCCAAAGAAGGTGTAAATGAAGTTGTCCGGGTCGTTGTAATCGGCAGACCAGGTAGACATGAAGGAACCAAGCTCACCGGATTTTCTGGTCTCTAACCAGGTAGATTCATCGTAATTCTTGATCTCTGCGCGGATGCCAACCTCAGCAAGCTGGTCGCTGACAATCTCCAGCGCCATGGTCATGGTGTCAGAAGCAGAGCTGTCTGCTGCAATCTCCATGTCGAAGCCATCGGCATAGCCAGCCTCGGCAAGCAGCGCCTTTGCAGCCTCCGGATCGTACTTGATCTCTTCCTGATCCGGGTTAAAGCCGATGAGGCCGTGCGGGAAGATTCCCTGCTCCACCTGTCCTCTGCCGCCGTAAAGCGCATCCAGGATTGCCTGGCGGTCGATGGACATCTGAACCGCCTTGCGGACTCTGACATCCTGGAACGGCTCCTTATTAAAGTTCATGGTAAAGTACACGATACCAACACGCGGTCCCTGCACGATCTGGTCCGGATACGTCTCGGTAAAGCGGTCAACAGAATCTGCCGCATAGTCCAGGTCGAGAATGTCAAGCTCGCCGCTCTCAAACATCATGGACTGGGTCTCAGTATCCGGGATGATCTTGATGACAACGCCCGGAAGCTTGGAAGCGCCCTTCCAGTAGTCCTCATTGCGGGTCAGAACCAGCTGGTTGTTAAAGCTCCAGGAAGAAAACTCAAACGGGCCTGTACCAACGGTCACTGCCGGATCCATACCAAACTGGTCACCTGCTGCCTCGGTTGCCTCGCTGTCATAAATCGAAACACCCGGGGAAGAAATACTTGCCAGGAAACCGGCAAACGGCTCCTTTAAGGTCACTTTGATGGTGTAATCGTCCACCACCTCAACGCCCTCCAGGGTATCGGTCTCGCCAGCCAAGAGCTCATCCGCACCCTTGATCTGGTCGATAAATTCGGTATTCACGCCGCCCTCTACGGTCAACATGCGGTGGAAAGTATAAGCCACATCCTCTGCGGTAAAATCATTGCCATTGTGGAACTTCACGCCCTGTCTTAAATGGAACGTATACTCCAGACCATCGTCAGAAATATCCCAGTTCTCAGCCAAACTCGGAACAATCTTGGAATTGCCGTCCGCGTCGACCTCAACATCGACCAGACGATCGAAAATATTGAACGGAACCTCGTAATCCTTGGAGGTCTTCTGGACATCTGCCGTCTGGATATCCGCATTCAATGCAGCTACCAGGTAACCGGTCGTATCCACGTCCACGCCCTTCACCTCAGCAGCCGTTTCACTCTCTGCGCCCGCTGTATTCTCTGTTGTATCGGAAGTTTTGCTGCCGCCGCAGCCGGTCAGCGCCAGGCCAGCCGTCAGTGCAGCAGCCAGGATGAGACTGAGCTTCTTCTTCATAATATCCTCCTTGATGCGGACGGGATTTTATTGCTGTTTTTCCACACAGCATTCTATGCCAGCAACCAAAAATGGTGCATTGCCTCCTTAAGAGGATGCACCATTGCATTTGTATTGGCTGCGGCATCTGAAAATGTCCGCTAATAAAAAAATCATATCACATCGGAGGTGGATTTTCAACACCCTTTCGTAGCACTCCTTTTTATTTTCACTTATATTTTCTACTATCATACAATCTTTCATATATGCCCTTGTATGCTCAGCGCTGCTACAAAAACAGGTCATCCAGGCTTCGCACAATCCGAATTGCCAGTTCTTTTAATACAAACATCACCAGCCTTGCCCATCCTACCAGATTCAGATGACAGATAAAGCTCACAAAATTTCCACCTGCAAGTCCATGAACAGCTGCATCTGCCCCATCGATTATGCAAAGAGTCGCATTCCCTATAATGAGCATTATACGCAGGTCGCACTGGCCCACTCTGTTTTATGGATATCCGCCGTGAGGTAATCCTTTTCCCCGATCATTGCAGTTTCACTCCGATTCTTTCCGATAACGCTTCCGAAGAATTCAATAAGGTTCGCAGCATCTCCTTTTCTTCCGAAGAAAGTTTTTTGTAGTCACGGTGACCGAGTGCTTCTAATTGCTTCAAAATTTTCTTCACTCCAGAATGAAGTGGCCGGATTGCCTTTCTTTCCGCTTCTACCCTGGTATCGATTTCTTTCAGATTTTCCGTCTCTTTCTTTATTTTTCTGGTCTGTGCCTCTGCCTCTTCTGCGATCTTTTTATTCTTGTGATTTGCAAATGCGCCGCCTCCCAGAATGGCTGCTCCGCCGATTGCCCAGCCAACCGGCCCTGCCAGGGCGAGAAATGCTTCGCCCGCGGCCATTCCGCCACCTCCGACAGCAAGTGCTCCGCCACCAAGCCATGCCAGCGCCGCATTGGTTGCTGCCGCACCAGACAATGTCGCGATAGCTGTTCCTGTTGATGCCGTTCCAAACGTGGTCGCAACTGCCATAGCCGCAGTTGGACCAAATGCTGCAATACCGGCTCCTGCCATGGCACCTGCCCCGGCAAGACTGGTACTGATCTTATCCGTCTTCTTGCTTTCAATCTGTAACTGATCGACTTCCTGCTCAAAAGCCTGGCGTTTCAGAGTGACCCGGGACATCTGTTTGCTCAGTTCACCAGGCTTATTTGATAGGGAATGAATATAGTCATCTACCTGCTTTAAAATTACTACGGCTTCCAGTTTCTTTTCATGGAGACCTGTAGTGTGCCGGATTGTTATATCATAAGTATCCTGATACTGTTCGCCTGCTTCTTGCGCTGCTTCAAGTGCTGCTTTCTTATATCCGGAATTAAACATGAGAACCCCACTTTCCATTACGTGTTTACAATATGTATCATGGTTCCATTATACACGTAAGGAATAGAGGATGCAATTTTATATGGTCAACTGAATTTGGCATAAATCACATCAATATTTTCATCTATATTTCCACCAAACTCTTACATATTGTTTTCCCATCTCCTATGATAATACTACAAAGAAAACAAAGGAGGCTTCCCTATGAGCTCAGCATTTACCACTTTGACCGAAAAATTAGCCCAGTTTGAAAAATATCTAATGGAAACAATAGAGAACTTGCGTCTTCTGAAGCTTGCACAGCTGAAGCTTCATCGCTATAAAAAAGAGAAAAATGCCGCAGAATAAATTTACTCCATTCTGCGGCATCTTTTTCATGTCTTATTTCATTGTTACTTATTTTGCTGTTGGACATAATGATTCCTTCTGATAAGCTTCACTGATTTTTTTCACATCATAATCCGGCGCATAGTCTTTGGCTACGTTGCATATTTCTTTCACTATGGCAAGATTAATTTCCAACATATCTGCAATCTGCTCCGGTGCAAGACCTCTTTTCATTTTTTTGATTATCAAATCTGTCAACACGTAAGCTTCTCCTCGGGATTCTCCTAAAGCCTCTCCTATTTTCTGTCCCCGCTCCATGCCTATCGATAAAATGCTCATCTGCACAGCCTCCCATTCTTCTGACTGCTTTACCTCTTTTACAACTTGATCAATCTGGGTAAGGCGGTTATCCCAACACAAAATATTGGGATTATCGCTTCTTGTATCTTTCATATACTGTAATAAACTAATCAATTCCGGAGTGCCATTTTTACTGGTCATGTTCAGGAAAATGCAAGAAATTCTTCTCGACCATAATTGACATAAATCGCATCCATATTTTCATCTGCTGCTTGCCGAAAGCGCAGAAATCGAATGAACCGATAACAAATAAAAACAGCTGTCCCGCACGCACTTGCGCAAGCCGGGACAGCCATTTTCTCATTTTCACCAATTTCAGGGAGCAATATCTCTCCCCCCAACCCTCACAACTCCTCCACATACCTCACAAATTCCAACGTCCGGATCTCATCCAGCAAATTCACCCGCATTCTTTTTTTCTGCATTTCTATGCTGATGACAGCGCTTGGCACTTTATCCAGGCCTTTTCCTTTTGTCAGTTCCAGCGTGTTGACCTTGACTTCCAGTTCCTGCATGCGCTGCAGGAACTGGCTGACATTTTTGCTGGAATCAAACTCGATATAGAGGTCAAAGACTTTGGCATAACGGTGGAGCAGGACATCGACCCGGGTCAGCACCTTTAATGTGAGCATCATGAAGATCAGGGTGAAGATGGCCCCCTCCGCAAAGCCGATGCCGATGGCCAGTCCCACACAGGCGCTGGTCCACAGTCCCGCTGCGGTGGTGAGACCCCGTATCTGGTTTTTTCCTGTCACCAAAATGGTTCCAACTCCCAGAAAACCGATACCGCTTATGACCTGGGCTCCAAGTCTCGCCAGGTCCAGTTTTTCCCCCGGGAATGCATACACCATGTATTCACTGGTCATCATGACCAGGGCAGAGCCCAGGCAGACCAGCACATGGGTCTTGACGCCTGCGCCGCGCCGTTTGAGTCCGCGGTCGATACCGACGGCCATGCCGCTCAGCATCGCCAGCACCAGCCGCAGAAAAATTGCCAGAGTATTCCAGCCTGATGCTGCATCCATCAGACTGCGCCAGAGGCCTGTCATTGTTCTTCCGCCTTTTCCATGGACATTTTTTCCATCCGGTTCATGAAGATCGGGGACAGAATACCGAAGATGCAAAGGACAATCAGCACCCAGCATACCGGAGTGGAGAACAGGATGGTCGGACTGCCTTTGGACAGTGCCAGGGAACGACGCAGACCTTTTTCACCGATCGGTCCAAGAATCAGGGCGAGTACGACTGCCGCATTGTTTAAGTCAAACTTGCGGAGCAGGTAACCTAATACGCCGAAGATCATCATGATGACAACGTCCAGGAAGTTTTTGTGGATCGCATAGGAGCCAACCACACAGAGTACGGATACTGCCGGAATCAGGATCGCGTCGGACAGTCTGGAAATCTGTGCGAAAATCCGGCAGCCTAACAGGCCGATGCCGAGCATTGCAAACTGGGTCAGTACAAAGCCTGCAAAGAAGGTGTAGGTCATCTTTGCGGTCTCACCCACAAACAGATCCGGTCCGGGAGTCAGCCCCTGAATGATCAGGCCGCCCATCAGCACTGCCGTAACGCTCTCCCCCGGAATACCAAGGGTCAGCATCGGGATCAGGGAGCCGCCGGTTACAGCATTGTTCGCTGCCTCAGAACCCGCTACACCTTCAATGCTGCCGTGTCCAAATTCTTCTTTGTGTTTGGAGAACTGGCGGGATGTGTTGTAGCCTAAAAAGCAGGCAATGGATGCTCCGGCACCCGGCAGGATTCCGATCAGGTTTCCAATGATCCAGGAACGTCCTACGGTAGGTGCGATCCGTTTCATTTCTTCTTTATTTAATAACATCCGGTCTTTGAATTTCTTTGCGGTTCCACGCGCACGTATTTCTTTTTCTGCCAGAATAAGAGCCTGGCTCATGGAGAAGAGACCAATGAGGGCACAGGTCACATTGATACCTTCATATAAGGAAGACTGGCCGAACATGAAACGCTGCACACCCTCCATCGGATCCATGCCGATGGTGGAAAGAAGCAGCCCCAGTGCACCGGAGATCAGACCCTTGACCATAGACTTGGAGGAGACGCCTGCAATGATGGTCAGACCGAAAATGGAGAGCCAGAAATATTCAGGTGAACCGAATTTCATAGCTAACTGGGCCAAAATTGGCGCAAAAAAATAAAGGGAGATGCAGGAAAGCAGTCCACCGAAGAAGGAAGCGATACATGCCGTTCCAAGTGCCTTTCCTGCTTTGCCCTGCAGCGTCATCTGATATCCCTCGATGGCAGTCGCTGCAGATGCCGGTGTACCCGGTGTATGGATCAGAATCGCGGAAATAGATCCGCCAAAAATCGCGCCACAGTAGATCGCCCCCAGAATGATCAAACCGGTGGATGCTCCCATGGAGAAGGTCATCGGTAACAGTAATGCAACACCCATGGCTGCAGAAAGTCCCGGAAGACATCCGATGACGATACCAATGGTGGTTCCGGCTATGATCGCCAGAATATTGATGGGATTCAGCGCACTGATGAAACCGCCGCCCATTAAGCTTAATGTACCTAACATATGCCAGACCTCCTCTCTATGCGAACACAATTCCCATCGGCAGCTTCACGCCAAGGAACAGGGTAAATGCGCAGTATACCAAAAGCAGGATGACTGCTGTCGACAGCAGGATCTGCCATTTTTTCACTTTGAGAAATAACAGGGATACTACCATGAACAGTGCCGTGGAAATGTAAAATCCCACAAAATACATCAGAACCAGATACACCACGATCATGACCAGAATTGGAAAAAACTGTTTTGGAAGAAATCCTTTAAAATCCTCCAGACCGCTCTCAACGCCCTTCTTTTTCGCCCCAATGATCATCTGCACCACATAAAGTGTGGTCAGTCCCAGCAAAAGCACAATGATAAAAAGTGGATATGCCTGCGCTGGTTTCGGAAGCTTTAAGGTCATGGATAAAAATAACAGAGCGACTACATACATAAATCCTACAACACCAATGTCTGTTTTTTTCATGCTCTCATTCCTTTCCGCCGAAATGTATACTCAGATTTCCTTTGTGCCTGTTTTACAGACATGCATCCATTCTTAGCGCATATGGGGACTGTTCCCATTGTTCGCAGTCCCCATATGCAAGATGAAACAGTCCGATTCCTGTCTCATGGAAAATCAGAAACAATCTGACTCATGCTGTCCAAGATTAATCGTTCCAGAGTTTGGAGGTAACATCCGTACAGAAGGTGTACTGGTCATCCAGCAGCTTCTGAGTTTCGACCGGATCCATATAAGCGGTGGTTACGCCTGCTTTTTCTGCTGCTTCCACATATTCCGGATCTTCCATAGCCTGCTTGAATGCATCTGCATAGAAGTCGATGATCTCCTGCGGAGTTCCCTTCGGTGCTACGATGGCACGGGCACTGCCATACCACTGGTCATAATAGCCGAGCTCGCCAAGTGTCGGAACATCCGGCATGGACTCCATACGCTCCGGGCTGAATACACCAAGAACTTTTACTTCCGAAGTCATGGATGCAATATCTGCTTCTTTTGCTACAGAAAAATCAACCTCTCCCTGTCTTAATGCCAGCAGCTGGTCTGCAGTACCGCCATAAGGGATGTCGGTGTATTCGAAATCTGCACTGTTTGCAAGAAGCTGTGCGCCGATGTGGTTGGATGCTTTGTTTCCGTTGGTGGATGCCTTTAATTCACCCGGATGTTCTTTTGCATAAGCAACCAGATCATCCAGTGTATCAAACTGGCTGTTTGCTGCTACCAGAACCAGTGCTGTCTCATTTACATGGTTACAGATCGGAACGTAATCTTCCATTGTATAATTAGCAAGTCCGTCTACAATATTGGAACAAAGAGTCGGCAGGTTTACGAATCCCAGTGTATAGCCGTCCGGCTTTGCGTTTGCCAGAGCGGTCCAGCCAATAGAACCAGAACCACCTTCCTGGTTATCGATGACAATGGTCTTTCCTACATATTTGGTTGCGTACTGGGAAAGGACACGTGCGGTATTATCGGTACCGGAACCTGCTTTATACGCTACGATCATGGTCACATTTTCTTCCGGGGTCCAGGCAGATGCAGAACTCTCGCCAGAAACTGCTTCACTTCCTTCACTCTTTGCTTCTGCTTTGGTCTCTGCCGGTGCTGCACTTGTGCCTGCGCTTTCCTTATTACCGGATCCGCACGCTGTCATGGAACACATCATAACGGCTGCCATACACATTGCTGCTGCTTTTCTCCATTTTCTCATTTCATAACCCTCCTTAATATAAAGTTTCTTTTTTCAACTTGAATCTTAACGACAATTCAACATCTTTTATGCGTTTTGTATGTTTCTTTGTCGTTTGTTGTTGAGTTCATTGTATATTTTGTGGTAATATGTGTAAAGTACAAAATATACGGAAATTGAACTATGTACAATTTTTGAACCTGGAGGTAGTTTTTTATGGGTAAAACAACAGACCGTTTCCTCCCTTTTCCTGTTTCTGACAGAAAACTGACCGGAACCTTAAAGCGGCAGTTCCGCTATATCCTGGCCGGTGTTCTTACTCTGGCGCTCGCAGTATCCCTTTTATTTTCCATGACCCGCTTTTTTGAGCAGATCACCTACGATGCCATTTCCGATTCCAACCGCGACTTTGCCGTTTCCGTGAATGCCATGACGGAAACCCTGAATTCTTCCATGGTAAATTTCGAGCGGCAGCTTTTCTATTCTAATACGATTTCCACGCTGTTCCGGAAAGACGGCTTTACCGAGGCAGAAAAATCTTACATCATGAAGGACTTGAACAGTTCCCTGAATGCGGCAGATTTCACGGAAGCCATCTACGTTTACAACGGTTACACGGATACGGTTTACTCTACCGGTCCGTTCTTTGCCCGCAAGCTGGAGGATGTCAATGCAATTCCCATCCGCGATCTCCTCTCTGACCGTTCTGTAGACCAGCGCTTCCATGCAGTCTACTGCCACGAAGATGGGGACGAGGAACACAGCGACCACAATTACTATGCCTTTATCTTCTATGAGCTCTACCCGGACCGCACACCGAAGCCAAACGCACTGGTTGTCACCATTCACGATGACTGGTACCAGAACTTTCTTCTGTTAGCCAATCCTTCCTCCGACTTTATCGTTCTGGACCTTGCCGGTAACCCTCTGCTCTACGCAGATGAAGCCCTCTGCGCCTCCAGCCAGCCTTACTACAAGCAGATCCATGAAGATACCGAGAATCCGCCATCCGGCTACATTCTCGGAAAAAACCGGAATGAAATCTGTCTCTACTATGAGTCACCGGATAGCGGACATATTTATCTGCGAATCACCTCCATCCGGGAGCTGGTTCCCCGTTTTTACCGGTTCCGCCAGATCACGACCCGCATCATCATCGGCTTAAGCTTTCTGTTCGGTGCTTTGCTTCTGGCACTTCTGTTTTACAGTTTTCTGCCTATGCTCCGAATGAAAGATGCCATCCGGCAGATTGACTCCTGTCTGACTGGTGAGCCAGAAACAGATTCTGCACTCAAAGCAACAGCAAATGAAGAAACACTTCCGCTAAAAAAACAGCTTGAGAATGTCGTTTCCAAATCCGAGCGCACCAGTCTGGAGCAGATTCTTTATGATATGCTGCTGGAAAAACGCCCGGCAGATGCAGACCGCCTTTTCAAGACAGCTGTCCCGCCCTATGGACTGATGCTCATTCAGGCACATCACCGCAGTGATATTTACCGTGCCGCCCTGCAGGAGCACCCGGAAATCCTGATCACAAAATCCGACAATATTTATGCCTGCATTGCCTCTTACGCTTTTCCGGATGCACAGAACGCATTCGCAAAACAGCTTGCGGATACGCTGGAATGCCGGGTATTTGTCAGCACACTCTTTTCTGATTTTCAGGAACTGACCTCTCACTTTGGCAATCTGCGGGAGCTGCACCGCCTGGCGCTGGTACTGGATGCGGCACAAACCGTTGTTATGGAAACTGAATTGGAAAAGAAGACTGCGGAAAACTCGGTTTCCACCAAAGATTTTACAGAACTGACTGCACGCTTAAAAGCCGGCAAGCTGGAATCCAGCCTCGCCAAGTGGCAGGAAATCCGGGACCGGCTTTATACCTACCGCTACGATTCGTTCCAGTATATCCTGAACCGTACGGAAGACACGATCTGCCGGATCTTAAAAGACCTGCATTCCGATCTTCTTACAGAGGAAGAACGCCTGCTGCCGGAACATGTAGAGCAGATCTCCGATTTTTCCGAGATTGACCGGACTTTCGAAAAAGCTTTTGCTGTGATCTGCGAAAATTACAGTGAGAAAAAAGCACAGAAATACTCCAATCTGGCGCAAAAGGTAAAGGAAATCGTAGAGCAGGAATACCACGATCCGGAACTGAATGCCCAGAGCATTGCCGACCGCCTGCAATTAAACAACGCCTACTTGGGGCGCATGTTCCGCAGCGCCTACGGTCACTCCATCAACGACTGCATCAACACCTGCCGCCTGGAGGAAAGCAAAACACTCCTGCGAAACAGTCAGGAATCCATAGACAGCATCGCGCGGAATGTGGGATTCTCCAATGTGAAATATTATTACGTGTTATTCAAGAAATATACCGGACAGACACCGGCTGCGCACCGGAGCGGAGAAGAAACAATATAATAACTTGATTAACTTTAATAGGGCCGTGTGAGTTGCCTTTCGGCAACTCACACGGCCCTTGTCATATACTGAAATTGCTATTACATCAGAGACTTATACAGCTCTTTGATCTCTTCTACAGAGGTGTCTCTCGGGTTGCCCGGACGGCATGCATCTGCGTATGCGGACTCGGACAGGAAGTCCAGATCCTCTTCTTTTACGATTGCCTTTAAGTCTGCCGGGATACCTACATCTGCGGACAGTTTCTTCACGGCATCGACTGCTGCCTTGCGGTACTCTTCCTGGCTCATGGAATCGACACCTTCAACGCCCATTGCCTTTGCGATGTATTTGTACTTGTCACCGGTGCACGGAGCGTTGTACTCCATGATCGTCGGCAGAAGGATTGCGTTTGCTACACCGTGCGGGGTATCATAAACAGCACCCAGGGAGTGTGCCATGGAATGAACAATACCAAGACCTACGTTAGAGAAGCCCATACCTGCTACATACTGACCAAGTGCCATGCCTTCTCTGCCCTCTGGGGTGTTTGCTACTGCGCCGCGCAGGGATTTGGAAATGATCTCGATTGCTTTTAAGTGGAACATATCGGTCATCTCCCATGCACCCTTGGTGATGTAACCCTCGATTGCGTGGGTTAATGCGTCCATACCAGTGGAAGCGGTCAGGCCCTTCGGCATGCTGGACATCATATCCGGGTCGATCACTGCAACAACCGGGATATCGTGGGTATCTACACAAACGAATTTGCGTTTTTTCTCAACATCGGTGATTACGTAGTTGATGGTAACCTCTGCTGCGGTACCTGCAGTGGTCGGAACTGCGATGATCGGTACGCACGGTTTCTTGGTCGGTGCTACACCCTCAAGGCTTCTGACATCCTCGAACTCCGGGTTGTTGATGATGATACCGATTGCTTTTGCAGTATCCATGGAGGAACCACCGCCGATTGCGATCAGGTAGTCAGCGCCAGATGCCTTGAATGCTGCAACACCAGTCTGCACGTTCTCGATGGTTGGGTTCGGTTTGATGTTGGAGTAGATCTCATAAGCAAGACCAGCCTCGTCTAATACGTCGGTTACTTTCTTGGTTACGCCAAATTTGATCAGATCCGGGTCAGAACATACGAAAGCTTTTGCAAAGCCTCTGGTCTTTACCTCATTTGCGATCTCTTTGATAGCGCCTGCGCCATGATAAGAAGTTTCATTTAAAACGATTCTGTTTGCCATGATAAAATCCTCCTTGAGTCTGTGCTCATTTGATTTCTTGTTTTGCTGAATTTCTTCGTGACACTTTGCCAGCACGAAATCGTTTGGCATTTTTCCTCTCACGAACTGATATTATTTTAACAAGTATAATGAGAAAAAGAAAGTGACAAAGTATCACTTCTGTCACTTTCTTCTCATTTTTGTGGATTCCTCACAATTTATTTTGTTTAATTTGTAACATTTTATAAGAGTTCCAGTTCTGAAAAGACTTTTTCCAGCTTCGGCGGCATCGCCTCAACCAGCTTATCAGACATTCGGCGCGGGGAATCCTTCATGCCGCCAAGCACCCATTTTTCTGTCATGTATACCGAGCCGCGGCAGTACATCTCCAGTAAAAACTCAAGTTCCTCTCCCAGCGGACGGCTGGTCTTTCGAGCGATCAGATCCTTGTAAAACTGCAGGATCAGCTCAAAGTCATGCTCCTTAACCGAGTTATAGTCATCGGAGCGGAATGCCTCGGTAAAAAATGCTTTCTCATTTAAAATGAACTCAAATTTCTGGGTCAGGCTCTCGCCCACCGTATTTCCCATACCGATCTGCTCAAACGACTGCAGCACCAGCTTATCGAAATACCAGTTGATGAGGTCATACTTGTCCTTGAAATTGCGGTAGAAAGTCTGACGGGTGAGTCCGCTGCCCTCCACGATATCCTTTACAGTGATGCGGTCGACCGGCGTGGTCTTCATACATTCCTTGATGGAGGCCGCCAGCTTATATTTCGTCCGGTCGTGCTTTTGCAGAGCCGGTACCATTGCAGTTTCTGCTGATCCCGTTTTATTCGTTCTTCTTTTGCTCGCTTCCGTCATTCTCGCTTCTTCCGTTCCCGTTTCTGCTGCTCTCGTTTCCGTCATTCTCACTTCCGCCGTTCTTGTTTCTTCCGTTCTGCTTTCTTTCATATAGATACGTTTTTTCCTTCCTATATAAGAGGGGTTCTGTTGTTTTTTCATGATTATTTCTATTCTATCATGCTTTTTTTGCACCTTCAATAGCGGTTGCGCATCCGTTAAGGATATGCTAAGATAAAAGTAATGTCAACGGGGACATTGCGTGTTCAGGTGCAGTGTCTCCTTTTTTACTGCATCAGCAGCCAATCGGGCTTTCCCGCACCAATGCTTTCAATGACTTAAACGAGATTTTCATGAAATGCATGGAGATGATCTTAAATGTAACCTTCTTCAAGGGAATGCTTCCGGCCATTATGTTCGCAGCTTCCATCGGAACCGCCGGTGTCCCAGGTGCCGGTATGATCATGCTGGCTATGGTACTGACCTCTGTCGAACTTCCGGTCGATGGCATCGCCCTGGTAGCCGGTGTGGACCGTATCTTCGATATGGGTCGTACCACCGTCAACATCACCGGTGACGCAGCCTGCACCATGGTTGTTTCCAACTTAGAGGCGAAGAGAGAAACAAAAAATCATAAAGGAGCATATCTATTATGTCTGCAAATGTTATTTTAAAGAAAGGCGAAGGCCGCACCTTAAAATCCGGCGGCGCCTGGATCTACGACAACGAGATCGATAAAATCGAAGGAAATTTCGAAAACGGCGATATGGTCACCGTCTCCGACTTCGACGGCTATCCTATGGGACAGGGCTTTATCAACACCCGTTCCAAGATCACCGTCCGCATGATGACCCGCAAAAAAGATACCGTTGTAGATGACGCGTTCATCGAGATGCGTGTCCGCAATGCCTGGGAGTACCGCAAATCTACCGTAGATACCTCCAGCTGCCGCCTGATCTTCGGTGAGGCAGATTTCCTGCCTGGTATCGTCATCGACAAATTTTCCGATGTTCTTGTAGTTGAGTCTCTCGCACTGGGCATCGACCGCTGGAAACCGGTGATTCTGGATAAGCTGAAAAAGGTTCTGGCAGAAGACGGTATCTCCATCCGCGGTGTTTACGAGCGCAGCGATGCAAAGGTACGTCTTCAGGAAGGCATGGAGCGCGTAAAAGGCTTTATCGGCGAGCCATTCGACACCAAAGTAGAGATCGTGGAAAACGGTGTCCGCTACATCGTCGACGTGCAGGACGGCCAGAAAACCGGCTTCTTCCTCGACCAGAAGTATAACCGCCTTGCGATCCAGAAGCTGTGCAAAGGCAAAAAGGTTCTGGACTGCTTTACCCACACTGGTTCCTTTGCCTTAAACGCAGGCATTGCCGGAGCCGCTTCCGTCCTGGGTGTCGATGCCTCTGAGTTAGGTGTCGCACAGGCCCGCGAGAATGCAGAGTTAAACGTTCTTTCCGACCGCGTCACCTTCCAGTGTGCCGATGTGTTCGATCTGCTTCCAGAATTGGAAGAAAAAGGTGAAAAATTCGATGTTGTCATTCTGGACCCGCCTGCTTTCACGAAATCCCGCAGTTCCATCAAAAACGCTGTCAAGGGTTACCGCGAGATCAACCTGCGCGGCATGAAGCTGGTGAAGGACGGTGGCTATCTTGCGACCTGCTCCTGCTCCCATTTCATGGATCCGGAACTGTTCACCAAGACCATCCGCGAAGCTGCAGGAAACGTACACAAACGCCTCCGCCAGGTCGAATACCGCACCCAGGCAGCCGACCATCCGATTCTTTGGACCGGTGGTGAGCAGGCATCCTACTATCTGAAGTTCTACATTTTCCAGGTGGTGGATGAAAAATAATCTGCAGTATCAAACAAACGCCTCAGAATTCTGTATCCAGTTTTCTGAGGCGTTTGCATGGACTCTTCTATCTTATTTTCAGCACAGCTGTCTGCTGCAGCATTTCTTCATTCAGTTCAATGGAATTTCCCGGGTATTCTACCACGCAATCGCAAAGCGCTGTGAAATCTTCCAGGGTTCCCAGCACATCATATCCAAAATTTTCACTCCGATAATGCATTGGGATCGTAACGCGCGGCTGAATCTGATCCACCAGTTTTTTTGCCTGAGCAGCATCGATGGTAAAGAAACCTCCCACCGGAATCATAACAGCATCCAGATTTTTTAACTGCTCCAACTGTTCCGGCTCCAGTTCACATCCAAGGTCTCCCAGATGCGCCACACGGTATGTTCCATCATCAAAAATACGGATACCGTTTGCGCCCCGCTTTGCGCCCTGCACTTCATCATGCCAGGTATGGATTTCCATAATGGCAAATGGTGACGGCACGTCACTGTTTTTTAAAGTTACCACGGTTCTTGCATTATGATCGTTATGTTCATGACTGCAGAAGACCGCATCTGCAGTTTCTCTTACCGGAGCAAGTCCCGGTACATAACCATCCTCATATGGATCGAGAATTATGGTGTACCCCTGTGATTCCAGTTTAAAACAGGAATGTCCAAGCCATGTGATTTTCATATAAATCCCCCTTTTCTTTTTCACAGTGTACTTTCCCTGCACGGGAAACCTGACTGTTACATTGCAAAGTGTTTAATCCGATTATAACACAAGAAACGGTAAAGCACAGACAGAATACGAAGATCAGCGTTGTATTCTTTAGATAAAAATGTTATCATTCTGCTATGGTATCTTTTTTGAGTAACTTTTTTGGCACGCTTCTGTCAAATATATCTTGCATTTTTTATTCATGTATACTATAATCGCTTTAACGCGTCAACGTGCGAATTTATTCGTGTGATTGGAACCTGACATGCAGGAATTTTTATTTTCCTGTACCTATTATTTACAAAATGAGGAGAACATTATGGCATTCGAATTCATAAACAAGCTGCCGACCCCGGCAGAGATCAAAGAACAGTTCCCGCTTGCGGCGGATCTCGCATTATGCAAAGCCCAGCGCGACGAGGAAGTTAAAAAAATCATCAGCGGAGAAAGCGATAAATTCCTGGTTCTCATCGGACCATGCTCTGCAGATAACGAGGATGCAGTCTTAGATTACACCAGCCGCCTGATCGATGTTCAGGAAAAGACCAAAGACCGCCTGGTGATCGTACCGCGTGTCTACACGAACAAACCGCGTACCACCGGTGACGGCTACAAAGGTATGCTTCACCAGCCGGATCCGGAGAAACGTCCGAGCATGGCAGAGGGTCTTCATGCAATCCGTCATCTGCATATGCGTGTCTTAAAAGAAACCGGTTTCTCCACAGCAGATGAAATGCTCTACCCGGATAACGTCAGCTACTTAGACGATATCATGTCCTATATCGCAGTCGGCGCCCGTTCCGTAGAAAACCAGCAGCACCGTCTGGTATCCAGCGGCTGCCATGTTCCGGTCGGCATGAAAAACCCAACCAGTGGAGACTTATCCGTTATGATGAACTCCGTCCAGGCTGGTCAGCACAGCCACGAATTCATCATGCGTGACTGGGAAGTAAAAACGGACGGAAACCCGTACACCCACACCATCCTGCGCGGCGCAGTCAGCAAGCATGGTCAGTGCCTGCCGAACTACCACTACGAGGATCTTATGCTGCTCCACGAGCTGTACGCCAAACGCGATCTGGTCAATCCAGCCTGCATCGTAGACGCGAACCACTCCAACTCCAACAAGCAGTATATGGAGCAGATCCGTATTGTCAAAGAGATCCTGCACAGCCGCAGACATTCTGCTGACTTAAACAAGCTGGTAAAAGGGGTTATGATCGAAAGCTACATTGAACCGGGCAACCAGAAGATCGGCGAACACTGCTACGGAAAATCCATCACAGACCCATGTCTTGGCTGGGAAGATTCCGAGCGTCTGCTGTATGAAATCGCAGAGCAGATGTAAAATAACAATATAAGTATATGACAAGGGCCGTGTGAGTTGCCGAAAGGCAACTCACACGGCCCTATTAAAGTGAATCAAATGGTTAATTAGTTGAAACTGGAATACATCTTTCCAGCCTCCAGCGTCTTTCCCTTCGCCGCTGCCATCTGGCTTACAGTCACCATCTGGAAGCCACGCTTATGAAGCTCCGGCACAATCCGCAAAACCGCATCGCCAGTCGCACCGTAAAGCTCGTGCATCAGGATGATATCTCCATCTTTCACATGATTCAGCACTGCTGCTACCGTCTTATCTGCATTTCTGGTTTTCCAGTCCAGTGTATCAATATTCCACTGGATCATCGGCATTCCGGCATTCGCCATAACCGTAGCGTTGTGGTTTCCGCCTGGGAGACGAAGCAGGGTCGGGCGGACGCCGCAGGCTGCCTGAATCGCATCATTTCCCTGGTTGACCTGTGCCTGGATCTGGGCAGCTCCCAGCTTCTGCAGATATTTGTGGTTCATGGTATGGTTTGCCACCTCGTGCCCCTCTGCCACCATACGCTGCACCTCTGTTTTATAAGAACCGACACGCTCCCCTACCATAAAGAAGGTTGCCTTGCCGCCGTACTGTGCCAGACAGTCCATAATGCGGTTGCCGACCGATGGCTGCGGACCATCATCAAAGGTCAGGGCCACCATCGGTCTGGACGGGTCTACGCTTCCTGCCTGCTGTGCTGCAGCCTGTCCGGCGTCTGTCGCCTGGGCTGCTTCCTGTGCTGCCTGCTCCTCCGGCAGAACCGGTGTCACCGGGTCACTCTTAATGCCGCCAGGTCCCTCCGGGATACCGGTTACCTCGCCAGCAGAAACCGGCGCAGAAGATGCACCATTGTCTGCTGTTGCCGGCGCTGCGGTCTGGTTTTGTCCGGATACGATGGTCGGGGACTGCTGAATGCTGGTTCCATCTGACTGCGGAGCCGTTTCTGCTGCCGATGGCGCCTGACTGGATGCATTTGCCGGTGCCGGTGCAGATGACTGCCCTGCACCAGTCGGCGCTTCTCCCGCAACAACGCCGGATGACTGAACTGCCTCCTGTGCTGCCTCTTCCGGAGTCTGCACACTCTGATTTACGCCTGCAGTAACCACCGGCGCTGCATATGCAGGCTGCGCTGCAAGTAAAAAGCTGAGGGCCGCCCCCAGTGTGATCCATTTTTTGAGTTTCATTTTCCCATTCCTCCTCTATCTTCTTGTATCATAATGATTCAGCTGCATCACTGCTGTCTTATCTGAGTTCTATCTTAATCGAAATTCACTACTGAGGCAACCATTTCACCTGCTTTGTAATGAATTATTAAGACTTTGCAAAAAAGAGGGCATTCCGCAATTTCACGGAATGCCCCTGGCAAAAATGGGATTTCACTATTAGATTATTTCTGCGGATGCAAAGCACCTTCACTCTTTGCTACCACAACTGCTGCCGCTGCGTCACCGACAATATTCGGAATAACACGGGCCATATTCAGAATACGATCGATTCCGGCTAACAGACCAATCGTCTCTAATGGAAGGTTTACCGCATTCAGAACGATTGTCATCATGACGAGACCGGATCCCGGGATTCCTGCTGTACCGACAGATGCCAGGACTGCAGTCACCATAACCATGATCTGCTGGGTCACAGTGAGTTCGATGCCGAATACCTGGGATGCAAAAATAACTGCAACTGCCTCGTAAATTGCCGTACCATTCATGTTCATGACTGCGCCGAAGGGAATGACGAAGTCTGCGATCTTATCATCGACACCAAGTGCCTTGGTACATTTTAAGTTCAGAGGAATGGTTGCTACACTGGAGCAGGTTGCGAATACGAACAGAATTGCTTCTTTCATGGTGCCAAAGAATAACAATGTTGGTGATTTCTTTCCATGCTTCGGTCCATGCGCGGAAGAAATCCAGTACCGGAGCCCCCTTGTCTCCCAGTTTGATGAGGGAGAATCCCAGCAGAAGAGCAAAGAAAATGATCTGCAGCAGGTTCTGCTCACTTAAGGAATTGAATGGGTTGGTCGGAATGATGTTCATCAGCGTGTCTGCAATGCTCGGGATTTCCTTTGCATCATAAGCTGCCTGCGTTTCCATGACAAATCCCGCACCGATCTGCATCACGTTGCAAAGTACCAGGCCAATGGCTACCGCTACAGCAGTACCGCCAAGGAAAATTGCCAGCGTCTTTCCGCCAATCTTACCAAGTGTCTTGAAATCTTTCACATCGGCTGCTGCACAGATCAGAAGTCCCAGAACCAGCGGCGCAACTACCATAGTCAGAAGTCTTGTCAGGATGGTTCCCAGAAATGCAAGTTTCGTTGCGGATTCGCCCAAAATGACACCTGCTGCGATTCCCAATACAAAACCAATCATGATTTTTGTAAAAAGACTTAATTTGTTCCACATCTTAATCGGATTCATCGCATTTTCTCCGCCTTCCTAGACAAACCGGCATACATGGTCTACTGCGATATCAGAAAAACCATATGCCTCTGCTTTTGTCATTTTTCCATTGCAAACCTGATTGATCTCTTCTAACAGCATTTTTCCGCTCTCCTGAATCGTAGCGGTTCCATCCATAATGCCGCTTAAGTCGACATCCATATTGTCTTCCATCATCTGATAAGTCCGTTTGTTTGCGGTCACCTTCAATACCGGAGCAATCGCATTTCCGGTTGGGGTTCCGCGTCCGGTCGTGAAGACAACGCAGGCACATCCTGCTGCTACCATGGATGTTACGGAAGAAATATCATAACCTGCCGTATCCATAACGATAGCGCCGTGCTTCGTTGGGCGTTCTGCCTGCTCAAGCACTTCTACGATCGGTCTGGTACCGCCCTTGCGGATACAGCCCAGGCTCTTCTCATCCAGAGTGGAAAGACCGCCAGCCTTATTGCCTGGTGTCGGCTGTCCGGCACGGCAATCCTGACCTGCTGCCTTCAAATGCTTTTCATAATCTTCGCATACTTTGATGATCTGGTTATGGATTTCCGGAGTTGCCGCACGCTTTGCCAGCAGATGCTCACCGCCGATCCACTCAATCGACTCACTCATGATGGTGGAAGCACCAAGATCTACCAGAAGGTCGCTCAGTTCTCCTACTGCAGGGTTGGAAGCGATTCCAGAGGTTGCATCAGAACCGCCGCACTCGATTCCCATAAGCAGTTCGGAAATGTCACACTCCTCTTTCTGGACAAGCGCTGCCTGTGCAGCCATATCTCTTGCAGCACGCACTGCTTTTTCAATGGTCTTTAAGGTGCCGCCCTCTTCCTGGATACCAAACGATACCACCGGTTTGTCGGTCATGGCCTGAATTTTTTCTCTCAATTCTTTATGCGGAACAGTCTCACAGCCCAGTCCGATGATCACAACTCCGTATACGTTCGGGTTGCAGGCAAAACCGGTCAGAACTTTCTGCGACATTGCCGTGTTTGCAGCAACATCGGAGCAGCCCGTGTTAAACACAATGTTAACGGCTCCTCTTACCTGACTAGCCACAATGCGGCTGGATTCACTTCCGCAGGCACAAGCCGGTAAAATTAATACATGATTTCGAATTCCTACACGTCCATCTGAACGACGATAACCCATAAATTTCATAACTTTCCTCCTAATTTTTATGCCTCCGACACATACTCACTTTCATAATCACGCGGAACACTGTAAATATTTTTGTGATCTACCAGGCAGCCTTTTCCGATCGGAGACATTGCTTTTCCGATCAGCTCTCCATATTTATAAATTTCTGCCTCCTTCGCAACTTCCTCCAGTGCGATCTTATGTCCGAATGGGATATTTTCTTTCGCATCCACATTCAGGAACGCATCTCCATTTCGGTAGCAAACCATTTCGCCAGCCGCAACATCCCGCACGCAGGTCACTACGTTGTCTTTGGGATCCAGCATAATTGCATCAATCTTCATCTCGACTCCTATTCTCCGAATTATCCGGTTTTGACACAATATGATGTTGGGTTCAAAAATTGTCTTGTGCACAAGCTTCCAACGGATTTCCAATCTTTTTGCCCCTGATACCATCATCGTTTTGTGTCAGGTTTTTATTTTTTCTGTTGTCCTTATTATAAGTTCGCGCTATAATTAAATCAAATTTATCGTTTTTATTTTATTATAAATCAATTTTATATGAGGTATCTTATGCAGCAGGAAATGAAATATATCTATACCGTATATCAGAAAGGCAGCTTCTCCAAAGCCGCTGAATCCCTTTACATGACCCAGCCCGCCCTCAGTATTTCCATCCAGAAAGTAGAAACTGAGATCGGCATGCCTTTATTTAACCGCGACAAAAAGCCTCTGGAATTAACAGAGGCTGGAAAACTTTATATTGAAAAAATCCGTCAGATCATGCACCTGGAAAACGAATTGGCCCAACAGCTTGGAGACCTGACGTCTCTTAAAACCGGCAATCTGCGTGTCGGAGGATCCCATTATTTTAATTCTTATATTCTGCCTCCGGTCATTGCAGATTTCAAAAAAAAATGGCCCGGCATCGATCTGCAGCTGACCGAAGCCGGGTCCAATGAACTTTTGGATATGCTGAAAGAAGATCTGATCGACCTGACCTTTAACTGTACACCAGATTCTCATGATAAATTACGCCGGGTTCCAGGTTTCAAAGACACGATCCTCCTGGCTGTCTCTACCCGTTTTCCAGTCAACGACCACTTGAGAAAGGCTGCGCTTACCACCGGCGATATTCTTTCCCACCGTTATCTGGAAGAAAATTGTCCGGCTGTCACGATGGAAGCATTTGCTGATACCCCATTTATTTTACTCTCTCCCGGAAACAACCTGTACAGCCGCTCCCAGATTCTTTTTCAGGAAGCAGGCGTTATACCTCCGGTTGCCATGCAGGTTTCCCAGCTGGTCACCGCTTACCACCTGGCGCAGTCCGGAATCGGAGCTACCCTCATCAGCGACTGGATGGTTATTGGAAAACACCCGGAAATGGTGTACTACAAAATTGATTCTCCGCTTGCATCCCGTGTCTTTGATATTGTAACTCCGGGAAAAAACTATCTTTCCAATGCGCAGAAGGCTTTTATTGCGCTGTTCCAGGAATATTACAAAAATTCACGATTGTAAGATCACTTTTTTCCCGCGATAATACGTATTTCCTTCTTCATCTTTCGTAAACTGGCACAAAAACTGGTCATAGGAGATCCAGCTTTCCTCTGGATAATTGGCATGGACCATATTTGACACCACACCAGCCACCAGCATCGGAATGCCCTGCTCATTTGGGAAAGAATACCAGGTGATGGGGCAATCCGACCAACTTTCCACTCTGGAAATATCCAGATGCCTGCTCTTAATCTTTTCCATGAATGCAATGCGCATACTTAGTGCCGGTGAAAACGGCAATTCCGGATCTTCCTGATGCGAAGCACATAAAAAATCCTGGTCTCCGTAAATCCACATTGTCGGAACGGTCCGGCTGCCCGGCTGATAATTCGTTTTCATGATATCGTTTGAACGCAAAGCAGACCATGGCGCCACTGCAGTAAAAATATCTCCGGCTGCATAGCCAAGCACATCGCTCATCATCCCGCCGCTGGACTGTCCCATGGCATAGACACGACTCTGGTCGATGCCATAGCGGGTCTGGATATCTGCATAAATCTCCCGGATAAATTTCACATCGTCGATCGACTTTCCCTGATATTCCCCGCACCAAACCAGCACATTTCTTAATCCATGCTCTTTTTGCTGGTAAATTCCAGCCTGTGGGATTACGGCAATAAACTGTCGTTCTTCTGCAAGAGCGGAAATTCCACTCAGGTCAAAGAAGGTTTCTGCGGTACCTCCGCGTCCATGAAATACAAAAACAAGCGGCCATGTTTTATCCGGTGTGCAGCTGGACGGCACATATTCATACCAGGTACGCATGATGCCGTCCACCTTCTTTTCCCATTTCACTGCCCCGCAGGCAATCGGGTCTTTGAAATAACGCAGACACTTTCTGCCCTGTCCTCTGTGACGACGTGCCAGGCCAATATACTCCCATGCCTGTTCTATGTGCTTCACGGAAAAATCTTCTGTTCCAACTGCAACCCGTACCTGCGCAATATACTCTTCATTCACCTCACTGCGGACCCTGACCGGAGTCGGAGCCCAGATTTCATCTGCCCCACCTCCGGACAATGCGATTCCGGTCACGTGATTTTGCTCTTTCCAGTATGCGATCGCAGAACAATTCTCCCGGCTGTTTCGTTCTGATATCCGCATCCAGACCGGAAGCTGTGCCCTCGTTCCCATGATTTTCAGTTCTACTTCGCCCTGGCTTTCCTCCCCATGCAATATCGGTGCATCCTGAGTAAGATTTCCATTCAGCTCGCCGAACGTCATCAGTCCGCTCCACTCACTGGCCATGCGTTTTGCTGCCTGATGCGCTGCAAACGAAGCATCCCCGATTCCACAAAGATAAATATTATCCTGCATAGTAATGTAAAAGTCTCTCGCCTGGATCGTCACATAAATCGCATTCAGATAATCTGCATCACTTCCGTCCGGATTCCAATGATCCTCCGGATAAGCCACATGCAGAAACAGCTGTTTTTCCTCTGCAAAATCTTTTAAACCAGAAGTTTCCAGATATGCTTCCGGATGCACCCCGGAAGGAATTGCGGTTACCAGACATGGCTGACAGTATTCCAGATTTTCCGGAATATACGTGAGAAATCTGCGCGGTGTGCCATGAACCAGCGTATGCTCTTCAAATAAACCATGGACCAGCGTCCGGTTTGGATGCATCAGATCTACCTCAAGATCTTCCATGCAGGAAGGAAATGTTTTTGCTTCCATATTTCTTTGCCTCCATATTATATTTTGTAATCGCTGTTCTGCTTAGAACGGATATACCGTCATGATCCAGAAAATATTTACCAACGATAAAAGAATCGCCGGAAACACGGACTGCTTCAACTGAGACTTCACATCGTATCCACCGATATCCATAATCATCGGAACACACGCAGTTGCCATTGGCGTCATAAATGCGGTACAGCAGGCTGATGCAATCAGAAGCACCGGTCCAACACAGCTTACCCCCATACCCTTACATGCAAGAATCGCGATTGGCTGGAACGTTGCCATAACCGTACGGTTCTGCATGATCTGGGTGAGGAAAAACGGAACCAGATAAAATACAGCACCTACGAGATACGGATTCCCCAGCTTTCCTGCAACCGAAGCAATGGCTCCACCAATCAGATCTCCACCACCAGTATTCGCCAGGGCAGATCCCATGCAAAGGCTTCCTGCAATCAAAAAACCGAGATCCCACGGAACAGACGCAAATGCTTCTTTACTGGAAAGAACGCCAGTCAAAACCATGATCACAGCACCTGCAAGTACAATTTCCCAGGAAGCCAACGGTGCCAGACCCACCGCCTGTAAACCTGCATTCAACTGCGTGTTGAAAATCAATGCCAGACTTACCAAAAAGAATACCAGATATCCACATTTTTCTTTAGCAGGAGATAACGCTTCTGCTTTCTTATTCTTTGCAGCCAGATCTGCTCCATTTTCCATCTGAATCACAGGTTGTTCCGGTGAAAAACGATAGCCAAGGAATACACAATAAATAACCAGTACCACAAGGCTCATCCAGCGTCCTTTAAAAAGATCTGTGACAGCCAGCTGATACTCTGCGTAGTCATTTGCTGTAATATATCCATTTAATTCTGCAAACATCGCAAGTGATCCGCCTACCGGAATAATTCCACAAGCTGCGATGCAGGTAAGACCAACACAGAACGTAACTTTGCTTGGACTAATATGTAATTCCTCACAACTCGCTGCCACAATCGGAGCCATAATACAAAACGCTGCTGCCGCACTTCCGGTTAAAGTCGCCGCAAGGACGGATGCAAAGATAAAGCCAAACATAACTTTTGTAATGCTTCCCTTAGACAGTACGTTTACACTTCGTCCGATCATCTTAACAAACTGTGTCTTGTTAAATCCAGCGGATACTACAAACATACTGAGCACCATAATGACATTGCTGTTTCCAATATTGCCCAATGCATCCTTCGCTGAAATGCAGCCTGTCAGCAGAAACAAAAGCATACTGCACGCCGCAACTGTGCCAAGTGTCATTTTCCCCCAGACATAACCCAGGATTGTCAAAAGACAAATGACAAGGCAGATTCCTAATAATTGATTCATGACTCTTCTCCTGTTCCCCATAAATTTATCTATGGTGTTTTTACTTTTAGCTACATTATAGGAATCTGCCTGCTTAAAATCAAATTTATAGATTTTATTTTATTATAAATTCATTTTATGCACATGAAAATTTTACATATTATTACGATTACAATTCTCCCCTCAGATACGCGATCACCCCAGCCGCACTGCGTTCCTTCACCGCCATGGTATACTCTGCCTCATGGATATGCTCCAGATAATGCGCATCGGAATCGCAGATTGTGCGGCACTGGAAAAGATACGGATTGTTCTGCTGCAGTTTGGAAAGTTTTGTCATGTCATGCAGCTCAACCGTTCGAAACTGGCTTTCCGGCGGCATAAAGCCCAGGTTTGAGAGCAGGCTGTTGGCATTTTTATCGATATGCGCCGGGATCATGACGCCACCATACTGCCCAGCCACAATATCCCAGAGTTCATCAAAGGAAAGCGTTGTACTGTTGATGAGCAAATTCGGCTCTGTACCGATGCAGATGTCTTCCTCATTCATGATCTGCTGCTTTCCAAAGATGTCTTCCCGGTTTGGAAATTTTATCAGTTTTTCATAGACAAACCGGTCAAACTCCAGCGCAGCGGAAAGCTCCGGGAAAAGGCAGACTGCATGAACTTCCTCTGCCGTGGTCAGTTCCATGCCCGGAATGACCAGAATTCCATACTGTTCCGCCAGCTTCATGACCGCCGGACAGTTTTTGCAGGAATTGTGGTCTGTCACTGCGATCACATCCAGCCCTTTGATCGCTGTCATTCCCACAATATTGCCCGGCGTCATGTCATCGTCCCCACAGGGAGAAAGGCAGGAGTGGATGTGCAGGTCATAACTCAATGTTACGCAATCTGAACATCGTTCTGACAGATTTTTCTGTTCCTGCACCGCATGCGCATCCCGGTTCATGACTTCTGCTCCCCACCCTGCATCTGCTGCCAGATCCAGAGTGCCGCATCAAACACCGGAAGTTCCGTAGCCAGCACTGTAATGTCCTGCTGCTCTGCTTTCTTTTTTGCCGTTTCATCCAACGTTGCTCCTTCTGCCAAAACAATACAGGCTGCATCTGCCAGCGTTGCCACCGCCAGCGTGTTCATGTTTCCCATAACCGTGACCCAGGCACAGCCCGCCGGGGCCTTTCCCATAGCCACACTCAAAAGATCGCAGCAAAACGGAGTCGTAATTTCCCGTTCCGGCTCATCGCCCGCATGGATCACCTGAAATTTTCCACTCTCAAGAAGATGTTTGACGTTCATATTTCCTCCTTATTGCCTGTTCTGATGGCAGTCTTTTCTGCACATTCTGTCACTCAGACATTTCCTTTCTCTGTGTTTGGGTCCGTGTTTTCACCCATGTTTTCGTTTTTCTCACGGTTTTGTTCCTCCAGAAGCTTCTGCATCCGCTCTTTCAGCACATAAACACAGTCCTCTTCCTTCGCCTCGCCTTTTGCAATATCCTCCGCAAGTGCCCTGCAGGATGGCGCCCCGCAGGCACCGCAGTCAAGTCCCGGAAGCTGTTTGCTCAAAGCCTCAATTCGGCTTAAACGGGCAAAACTCTCCATCATACTTTCGCCTAAATTGTAGACCGGCTCATATTCAACGGTTTCTGTCCACGAAAGCAAATTTTCTGCTTCTGTCTCGGTTTCTGCATCCATATGGCTTCTTGCCACCGGCATATACTTGCGCAAATGCTTGAGTTTTACTTCTGCAACGTACGGATTTTCTACCGTCAGGACTCCTCCCACGCAGCCGCCGCTGCAGGCATCCAGCTCAACAAATTTTAAATCGGTAAACTTCTGGTCTTCCATGTCCTCCAGCACCCGGATGACATTTTCTATTCCATCTGCCGCCAGATAACTCTCCGTAAACAGACCTCCGGCCTCGCCGCCGCTGTGTCCCCAGCTGATGCCGATCTTGCCGGAAATGCTGATATTTTCCGGATCTTCCTCCACCTGCTTCATATATTTTAAAAGCTGTGGATATACATCTTTAATGGCAAACACACAGTCGATCTCGCTCTTTTTCATTCCGATCGGCGATCTCGCATAAGTCACCTTGGACGCACATGGGGAAAGAAAACAGATTCCGATTTTTTCCCTTGGAAGTCCTGTTTTTTCCATAGCCCGCTTCACTGCAAGTCCCGCTGCCACTTCCACCGGCGGATTTAACGGCAAAAGATGCGGAATCAGATTCGGAAACCGCACCCGGATCAGCCGTACCACACTCGGACAGGCCGTACTGATCAGAGGCAGCTGTTCTTCGTGTTCGGTTATGTAAGAGCGGGTTGCTTCGCTGACCAGCTCCGCTGCAGCGCCCACTTCAAATACATCATCAAATCCCATCCGCAAAAGGGCGTGCAGCACAATGTTGATATCATCCAGATTGTTAAACTGACTGTATAAAGAAGGAGCCGGAAGCGCCACCGTATATTGAAAACGATTCATTTCCTCAAGCGGATCATAAACCGCATGCTTTGCATGATGCGGACATACTCGGATACAGGCTCCGCAGTCGATGCAGAACTTTTTGTTGATCCGGGCTTTTCCATCCTGCACGCGGATGGCCTGGGTGGGGCAGCGCTTGATGCAATTGATGCAGCCTTTGCACAAGTCCTCATCCAGACGTACGGAATGGTAAAACTTATCCATCCGTTCTCACCTCCAACTATCATTTTGTTGCCGTTCGCATGCTGTACAGCAGCAGCGGGATTTTTCCAGTCCCACCCGGCACATGCTCACCCAAGTAATACTTCCATCGTAATCTTGGTTCCGACGCCAAGCTCTGTCTCTATTTTCATATCATCGGTATACTTTTTCATATTCGGAAGTCCCATTCCTGCTCCAAAACCAAGATTTCGTACCTCATCCGGCGCCGTGGAATAGCCCTCCTGCATGGCACGCTCAATATCCGGAATGCCAGGACCTACATCATCTAAGATCATCCGGACCTTCTGCGGCGTGATTTCTACCGTGATCTCACCGCCCTTTGCATGAATCACCATATTGATCTCGCCCTCATACATGGCAATGGCAACCTTGCGTACGGTCGCCGGGCTGATGCCAAGCTGCTTCAATTTCCCTTTCACATCACTGCTGGCCTCTCCCGCCCGGGTAAAGTCATCTGCCGAGATATGATACTGTAATACGATCGCATTTTCCATTAGACTGCACCTCCGCCTAATCCCGCCTGGTAGAGCATACCGCAGGTGGAATACATACGATGCCCCGTTTCCATGACAATAAGTTCACGTTCTTTTGCCATGGAGAGAATCGTCTCATCTGGTTTTTTTCCGCGGACAAAGATCACACACACAATGTCTAACATCTCTGCAGTCCGGATCACCTGCGGATTGCACAGTCCTGTAATGAGGACCGAATGATCTTTGGAAAAAGCCAGCACATCGCTCATCATATCGGATGCGCAGGCGCTTGTGATCTCACGGTCCAGAAATTCTTCTCCCGTAAGGACTCTCGCCCCGAGGATTTTCTGAACATTTCTTGCTGTCATAAGCAGATTCCCCCTGTCATAGGATACCTGTAAATGATCGCAGATGGCTATAACCGGCCATATTGATTTAGCCATTTTCCGTCATTTTTTCAGGTTTTATTTCGTCACATTTTTGTCATACTAAACATATTTCCAAGGTAAGAATATCATCTTTTCTGTTAATAATCAACAAAAAGATGAATTGCGTTTTTAAATTAACACAGAAAATTTGTAGATTTTTTTTCATCTTCATGTTAAGATATTATAAACATTTTACAATAGCAATAAGGAGGAGGGTTACCATGGCTTGTAAAAAAGAATGTGTTCCTTTCAGCGGAACCCCCGAGCAGGAAGCGGCTCTGAAAAAGGTGATTGCTGAATTGAAAGACACCAAAGGCGCACTGATGCCGATCATGCAGCAGGCGCAGGAAATTTACGGCTATCTGCCGATCGAAGTCCAGACTATGATTTCCGACGAAACCGGAATCCCGTTAGAAAAAATCTACGGCGTTTCCACATTCTATTCCCAGTTTGCCCTGCAGCCAAAGGGCAAATATCAGATTTCCGTATGCTTAGGCACAGCCTGCTACGTCAAAGGCTCCGGTGCGATCTTTTCCAAACTGGAAGAACTGCTCGGCATCAGCAACGGGGAGTGCACCCCGGACGGACGTTTTTCCCTGGATTCCTGCCGCTGTGTCGGCGCCTGCGGACTGGCTCCGGTCATGATGATCAACGACGAAGTTTACGGACGGCTTACCCCGGACGATATTCCTGGCATCCTTGCCAAATACCAGTAGCCTATGATGCCGGAAATTTCTTTGAACATTCTTGATGTAGCAGAAAATTCCACCCGGGCAGGCGCATCTTTCATCCGGATCACGGTAGATATCCAGCCGGAAACGGACAGGCTGACCGTCATCATTACTGACGACGGCTGCGGCATGACAAGCGAACAGTTAGAGCGGGTCACGGACCCATTCTACACCAGCCGCACAACCAGAAAAGTGGGGCTCGGTGTTCCTTTTTTCAAGCTCGCTGCGGAAAGCACCGGCGGAAGCTTCCGGATGGAGTCGGAACCCGGGAAAGGAACCACGGTCACCGCGGTCTTTGCACTCGGTCACATCGACCGGATGCCGCTTGGCGACATGACTGCCACCATCCACACCCTGATTCTCGGGCACCCGGATACCGATTTTCTCTACCGTTACCGTTATCGTCAAAATGAATTCACGCTCGACACCCGCGAAATGCGAGAAATCCTGGGCGGCGTTCCTTTTGACGCACCTGAAATTTCCAATTATATCAGGGATTATCTGACAGAAAACAAACTCGAAACCGACGGAGGAGCTGTTTATTAAATTTGGATTGCAGGTCGGAATGGCACACTCATTGCGAGCGATGCACAGACCTGTTTTCAAAAAAGCCCCCGTCAGAACAGGAGGAATCATTAGCATGAAAAGTCTTGAAGAATTAAGAGCGATCCGCGAGAGAATGCAAAGTCAGGTCAGCATGCGTGCGGAAGACCACACCCACACCCGCGTTGTGGTCGGCATGGCTACCTGCGGCATTGCCAGCGGCGCAAGACCGGTCCTTAACACCCTTTCCACACTCGTTCAGGAAAAAGGTCTGACCGATAAAGTTTCCGTTACCCAGACCGGATGCATCGGTCTTTGCCAGTATGAGCCGATCGTAGAGGTCATGGAACCTGGCAAACCGAAGATCACCTACATTAAGATGAATGCAGACAAGGCAGCCGAGGTTGTGGAACGCCACCTCATCGGCGGACATATCGTAGAAGAATACACATTAAATTCAGCAGATCTGAAATAAGGAGGAAAGCGGATGTATCGTTCACATGTATTAGTTTGCGGCGGAACAGGCTGTACCTCCTCCGGAAGCCAGCAGATTATGGAAACCTTAAAAGAAGAGATCAAAAAAGCCGGACTGGAAAAGGAAGTCTCCGTTGTCCAGACCGGATGCCATGGTCTCTGCGCCCTGGGTCCGATCATGATCGTCTACCCAGACGCAAGCTTCTACTCTATGGTCAAGGTAGAAGATATTCCTGAGATCGTTCAGGAGCACTTATTAAAAGGACGTGTCGTTACCCGTCTTCTTTACCAGGAGACCGTTACCCCGGCCGGCGTCAAGGCTCTTATCGACACCAACTTCTACAAGAAGCAGCACCGCATCGCACTTCGCAACTGCGGTATCATCAACCCGGAAGTCATTGAAGAGTACATCGGAACCGGCGGCTACGCTGCCCTCGGTAAAGTTCTCACCGAGATGACTCCGGACGACGTCATCCAGTGCCTGTTAGATTCCGGCCTGCGCGGACGCGGCGGCGGCGGATTCCCGACCGGTCTCAAATGGAAGCTTGCAAAGCAGAACGATGCCGACCAGAAGTACGTCTGCTGTAACGCCGACGAGGGTGACCCGGGCGCATTCATGGACCGCTCCGTCTTAGAGGGCGACCCGCACGCTGTCCTGGAGGCTATGGCGATTGCCGGTTATGCGATCGGCGCAAGCCAGGGCTACATCTACGTGCGTGCAGAGTACCCGATTGCCGTTGAACGACTGAAAATTGCAATCAAACAAGCTCGCGAGATGGAGCTCTTAGGCAAAGATATCTTCGGCAGTGGCTTCGATTTCGACATTGACCTGCGTCTCGGTGCCGGAGCATTCGTCTGCGGCGAGGAAACCGCCCTCATGACCTCCATCGAAGGCAACCGCGGCGAGCCAAGACCGCGTCCTCCGTTCCCGGCACAGAAGGGCCTGTTCGGCAAACCGACCATCTTAAATAACGTAGAAACCTTTGCAAACATCCCGCAGATCATCTTAAATGGTCCGGAATGGTTCGCTTCCATGGGTACCGAAAAATCCAAGGGCACCAAGGTCTTCGCCCTGGGCGGCAAAATCCACAACACCGGTCTGGTCGAGATTCCGATGGGTACCACCCTGCGCGAAGTCATCGAGGAGATCGGCGGCGGTATCCCGAACGGCAAGAAGTTCAAGGCGGCACAGACCGGCGGTCCGTCCGGCGGATGTATCCCGGCGGAGCATTTCGATATCCCGATTGACTACGATAACCTCATTTCCATCGGTTCCATGATGGGCTCCGGCGGCCTCATCGTTATGGACGAGACCGACTGTATGGTAGACATCGCAAAATTCTTCCTGGAGTTCACCGTTGAAGAATCCTGCGGCAAATGTACACCGTGCCGTATCGGCACCAAGCGCATGCTGGAGATCCTCACCAAGATCACCAAGGGCACCGCAACCATGGAAGACTTAGACAAGCTCGAAGAGCTCTGCTACTACGTCAAGGAAAACTCCGCCTGCGGTCTTGGCCAGACGGCTCCAAACCCGGTGCTTTCCACCCTCCGCTACTTCCGCGATGAGTACGAGGCACATATCAAAGAGAAACGCTGTCCTGCAGGCGTCTGCAAGGCCCTGCTCTCCTACCACATCGACGCAGACAAATGTAAGGGCTGTACCCTGTGTGCAAGAAACTGCCCGGTTGGCGCCATCATCGGCACAGTCAAGAATCCGCACATCATCGACACCGACAAGTGCGTCAAGTGCGGTGCCTGCATGGAGAAATGTAAGTTCGGCGCAATCTACAAACAGTAATGGAGGATGGATATGGAGAATATTACGATCAAAATTAACGGCATAGAAGTCAGTGCTCCAAAAGGCTCCACCATTCTGGAGGCAGCAAGACTGGCGCACATTGAAATTCCGACACTCTGCTTTTTAAAAGACATCAACGAGATCGGCGCATGCCGTATCTGCGTGGTAGAAGTAAAAGGCGCAAGAAGCCTGGTAGTTTCCTGCGTCTATCCGATCAATGAAGGCATGGAAGTATGGACCAATACCCCGAAGGTACTGGAATCCCGCAGAAAAACCCTGCAGCTTTTACTTTCCAACCACGACCGCAAGTGCTTATCCTGCGTCCGCAGCGGAAACTGCGAGCTGCAGCAGCTCTGTAAAGAACTCGGCGTGACCGACGAAGGCTATTACGATGGTGAGCGCACCCCGTCCAGGATTGACGACAGTGCCGTTCACATGATCCGCGACAACAGCAAATGTATCCTGTGCCGCCGCTGCTCTGCAGTCTGCGAAAAGGTACAGGGCATTGGCGTCATCGGTGCCAACATGCGTGGCTTTGCTACCTTTATCGGCTCTGCTTTCGACATGGGCCTGGGCGAGACCTCCTGCGTCTCCTGCGGCCAGTGTATCGCAGTCTGCCCGACCGGTGCCCTGCAGGAAAAATCCCAGGTGGACGAAGTTCTGGCAGCGATCGCAGATCCGAAGAAACATGTCATCGTGCAGACCGCCCCGGCTGTCCGCGCAGCTTTAGGCGAAGAATTCGGTTATCCGATCGGCACCAACGTACAGGGCAAGATGGCAGCTGCGCTGCGCCGCATCGGCTTTGACAAGGTATTCGACACCAACTTCAGCGCTGACTTAACCATCATGGAAGAAGCGCATGAATTCTTAGACCGCGTGCAGAACGGCGGCGTGCTTCCGCTCATCACCTCCTGCTCCCCGGGCTGGATCAAATACTGCGAACACTACTTCCCGGATATGACCGAGAACCTCTCCAGCTGCAAATCCCCACAGCAAATGTTCGGTGCCATCGCCAAATCCTACTACGCAGAAAAGATGGGACTGGATCCGAAGGACATCGTGTCTGTTTCCATCATGCCGTGTACCGCAAAGAAATTCGAGATTCAGCGGCCGGATGAAGCCGCAAACGGCGTCCCGGATGTTGACTACTCCCTGACCACCAGAGAGCTTGCCCGCATGATCCGCAAAGTCGGCCTGAAATTCAACACACTTCCAGACGAAGAATACGACGCACCGCTCGGTCTTGGAACCGGTGCTGCTGTCATCTTCGGCGCAACCGGCGGTGTTATGGAGGCTGCACTGCGTACTGCAGTCGAGACGCTCACCGGCGAGGAATTAAAGAACCTGGACTTCACCGATGTCCGCGGCATGGAAGGCATCAAGGAAGCCACCTACCCGGTAGCCGGACTGGAAGTCAAAGTCGCCATCGCCTCCGGTCTCGGCAACGCAAAGAAGCTGCTCGAGAAAGTCAAATCCGGCGAAGCAGCCTACCACTTCATCGAGATCATGGGCTGCCCGGGCGGATGCATCAACGGCGGCGGCCAGCCGCAGCAGCCGGGCTATGTACGCAACACCGTCGATATTCGCGGCCTGCGTGCAAAAGTCCTCTACGACTCCGATAAAAACAACCCGATCCGGAAATCCCATGAGAATCCGGCCATCCAGGAGCTGTACGCAACGTTCCTCGGCGAACCAGGAAGTGAGAAGGCACATCATTTGCTGCACACCACATATGTGAAGAGGAAAGTGAACGAAATCTAAAATAACAATTTGATTCACTTTAATAGGGCCGTGTGAGTTGCCTTTCGACAACTCACACGGCCCTTATCATATACTTAAATTGTTATGTGTTACAGTAAAATATACTTCAATACAAACAGCACAGCCAGCACATACATCAGCGGCGTGATGTGCTTCTCTTTTGCCTTTCCGGTTACCAGATTGATGGCCACATAGGAGATAACCCCCATAGCGATTCCTTCGGAAATGCTATACATAAACGGCATTGCAATGACTGCAATGTAAGCCGGAATGGCCTCCGTGTAATCCGCAAAATTGACTTTCAGAATAGAGGTCAGCATCAAAAATCCTACTACGATCAAAGCCGGTGCCGTTGCAAAGGACGGAATAGCCAAAAAGATCGGGGACAGGAACAGGGATAATGCAAACAGGATCGCAGATACCACTGCGGTCAGACCGGTTCTTCCGCCCTCTGCCACGCCAGATGCACTCTCTACGAAAGTGGTTGTGGTAGAAGTACCAAGTACTGCACCAACTGCAGTACCGATAGAATCGGAAAGGAGCGCGCCGCGGATGCGCGGCAGGCGTCCCTGTTCATCCAGCATGTTTGCCTTGGATGCCACACCAATGAGCGTTCCCAGGGTATCAAACATATCTACAAACAGAAAAGCAAACATTACAACTACAAAATCCAGAGAAGCCACACGGCTGAAATCCATTTTCATAAAGGTCGGGGCCAGACTCGGAACTGCAATTCCGTTGGAGAAATCCGGGAGCAGGCTGTAGCAGCCGGCATCCGGGTTGACCTGATAAATACCAGTCAGCTGACATACAATGCCGAGTGCCCAGGTGATCAAAATTCCCCAGAGAATGTTGCCCTTCACACCTTTTACCAGAAGGACTCCGGTAATCAGCACACCGATCAAAGCCAGAAGCACGGTGATGCCCTCACTGTGAAACAGTCCATTTGCTACCGAAGCTTTAAAGGAATACATGCCAACCAGGGTTGCGCTGTCCACAACAATCTTAGCATTCTGCAAACCAATGAATGCAATAAACAGACCGATTCCTGCGGATACTGCATATTTTAAGTTCATCGGAATGGAGTTAAAGATCTGCTCACGCACATTGGTTAAGGATAATGCCAGGAAGATGATACCTTCTACAAATACTGCTGCAAGTGCCATTTCCCAGGTGTAACCCATAGAAAGGACAACCGTATAAGCAAAATAAGCATTCAGCCCCATACCCGGTGCCAGCACGAACGGATAATTGGAAAATGCTGCCATAAGCAGTGTTGCAATTGCCGAGGCAAGTGCCGTTGCTGTAAACACGGCACCGCTGTCCATGCCAGATGCACTTAATACACTGGGATTGACTGCCAGGATGTAGGCCATGGTCATAAACGTGGTAATACCGGCCATGACCTCAGTCTTTACATCGGTATGGTTTTCTTTGAGATGGAATAGCTTTTCCAGATTCATAAGACCCTCCTTTTAGTAAGAACAACATGTTACAGTTTTCTAACGCTGTCCCTATTTTATCATCTATCCTTATAAATTGCTACATTTTTTGATGTTTTTCTGATAAGACTTTACTTACATATATTCTTACCGTTTTGCCATAATAGCTATATATAAATACAAATAAATATAAGTAAATATTTTATTTTAAAATAAATACATATAAATAAATAAGGAGTAAATTATGAAAACAGCTAATCCTTTTACGCTGACATTCGGTCAAAAGCCTGCCGAATTCATCTCCCGCGGCGATCACAGATCAACAGGATTTTAGATAACTTCGATATGGAAGTTCCCTCTAACACTTGTTTACCACGTTCTGTGGAGCACCATCGATCACAGACCTGATGTTCTCAGCTGTCGTGTTCATGATACGTTCCCGTGCTTCCTTGGTTGCCCAGGAG
>NZ_QULW01000006.1 GCF_003481825.1 Clostridium sp. OM02-18AC | reverse complement strand
ACTTTTAAAAGAGCGGTGGAATTTACTTTTGCACTGGAATTTACTTTTTCAAGTCAGCTGTGTTTTTCAGCTGAAACTTTCAAAAGTAAATTCTACCGTTTGCATGCCCGTGCTTTTTCAGTTCTCTTAAATTGCAAAAAATGATGCGGATGCCGCTGGGACAGTCAAAGTGTTTGCCTGGATTTTTGCTGTTCCATGGTTTGAATAAATGACAGATTTTACATATACTTTTTCTGTAAGTTTACAACTTGCTTCTTTATCTTTCGGATTAAGAACAATCAACACTTTCTCCGTCTCGCATTCTCTTACGTAGACAAGAGGGTATTTTCCTTTTTCGGCATACAGAAATCGGATGGATGGACATGACTGTAAGGCAGGATGTGTTTTTCTAATATGAATCAGTTCCTGTATTTCATGCCAGAGTGAATCTGGGCGAGTCATCTGTTCTTCTACAGTAGGTCTGTTGCAATCTGGATCGATTGGTGCATATAATTTATCTGTACCAGCAGCGGAGAATCCGGCATTTACTTTTGTATTCCATTGCATAGGAGTTCTGCACTGTGTTCTTTCTTCACTGCCTTCGACAGAATCCAATCCGTCCAGATTTTTCATTCCAATTTCATCACCGTAATAAAGAAATGGTGCTCCTGGCATAGATAGAATGAATGCGAAGGCAATTTTTATTTCTTCATCATCTAAATGCTCGCGGATTCTGCTGATATCATGATTCCCGGAAGGTGTGCAGATTAATCCCTTTCCATCTGTCATTTCATAATCTTTACAAAAGTTTTCTACAAAACCGGAAATATCTCCTTTTCCGGCTCTGGAAAAGTAAGGGGTATCAGAACGGAAGAGTTCCCAATAGTGCTGCTTCCCTCTCTTTAAAAGGAAATCCATATGAAAGCCTCCACGAATGGAGTAAGAAGGATATCCCCATTCGGAGATCATGGCCGCATTTGGGAATTCCTGATCAAGAAAATCACGAAAATATCGCCATAATCGAACATTTCCTTCCTGATCTGGGTCGTTCTTTATCACTTCTCCGGCCATATCAACCCGGAAACCATCACATCCCATTTCCAACCAAAACCGCATGATGTCTTTTAATGCATCTCTTGTTGCAAGCGGACCGGGGGCATCCATGGGCAACTGCCAGCTGGGGTCATCTACTCTTGCAAAACCATAATTCAACGCAGGCTGTGTAGAATAGAAATTAACAGCGCAGCATCCTGGTCTGCCTCCAAAACCAATAATAAATCCACGAATATTATAATTATTTTCACCAGGCTGATCTATTTGAGGTTTTACCTTTCGATAGGGAGTCCAAATATATCGTTCTGTGTACTCATTTTTTAAGCTTGAAGCTGAGATTTTGAACCATGGATGTTCAATTGACGTATGGCCGGGAACCAGATCCAGGATGATATGCATGTCTCTTTTATGTACTTCTTCAAATAAATTGGCGATATCCTGATTCGTCCCATAGCGTGGCGCAACTTTATAGTAATCTCGAATATCATATCCAGCATCAAAAAAAGGAGAATCAAAACAGGGATTCATCCAGATTGCATTGCAGCCAAGCTCTTTAATATAATCAAGTTTACTGATAATTCCAGGAATATCACCGATTCCATCTCCGTTACTGTCGCAAAAACTTTGCGGATATATTTCATAGAATACTGCATTTTCCAGCCATTTTGGCATAGTATCACTCCTCCTGATAGAAAAAGGGCTGTGGTCTTCCCATGCCAAGCAGTTTTGGTCAGAACACAGCCGACTTTTTATTTTTGATTATTTATCTGCAAGATATGCATCGTTTGCATCAGTCATGATCTGGCGAGTTGTCTCCAAATCATTGTAATATGGACTTAATAAATATTTGCTAAGATATTCTTTCCATGCGTCACTCTCAGACACTTTTTTAAATACATCACTCCAATATTGCTGAGCCTCCTCGCTCATGGAAGCGGATGCGATCACACTTCTCCACATTGGATTCTCAACTGTTTTATATCCAAGCTCTTCCATAGTAGGTGCAGTGTCAAGCGGGGCTTCAAAACGTTCGCTTGATAATGCTACAACTGGAGTAATATCTCCGCTCTCTACATAAGAAATTGCAGCTGCAGGAGAACCCATTGCAAGCTCGATGTGATCACCCATCAATGCAGTAATAGATTCTGAAGAAGAATCATACATCATGTAATTGAAACCATCTGCTTTGTCGAGCTCATCCGCAAACATATTAAAGGCAGTCATTTCATTACTCTTGGTTCCGCCAACGTTTAATTTTGTTCCTGATTCAATTGCTGACATAATGTCATCGAAGCTTTGATATTTACTATTTGTGCTGGCGAAGATTAATTGTTTATCAGCGGCCAGTGTTGCAAGCGGAGCAAAGTCGGTAATGGTTAATCCGATGTCTGAACTTAACATACTCTGCATGTCACCGGAAGAAAAGCAAAGTAATGTATTGTCAGGATCAGAGGTATCATGTGTTTCAATTCTCACGATATTTCCACCACCATCAGAATTGTTGTTAATGACAATCGTAGGCTTAACAAGTCCTTCTTTTGTACAAATATCGGCAATTGTACGGGCAAACAAATCTGAGTTTCCACCTGCTTTAGAACTGATGTTAAATGTGATCGTACCGCTAGGTTCCCACGCAGATTTTGCTTCTTCTGTAGATTCTTCTTTTGCGGTTTCTTCAGAGCTTTCTGACACAGATGCATTCTGTGTTGTATCGGCTGCCGGTTTTGATGCAGTTTCGCTGCTTCCACATCCGGCCAACATTACACAGGTCAAGAGTGCGCCAAGAGATACTACGGTTGATTTTTTCATGTTAATTCCTCCTGAATGAATTATTATATAGATTGCTACTGCAATTCTTATCTGTTTTTCTGTCTGGCTTTTTTGTAAATCTTTTTGAGAACAGGACTAAACATCAAACCGATGAAAATCAACAGGAAAACCAGTGATAAAGGTTTTTCCACGAAAATGCTAAGACTTCCCCCCGATATATTTAATGCTCTGCGAAGATTAATCTCAAATGTTACAGAAAGAATGGTGGCAAGCAGCATCGGTGATGCGGAATAGCCAAAGCGCTGGAAGAGATACCCGAGGATTCCGCCGATGATCATGATCAGAACTCCCCACATGGAAGTTGTGGAAGCATAGGATCCAACAAAACATACCATTGTGATAGTTGGAATCAGGATTTTATTGGGGATACAGATCACCTTCATAATGACTGGAATCATAACGAGCGCAAACACTAATGAAATGATATTGGAAACATATAAAGATGAAATCAAGCCCCAGGCAAAGTCAGGAGAGTCAATAAATAATCTTGGTCCTGGCTGTAAGCCCCACATCATTAACCCACCAAGAAGTACAGCTGTTGTGCCGCTTCCGGGAATTCCTAACGCAAGAAGCGGACCAAATGCACCTGCTGCTGCTCCATTATTTGCTGCTTCTGATGCGGCAATTCCTTCAATTGCACCGGTACCAAGCGGTTCTTTATTTTTTGACTTTTTCTGAATCGTATAATTCACAATAGATGCCATTGTAGCTCCAGCACCGGGAATAAAGCCAATGACAGAACCAAGGATTCCACCTCGGATAACGGGAGATTTTATTCTGGATATATCTTCTTTTTCTAGTTTGCAATCTTTTATGCCAATCTTTTTTACGACAAGCTCGTTCTCACGTTCTTCCTGTGTCACCAGGTTAAATACCTGTGCCATTCCAATAAAGCCTACGACCAGAGGAATGAAATTGACTCCACTCAGCAAATGCACAACTCCAAATGTGTATCTGGCTTCTCCTGTGTTTGTGCTGATTCCAATGGTTGCAATGAGAATGCCAATGCAGGTGATCGCCAGTCCCTTTAACACATTTCCTTCAATGAGCCAGCTAATGGAACTTAATGCCACAAGCATCAGCGTAGTCATTTCAGCAGGGCCAAATTTTAAACCGAATTCAGCCAGTGCCGGGCCGAAAAAGGTCAGTATGACCATGCCGATCAGTCCGCCGACAAAGGAAGACATGTTTGATACCATTAATGCCTTACCAGGTTTTCCTTTTCGAGCCAGCGGATAACCGTCTAGAGCTGTCATAATAGCAGGTGCATCTCCAGGGACATTGATCAAAATAGAACTAAAAGCACCGCCAAACATATTAGCGTAATAGATAGCACCTAACATGATAATGGCTGTTGTAGGGTTGAACGCGTAGGTCAGTGGTAATAATAATGCTATTCCGACTAAGGAACCGATACCAGGCATTGCACCTACGATGAGTCCAAGAACAGCACCGATGGCAGCAGCACCGACATTTTGAAATGTCAATGCTGTCTGAAATCCCGAAAGCAGATAATTCAAAGTTTCCATACAAGTCTCCTCCTATCCTAACAATTTCAACCATGCGCCTTTTGGAAACCGGATCTTTAGGCCGAGACCGAATCCAAAATAGATAATGACAAACATAGCTGCTGTCGCAATTATCGTAGTTTTCCAGTTAACTTTCGCATACAGTTTCAACCATAATACATAGAAGACAAATAGTGCTGGAAGAAATCCAATATATTTGGTGAAGAAATAAACCAGCACAATCGCGCCCAGAAGAATACAGGCTTTCCAATCTACTGTGACAGCTTCTTCTTTAAAACTGCTGATAAAATTAAATATGCTGGCTATTAAAAGAACAGCTGCAATGACAACTGGGAAAAAACCGTCTTTTGGAGCACCAGCAGCTGAATCCCATAATCCATACTCTGTAATTCCTTTGTAAATCCATACAGCGGATGCCACGATCATGATTAATGGAAAAAGAAAATTCAGTTTAAGCTTACCTTTCATAGTTGTTTGTTCCTCCCTTCATTTGCTTACACCTTAAACTATAATGTTGCTAAATTCAACATTTTGACCAGACAAAAATGTTTCATTATTAAACATAATAATATTTTCCACAATTTATACAATTTTGGAAGGGAAATATTGTTGATAATTATATTTAGATGTTTAGTATTGAAACATTTGATGATTTGTGATATGATTTTTATACAAAACCAAACCAGATGACTATTTTGATTGGAGATGAATTATGAAAACTCGTATTCTTGCAATCGTTCCATATCCTGGCATGCAGCAGATTTTAAATGATATTGTCACGCAGTACGAGGATATTGAATTGACGGTCCGGATAAGCAGCTTGGAAAAGGCAGTAGAAATAGCGCGGTCCTATGCTCCGGATGAACTGGATGTGATCATTGCGCGCGGAGGTACAGCAGAGCGATTACAAAAGAGCATGGATATTCCCGTCGTCAAAATAGAACTTACTACATATGATATTCTGCGTGCGATTAAGCTAGCTGAAAATTATACCAGCAGATTTGCTATTATTGGTATTTCGGCTATTACGCAGAATGCTACTTTATTGTGTAATCTCATGCAATATAATATCAAGACGGTTACTTTGAATGATTATTCTGATTTTAAGGCTGAAATATCAGAACTTCGGAAAGATGGATATGAAATGGTCCTCTGCGATTATAGTACCTCGCATATTGCTTATGAGCTTGGTTTGAACCATATTTTGATTACCTCCAGTAGAGAGAGCATTGAAACTGCTTTTAAGCAGGCTTTATTGAAGGCTCATCAGGTAACATTTTACCGTCATCAGGCAAAGCTGTTGGAAGCTGCTTTTTCACAAAGCCACGAATATGTAATGATTTATGATAGGGATTTTGATTGTGTATTCAGTAATTTACAGAACATCTCGGATAACAAAGCTATTTTTGAAATCATAAAAACACATCTGGATTCTTTTATTTCAGACAATTCTTTTTGTTTAGAAGAACAGACGGATCGGTTTTTTCTTTCTTTCCGTTCGGCACATATTTTTGTGGAAAAGAAAAAATATTTCTGTATTTTTTTGACCAGAAAGCTGGCTTCGCAGCAGAAAAATGACGATCCTCTTTCCGCTACGGAAGAAAAAGAAACAATCAGTTTTGAAAGCGATTCTTATGGAAATGCGAATATGATCGGCAAAACGCGCAGGATTCTTGAATCGTATGCGGATACGCGCCAATCTGTATTAATATTAGGGGAATATGGAACCGGAAAGGATCAGGCGGCTGCTTTTATACAAAGCCAGAGTGCATACAAAAGTAATCCGTATTGTGTCATTGATTGCAATACTACAAACAATAAAAAATGGTCTTATTATATGGACCATCCGGATTCTCCATTTAATGATTTAAATAGCACTATTTTTATCAAAGACATTCATGTACTGAACGAAGCGGTTGCAAAGAAACTATTTTTATATTTGAAAAGCAATGAAGGGCATAGGCAAAACCGATTTCTGTTTTCTTATACAATCAGTGCCTACACCGCTGCTGATAATTATATCCTTCGATATTTGACAACGGAACTGTTGTGTTTGAAGCTTCAGCTGCCTCCACTTCGGGAACGAGTCGAAGATCTCTCTAATATTGCAACTCTGTATATCAGTCAGGCAAATACGGAACTCGGAAAACAGGTTGTAGGATTCGAATCAGGAGCCATGGACCTGATCCGATCTTTTAGCTGGTCTCAGAATCTCGCCCAGTTTAAAAGAATGATACGAGAATTAATTGTACAGACAGATGGGGATTATATTTCAGTGGATCAGCTCCGGACAGCGTTACATCAGGAAACACAATTATTTGTACCGGTGCTTCAGCCAGGATATGCCATAATCAATCTGGAGCAATCCCTAGAGGAAATCAATCGAGATATTGCCCAAATTGTTCTTGAACAGGAAAATATGAATCGAACAAAAACGGTAGAGCATTTGCAGATCAGTCGTACTACCTTGTGGCGTATGCTGCAAAAATAAGATTTCATGGGTGACAAAAGAAGGAACGTTTCTGCATAAGATGAATAGAAAAGCTAATATCCGGAGATAACCATGCAGCAGACATTGCAGCTGTTACACGAAATCGTCTGGGGGCCGTGGACGATGCTTTTGTTTCTGGGGACAGGACTGTTCTTTACCGTGAAGTCTGGTGGATTTCAGATCCGGAAACTACCATACTGGTGGAAAAAGACGGTGGGAAGTCTTGGAAAAGGTTCGATTTCTTCATTCCAGACCTCCTGCACTGCGCTGGCTGCTACCATTGGCACAGGCAATATTGTCGGAGTGGCCACGGCTCTGACTGCCGGCGGCCCCGGTGCCGTGTTTTGGCTCTGGATTTCAGCCCTCATCGGCATGGCCACGGCTTACGCGGAAACCAGCCTGGGACAGAAGTACCGTTATCGCAGGCCGGATGGCACGTGGCAGTGTGGTCCCATGGTGTCTATGGAGCGAGGACTGGGCTGCCGGAGCCTGGGACTGATTTATGCGCTGTTTGCGGTACTGGCGTCTCTGGGGATGGGAAGCATGGTGCAGGCGAATGCGGTCAGTGAAACGCTTTGCTATGAAGCCGGCATGAAGCAGGAAATTGCGGCAGTTCTGGTAACGGCCCTGACGGCTGCAGTGGTGTGGGGAGGGATCCGGCGCATTTCCCGGATGACTTCCTGGTTTGTTCCGCTGTCTGCGGGAATTTATTTTTTCTTTTCCGTGAGGGTTCTGGTGGTGTGCCGACGCAGCATTCCGGTGGTGCTTGGGAAGATTTTAAAAGAAGCCTGGACACCAGGGGCGGCCGGCGGTGGAATTGCCGGATTTCTGTTTTCACGAAGTGTGCGTTTTGGCCTGGCCCGGGGGGTGTTTTCCAACGAAGCGGGACTTGGAACGCTTGCGGTGCTGCATGGCGCGGTCGAGGATACCACGCCGGAGGAACAGGGCATGTGGGCCATGTTTGAGGTGTTTGTTGATACGATGGTGATCTGCACGCTGACGGCTCTGGTGATTTTGTGTGCAGGAATGGAGTCTGGTCTGGATGGCGCTGCTCTTACCTCCTTTTGTTTTACCAAAATTCTCGGCAGTTTTGGCGGATTTCTGGTGTCCATCAGCATGGCTGCGTTCGCTTTTGCCACGATTGTTGGCTGGTACTATATAGGAAGACAGATGTTTTCTTATCTGGCAGAGTACCTGTGTCCTGGTGTAAATACGGAATATCTGTATATCATTCTTTATCTTCTGGCAGTCTGGCTGGGGTGCATCTGCCGTTTGGAGCTTGTCTGGCTTATGTCGGATCTGGTGAATGGCCTGATGGCATATCCAAATCTTCTATCCCTGTGGCTCCTGGCAGACCATGTACAGTTCCCAAAAATAAAAGCTAAAAAATAGTTATATAGACAAAAATAAAATCAATCACGAGACCTGCTCCCGCTGGCATTCCAGCATGTCGTAGCCATGATTGTGGGCTGCGTCACACCGGCCATCATTTTATGCGGTGTACTCAATGCAGATACGCATACACGGAATAAAGAGATTTTCGATAAGTGCATGGAGAAAGCCGGCACCGCCTTGACAAGTACATCAAAACCACCTATACTGTATTTCACTTCACGAAAGAATACAAAAACCTGGGGACAGGGCAGGAGGAAAGATTATGATGTACGTCTGGCTGATCATCGGCTTTGTGCTTCTGATCAAGGGAGCGGATTATTTTGTGGAGGCGAGCTCTTCCATTGCACGGGCACTCCGTGTTCCAAGTATTATTATCGGTCTTACCATTGTGGCATTTGGAACCAGCGCGCCGGAGCTGGCAGTCAGCACAACGGCTGCGCTGACCGGGAATAATGAGATCGCGGTGGGCAATGTCATCGGATCGAACCTGTTTAACCTTCTGGTGGTTCTCGGAGCCTGCGGGGTCATCCGTCCGTTCGCGGTACAGCTGCGCTGGGATTATGCAGCGTCTGTTGGTGTGGCAGTGGTTCTGTTTTTTATGATCGTCCGTGACCACTTCATCAGTCGCCCGGAAGCTGTTTTTTTACTGGTCTTGTTTGCCGGTTTTATTGCCCTGACAATCCGCGATGCGCTCACAAACCGGACTGAGGCAGATGAAGAAATTTCCGTGCTTTCCCCGCTTTGGAGTGTGATCTATATTTTTGGCGGCATTGCAGCGATCGTATGTGGCGGCAATCTGGTGGTCGACAGCGCGAAAGCCATTGCACTTTCCTTCGGTCTTTCCCAGACCCTGGTTGGTCTGACGGTTGTAGCACTTGGAACTTCCCTGCCGGAGCTGGTCACTTCTGTGGTGGCATCCAGAAAAGGGGAAAACGGACTGGCGCTCGGAAATGTCATCGGCTCCAACATTTTTAATATCCTGATGGTGCTTGCGGCTTCCGCAGCGGTTCATCCGATCGCGGTAACACCGTTTGCGGTCATCGACACGGCATGTCTGATTGTAGCCAGTGTGCTTACCTGGTTTTTATGCCGCAGCAAGCTGCGCATCAGCCGGATGGAAGGCGTGGTCATGCTGCTTATGTATGCAGGGTATCTGGTCTATATTTGTATGCGGTAACATGGAACGCGTGGAAATGCAGGAATGTCCCCGCATGGTTATTTTCGCGCCCTGAACAAATGGGAAAAAGAAGAAAAGATACAAAAAAAGCAAGTGCCGGGAAATGCACTTGCTTTTTGTCGTTATAAAAAGGGAGGAGAGCTGATAACCTGCGTTATCAGCTCGAGTATTATGAAAAAAATCTTTTAAGCGTTTTATAAACAACTCGTTTGCTCTTGTTGTTTATGGTTATAGTATAGGGAGAAATCGTGAAGAAATCATGTTAAATCTGTAAAAGGTTTTTGAATGAATTGTGAACGAAATATGAATAACAGAACCGGGCAAGCAGGGAATGCAGGGTTACGGATCTGTGCGTGAACAGTAACCATGCAGCATAGCAAGACCGAATAAAACAAAAAACAGCTTGCTATCCGGGAAATTCTGATGCACAATGAACTGCGGAAGATAAAAGAAGGATGGTAAGTTATTTATGACTGCAATACTTATGAAAGCGGGATGTTTTATCGCCATCATCCTGCTGGGATACATGCTGCGCCGGATTGGTGTATTTCAGAAAGAAGATTTTCATGTACTTTCAAAACTTGTTTTAAAGGTTACTTTGCCGGCAGCGCTGGTAAGCAGTGTGGCAGGAAAGGAGATTTCTCCTTCCATGCTGGTTTTGTGTTTATTTGGATTTGGCGGCAGTGTGATTTATATGGCAGTCATGTATGTGCTGAACCTACGCGCACCGAAGGAAAAACGGGCATTTAAAGTGCTCAATATTTCCGGATATAATATTGGAACTTTTACAATGCCGTTTGTACAGAGCTTTCTGGGGACAGATGGCATGATGACGACCAGTCTGTTTGATACCGGCAATGCGTTTATGTGCCTGGGCGGTTCCTACTGCATCGCTTCCATGATCAAGCATGGAGACGGAAAAATGGATCTCAAACAGATTGCCGGTACTTTGGTGCGTTCTGTTCCCTTTGATACCTACATTATTATGACGGCGCTGAACCTGTTTCATGTAAAGCTGCCAGAGGTGGTTGTCACATTTGCCGGGGTGATCGGAAATGCGAACCCGTTTCTGGCAATGCTGATGCTGGGCGTCGGCATGGAATTGTCCATAAACCGGGAACAGATTGCTGACATGGTGCGCATTCTTGTGTTTCGCTACGGAATTTCTGTTTTGCTGGCAGTAGCATGTTTTCGTCTGCTCCCTTTCCAGCTGGAGTACCGTCAGGCACTTGCATTTTTAGTGTTCAGCCCGATTTCCGCTGCAGTTCCGGCTTTTACGGCGAATCTTGGCGAAGATTATGGCTTTTCCAGCGCGATCAACACGCTTTCTGCGATGATCAGTATCGTCTGCATCGTGGTGACGCTGGTTTTGGTTTTATAGTGTAAAACAGTTATAGGCAAAGAGAAGAAGCTGGACTTTTAATGGATACAAAAAGCTTCTACATAAGAAGCAAACTGGGAAACAAGGCTCTTTTTCTGCATCTGGCTGTTTTTCACGATCATGGTGGTATAGCGGGAAAGCGGCTGATTCATTTTGATTTTTCTCACATCGTAGGTGGTGGTGGCAACCAATCCGGAGAGAAAGGTAATGCCATAACCATCTTCCACCATCTTCAAGAGCGCATCGGTCTGGTTGCATTCAAATGCAATATGAGGGACGATATGGTAGTAGGAAAAACGGTTGCGGATCAGACTGTTGACTGAGTTTTGCTTATCTAGGATAAGCAGGCGTTCCTCCTTTAATTCTGCCCAGTCGATGCAGCTTCGCCCGGCAAGTGGGTGGTTGCTTGGGACAATTGCAAAATATTCATCGCTGACGAGATCGCGACAGTAATAATCGGTAAGGTCAAAGACCGACAGATTGGAAACATGCTGTTCGCGGTCTTCTATTTTTGCGGTAAAACAGATATCGGTTTTTCCCTCCAAAAGCCAGGAGACGACCTGCTGGGCATAGCCTTTCTGGATATTGATGTGAAGATTGTCTTCTGGAAACTGATCCATAAAAGAGGCAATGGGTTCGGTAAGACCAACTTTTCCGAGATGGTCAACGCTGCCGATCGTGATGGATTTTTCGGCGGAATACCGGGAAAGTTCGCTTTTGATCGTGCGATAATTTTTCAGTGCATTTTGTGCATAAACAAGAAAATCGTGTCCGGCAGGGGTTAACTGCAGCTGCCGTTTTTCTCTGGAAAACAGTTTTACGTTCAGCTCGTCTTCCAGTTTGGTGATCTGTTTGGACAGAGATGACTGCGAAATCATCAGACTGTAGGAAGCTTCGGTAAAACTGAGTGATTCTGCGATCGCGATAAAGTATTCTAATTGATCGGTATGCATAGACATTCCTGCCTTTCTTGAGACATGATAGCGTGATTTCATCACTCAATAATTTCGCCGTTTGCCAAAAATCTGCAGGCAGCTTTCTGGCTCACTTTGTTGATTATATCATTAGGAAAGAATGAAACGCAAGCTGCAACCGGCATGGATCTTCCCGATAACTTTCAAATATCGAATAGATGGTTTCCGAATCGGAATTGTTGTTTTGGTTTTTTTGGGATACAATTTGGATAAACAAAAACCGAATGCGCAGACGGGACAGAACATTTACATGGAGGGGATTATGTCAAAAACAAGCAAATACAATCTGATCGTAGTTGGCGGCGGTACATCTGGAATTTTATGTGCGCTTGCGGCTGCAAGATCCGGTCTGAAAACGGCAATCATCGAGAAGAATACCTATCTGGGTGGTATGGCATGCGGCAGTGGTCTGACAGAGATGAATGCTGCCGGTTTTCAGTCAAAACCCTTATATCGGGGAATTGAACAGGAAATTTTTGATGCGCTGATTGCAAGCGGTCATGCAGAATACCATTTTGCAGTTCCGATGTCATCCAACAAAGACGTCAAAGTAGATCGTCTGCGTTATGATCCGGAAATGTTAAAAATCATTTTCGAACAAAAGGCTGTGGACGCCGGCATTGATCTTTATTATGAAACAGAACTGGAACGTGCCTGTGAGCGGGAAGCGGAGTGTGAAGTAACGGTAAGAACGCTTTATGAGACGTTTACCCTGCACAGCGATTATCTTGCGGATGCCACCGGAAATGCCAATGTGATCCGTGCACTTGGCGGTGAAACGATCAAAACCCCGGAAGAGCAGCAGCTTACCGCAACCCTGATGTTCCGTCTTTCCAACGTTGATATGGACAAGCTGAAGCAGTATCAGGAGAGCGGAAAGATTCCGGACCTTATCCGGGAAGGGTTTGAGCAGGGAATTCTCAAAGGAAAGATTCTTGCGTTTACCCCGATTCCAGGCTCACGGGATGTGAGTTTAAATGTAACGCGTGCACAGGGCGATTATGAAGATGCAGGTGCGTATACCCGGAGTATTGTGGATGCAAGAAAGCAGATTTTATCGGTTCTTGCATTTGTAAAAGAAAAAGTTCCTGGTATGGAACAGGCCTATGTATCCAACATTGCCCCGGTTATGGGTGTGCGTGATGGCCGCCGGGCGGAATGTTCATACACACTGAAACTGGAAGACCTGGAAAATATGACCGATTTTGCAGACAGCATTGCATGCGGATGTTATCCGATGGACATTCACGATCCAGTCACAAAGTCTGTAATATGGAAGGTTTTACCGGGCGTGTACCACATTCCGTACCGGAGCCTGGTGCCAAAGAAATTGCACCGCACTCTGGTTTTGGGCAAAAGTCTGTGTGCAGAGAAAAAAGTAACTGCGGCAATCCGCGTAATGCCGATTATGATGAATGTCGGGGAATCCGCTGGATATCTGTTTGCGCTTGCCCAGAAGGATCACAGTGATTTGGATACACTCAAGGCAGAAGAGATACGTGCGTGTCTGAGTGCACATTATGGTGCGTGAGACATTTCACGATAACAAAGGAGAAGGAGTTATGGACAAAAATAAGAAAAATCTGATTTACATGGTGGTTGCGTTCGCGTTTATATTGCTGACGCCGCTGATTCCGGCACCGGAGGGGCTTACAACAGCTTCCATGCAGGCAATTGGTCTGTTTATTGGAATTATGATTTTGTGGAACTTTGTAGGAACAGACTGGCCAAGCTTTTTGTGTATGGCTATGGTTGCAGTGATCGGACTGATGAAACCGGCAGCCATCTTTTCTTCCGGTTTTGGTAACTCCACCATTGCATTCCTGATGGTATTCTTTATGTTAAGCCATGTATTGAGCCAGGTTGGTTTTTCCAGACGTATGGCAATCTGGTTTATGACCAACAAGATTGCGAAGAAAGGTCCGTGGGCATTCGTCATCATGTTCCTGTTTGGTGCCATGTTTGTGGCATCCTTTATGTCACAGACGGCAGCACTCCTGATCTTTCTGCCGATCGCAGAGCAGATCTTCAGCGAACTGGAGTACCAGAAAGGTGACCGCGTTCCGCAGATGATCGTGTTAGGTCTGGGCATTGCGGTCGGTATCGGTTCTGCCAACACACCGCTTGGACATGCGATTGTCCTGATCCCGATTCAGCTTCTGCTGGAGCAGACCGGCTTATCGGTAAATATTGTTTCCTATAGCCTGTTTGGCTTTGCAACGGGCATCCTGATCTTTGTTCTGCTGATCCTGATGTACCGTTTCCTTTACAGACCGGATTTAAGCCGTATGAAAGATTACGATGTTTCCCATTTAAGAGAGTCTCTTCCGGAGATGGGAAAACAGGAGAAAATTGCAGCAACCCTGTTTGTAGCTGTTATCGCAGTATGGATCATTCAGAGCTGCTTTAAGAACCTCACACTGCCGATTGTGAATATGAAACTGAGTGCGCTTGGCAATGCAGTTCCGGTTATGATTGCGATCATCATTTTATGTATCTGGAAAGTAGACGGAAAGCCGATCATGGATTATAAAGAGTCTGCGACAAAGGGAGTACCGTGGAGCGCTCTGATTTTCAACGCTGCAGTTCTGGTTTTAAGCGGAACCCTGACACTGGAAGATGTAGGAATCTCCAATTTCCTGATTGAAAAGATCACACCGGTTGTTTCCGGACTGGATCAGGGCGTATTCATCCTGATTATTGCTGCCCTGTGTATTATTGCAACAAACTTTTCTTCTAACACCGTGTGCGCAACCGTATTCTTCACGATCTCTGCCCCGATCGCAATTGCAATGGGCAATGTCAACATGGTTGCACTGGCATCCGTTATCGCTGCGGCAGCATCTTACGCATTTGCAACTCCGCCGTCCACAATGCCGATGGCAGTCGTTGCAGGAACTGGATGGGTTGATGTAAAGGAGATGTTCAAATACGGCGGTCTTGCCGCAATTTTCAGTATCCTTGTACTTTCCTTCATTGGCTATCCGATCGCGGCAGCAGTCCTGTAAATCTATTTTCCCATAATGGCTGTGCGCAGATTCCTCAATAAATGACTTGCCAGTATGCAAAAATCAGAGTAAAATAAAGCACAAATCATTGCTGAATGGGAGGATTAAGATGGAAATTAGCGGACATACACAAATGCTGTGCCTGATCGGAAGTCCGGTAGGACATTCCGGTTCCCCGGCCATGTACAATTACAGCTTCCAGAAGCTTGGACTGGATTATGCTTATCTTGCCTATGATATCAAGGAAGAGGAGACTGCAGAGGCAGTAAAGGCACTTCGCCTGCTGAATGTAAAAGGCTTTAACATTACTATGCCATGCAAAACTGCGACCCTGGCATGCTGCGACGAACTGTCGAAAGCAGCAGAACTGATCGGAGCAGTCAATACCGTAGTCAATGACCATGGCAAGCTCATCGGTCACAATACGGACGGTCTGGGCTGGGTCAGAAACTGCCGTGAACATGGTTTCGAAATCACAGGAAAGAAGATGACCATTGCCGGTTCCGGCGGTGCAGCAACTGCAATTGAGATTACGGCAGCACTGGAAGGCATGCGGGAAATCTCTATCTTTGCAAGAAAGGATTCTTTCTTTGCAAACGCAGAGACAACGGTAGAGAAGATCCGCGAACATGTTCCGTCCTGCACGGTGAACCTGTTTGATCTTGACGACCAGGAGGCATTCCGAAAAGAAATCGCGGACAGCGACATCTTCACCAATGCAACCCGTGTTGGCATGAAGCCGATGGATGACCAGAGTCTGATCACCGATCCGGGCATGTTCCGCAAGGATCTGGTTGTTTCCGACGTGGTTTACAATCCACGGGAGACCAAACTCTTAAAAGAGGCAGCCGCCGCTGGCTGCAAGACGATTCCTGGAATCGGCATGCTGCTCTGGCAGGGTGCAGAAGCGTTCAAGCTTTACACCGGACAGGAGATGCCGGCACAGGAAGTCATGGAGAAATACTTCGCTGAGTAAGTGCGGTGTGTGACAAAAATCAATTGCAAAATGAGCGGCAGATATCCGTTTTTTGGTATCTGCCGCTCATTTTGCTGTATTGCACTTATTCCATAACGGCAATTCTGACAGTATTTATTCTTAAATGGAATAAATCGACAAAAAAGCGAATTGCTTGAAAAATTGGGAATGGCTATACTGGTTCTTGAAAGGAAAACTTCGGTATACAAATGACCAAGAAAGGAGAAGTGTTTTATGAATGCAAAAAAATGGGTTGTGGTAGTAGTAAGTTTATTCCTGATGTTTGGAATGGGGTATATTCCTCCGATGTTTGGCTTGTCGGTACTGGGCATGCAGGTGGCAGGTATTTTTCTGGGAACGGTGCTGTTGTGGCTGTTTGTTTCGGTTTCCTGGCCAAGTGTGTTATGTATTGTGGCTCTGATGTTTACTTCGCTTTACAGTTATTCGGATGCACTGAAGGCATCTATGGGCGGCTGGATCGTATCCTTTGTTCTGTTCAGTTCCATGGTGACCTGGGTGCTGGGACAGACTGGTCTGTTAAAACGTGTGGCAGTCTGGTTTGTAACCCGTCCGTTTACCAAAAAGAATCCGTGGATCTTTATCGGACTTCTGTTTTTGGCTCCGCTGGTAATCGGTTCTTTCATGTCCCCGGTACCGACCTTTATCGTGTTCGTACCGATCGCAGAGCAGATCTTTGAAGAACTTGGTTACAAAAAGGGTGATAAATTCCCGCAGGTAATTATGCTGGGAATCCTGTTCTTTTCATCTCTTTCCACAATTACGACGCCGATCGCGCATACCGTACCGATTCTGGCGATGTCTCTGTATGAGAAAGATATGGGTCAGCCAATCGATTTTGTAAGCTATACTATATTCGGTGTTGTTTCTGCAATTGTTATTTTCGTGATTGCACTGCTTCTGTGCAAGTTTGTATTCCGTCTGGAGACAGAACGTCTGCAGAAACTGGATACGGAAATCCTGAGCCAGGGAATTACAAAAATGGGACGTGAGGAAACTTACTCTCTGGCAGTTTTCGCAGTCGTTGTATTTTTATGGATGATCCCGGGTCTGATCAAAGGAGTGCTGCCGGGAGTTGCTTCCTTTATCAGTGGTCTTGGTACCCCGACTCCGGCTATGATCGGCGTGGTCGCACTGTGTCTGATCCATGTAGATGGAAAACCGCTGATGAACTTTAATATGGCAATTTCCAAAGTTCCGTGGACGGCTGTTATGATGGTTGCTGCAACCGGTATTCTGGGTGGTGCCCTGACCAATGAGGAAGTTGGTCTGACTGCAGTGGTAGTCGATGCACTTTCCCCGCTGATCGGAAATATGTCCCCGATGTTATTTGTAGTATGTATTTCTGTTGTCACGGTTATGCTGACAAACTTTGCATCCAATACCGTAACAGTTACCCTGCTTTACAGCATTGCGCTGCCGCTGGTATATGGAGGAGCAGTAGCGGGTGTAAACCCTGGAGCACTCGCAAGCGTGATCGGTGCAGGCGCCTGTGTAGCACTGGCAACTCCGCCGTCTACTGCCCACGCAGCAGTTGCAGCCGGTACTGGCTGGTTAAAGACGGACCTGATGCTGAAATATGGTCTGATTCTTTCTGTGATGGCTGCAGTTGTGATCGCAGTTGTTGGCTATCCGATTGCTGCCATGTTTATGTAGGTTATGCGTACAGGATGGAACAATAAGAAGGAAACGTGTGGAGGAAAACTGGAAAATGGAGATCAAAAGCTGGGAACAGCGTTATGAGTGTATTGTAGTTGGCGGCGGAACAGCCGGATTTGCAGCAGCAGTTACTGCGGCAAAAAGCGGAGTGAAAACTCTGCTGATTGAAGAACGCGGAAGCCTTGGTGGTACAGCGACCGGAGCCAGGATCGGGCAGCTGATGGGGTTTGCAGCCGGAGAAGATAAGGCAGAGAAAAAAGGAATCGTAAAGGAAATTCTGGAACGCCTGATGTCAGAAGGCGGAAGCAACGGTATTGAAACCATTTATCTGTGCGGTGATCCGGATCTGGATGTCGCAGTCATCCCGTATGATCCGGAAATCATGAAAAATGTGATGGAGGATATGGTGTTTGAGTCCGGGGCGGATGTCCTGCTCCATACCCGTGTGATCGGAACCGAGACAAACGGTTCGAAAATCGAGGCAGTCCTGATCCACAATCAGGAAGGCATCCAGCGAATTTATGCCGACACGGTGATCGATGCGAGTTTCCATGCATCTGTGGCAGCGGATGCAGGATGCAGATGGAAGGCAGGAAATGAGAAGGGGCAGCTGCAGCCGGGAACGCTGATGTACGAGATGGGCGGCGTGGATGCAGAACGCTGGGCAAAGGTACCGCAGAAAGAAAAGCGGGAACTTGCTGAGCAGGGACTGAAAGAAGGGTGCCTGTATGTGAACAACCTGCTGGCCCGTCCGCTTCCGAATGGAATTTACTATTGTAATATGAGCCGGATTCAGGTGAACCCACTTGATACATTGCAGTGGAGCCGCGCAGAGTATGAGGCAAGAAAACAGGTAAAAGGGATCAGCCGCTTTTTCCAGGAACATGTGCCGGGTTTTGAGCAGGCGCACCTTACGGCAACCGGAGAATTTACCGGACTGCGCGACTCGAGACGCATCATGGGAAATTATGTGCTGACCAATGAAGATGTTTTGAATGGAACAGAATTCGAAGATGCAGTAGCGAAGAGTTCGTATCCGATTGATATCCATGATACAAACGGGGTATCCAGTACCATCATCAAGCCCAAAACCGGTGTATTCTTTATTCCATACCGTTCTATGGTTACGGATGCCTGCAAAAACCTGATCCTGGCAGGCCGCTGTATCTCTACGGAATATGAGGCGCATGCCTGCATCCGTGTCATGATTACCTGCATCCGGCTGGGCGAGGCAGCAGGACGCGCCGCATATTACTGCAGGGAGCAGGGTGTAGATGCTGCTTCCCTGGATGGACGCATCCTGAAGCAGGAACTGTTATAAACCGGAATTGAGGGACTGTTTCATATAATTCCAGAACAGACTGACGGATTCATCTTGTGGATGATTGCGCATGACCATCTGAGTATCACGAACCAGTCCGCCTTCCAATGGGATGATGTCGAGGTCATCGGATTCGGTAACCAGGCGGGTAAGAATGGCGATGCCCAGGTTCTGGGAGACCATGTGCAGGACAGAGCGTACGCTGCTGCAGCAGATGGAAGAATGGATGGTAACATGGTAATACTCAAACAGCTGCTGCAGTGCATGTTGGTAAACATCCATGGACGAATCCGGAAAGATAAAGGCCTGTTTGTCCAGTTCTGCAAAGGATAAGTGTTTGCGCCCGTGGAATGGATGTCCTTTCCCAACGACAACATAGTAGGGATCCCGGAAACAGGAAATGCTTTTTAAGGACGGATCATCGGCAAAGGTCTTTTTGGGGATCGCATCGGCGTACATGCTGGAAACAAAAACGATGTCCAGTTCATTTTTCATGAGGGCATGGAGAAGTGGCGATGTGGTCCCATCTTTTACAGTGATTTCAATAGACGGATGCAGATTGATAAAGTGGGCTATGGCGGGAGCCAGAGGATTTTTCTGACCAAAGTAAATACTGCCAAGGCGAAGCTGACGGGAGGATTCTTCCCGGTGTTTTGCAACAGACTCACAGATTTCATCATAGGCATCGAGAATCTTCATGCCGCAGCGCACAAAATCTTCTCCAACCGGAGTCAGATATACTTTCCGGGTAGTGCGGACAAACAATGGAGCTCCGAGTTCTTCTTCCATTTTACGGATTTCTTTGGAGACTGCGGACTGGGAGCGGTTTAAGGATAACGCGGCTTCTAAAAAGGTTTTATGTTCCATGATGGCGATCACGCATCGGATCTGTTCGATATTCATAGCGGTTTCCTTTCTAACTGATAACGTTTCACATACCTGGTAAAAGAGCGGATGGATGGATAATCCAGAAGCTCTTTTAACGTTACATAATAAATAGAGCGGTGCAGGCGGTTTTCGAAAGGAATGATGGCAAAGGAACCGTCCTGCATGCTTGTAGCAATGCTTTTGGAAGAGATACCGACACCCAGATCATGGGCAGCCAGCTGGATGACCAGATCGGATTGGCTGGTTTCGCAGAGAATGTTGGGTGTGATGTTGTTTTCTTCAAAGATCCGGTCCAGACTTTTTCGCAGTGCGGACGCGGGGGAAGGCATAATGACAGGAACATCTTTTAAGTCTTCTACAGAAACCGTCTTTTTTAGTGTCAGTGGACTCTGATGGGAGGTGATGATGGAGTAAAAATCATCCTGAACTTTACAGTAGTAGAAATCCGGCTCCTGTTCGAGCTGTTCTTCTGTGGCGATGATGAACGCTGCATGGATCTTACGGTCCAGAAGCATCTGTTGCAGATGAGCACTTCCGTTTACCATAAAGGAATAGTTTAAGCCCGGGTGGAGACAGTGATAGTCACTTAAGATCTGTAAAAAGTTGGTATAACCGGCGATCCACAACAGGCCGATTCGCAAAGTTCCTGCTTCCAGGATACTCTGCTTGTGCATCAGTTCTGTGAGCTGGTCCACACCGCCTAAGATTCTCTGTGCATGGTGGGCAAACTGTTCCCCGGCATCGGTCAGGGAAACCGATTTGGAGTGGCGGATGAGAAGCGGTACCTCCAGTTCCTGTTCCAGTTTCATGATCTGCTGGGAAAGAGAGGGCTGCGACAGGTACAGATTTTTCGCTGCCGCAGAGATGTTTTTCTCCTTGGCAATTTCAAGAAAGTAGCGTAATTGTTGCATTTGCATGAGAAAAAAGCTCCTTTTTGCGTGAAAAAATAAAATTTTTGTGATATGTATCTAAAAAAATACGATGATATAGGAATAACTTATCGATTTGATAATATTATGATATTTTACAAATGTCAATAACCTTTGTATCATAAAAAATACAAAAACAAAGGAATAAAGTTGCGGTCGAGGTTGACGAATCCGGAAACGGCAACAAAGAAAGGGGTTTTATTATGAAAAGCAAAAGCAGCAAAGACACAATCTTTTTGATCCTGTCGCTGGCAATCATCATCGGGTCACGGTTTGTCCCGGAGTTTGGAGGACTTTCCTCTGAGGCAATCGGAGTACTTGGCGTATTCTTCGGTTCCCTGATCATGTGGATCACCATTTCCATTGACTGGCCGAGCATGATCACGTTAATGGCACTTGGCTTTCTGCCAACGTTTGGTTTTTCAAAAACATTTTCAGGAGCATTTGGCAACACGACGGTAGCATTTTTGATCTTTACCTTTATGCTGATATATCCGCTTTCCAAGACAAACTTTGTAAGGCGCTGTACGGTATCCTTTATCACAAACAAGATTGCAAGAAAGGGACCATGGTACTTTGTCTGCTTCCTGTTTGCAGCAGTTACCTTCATGGGCTTATTCGTATCCCCGTCTGTTTTGTTCGTTGCATTCATGCCATTCCTTGAGGATATCTTCCAGGTACTCGGTGTGAAGAAGGGCGGAAAGACCGGCAACATGATCATGATGGGAACCGCTTTCTGCATCAGCCTTTCTTCCGGTATGACGGCAATCGGACATGTATGGCCGACTATGGCAATTGGTTATTATAATGCAGCAACCGGAAATGATGTCAATCAGTTCCAGTTCATGGCAATGGGAATTCCGACCGGTATTCTCCTCATTATCCTGCTGATCCTGGTATTTAAGTTCATTTATCGCCCGGATGATATCCATGAGATCAAACCGGAGAACGCAATGGGACTGCGTGGAACGGTTCCGAAGGCAGACACCAAAGAGAAAATCATTCTTGGTGTTGTAGGATTAACCGTATTTTTATGGGTTGGTCCGAGCCTGATCAAAGGCAGCTTCCCGGATCTTTACAAGACCATCAATGGCTGGTCTACCGCAATGCCTCCGTTATTAGGCTGCATCCTTCTGTTCATCACCAAAGTGGATGGCGAGCGCATCTTAAACTTCAAGGAAGGCGTTACCAAAGGAATTCTGTGGGGAAGTATCCTTATGACCGGCGCAGCAACCTGGCTTGGTTCCTGCCTGACCAACGCAGATATCGGTATCAGCGACTGGCTGACTGCATCCCTGTCTCCGTTGACTGCAGCACTTCCGCTTACCGGTATGATCTTATTCTTCATGCTGTGGGCACTGCTTGAGACAAACTTTTCTTCCAATATTGTTACCACAACCGTAGTAAGTGCAGTCGCACTGTCTGTTTTAACTGCACTTCCGGCTGGAAGCGTAAGTGTTGGTTCTGTAGTATGTATGGTTGGTATCGCAGCAGCAGTCTGCAACATGACACCGGCAGGTCAGAGTACCATCAACACCGTGGCAATCGGTTCCGGGTGGACCACGACGAAAGATATGTTTATCTGGGGCGGTATTTTCGCACTGATGGCACTGCTTGTCCTGACATTCTTTGCATACCCGCTGGGAGCATTGGTCATTGGTTAAAAAGAGAACCTCATCATTGGCAAAAAAAAGGAGTATAGAGCAATATGGAACGTTTGTATCAGTATGATGTCGTTGTTGTCGGAGGAGGAACCGCCGGAGTATCTGCTGCGGTTGGAGCTGCAAAGACAGGAGCGAAAACACTTTTAATAGAGCGGAATGCTTATCTTGGCGGAGAGGCAACCCATTCCGGAGTCAGTGCTTTCTGTGGCTTTTTTACATGCGGAGAAAATCCAATCCGTGTTGTGGAGGGTGTTGGACAGCTCGTCTTAAACGAGATGGAGGCGCTTGGACCGACCGTGGATTATGTCATTTCCGCAACTGGAAACCGTAACATCAATTTCCAGCCGGAATACTTAAAATGCGCAATGGACAATCTGCTTGAAAAAGAAAGTGTGGACTACTTCTTACATACGTATGTGATCAGTGCGAAGATGGAGAACGGATCCATTGAATCCATCCAGTGTGCTGATGATGAGGGAAGTTTTACTGTAACGGCTAAAACCTTTGTGGATGCATCCGGAGATGCCAACCTCTCCCACCTTGCCGGTGCAAAGCTGGTTTGGGGTGGTGAAGACGGATGTCCGCAGGCGGCAACCTTACCGTTTCGCTTAAGCGGTGTAGACACGAATTGTGATATGTCACCGGCAGCCGTGGAGCGCGCCGTAGTAAAGGCAAAAGAGGCCGGTATCCCGAATCTTACCAAAGAAAAAGGCTTTATCCTGAAAAAAGAAGATTCTGATATTGTCTGTGTCCTGCTTCCAAGTGTCATCCCGGAGGGACTGACGGCAGCAGACCTTACCAGCATGGAGCGGGAGACCAGAAAACAGGTGCTCAGCTATGTGAAGGCATTAAAAACTTATATGCCGGGCATGGAGCGTGCGGAGTTAGCGGTGATCGGACCGTCCATCGGTTTTCGGGAAACCAGAAAGCTGGTTGGAAAAGAAACGATTACTGTGGATGATGTGCTTACCCGGAAAAAATGTCCGGACAGCGTGGCGCGCGGCGGGTGGAAACCGGAGATCCATAAAGACGTCAATAAGATGGCAACCTATCTGGAGGTAAAGGAAGGAAGCTATTTTGATATTCCGCTTGGTGCGCTGCAGTCGGAAAATATTGAAAACCTGTACGGCGCAGGCCGTATGATTTCCTCTGATGAAGCGGCATTTGCAGCAGTCCGTGTTATGGGAACCTGCTTTGCAACCGGACACGCAGCCGGAGTTGCAGCAGCATGCCAGGCCCTGGACGGAACGGTGGATGTAAAACATGTCCAGGAAGTATTGAAAAAACAGGGGGCATTGGTGTAAAATAAGATATTGTGTCGTCATCTGTCAGATAGGACACGGCAGCACATCTGCAGCAATGCAAATGGGAGGATGAAAGATGACTTTAGAAGAGGTAAGAAAAGAGATTGACCGGGTAGATACCCAGATCAAGCCATTGTTTTTACAGCGCATGGCCTGTGCAGACCATGTGGCAGCAGCAAAAGCGGAGAATGGATCGGATGTATTTGTCCCTGTAAGAGAAGATGAGATCATTGCCAAACGCACGGCGGATGTTGACGCAAAGGTGAAGAAAGAATATGACATGTTTTTGCGCCACCTGATGAGTGTGTGCCGCAGATACCAGTACGGGATCCTGACCGGAATGCAGGAAACGGTGATCGCACAAGCCCTGCAGGCAGCTGGTCTTGATGAAAACACAGACCATGAACAGATTACGGTATACTTTACTGACAGCCGTAAAAACAGCAAACTGAATCTTTACATGAACATGGTCCGTTTAAACGACATCCTGATCGATGCCATGGAAGTAACCAGCCGGGACGATGAGCAACAGGTAGTGCTGAAGCTGCACGGAAATATCAAAGAGCCGGATATGAGAAGACTGTTATGTCAGCTTGGCAAAGAAGCAAATGAATTTAAAATTACTGCGCTGCAGTAATCAGCGGATGCGTCGCTCACTGGCGCATCCCCGATATGCAATACAATCCATCAGCCGTTCGGGATATCGTTCCGAACGGCTGTGTGAGGTTTTGTGCTGTTTACGCAACGCGTGAGCAGCAGCTTTTGCGTTAGTTGACGAATCATATGTACATAAGGAAGGAAGTTTATCATGAAGCGAAATGCCGGATATCTTTATTTACTGATCACCTTTTTCTGTTGGGGAAGCATTTATGTTGTGAGCAAGTATGCACTTGCCGTAATGGGACCGGTTACGGTGTCATTTTGCCGTTATCTGATCTCTGTCATCTGTCTGTATGGAATCCTGAAATGGAAAGGCGGACAGAAGAAAATTGCGAAGGAACACTGGCCGTATCTGCTGATTCTGGGCGGACTTGGCTATTTTGCTGCAATCATCCTGCAGCTTGGCGGAACTGCACTGCTTTCCGGTTCTCTTGCATCCTTAATTAATTCCTTAAACCCAATCATGATTTCGATTTTTGCGGCAGTCTTCTTAAAGGAGAAGATCACCTGGAAAAATGTAGTGAGTATCATTGTTTCACTGATCGGTGTTTATATTATTCTTGGAAACGGTGCATCCGTCATTAATCCGGTCGGCATTGTACTCTCAGCAGGTTCTGTTGTTTTGTGGTCTGCTGCGTCTGTGTCGATCCGCAAAATTTCCGGATATTATGATCCGGTGCAGACAGCGCTTTATGGTATGCTGATTGCCCTGGTGTTAAATATTCCGGCAGCAGTCTTTGAAAATGTGTTCATGACAAGAAGCCATCCTACGGCTGTGGCCCTTCTGGCATGCGTGTTCGTTGCCGTATTCGGAACCGCCGTGGCACATACCTGCTGGAATAAGAGCCTGCAGATGTTAAATGCAAGCACCTGTTCCATGTTTTATCCGTTACAGCCGCTGGTTTCTGCTGTGCTTGGTGTTGTGCTGCTGCATGAGGTCATCACCTGGCAGTTCGTGGTTGGAGCAATCCTCATCTGTTCCGGTATTGTCGTAACGTTTTTACCTACAAAAAAATGAAAAATCAGCACTTTAAAGTGATAAAATCATTGCGCGTTTCTGCAACTGCTGATATAATTGCATAGAAAGTAGAATAAAGGTTCCGGATATTCCGCAGGCAGACCTGCGGGGTGTCCGGAATTGTTATAATGAAAAAAGCCAGGGATGGTCAGGGATGGTCAAAAGAGGAGTTTCGGTCATGGCTGGAAGAGGAGAATGTGCAATGGACAGAATTGAGGAGATCCGTAAGAAAATTGGAGTATGCGACGATATCATCATCAAGCAGCTGGTTGACCGTATGGAATGCATCCAGGAGATCATTGCTTATAAAAAGCAGAATGGTATCCCGATCCTGCAGCCGGAACAGGAGAAGAAGCAGGAGAACAATTTAAAACAGAAGCTGGGTGACAATGCATTCGAGGAAGAAATCCTCAACATCTTCAAGTACATTGTAAAGAACAGCCGTAAGATCCAGGCAAAAGCCCTGTTCGATTACAACATTTTCCTGATCGGCTTTATGGGTGCCGGAAAGAGTACGGTTGCGAAAGAACTGAAACGTCAGCTGGAGATGAACTATGTGGAGATGGACCAGCTCATCGTGGAGAAACAGGGCATGTCCATTTCCGAGATCTTTGCAGAGTACGGCGAGGTATACTTCCGAAATCTCGAGAGCAATACGCTCATTGAACTTCAGAAGCGCAAACAGACGATCGTCTCCTGCGGCGGCGGTGTCGTTGTGCGTGAGGACAACAAGGACCACATGAGAAAGCACGGAAGAGTTGTGCTTCTGACTGCAACTCCGGAGACGGTTTACAACCGTGTAAAGGACAGTACGGAGCGTCCAATCCTGAATGACAACATGAATGTGGAGTTTATCGCGAACCTTCAGGAAAAGAGACGGACCATGTACGAAACCGCAGCCGATGTAGTCGTTCCGACGGATGGAAAGACTCCAGACGAAATCTGCCGCGAAATTGTCGAGAAACTGACCCAGTTGGATATTGCAACCAGCGCAGTAAATGTGTAAGATAGAGATAAATATATACAAAGGGGGATTCGATGATGGGCTTATTTGGACGAAAAAAAACAGGCGCACAGGTGGAAGAACCGACAGTGACAAAGCCTGAGGCAAAAGCTCAGACGGATGATTATACAGAGGAAGGCGAGATGCACAGTGACCGCATGGTCTGCCGTCACCAGTTAGAACGGGCCATATCCGGAAACGGACAAGGTGTGGTCATGAAATTTTACATCGAGAATTTCAAACAGATGAATGAACTGTTTGGATTTTCTTACTGCGAAGAACTGTTAAAAGAGATTCTGGAGTATTTCCGGGAAGAAACCGGCAGTATCGTGTGCCGCTATGTGGGTGTGGAATTCATCACCATTTTGCAGGGCAGGACACAGGGACAGGCCATGCGGCTGGCAGAAAGTATTCTGGACCGTTTCTCCCAGAGCTGGAAGATCGACGGGACAGACTGCATGTGTTCCTGCCAGATCGGTCTTTGCTCCTATCCGGGTTATGCAGACAGCGCAGACCAGCTGTTAAAATGTCTGGATCTGGCAGTCAGCAGGGCAGCTGAGACAGGAATCAACCAGTATGCAGTCTACGATACAAAGCTGCATGCAGCATTTTTACGCAAACAGGTGATTGCCAAGTACATCAGCACTGCACTGGAAAATCACGAATTGGAGATCCGCTTCCGCCCGACTTATAATACGAAGGAAGAGCGTTTTACCCGCGCCGAGTATTACATGCGCATGTTTGTAAAAGATGTCGGCATGGTAGGAAGTGCAGAGTTTGTTCCGATCGCGGAGGATACCGGCCAGATCAGCAGCGTGGAATATTATGCGCTGGAGCGCGTGGCACAGGAAATCGCGGAGCTTGAGCGAAAAGGTGTGGAATATGAATCGATCGCGGTTCCGGTTTCTCCGGTATTGCTGATCCAGGAAAATTTTGTGGCAACCGTACAGAGCATGATTGAAAAATATCAGATCCCGTCCGGAAAGCTTGCAGTTGAAATCGATGAATATGCACTTACAACCGCTCCGGTGACCATCGAAATCGTCATGGAACAGCTGAAAGAGCTCGGTGTAGAGCTGATCTTAAATAATTTCGGTTCCGGCTATTCCGGCATCAGCAAGATCCTGGAACTTCCGGTCGATACCTTAAAGTTTGAGCGGATGTTTATGTGGCAGCTGGAGACCGATCCAAGATCGGAACCGATCGTGGAATGTCTGATCAAGGCAGCCGATAAACTGGGCAAACGTCTGATCGCTGAGGGTGTGGAAACACAGCGTCAGTTAGATATTCTGGAAAAATTCGGATGCATTTATCAGCAGGGCTTTTACTATTCCCCGACGATTCCGCAGGAGCTTCTTGCCGGTGTGCTGGGAAAGTCCATGGATGAGACAAAAATCATATTGGATCAGGAACGGGAAAAACTGAAACGATAAAAAACGGTCTGTTATGAAAAGCGTATGAGCCTTTTTGAGCATCATACGCTTTTTTGATACTAAGCTGTATTAATACAAGTTAGGAAGAGTTGAGAAAAGATATACAAAAAAGAGAAAAATCGCAGAGAGAATAGAATAAAACGACAGAAAATGAAAAAGAAAATGAGAATAAACAGAAATAATAACCAAAGAAACTTGACTTATTATAATATATGTTGTATGCTGAAAATGCATTCAGATGACGGGAAAGGAGAATGAGATTGTGAATAAATTATCCAACAGTCCGCTGTATGAACAGGTCTTCGAACAGATCAAGAATGCAGTCCGCAATGGGGACTATAAAAAGGGAAATCTTCTTCCGAGTGAGAAGGAACTGATGGAGCTGACGGGGGTCAGTCGTGTGACGGTGCGCCAGGCACTGAAACTGCTGAGCGACAGCGGCATCATTGAGACTTACAAAGGAAAAGGAAGCGTTGTGGTTGTTGACTGGAACGGTCTTTTAAGCCCTGGTGAACTGAGAGACCAGGCTGAGGAATACTGGCGTCAGTTTGAGTATTCCACCAAGGCGAGGCGTGTGATTGAGCCGTCTATTGCAAAGCAGGCAGCCATCATGGCAACGGAGGAAGATGTCCGACACCTGGAATTTGCTTACGCCCATGACAAGGAGACAGTCAGTGAAGAGGAGACGGATATCTACATCGCAAAGGGAACCGGTCTTCAGTCTTTTCACGGATGCTTGTGGGAGATTTTAAAGAATCCGCTTTTAAAGCAGATCTGGGATACGACGGTGCCGCCGTCCAATGCGATCACCGCACTTCCGCTCATTGTACCGGTCCGTCAGGAAAGCTACAAGTCGGAGATCCGCAAACAGCATGGCAATATTCTGGAAGCGGTGAAAAACCATGATCCGGAGTATGCATATTTTCATATGCTGCAGCATTGTGACTGGATTTACGCAACATACAAGCATTATTTTGAAGAATTCTGCCGCTGATTTTTTATTTCATAGGAAGATGTGTCCTATGAAACAAAAACGCTCCGCGAGAATGTGCCAAGGCACATTCTTTCTTATAACAGGCGGCGCTAGAAATAGATGTCATTTTTCCAGGGGGACAGGGCCCGTTTTTCCGGGAAATGAACATAGATTACAAGTACTCAAAGGGGTTGGAGGTACTAACATGAAATACGATTTCGATAAGGTATGGGATCGTGTGAACACAGATTCCATCAAATGGGACAGACAGTTTAAATTTGGTGTGCCGACCGGACTGATTCCGTTCTGGATCGCAGATACGGATTTTGCGACACTTCCGGCAGCAGTCACCGCAATTAAAGAGCGTCTGGATCATCCGCTGTTTGGTTATACATCAACAAGCAAGAAAACCATGGAGACGGTACGTGCCTGGTACAAGCGCCGTCACAACGTTGATCTTCCGATTGAGGCATTTTCCCCGTCCGAGGGTGTTGTGACATCCATCTGGTTTTCCCTGCGTGGATTTACCGAGCCGGGTGATCAGGTCTTAGTCTTTACACCGGTGTATGATCCGTTTTTTGTAGCGATCCGCACACAGGATCGCAAGGAAGTGGATTGCCCGCTGCTCTACAAAGACGGACGCTATGAGATTGACTGGGAAGATTTTGAGAAGAAGCTGGCAGGTGGTGTGAAGGCGATCATCTTCTGTAACCCACACAATCCGGTGGGACGGATCTGGACCAGAGAAGAGGTTGAGAAGGTTGTTTTGCTCTGCAGGAAATATTCCGTATGGCTGTTCTCAGACGAGATCCATGGGGATGTGGCACTGTACGGCAACCAGTATACTTCCGCAGCATGCTTTGCGGATGTTTACGACAAGATGATTGTTTACACTGCCATCAGCAAGACTTTCAATATGGCAGGTCTGCATTCTTCCTGCAGCATCATTCCGAATCCGGAATACCGGAAAAAGCAGGAGGCTTCCTTAAGAGAAGCATGGCTCATGAGCCCGAACTGCCTTTGCAACGCAGCCATTGAAGCCTGCTATACCTATGGAGATGAGTGGGTCGACGAGCAGAACGCATATCTGACAGAAAATGCAGAGTTTATCATCCGGTATCTTGCAGAACACGCACCGGAAATCAAACCGGTGAAGCCGGAAGGCACCTATCTGATGTGGCTGGACTGCAGCGCACTTGGCATGAGTTCTGACGAGATTCAGAAGTGCCTGGCAGACCATTATGGCATTGCAGTAGGCGGCGGCGCTTCCTACGGCGGTGATGGTGCGCATTTCCTGCGTTTCAACTTCGGATGCCCGAGAAAAACGCTGGAAGCAGGTATGGAAAAATTGGCACAGTTTGTGGCAGATCACAGAAAATAAAAAGAAAAGGTGTTGCTGGACATAAAAGCGTGAACAGCAATAAAGAGGCATAAGTGATGGAGAATAAAAAATTAAATTTCTGGGATTGCATGGGCTTTTGTATTGGGCAGATTGTAGGATCTGGTGTTTTCGTTCTGACCGCAATCGTGATCGGTCTGACCGGTCACGGTGCACCGTACGGATATTTTCTGGCAGCGATCATTTCTCTGATCAGCCTGATCCCGATGGCAACTCTTTCTTCGAGTATGCCGGCTACCGGAGGTAGCTATGTATACGCGAAAAAGTTACTTGGACCGAGAATCGCATTTGTATTCCTGCTCATGTTCATCCTGCAGCAGGTACTGGTATCCACGTTTGCAATTGGTTTCGCAAGCTATGTTGGTGTGATTTTCCCGTCCGTGAACCAGACGGTCGTAGCAGTTGGTGCACTGACTGCAGCCGTAATCGTAAACCTGATTGGTTTAAAGACTTCTGCAAAAGTTCAGAAGGTCATGGTATCTTTACTGCTGATTTCTCTGTTTGTTTACATCGTATTCGGTCTTCCGAAGGTTGACTGGTCCGCAATGGAGTTCAGCGCTTCCAACATCATGCCGCATGGCGTGAAGAACTTTTTACAGGGTGCAACCCTTCTTTCCTTTGCTTGCGGCGGTGCAAGCTTCCTGGCAGAAAACGGTGGAGAGATTGAGAATCCTGGCAAGAACATTCCGAAAGCCATGATCCTTTCTACCGCAATTGTTGCAGTATTTTATGCACTGGTTGGTATCGTTGCAGCCTGCGTACTTCCGCTGGACCAGATTGCAGGTGTGAATATTTCCGTTGTAGCAAAAGAAGTATTCCCGGCACCGGTTTACCTGTTCTTCGTTATCGGCGGTGCATGGTTCGCTCTGTTGACCACCTTAAACGGAACCTTATCCTGGACCACCCGTTCCCTGCAGAGAGCAGCGATGGATGGATGGCTTCCGGAAATCTGCGCAAAAGAGAATAAGAATGGCACTCCGGTTCTGCTGCTTTTCTTCTTCTTTATCGTAGGCCTGATCCCGATCCTGACCGGTATGGATACCACGGATATTTCCAACATGGGTACTGGATGCAGCAAGCTGACCGGTTTGTTCACCATCTGTGCATGCTGGAGACTTCCTAAGATGTTCCCGGAGGCTTATGAGAAATCTGTACTGCATACAGACCCGAAGAAGCTGCATGCAATCCTTTGTGTTTGCCTGGCAGTTACCATCGTAACTTCCTTCGTAAGTCTGTCCAGTTTGAAACCGAAACACTATCTGTACATTGCTATTTTCATTCTGGTTTCCATCATTATCATGCTGCTGCGTTATAAGAACGTAAAAGCAAAGATGGAACAGCAGAACGCATAACAATCAAACAAGGAACCGAATGAGTCACTGACCGTTTTTTGCGCAGTGGCTTTTTCGGCATATGAGAGGAGGCAGAAGCATGAAATATGCAGTGGTAGGCTTTGGAACAGCCGGGTACCATGCGGTAAAGACCATCCGTCAGTACGATGCGGACGGAGAGATTGACGTATACAGTAATACAAGCCGTGCACCGTACAATCCGATGCTGACAACGTATTACGCATTTGGAAAATTGGAGTTTGAAGGATTATTCCCGTTTGGGGATCTGGAAAAGATCCAGAAAGAAATTTCGTTTCACCTTTGCCAGGAAACGGTAAAAAAGGTACATGCAGAGGAACACAGCATTGAAACAGAAGCAGGAATCAAAACGTATGACCGCATCCTGATCGCAACCGGGGCAAGGGCGTTTGCACCGCCGGTAAAAGGGCTGGATCCGGAAGACGCATTTCTGATGCGCACTGTGGAAGATGCCATCCGCTTCAAGGAACGTTTAAAAAAGCAGAATGTGAAGCACGCGGTTGTGATCGGCGCATCCATGGCGGGGATCAAGGTTGTGGAAGTCCTTCACAAGTACGGGATCGAGACCTGGCTTTTGGATCTTGCAAAGCATATCTTCCCGCTTGCTGCCTACCCGGAAGTTTCTGCTGAAATTGAAAAGCGTGTAGAGGCGCAGGGCGTTCATCTGAAATTTGGAACGACCATCGACCATATGGAACAGGAAGATGGAAAAAATATTGCGGTACTGACCGATGGAAGCCGGATCCCGGCGGATATTGTTGGGCTTTGCATTGGTACAAGAGCCATTACCGAAACCGTTCAGGATGAGGTTGCCATCGGGCGCGGCATCATTGTGGACGATCATATGAGAACTTCAGTTCCCGGTGTGTTTGCGGCAGGGGACTGCTGTGAGGGCAATAACATCGAGAGCGGTCAGACGCAGATCATCGGTCTGTGGGCGAATGCCAACCATCAGGGAGAAACCGCTGGAGCCAACATGGCAGGACAGGATGAAACCTACAAAGGAAATATTCTCCACAATATCACTCATTTCATGAACATGGACTTTATCGGATTTGGCGATAACCGTCTGGAGGGGGAAGTATTGGAATACGGCAGTCTGGAGGGCGACCTTTACGTCCGCCTGGTACTGGATGGAAAGAAAATTGTGGGTGCCAATATCCTGGATAACTACCGGATCAGCGGTATCATAAAGAACTATATGCTGCGTTTGTTTGCAGGAGAAGAGTTTACTTTGCCGGATTACCAGCGGGCGATGCTGGAAAAGGCAGGGTTGTCAGAAACGTTTATTGATGAGATTGAGGAGAAGATGCATGGATAGTTTGGAAGCATTAATCAAGGCAAAAATCCCATGTCCGGAAACGGGCATCAAAGTCTGTCATACGGTCTGCGCGATCTGCAGTCCGGCGAATAACTGCGGCGTAAACGCGTATGTAAAAGATGGAAAAATGGTAAAACTGGAAGGAATGGACGAGCATCCGCAGAGTAAGGGCCGCCTTTGCGTAAAAGGTCTTTCGGGCCGCCAGTTTGCATACCGGGAAGACCGGATTTTAACTCCGCTCCGAAGAACCGGTGAGCGGGGAGAAGGGAAATTTGAACCGATCAGCTGGGAAGAGGCGTACCGGGAGATTGCCGCGAAGCTTACCGGGATCAAGGCTGAATACGGGGCAGATGCGGTAGCGTTCTTTGGCGGATATAATAAGTGGTACCGTCCGTGGTTGCGCCGCCTGGCCCATTCTTTCGGAACCATGAATTTTGGAACAGAGTCAAGCACCTGTATGACAGCTGGATGGATGGCGTGGAAGACGGCAGCGGGACAGCTGGCACGGCCGGATATGGCGCATTCCGATCTGTATCTGGGCTGGGCGCTGAATCCGTATTATTCTGGTTATGGCAAGGCAACGGCGATCGAAAACCGCCGTGCAAAGGGCATGAAGGTGATCGTCATTGATCCGAAGATCACACCGGCAGTGGAGCGCCTTTGTGATCTGTATCTGCGCCCGTATCCGGGAACCGATGGGGCCCTGGCACTCTGCATGGGAAATATCCTGATCGAGAATGGCTGGATCGATGAGCCCTATATTGAGAAATATGTTCATGGTTTTGCACAGTACAAAGAATATGTAAAACAGTTTAACAGCACCAACGTGGAAGCACTGACCGGTGTGCCGTATGAGAAAGTCTTCGAGGCCTGCCGCATGATCCATGAGAGTAAGTCCATGTGCATCAACGAGAACAGTGCACCGATCCCGCATCACAAAAACGGATTCCAGAACTATCGTGCGATCATGGCGCTGCTTGCACTGACCGGAAACTATGACCGCGAGGGCGGCCAGCTTCCAGGACTTCACAGCTTCACGCACCAGATGGCAGGCTTTACGACCCGCGATGAGGAATTCGCGGAGGTGACTGAGCCGAAAGATACAAAACCAGCAGTCGGGGCTGAGCGCTTCCCGTTGTGGTATTATATGGAAAAGGAAATGCAGTGTGTGGATCTGGCAAGACAGATCCTGGAGGAGAAACCATATCCGGTCAAGGCGATCTTTGCGATGGGCATGAATTACCGGATGCTCCCGGATGACAAAACCGTCCGCAAAGCGCTTTTAAAGCTGGATTTCTTTGTCGATACCGATCTGTTTATGACGGATACGGCGATGCTTGCGGACATTGTCCTTCCGGTATGTACCTCTTATGAGCGTGGGGAGCTGGAAACCTATCCGGGCTGTTATGCATGGTACACAAAGCCGGCGATTGACCGGGTAGGCGAGAGTAAGTCCGATGCAGAGATCATTTGTGATCTGGCAAAAGAATTAAAGCTTGGCGATGCCGAACTGGAAGCCGGATATGAGAAGAATCTGGACTTCATTTTGAAAGATCTGGATATTACCGTGGAAGAATTAAAGGCCAGCGATGTGCCGGTCCGCGTGCCGAATGTAAAGCATGCTGCACCTGGTGAGCATCTGGAACGGGGACTTCTGACACCGACCGGAAAATTTGAACTCTATTCGGAGCTGATCGCATCTCATCCGGAGTGGCATCTGGATCCACTTCCGACTTACTGTGAGCCGCTTGACGATGCAGATCCGGCTGTGTATCCGTACCGTCTGTGTTCCGGCGGCCGAATCCCGAATGCGATCCATTCCCGTTTCCATAAAGTGAAATGGGCGCGCAGCCTGCGTCCGTATCCGACCGCAGAACTGTCTGTGGAGGATGCAAAGGAGCTTGGAATTAAAGAGGGCGATGACATGGAACTCTTTACGGAGCGCGGATGCATCTGCGTGAAAGCAAAACCGACCCATAAGGTGCCAAAATCCGTAGTATTTTTCTATCACGGTTATTCCGAGGCAGATGTCAATTCCCTGATGTCCGGGACACATGTGGATCCTTATTCCGGATTCCCGGCATACAATTCGACCCGGTGTGGAATGAGAAAGAAGGTGCAGGCATGAAAAAGTACGCGATCGATCTGGATTTAAGCAAGTGTGTGGCATGTGGTGCCTGCGCAGTTGCCTGTATGGACCAGAATGATTATGAAGTGAAAGAAGGGCAGCGCCCGTTTCGAAATATTTTCGATCTGGAACTGGAGAAGAAGGAAGAGGTGAGCTATCACCGGTTATCGCTCGCCTGCATGCACTGCGAAGATGCGCCGTGCATTACAGGATGTCCGAGTGCCTGCTTGCGGAAAGATCCGGAAACGAATTTCACCGTTTATGATACCACCAACTGCATCGGCTGCCACAGCTGTGCGATGGCATGTCCGTACGGCATCCCATCCTTTGGAGAGAACGGTAAGATGATCAAATGCGACGGCTGTTATGTGCGGGTGCACAACGGCATGCTTCCGGCATGCGTGAAGGCGTGTCCGTTTGGAGCGCTCAAACTGGTAGATACCGAAGCACCGGAAGAGGAGCAGCCGATTGCAAAAGAGCATTCCCTGAGAATGACCAGTATGGGTATGCTCAAATCACAGGTTTAAAGAAACATGCCCGAAATCTCGTTTGTTCGTGTTTTTGAGGAGATTCCGGGTTCCCATAAGAACAACGAAGGAGGACATGATATAAAATGGAAGTAAAAGCATGGGAATACGATGAATATCCGGGACTGACCGAAGAGGTGGAGGGAGCGGTTCATATCCCGACCACCGGAGATGAGCCAGGTGTTTATCACTGGCATGATATTCCGTACGCAGAAGTAGACGGACAGACGCTGGTACTCCAGATCCTGGAGCCATACACGAGAAATGAGCCGGAGAAGCTTCATCCGTGTTTTGTATTTGTGCAGGGTTCCGCATGGGGACCGCAGGATGTTTATAAGAGCTGCCCGCATTATGCAAGACTTGCAGCCCGCGGCTATGTGGTTGCAGTGGTCCAGTACCGTCATTCGGGTATTGCACATTTCCCAGCACCGATCCAGGATGCGAGAAATGCCGTCCGCTTTATGCGCCTGCATGCCGCAGAGTATCATCTGGATGGAAAGAATTTCTTCCTGGGCGGATGCTCTTCAGGCGGTCATACCGCAGTATTTGCAGCACTGGCAGATCAGGAGCCGTGGCTGGATGCTTCTGTTTATCCGGGCGTATCTGCAGATGTGATGGGAATCCTGGATTATTATGGTGCAGTCAGCATGACGGAGATGGATGATTATCCGGACACCCTGGAACACCATCTGGAAACAAGTCCGGAAGGAAAAGAAGTTGGCGCGAACTTAAGAGAGCATCCGGAGCTTGCAAAGAAAGCAACGGCCGTGACCTACATCCGTCCGGAGACAAAGCTTCCGCCGATGTTCATCATGCACGGAACCAAAGACCGCAAGGTCAGCCCGTACCAGAGTGTGCGCCTGTACCAGAAGTTAAAAGAATGCGGAAAAGAAGCAAAGCTTTATCTGGTAGACGGCGCAGACCACGGCGGATCGGAGTTCTGGACTCCGGAAGCAGTCGATGCGGCAGACCAGTTCATGAAAGAAATCATGGCTCGTTATCAGTAGAAACTGCGGCGAACCAGAAAATATTGTAACCGTCCTTACAGTTCACGCCATAAGGCATACCATGCGCCTTTAAGATCGTGCTGACGATAGAAAGTCCGATGCCGGTTCCAAGGCGGTGACCGCTCTGGTGCTGGCTGCGCTGGTAGCGCTCCCAGATGATCTCCCGGTCTTCTTCCGGAATCGGGTCGCCCGGGTTGATCACCTCGACCAGGCAGAAGTCATGGCTGGACTGCAGGTCGGATACAGAACTGGAAATCGAAAAATCTGAAAAATTAAGGAAAGCGTCTGGCACATGGTCTGCCAGGCGTTTTTTTGCGTTGTATATTGAGGAGGCAGCAGTGGCTTCATTGCATATCTGGGAGACGTCAGCAGCGTGTTCGCTGCCAGCAGTTTTCTGGCTGATTTGCGATTCTGGCAGCAGCCGGATAAAAATTTCCTGGTTTTCCGGCGTATGGTTGATGGCATTGTTTAAGAGATTCCGCATGACCTGACTCATCTTTAAGGCATCGACTTCGAACTGTAATTCTGTTTCCGGTGCCTGGAGTGTCAGGGTAATATGGTGCTCGGCGGCGGCCTGGCGGCAGCGGGTCAGCTCCGCGTTTACGATATCTTTTAAATCATACCAGTCTTTCTTCAGCTTGCTGTAGCCTGCCGAAAACTGGGAGTAGTCCAGAATGTCGGTTACCATCTCACTCATGCGGTTGGATTCGCTGATGATCAGGTTTAAGTTTTCGCTGCGCATGGCTTCGTCCTTCCAGGTGATGTCGCGCACCATCTCGGCATAGCCGGTGATGAGGGCAAGCGGCGAACGAAGCTCGTGGGACACATTGGCGATGACTTCCCGGCGCAGCACATCCAGCCGCTGCAGCGCTTTTCCAAGCTTTCCAACGGACTGCGAAAGCTGCCCTAATTCATCCTGCCGGTCCAGGTCCGGTCTGATGTCAAATTCATTCTGCGTCAGCTTATCGACCGATTCCTTGATCTGAAAAATCGGGCGGGTGAACTGCTTGGACAAAACGGCGGCGAGGACAGAGGCGATGCCGGTTAAAAGAATGCTCAGGACGATCAGCTGGGAGCGGTTTAAATTCAGGACCGTCCGGCTGAGCAGGGCCTTGCGCAGAATCAGGTAGTTCCGTTCTCCCTGGTAGGTGACCGGAAATCCAAGTTCATAGCCGATGATCTGTCCGTGCATTTTTTCGATATGCTTGTAAGGACGCCCGGCCATCAGCTCATCCAACCGGGATGGATCGCTAAGCAGTCTGGGCGTCTTTAATGTTTTTTCCCATTCCTGCGGCTGTACCAGGTGACCGGAGGAATACATTTTTACGAGAGTGCCATCCGTCGAGAGTAAAAGCAGCTCGCCATTGACGTTGATGTGACTGATAAAGGATAAGAACTTTTCATCTTCCCCGATGTCGCGGCTGCGCAGATCTTCCATGATCGGAGACAGCTGGTTCAATGCTTCGTTAACAGAAGCATTGGCATAATTCTGCTCAAAAAGAAAAATCTGTACCACCCACATAAAGCCGATTCCGAACATGACCGGGATCATCATGAAGACCCAGAGCCGGAATACCATCCGGTTTTTTAAGGCCGCAAATCTAAGTTTCATCTGGTTTTTCAAATTTATACCCCACTCCCCATACAGTCTGAATGAACTTCCGGTAAGCACCGATGTGTTCCCTTAAGGATTTGATATGCGTGTCGACGGTGCGTCCGTCTCCGCAGTACTGGTATCCCCATACACTCTCGAGTAACTGGTCACGGCTTAAGACAATATGCTCGTTCTGTGCCAGTTTTAAAAGCAGGTCAAATTCTTTTGGCGGAAGATTTACACGCTGACTGTCTATCGTGATGATATGGGAATCCGGAAAGATGGAAAGTCCGTCAAAGGTAAGCTGTTTTAGCGGTGCCGGTGTTTCTGCGCGTGACTGGGTGCGGCGGAGTACCGCGCCGATGCGTGCCATAAGTTCTTTGGGACTGAATGGTTTGGCGACATAGTCATCGACGCCAAGCTGGAATCCGTTTAATTTATCGTATTCTTCATTTCGTGCGGTCAGCATGATGACCGGTACCTGGCTGAAACGGCGGATTGCCTCCAGGGTTTCAAAGCCATCCGGTCCCGGCATCATAACATCTAAGAGGACCAGGTCACACGCTTTTTGTTTGAGTGCGGTGACAGCGGCGGCGCCATCAAAAGCCTCGGTGCAGCCGTAGCCCTCCAGTTCGGCATAAGTACGCACCAGACGGCGCAGGTGCGGATCATCGTCGGTAATGAGGATATGCGGCATAAAAATTTTCCTCCTTCTTTTGGTGTTCCCGGTTTGCCAGACAGGACCGCAAGCCTGGAACAGCCTTTTCTTGTTTTCTCTCGTAACGGTTCAGTACCTTCACAGTTACATTCTTCCAAAAGTATAGCATCTTTCCGGTGCCTCCGAAAGATTCCTCACAGAAATATGCGGAATTTCTCACATTTTTCTCACATTTGTTTTTTAGGATCTTTAACATGTCAATGCATGGAAAGGAGCAGCTGTATGGGACAGAAATCTTCGGCAAGACCGCCGGATGACGGAATTTTGAAAAAAGAAATTCTGGGATATACCGGAATCTGTTTTGTGCTTCTTCTCCTTCTTGGTGCAGGGGGAATGCTTGCGCGGACGTTCCCGGTCAGGGCTCTGGCAAACACCCTGCTTTATCTGGCAATTGGCGGTCTTGGTATGTCGGCATGTCTATTCCGGTTCCGCCCGGGAGCAGAACAGTCAGAGTTTTTCAGGACCTTTTGCTGGCTGTATCACCCGGGAATCTGGATTTTAGCAGCGGTCTCTTTCCTGGAAGAGAGCGGTATCCTTCCAGAATCGATTGCAGGAAATCTGCATCTGGCATACATTGCAGGCGGAACCTTTCTGGTAGCCGGAGTCATTGTTCTGGTGGTGATCTTAAGGGAAGGGAAAACCTAGGAGGCAGGAAGAACAAAGAAGTGTCAGCGGATTCAGTGCAGAAAAGACAGTTATGCAAAAATGACATTTTGTGTATGGCTGAAAACAGATACAAAAACAGGTATGAAATGAAACATAAAACTAGAAAAAAACGGTGAAGGAGTGTAGTGCATCATGATGGATAAGAAGAAAAAGATCGTGGCAGGAGCAGGCGCGGCAGTGATCATTCTGGCAGGCGCAGCATTTTTCCTGAGCAGCAGAGGCGGTGCAGGCGGGCACGGAGGTCCAGGCGGCATGGGAGGTCCTGGCGGAATGCAGCAGGAATCGAACGTAACCGTCGTCAATGCGGCAAACCCGACAACCGGTGATGTGTCCGTTACTTCCAGCCTGACGGGTACTGTGGAAGCGGCTGATGTTGTTTATGTTTATGCCAAGGCAGGCGGCGATGTAACGGCAGTGAATGTGAAGGCTGGTGACATCGTCAGCCAGGGGCAGGTGCTGATGGAAATTAACACAGAGCAGGTGGAGTCTGCGAAAAACAACATGGATTCCGCACAGGTCAATCTTTCCCAGGCACAGAGCAATTTAAACAGAATGCAGATCTTATATGGCAGCGGCGATCTGTCCGACCAGGAATATGAGCAGTACCAGAATAATTTGAAATCTGCCGAGCTTCAGTATGAATCGGCAAAGCTGCAGTATGAGAAACAGGTGGAATACAGCACCATCACCGCACCGATCGCAGGACGCGTGGAGAGTGTCGATGTGGATGTGTATGACCGTGTAAACCAGTCTGCGCAGCTTTGCGTTATCGCAGGGGAAGGTCAAAACAGCATTACTTTTTATGTGACCCAGCGCATGATGCAGAACTTAAAGACCGGTGATGAACTGGAAATTTCCAAGAATGGAACTACCTACACCGGAAACATCACTGAGGTCAGCAACATGGTCGATGCTTCCACCGGACTTTTTAAGGTGAAAGGCGATATGACCGGAAGCGATGAGATTGCCATCGGCAGTACTGTGAAGATTGAACTGGTGACCGAGCGTGCAGAAAATGCAATGCTGGTTCCGGTTGATGCGATCTATTACAGCGGCGGGAACGCGTATGTGTATCTGTATGAAGACGGCAAAGCGAAGATGACTTCCGTTGAGGTTGGCATTTACGATTCCGAGAACGCGCAGATCCTTTCCGGTCTGAATGCAGACGATATGGTGGTCAGCACCTGGAGCTCCAACCTGTATGAGGGCGCGGATATCCGTTTGAAATCAGAGGTAGAAGCTTCTGGTGCAGCAGGCGGCGCTCCGGCGCAGGCAGGCAACGCAGGCAGTGAGAACCAGGCAGCAGCACCTGCAAACGGAAACAGTCAGGGCGGCGCACCGAAAGCACAGTAAGGAGGCAGACGTAAATGGGAGTTACTAAATTTGTACTGAAGCGTCCGGTCACCGTGCTGATGGCGCTCTTATGCCTGATCGTGTTCGGTATTTCTTCTGTATTTAATGCAACTCTGGAGCAGATGCCGGATATGGATCAGCCGATGATGATCATTATGGCAAACTATTCCGGCGCCAGCCCGGAGGATATGGATGAGCTGGTCACGCAGCTCATTGAGGATCAGGTCAGCACGCTCGAGGGTGTCAAGAGCATGAGCTCCACCACCAGTGAGGGACGTTCCATGATCATGCTGGAGTATGATTACGACACCGATATGGATGAAGCCTACAGCGACCTGACCAAGAGCTTAAACAGCATCCGGGATCTGCCGGATGACGTAGAGCCGACCGTTATGGAGATGAACAATAACGCGCAGGCCAGCATCATGCTTACCGTTGCAAACCCGTCCCAGGAAAATCTGTATGATTATGTAGATCAGAAGATCGTGCCGGAACTGGAGAAACTGACAACGGTGGCTGAGGTATCCACCATGGGTGGTTCCTCTGAGTACATAAAAATCGAGCTGATGTCCGATATGATGGATCAGTATAACGTCAGCATCAGCGATATCAAGTCCGCCATGTCTGCGGCAAACCTGTCCTACCCGTCCGGAAGCGCAGAGTCCGGAAATCTGGATTTATCCGTTTCCACGTTAACAGAGCACGATACATTGGATGATCTGTTAAAGATGCCAATCACGGTTTCAGGCAATAAGATTGTTTACCTCGAGGATATTGCCGTGGTTTCCTATGCAGAGGAGCAGAAGGGCGGCGTATCCCGCTATAATGGCGAGGAGACTATTTCCATTTCCTTAACCAAGCAGCAGAGCAGTACCGCCATGGATCTTTCCAAACAGGTCAAGCAGGTCATCAAAAGCCTGGAGGGTGATGATGAGAACCTGACCATTACCGTGGCGCGAGATGAGGCGGATTCCATCCTGGATTCTCTTAAGGATGTGGCAGAGACCATGGTTATGGCGGTTGTCATTTCCATGATCATTATCTTCCTGTTCTTCGGTGATTTCAAGGCATCCCTGATCGTCGGAAGTTCCATCCCGACCTCCATCCTGTTGTCCCTGATCGTCATGACGCATGCCGGATTTACCTTAAATATCATCACCATGAGCGGACTGGTTCTTGGTGTCGGCATGATGGTCGATAACTCCATCGTTGTGCTGGAGAGCTGTTTCAGAGCCATGGATAAGCAGGAAGACAAAGGAGCGCTTGGTTATGCAAAGGCGGCGTTGGAAGGAACGAACATCGTGGTATCGTCCATCGTAGGTTCCACGGTTACCACCTGCGTTGTATTTATTCCGCTGGTATTTTTAAATGGTATGAGCGGTCAGATGTTCGGCGCCATGGGATACACGATCGTATTTTGTATGTGTGCATCCCTGCTGTCTGCGATCGCGATCGTACCGCTGTGCTACATGATGTATAAGCCAAAAGAACGCACTTCTGCTCCGGCTTCCCGACCGCTGGCTTTCCTGCAGGATGGCTATCGGAAGCTGATGCCGGTACTGTTAAACCATAAAGCAATCGTGATGCTTACATCGGTCGGCATCATCGCAGCGACGTTGTTCCTCGCAAGCGGTATGCAGACCGAGCTGATGACAGCCGACGATACTGGTACGGTCAGAGTCAGCATTGAGACCCGGCCAGGGCTGATCACCGAGCAGGCCGATGCAATCCTTGCACAGGCTGAGTCCATCGTGGCAGCGCATGAGGATGTGGAATCCTATATGCTCCGTTACAATAACGATGAAGGTACCATCACCGCTTACTTAAAGGATGACCGGAAGATGTCCACTGATGATGTTGTAAGCCAGTGGGAAGATGAGATGGCAGATCTGGAGAACTGTACCATTACCGTAGAGGCATCCACCTCCATGAGCATGATGGGACGGTCTCGCGGCTACGAGGCCATCTTGAAGGGAACCCAGTACGATGAGCTTCAGGAGGTCAGCAATGAGATCGTAAACGAGCTGATCGCAAGAGATGATGTGAAGAATGTCCACTCCAGTATTGAAAATACGGCACCGGTTGTCGCTGTAAAGGTAGATCCGGTCACTGCTTCCGCGGAAGGACTGACTGCAGCGCAGATCGGTACTATGGTGAAGCAGATGCTGGACGGCGAAGAAGTCACTACCTTAAAAGTCGACGGACAGGAGATCAGCGTCAAGGCAGAGTATCCAGAGGACCAGTATAAGACCGTGCCGCAGTTAGAGCGCATGATTTTAAAGAAGCCGTCCGGCGGTTATGTGGCATTGTCTGATGTCGCTGAGATCTACTACAAGGACAGCCCGTCCTCCATCGAGAAAGAAGATAAGTCCTACCAGATCACGATCAGCGCAGATTATGTAGATAATGCTTCCAGTGCTGCTGTGAAGACCCAGATCGATAATGAGGTCATCAGCCCGAACTTAACCGGAACCATTACCCGGGGTACCAACTCCAGAGACCGTATGATGCAGGAGGAATTCTCCGGACTGTACAATGCGATCGCGGTAGCAGTATTCCTGATCTTCGTAGTTATGTCCGCGCAGTTTGAGTCCCCGAAGTTCTCTTTCATGGTTATGACGACGATCCCGTTCAGCCTGGTTGGTTCCTTTGGACTTCTGAAGCTGACCGGAGTCAGCATGTCCATGACTTCCATCCTGGGATTTTTGATCCTGGTTGGTACCGTCGTAAACAATGGTATTCTGTATGTCGATACCGTGAACCAGTACCGTATGGAGATGCCGCTGAAAAAAGCGCTGATCGAGGCAGGTGCGACCCGTATGCGCCCGATCATGATGACGAGCTTAACGACCATTCTTTCCATGCTGCCGATGGCCATGGCATTCGGAAGCAGCGGTTCTACCACCCAGGGTCTTGCGGTGGTAAACATCGGTGGTCTGACCGTTGGTGTCGCAGTGGCACTGTTCATCCTGCCGGTTTACTACGCACTGATGAACGGAAAGAAAGAGTTGAAGGTGCTGGATATTTAGGATTGGATCGTTGAAACTAGATGCGTGACTATGTACGGAATAGTTGCGTTTGTTATTCGAAAAAAGGAGGAGATAGAATGCTTCCGAACAATAGAAAACGGTGCGCTGGCTTTGGAACCGTGCACCGTGCAGGCAAAAGGCCGTTTGCCCAGGGATCATGCAGACAGAATGCAGGTGGTCACTGGACACGGACCGGAAGAAAGCTGGCGGGGAGTTTCCTGGCGGCGGCTCTTGTCACTGCAGCGCTTCCGCTTCCGGCTTTCGCCCAGCAGAGCCCGGAATTTGCCTACTCGGCAGAAAAGTGGGCAACACTGAAGGACAACAAGCTGGAATTCGATGAGATCAAGGACCTGATCCATGAATACAACCCGACCGTCATCCAGAACGCGATCAGTTATAAAGATTACCTGACCAAAAACCGCGATGATGTGGCACAGGAGTACTATGACCGTGCCAATGAGATTTATTCCAGCATTGAGTACCCGGATTCTGACAGTGAGAACTACGGAAGCGGGGTGGCTGCCGCACTCCGGAATGAGCAGCAGGCAAAGAGTCTGATGGAGCAGGGCGATGAAAATACCGATGACCAGGCAACCATGCGGATCCAGTACGACCAGGCTGAGGCTAGGCTTTCCAAGCAGGCGGAGGGTCTGATGATCACCTACTGGACCCAGTACTACAATCTGGACAGCGCGAAGGCCCGCATCGAGCAGGCTAAGCTTTCCTGTCAGTCGGAAGAAAACCGGCTGGCAGCAGGCATGTCCACTCAGTCCAAGGTATTAAGCGCAAAAGAAGCCGTTTCCACGGCGGAGGCATCCCTGGTGACAGCAGAAAGCAACCTGGCATCCACAAAAGAAAATCTGTGTCTGATGTTAGGCTGGAGCTATGGGGCCGATGTGGAGATCGCAGAGCTTCCTGAGCCGGACCAGGAAAAGATTGCGGCAATCGATGTGAACGCAGACATCCAGACGGCATTGGATAACAGCTACGCTTATCGCCTGACCCAGAAGCAGCTTACCAATGCCCGCACCGATACCGTGAAAGAAAAGCTGACCGAAACTGCAAAAAACCAGAAGGAGACCATCTCCAACAGCGTGAAGTCCGCCTATGATTCCCTGATCCTGGTCCAGTCCAATTACGAGCAGGCACAATCTGCGCTGACTCTGCAGGAGGTTTCCATGAAATCCGCAGATGCGAAGCTGGCAGCTGGAACCATTACGAAGAAAACGTATGAAAGTCAGAAAGCTTCTTATACCACAGCCCAGGTAACAGCCCAGACCCAGAAGCTGTCTCTGCTTCAGGCCATGGTCGATTATGACTGGAGTGTAAATGGACTGGCATCGCCAGAGTAGGAAAGGAGCGGTCTATGAAGAGAAAACAAAATGAAAATCGTTTGCCTGAATTGTCTTGTCCGCAAAGCTGGAAGCGGCAGGCGAAGCAGGGATTCCATATGCCCCAAACGGCTGGCATCTGGACTGCACTGCTTCTTGCGATTGCTTTTGGTATGCTCAGCCTTCCCTGTACTTCTCTTTCTGCGAGGGCAGAGGTTGCAGAGACAGGTTCCGGCCAGACTGCGGAAGAAGAGACGGCAGAGACTGCTTCCGGACAGAGTGCAGAAACCGCAGAACAAAATGCGGAACAAACCACCCGGTCCGTAACCTCAGTAGACTACAACAACCTGGAACAATTGGTGCTAAACAACCGGAATTTAAAAAATTCCCTGGAAAACTATACCACCAACAAGGAAACCTACCAGAATATGCTTTCCACCCTGGAAACCGAGCGGGACTACATGAAATTCATGCAGGAGAAGTATGAGGATGACGCAGAAACGAAGGCCGTTTACAAAATGAACGCTTCCCGTCTCAGCATGTCCATTTCCCAGATCACCAAACAGCTGGAATCCCTGGAAACGAAAACGCAGTCGGTAAGCAGGCAGAAGACGATAGACAGCTATGTTCTGACTGCGCAGAGCCTCATGCGCACCTATAATCAGATGAACACTAAGGCGCAGGCGGAAGAGAAAAAATACGAGGCAGCCCAGAGCAGTTACCAGGCAGCGTTAAAAAAACAGAGTGCAGGCATGGCGACAGCAGCTGATGTGATGGCAGCTGCTGACACCATGGCAAGCGCGAAAAACCGGTATGAATCATACCGGCAGCAGGCAGCGAATGTCCGGTTTAACCTGTTATCCAATCTGGGACTGGAAGATAATTCCGCGATCACGATCGGAAGCGTGCCGCTCCCGGATCTTGTAGCCATCGATGCGGTCGATTTCGCTGCGGATGTGGAAACGGCAGTCGGCAACAGCTCCAGCGTGCAGAATGCCCGCCATCAGAGCGCGGAAACCGCAACGGAGATTTCCGTAAAATCCGATCAGGAGACCCAGGCAGAGGGAACGGTGCGATCCCAGATGCAGAGTCTTTATGAGGAACTAAAAGCTGCAAAGCTTCAGTATGAAGGAGCAGCCAATGCTTATGAAAGCGCATCGATCACGTATGCATCGCTGCAGAAAAAACAGCAGGCCGGAATGCTTTCCCAGAGCGATTATCTGCAGGGCGTTGCCGATTATTACAGTGCGCTGGACGCAAAAGAGAGCGCAGTCATTCAATTGAATCAGGCGTGGGAAAGCTACAGCTGGACCGTGAAGGGAGTGTCTTAGGACACTCCTTTTTTCGTTGTTATATATCTGAGAAAAGCGGTCAGCGACAGCTTTGGCAGATAAAAAATCACCTAGGAAACCGATGGCTGTGTAAGCAATTGGCAAACCGGGGAGAGCAAGGCATTTTCTTCGGAAAACAGTTGTGAGATAAGAAAAATAAAACAGTTTGCCGGCTCGGAAAGCGGATTGTCTTTCTGATAGCAAAGGTAGCGATTGCGGCAATGAAGCGGATTGGAAATGGAAAAATATGCCATGGGCGCGATGAGCTGGATGCGGAGCACGGTCCGTACCGGAACGAAAACCATACCAATGCCGGTGGAGGCGAGGCGGAGTGCTGCCTCATTTCTCTGTATTTCCATTACGATGTGAGGAGAAAGGTGATAGCGGTCAAAGAGTGCGTGAGCGGTTTGTCCCATGCCGACATCGGGATTGCAGACAATAAAATCGCTTCCTTTCACCTGGGCTGGAGAAATGTAGTAAGGGGTTAGCGGGGAATTGGCGGTCAGATCCATTCCCTGACAGAGCGGGTAGCTGGTTGGGACTGCCAGAACAATGGGCTCAACCTGAATGATTTTACTTTGCAGATTGTCGGGAATCTGCTGGGAAGATAAGATCGCAAAATCAATCTCTCCTTTTTCCAGGAAAGAAAAAAGCTGTTTATTGTTTCCTTCCGTTAATTTGAGCTTGAGATTTGGATATTGTTGTTTCATGGCCGTGATCAGGTAAGGAAGCGTGGTGCTGCAGAACTCAGGCCCCATGCCGAGACGGATGGTTCCGTGACTGGAATGGGTGAACTGGTTGAGGTCAGCCATCAGCTCGGCTTCCAAAAGCCGGATCTGCCTTGCTTTTTGGACGAAACGCACCCCGGCTTCCGTGAGAACGACCGGATTGGCCGTACGGTCAAAAAGTCGGATGGAAAGGTCTTTCTCCAGACGGTTGATATATTTTGTGAGAGCAGGCTGTGTGATGCAGAGTGCCTGTGCGGCTTTGGAAATATTCTGGTAATCGGCAATCGCACAGACATATTCATAGGCATGGGCAAACATAGAAAATCCTCCTGAAATAACCATGACAAAATGTTATGGAAAATGGAAAAATGACTCATTGGACATAACTTCTTGGAACTATTATACTGAGACCATAAAGTATTTGCAAATATTTTTCAAGAATAACCAGTAACGTTTGTGGAGGTCATATGGATGTATTAGAGCGGGCGTTTGCCTATGTGGATGAACATCGGGAAGAATATTTGAAGGATCTTGGCGAAATTTGCAGTTTTCCAAGCACGGCGGCTCATGCGGAAGCATTGGAAAATACCAGAACATGGATCGAGAAGCGTCTGGAAAGAGCCGGAGTTTCTGCAAAGCGTGTCGGCGGCGGAGAAGGCAATGACATGATCGCTGCACAGAAAAATGGAACGAAAGATAAAACGGTTCTTTTCTACAATCATTACGATGTGGTCGAGCCGGGAGATCCGCAAAAGTGGGACGGAGGAGATCCGTACCGGGTGAGAATCGAGAACGGCAGAATGTATGCCAGAGGAATATCGGATAATAAAGGACCTTTGGTTTCCAGAATTCAGGCGGTGGAAGCGCTGATTGCAGTAAGCGGGGAACTGCCGGTCAATGTAAAGTTCTTCTTTGAGGGGGATGAAGAAACTTCCAGTCCGTCTATGGTGCGGTATCAGAATATGCATATGGAAGAATTTCAGGAGCATACGAAAGCAGATGTCTGCTTCTGGGAAAATGGACGGCACGACCAGGAGGGAAATCCGTGGAGCCGGTTTGGTGTACGCGGAGCCTGCGCGTTCAATCTGAAAGTTACGACGGCAGCAACCGATGTACATGGAAGGATGGGCGCGACTGTGCCGAGCGCTTCCTGGCGGCTGATCTGGGCGCTTTCCACACTGAAAAGCAGCGATGAAAAGGTACAGATCGAGGGCTTTTATGATGATGTGATACCGCCAACGCAGGAAGAACTGGAGTTTCTGAAAAAGTTTCCATACGATGAAGAAAAGCAAAAACAGAAACTGGGGCTGAAGCAGTTTGTGCTTGGGGCTTCCGGCGAAGAACTGAAAAAAAGAGTTTATCTGGAGCCAACGTTATCGGTTTGTGGATTGGAAGCCGGGGAATTGTACAATGGACCGCGCGGCATTGTTCCGCATACGGCGTGGGCGAGAATTTCCATGTATCTCGTAGCTGATCAGAATCCGGATAAGATCGCCGGACAGCTGAGAAAACATCTGGATAAGAACGGATTTGAAGATGTGGAAGTGGAGTATCTGGGGGGAACCTGGCCGGTGAAGACATCATTAAAAACTCCCGCAGCAGATGTTTTGGACAAGGCTTCCGAACTTGTTTACTATAAACCAATGATGCGGGAACTGACCCAGTTGGGTTCCGGGCCGGCGATTGTATTTCGGAATGCGTGGCCGGAATTGCCGGTGATCGGCGTAGGACCGGGCAACACCGCCTCCAATCATCATGCACCGAATGAAAACCTGGCAATAGAAGATTATTTCAATTCACTGAAATGTATGATCGCTTTTTTGTACGAGTGGGGGAAAGAATGATATGATGATTCAGTATGATGAAAACAGTAAAATGAACATTATGAAAATGCCAATGGTGCTCTTTGTAATCTTTGCGGCCATCACCGCGGTTGCAGTTTATATGGAAAAGCTTCCAAACTCCCTGATCGGAGGACTGGCAGTCTGCATTTCACTGGGGTATCTCTTATATTTTATCATAGGAAAAATATCAATCCTGCAAAAAACAATTGGAATGGCTGCAGTTCCTTTTATCTGTGCATTCCTTGTTTATAAGAATCTGATTCCGGAATCGGCCATTGAAATTGTGAACAATACGATAAATGGAAAAACAGATGTGCTCGGATTTTATGTAGGAGCACTGCTGTGCGGAAGTATTCTTGGCATGGACCGGAAAATGTTAATTAAGGCCGGAAGCCGGTATTTTGTTCCAATCGCCGGCGGTATCCTGGTCTCTTATGGAGTAGCAGGACTGGTTGGCAGATTTTTTGGCTACAGCTTTCGTGATGTAGTGCTTTATATTGTTGGGCCGATCATGGGCGGCGGCAATGGCGCCGGAGCTGTTCCAATGTCCGAAATTTATGCCAATGCAAGTGGCCAGGCAGCGGATACATTTTATTCCAAAATGCTTCCGGCCATGACGCTTGGAAACTGGTTCGCGATTTTTGGCGGCATCATTTTAAAAAATCTGGGCTGGAAATTCCCGAAGCTGACAGGAAATGGAACCCTGATGAAAGGCTACAGCGAAAAAGATGCAGGAAAAACCTATGATTTTACATTGAGATTAGAAGATCTGGGAATTGGATGTTTTGCAACAGCAGCGTTCGTTATTTTCGGACGGATCATTGCAAGCTATGTTCCGATGATCCACGCATACGCATTTACGATCATTGCAGTAGCCCTGGTAAAAATTCTCGGAATCCTGCCGGAACGCATGGAGTATTGTGTGGTACAGTGGTATCAGTTTATGCGTGCCAATGTTACGGTGATCATCATGGCAGGTGTTGGAATCTGCATGTTTGATCTGGCATCTCTGTTTGCAGTACTTTCCCCGGGATATGTCGTGATGTGTCTGATCGTAGTAGCAGCAGCAACCATTGGCGCAGGGGCAGCAGGAATGCTGGTGAAATTCTTCTTTGTAGAAGCAGGGATCACTGCAGGACTTTGCATGTGCAACGCAGGTGGTAATGGAGATGTCTATGTTCTTACCGCAGCAGAGAGAATGGAGCTGATGTCTTTTGCACAGATTTCATCCCGCCTTGGCGGTGCGATCATTTTGGTAATACAGAGTTTACTGGCCGGATGGCTTTTATAATAAAGAAGAGGAAATGTTCATGAGTCATTGGAAAAAACTAGGCATGGTACTGATCGGAAATCTGATTGTTGCTTTTGCTACCGTTTCTTTTTTGGAAGGGAGCGGGCTGATCACAGGCGGAACAACCGGAGTCGGCAAGGTGGTATATGCGTTGACTGGTCTGCCGGTGTCCGGAACCTATGCGGTTGTGAATGGAATCTGCTTTTTTCTGGGCTTGTGGATCCTGGGAAAGGAATTTGCACTGACGACGATCCTTTCCAGTGTCATATTTCCGCCGATGCTTCGTGCGCTGGAGGTTTTATCAGGCGGAGGCGGCTTATCGGATGATCTGGTTTTATGTGCCGTGTTTGCGGGAATCCTTACAGGAATCGGCATTGGTCTGGTGATGCGGGCACATTCTTCGACTGGCGGTCTGGACATTCCGCCGCTGATCGTGAACCGTTTGTTCGGAGTGCCGGTGGGCGTTTGCATGATGGGGATCAGTATTGTGGTAGTCGTACTGCAGATTCCGTTTTCCAGCATGGACCAGATTTTGTATGGTTTGATCCAGATCATGATCATGTCTGTCGTACTGGATAAGGTGCTGATGATGGGACACAGTCAGGCAAAACTTTGGGTGATCAGCTCAAAATACGATTCCATCAAAAAAATGCTCTTGCAAAATGATGTTGGTGCAACCTTGTTTCCGATCGAAACCGGGTATACAGATCAAAACCAGAAAGCGATCCTTTGTGTGGCAGCGCCCCGCCGTCTGCCGCACATCAAACAGCTGATCCAGAATGTCGATGCAGAAAGCTTTGTGCTGGTGGATACCACACAGGAGGTGTTGGGAAAAGGATTTACGCTGCCGCGCTGAGAAGTGGATTAAGAATTAAAAAAATATCTTATTCAAAAAAGGATATTGTTTTTCAAAATCGCATATGATATAATGCCGTTAGGCAAAAGGATAAGATGTTCCATTGCGAACAGCAAAACGAAAACCCCAGAAGTCTCGCATACTTCTGGGGTTTTCTATTCCTGTTTTCTGGAGTGGGAAGGCTTAAGCCCACAGGCTATAGTTACCGGCTACTTGTCACCGTCTAACCATTTGATGATGTAGTGGCAAGCTACACCAGCCGCAACGGTGACAATAAAGGATAAGATATATTCCATTCCGAACACCTCCTTTCCATACCAGTCTGGAGGCGGTAACAAATTTAATATATCACATCAAAAGTGATGTGACTAGTGAAAAAATATCAACTTGGAAATTTGAGTGGTTGACGCAAAAAAAATGCTGTAGTATAGTGATATAGGAAAATATTGATCGTGCATATATAAGGAGGTGAGGAAATGGACGTCGCGGACAGTTATAAGCGAATGAGCGGCAATGGAAGAGAAAAGAAGACCGACAGCCTGTCTGAATCCGCTGTCCGTTTTCTCACACGAATTGAGTTTAGATTTTGATAGGAAAGCTGTCTGATCGGTAGTCCCTGCATCACAGGTGTACTGCACGGATCAGGCTGTATTTGCGTGTGTCTGCCATTGCCCGTTTTCAGATGAAACCGGTAATGGCATTTTTTATTTGCGGAAACACGCTGCTGTTTCTTTCTTGTTTTTTGAATCTATTGTTAAGAAAACGTGAAGAATACAGGAAATTTTTCTGGAAAAATACAGCAGGTTTGCGCAGATCAAAAATGCTCCGGTTCCACGGATGACAGCCGTGAGAACAAAACGCTGTGAGAAAGAGAAAGACTTTTTCGCAGACGGAGAAAGGAGCAGACATGGAAAAGATGAACGAGAACGAGAACAAAGACGTGGCAGTTCAGGTACGTGACTACCAGACGGAACTGGAGCAGATCATGCGGAGCAACGTATCCCCGCGTGTATTAAAGGACCGGATTTCCGACTACCATGAGAATGATATCGCATCCTCTTTCGAGGTGCTGACAAGAGATGAGAGAGAGCGTTTATACCGCATTTTAGACGCGGAACAGCTTTCTGATATTTTTGAATATCTGGATAACGCAGAAATTTATTTTGAGGAACTGAATGCAAGAAAGAAGGTTGAGGTTCTTTCCTGCATGGAAGTTGATCAGGCAGCAGCGCTGCTTAAGCGCCTGGCAAAGCCGGAGCGCAATATGCTCATTGACCTGATTGACAATGAATCCAAGCGCGACATTGCCATGCTGGAGTCTTTCGATGAAGATGAGATCGGAAGCCGCATGAGCATGAATTTTATTGAGATCAAAGCTGGAATCAGTGTCCGTGAAGCGATGCGGGAGCTGGTTGCACAGGCGGCAGAAAACGATAATATTTCTACCTTATATGTAACCGATGACCAGCACACGTTCTGCGGTGCGATCGACTTAAAGGATTTGATCATTGCCCGAGAGGGCAGCAGCCTGGATGATATCATCATGGAGTCTTACCCATATGTGTATGCCCGTGAGATGATCGAAGACTGTATCGAGCGCATGAAGGACTACTCCGAGGATTCCATCCCGGTACTGGATGAGAACAACAAGATCCTCGGTGTCATCACTGCGCAGGACATCGTTCAGGTTGTCGATGATGAGATGGGCGATGACTACGCAAAGTTAGCAGGTCTTGCTTCTGAGGAGGAATTAAACGAGCCGATCCGCCAGAGCGTGCACAAGCGTCTTCCGTGGCTGATCATTTTACTTGGCCTTGGTCTTGTGGTTTCCAGTGTGGTTGGTCTGTTTGAGGGTGTGGTAGCGCAGCTGACCATTGTGATCTGCTTCCAGTCCCTGATTCTGGACATGGCCGGAAACGTCGGCACCCAGTCCCTGGCTGTCACCATCCGTGTGCTGATGGATGAGAACCTGGATGGCAAGCAGAAACTTGGCCTGGTATTTAAGGAAGCGAGAGTCGGCATGTGCAACGGACTGATCCTTGGCGTTCTTTCCTTTGTATTTATCGGACTTTATATAGTTTTCGCAAAGGGCATGACACCGGGCTTTGGATTTGCGGTCTCTGCCTGCATCGGCGTGGCCCTGCTTCTGGCCATGATGATCTCCAGTGTTTCCGGTACCGTGATCCCGATCCTGTTTAAGAAATTCGGCGTAGACCCGGCGGTAGCGTCCGGTCCGCTTATCACCACCGTGAATGACCTGGTAGCGGTTATTTCCTATTATGGTCTCACCTGGATCTTTTTGATCGAGATGCTGCATTTAGCGGATTAAAAGAATAAGACTTGAAAAGCTGTTTCTGGCCTGTGCATCTGCATGTGCCGGGGCAGCTTTTTTGTGGCTTGTATTGAGGTGCTTCGAAAATGTAAAGTATTCTTGACATAATGACGCCTCTGATATATACTGTAGATGTAAGATATAGTTTACATATTGTTGGAAGGAGGTCGGTGTATATGTCAGATATTTTCGCATTTACGGCTGCATTTATCGCGGTTCAGGTATTTAAGATCATTATGTTTAAGAAGGATAAGGACTACAGTGACTATGATGAGCGGCAGGAGCTGATCCGCGGGAGGGCATTTCGCTACGGCTTTTTGACATTGGCCGCACTGCTTGCGGCAGCGGTGCTGTGGGAGGAGTGCGTGGGTGCACTGCCGATCGAGTTTTCACTCCTCATGATGGCCTGCCTTATGGTGGGATGTCTGGTGGTCATCCTCTATGATATCTGGCAGGATGCGTACTGGGGTATCCGGCAGACGTCGGGCTCGAACGCCGCGATCGTGCTCATGGTGGCGGTGATGGTGATGCAGTACCTGGGTTTCCGGGGACATGCCAATGCTGGCGACGTGATCGTCGATGGCGTCCTCACCTGGGATGGCGGCATCTATCTGCTGATCTTCGCGTTCTTCGCGCTGATCATCGTGAACCTGCTGCTGAAAGCGTGGGTGGATAAACGGGGAGGTTCGGCGGAATGAAAAACCGGATGATGAAATTCTATATCGATATGCGAGAGAGACCCGGTGGGATGGAAAACGGGAAGATGAAATTCGCGAAAAACGGTGTCGATCGGTGGGAGGTCTGCTGAAATGAAGAACCTGAAGATGAAATCGGCACGGGCGGCGCTGGACCTGTCACAGCAGCAGCTGGCAGATCTCGTCGGTGTGTCGCGGCAGACCATCAACGCCATCGAAAAGGGCGATTATAACCCGACGATCCGACTCTGCATCGCAATCTGCAGGGCACTGAACCGAACACTGGATGACTTGTTCTGGGAGGAGTCGTGAAGGTGGCTTCAAAAGTGTTTGAAATAGGGCTACCGCAATCCCACTGGCTTTAGACGGTGGGTTAAGGTAGCCAAAAATCAGAAATTATTGTATACTCATGGCATGGGAACATGGAAATCTAAAAACAGACACAAATACCTATTACAATATCAAATTATTTTTGTCTGCAAATATAGAAAGAAATTACTGGTTTCGAGGCAAATATCAGATGATATAAAACAGTTTTCGGATGAGATATGTCAGAGACACAGTGTGATAATAAGACATATGGAAACAGACAAAGATCACATTCACTACATGATAGAGACAGAACCAACAATGTCTATTAGTAAGATTGTAAACCTGATGAAGAGCTATACAACATACCATATATGGAAAAGATATCCTCAATATTTACGAAAACAATTCTGGAAAGAACATACCTTTTGGACAGATGGATATTTTGCCTGTAGTGTAGGAAATGTATCGGAAGAAATGCTGAAAAGATATATAGAAAATCAAGGTTGAGAAAGAGGGTGACAGTGGATGTTAAAGGCATATAAATACAGAATATACCCTAATAATGAGCAGAAAATACAGATTGCAAAAACATTTGGCTGTTGCCGTTTTGTGTATAATCAGACCCTGGCATACCGGAAAGAAGTATATGAGAAAGAGAAAAAATCAGTTAGTAAAACCGACTGTAATAATTACTGCAACAGACAATTAAAGAAAGAATATGAATGGCTGAAAGAAGTGGATAAATTTGCTCTGACAAATGCGATTTACAACATGGATGCTGCATACCAGAAATTTTTTAAGGAACATGCAGGTTATCCGAAGTTTAAGAGTAAACACGATAATCATAAGTCATATACAACAAATTTTACGAATGGCAATATAACAGTAGATTTCGGGTGCAATAGAGTAAAACTGCCTAAATTAAAAGGTATAAAAGCAAAACTGCATAGAAATTTTAGTGGACAGATAAAATCGGTAACGATATCACAAGTTCCGAGTGGAAAATATTATGTATCAATTTTAGTGGAAACAGAACACACGGAACTGCCACAAACAAATCAAAATACCGGAATAGATTTAGGTATTAAGGAGTTATGTATTACTTCTGATGGAAAAAAATACGAAAATCCCAAAATCATCAGAAAATACGAAAAGAAACTGGTGAAACTGCAAAGGCAGTTAGCCCATAAAGAGAAAAGAAGTCAAAATTACTACAAAACAAAGAAAAAGATAGCATTGTGCCATGAGAAAATAACAAATACCAGAAAAGATTATCTGCACAAGATGTCACATGAGATTATCAGCGAAAACCAAGTGATAGTTTCGGAAGATTTGCAGATAAAAAACATGGTAAAAAATCATCATTTGGCAAAGTCCATAAGTGATGTATCATGGCATGAGCTGACAAGACAGTTAGAATATAAGGCCAAGTGGAATGGCAGAAAATATGTCAAAATAGATACATTCTATGCCAGTAGTCAATTGTGTTCAGTTTGTGGATACCAAAATACAGAGACGAAAAATCTATCAGTAAGGGAATGGATATGTCCTGTCTGTGGAACAAATCATGACAGGGATATCAATGCAGCAAAGAATATACTGGAAGAAGGATTAAGACAAATAGCATAAAAATAACAATATAGGGCAGGGACTGCCCGAATTAACGCCTGTGGAGATAGTAGGTTACGAGGTCTGTGAAGCAGGAAGCCCATTGGCTTTAGACAATGGGTAGTTCACTGAAGAGAATGAAAGGAAGGACAGGACGATGAGCGAAGAGAGATATGCCATCATTTTCAGCAGTCGGACGGGCAACACGAGGAAGCTCGCGGATATGATTCGAGGGGCACTGCCGGACGCGCGGTGTGCGTACTTCGGGGAGGCGAAATCCGCAGATCCGGATGCAGAGATGATCTATGTGGGTTTCTGGACGGACAAGGGCACGGCGGATCAGGCGTGTCTGGAGCTGCTGGGCAGACTTCGGAACAAAAAGATTTTCCTGTTTGGCACTGCGGGCTTCGGCGGCAGTGAAGCATACTATCAGAAGATTCTCGCGAATGTCCGCACGGCCATCGACGCAAGTAACACGGTGGTCGGAGAGTACATGTGCCAGGGCAGGATGCCGCAGGCGGTGCGGGACCACTATGTGAAGATGAAGGAGATGCCGGATGCGAAGCCGAATCTGGATGCGCTGATCGAGAACTTCGATCAGGCGCTTTCCCACCCGGATCAGGAGGATCTGGAAAGACTGCGGAGGATGATTACAGGGTGAAGGCCTCGTTCACCTGCCTGAACGGTAACTACCCGTGTATACAGAACGGAACATGCCTCATGAGTTGGATATTTGCGTATTAGAGGAATTTATGATATAATATTTCCCATCTTAGCGTTTGCGTTGTGACACCAAACGCACTACACGAAGGGAGATTTGATCCATGAAAAATCCAGAGATTACCATTACTATGGAAGACGGCGGCGTGATCCGCGCAGAATTATATCCGGAGGTTGCTCCGAACACCGTAAAGAACTTTATCAGCCTGGCAGGAAAGGGCTACTATGATGGCCTTATTTTCCACAGAGTCATCAAGGGCTTCATGATCCAGGGCGGATGTCCGAACGGCAACGGCATGGGCGGCCCGGGTTACTCCATCAAGGGTGAGTTCAGCCAGAACGGTTTCCAGAATGATTTAAAGCATACCGCAGGCGTTCTTTCCATGGCACGTTCCATGATGCCGAACTCCGCAGGCTCCCAGTTCTTCATCATGCACAAGGACGCTCCGCACTTAGACGGCGCATACGCAGCATTCGGTATGGTCATTGACGGCATGGACGTCGTAAACAAGATTGCCGAGACCCGCACCGACTACAGCGACAGACCGCTCAAAGAGCAGAAGATCAAGAGCATGACCGTAGATACCTTCGGCGAAGCGTATGACGAGCCGGAGAAGTGCTGATTCAGAGGAAAAGAATATATGGTTCAGAACTATACAGTTTGGGTAGAAAAGAAAGCATATCCGGTTGTGGTTTCTGACGAACGAAAAGCTCTCCTTGCCGCGAAAGCAGCGGGGAGAGCTTTTGTTGGCCTGATTCATCTGGAGGAACATGGTGGAGGAAGTCAGAAGGAAGAACGGACGGAGAAAAACCAGACATCAGAGCTTCTGCGAACAGAAAACCAGCCGGTCGAAAAGACAGCAGAGGGAAGGACGGCGAATGACATCTGGGATGCAGAGTATCTGGCAACGCCGGACGCCATCTGCCCGGAGTATTTAGAACGCATTGTGCGCCGCCACATCAGCCTCCCCTGGATCATTGCCGAAACAGACCGTCTGCTTATCCGGGAATTTACCCCGGAAGATATTGGCGCTATGCCAGAGGAGCCGGATGCCTGGTTTACACAGGAAGAACGGGAAGCCGACCAGGTCTTTTACGATGAGGAGAAATTAAAGGCTTACATCAAAAGTCAGTACCGCTTTTATGAGTATGGGATCTGGGCACTGGTGCGAAAAACAGATGGCAGGATCATCGGAAAAGCCGGGTTATCCAATGCGAAGGAGCGGGAGGCTGTAAGAGCAAATGTGCCGGAAGAAGAGTTGGAACTCGGATACCACGTCTTTCACCCCTATCGCCGCCAGGGCTATGCCGAAGAAGCATGCCGTGCGATCCTCGATTATGCAAAGAACGAACTGGATTGTCCGGTGTGTGCCTGCGTGGCAGGAGAAAATAAGGCATCAATCCGGCTTCTTCGGAAACTAAAGGTAACGTATTTTACTGTTTGTAATATGTGAACGGCAATAAAAGAATTCCCAGTTTGGAAAATAATCTGCTATGATCTGCGGAGGTATGAAAAAGTGAAGAGCTCATTGAGTACGCTATGTTATATTGAAAAAGACGGACAGTATCTGATGCTGCACCGCACTGTGAAGAAAAATGATGTAAATAAAGACAAATGGATTGGAGTCGGAGGTCATTTTGAGGCAGATGAAAGCCCGGAGGAATGTCTGCTCCGTGAAGTCTGGGAGGAGACCGGTTATACGCTGACTTCCTGGAAATACCGTGCCATGGTGACCTTTGTCTCCGGGAATGGCGTGACAGAATATATGTCACTTTTTACGGCAGATGCCTTTACCGGCGAACCGATCGCATGCAATGAGGGCGAACTGGTATGGGTCAATAAGGAAGACGTAGTAACGTTAAACATCTGGGAGGGAGATAAGATCTTCTTCCGACTTCTGAATGAACGCACGGATTTCTTCTCCCTCAAGCTTGTCTATGATGGTCACGATAAGCTGGTATCGGCTTCTCTGGATGGCAGGGAAATGGAGCTTTAGGTGAAATCTTTTACAATTTTAATGTATTCCTGCGCATGGTACGGCAGGTAACTGCCGCGCCGGTAGGCTGCCACAAAATCAACGGTGGTGCAGGTTCCCGGGCCGACGGAAAAGCAGGCAATGTCAGGCGGCGGCTGGATGTGCTTTAAATGGGTTTCAGTCACAAAACCACAGCCGTAGCCTTTTGCTACCAGCTGGATTTTTGCGGCAATGTTGCTGGTCTGCAGCTTTATGATCGGGGTGATCCCGGCCGCTTTAAAAAGCTGGTCTACCGTCTGTTGGGTCCGCTGTCCCGGAGTCTGGAACAGGAAAGGCTCGTCTTTTAAGTATTTGAGATCCATCCACGGGTATTTGCAGTCCGGCTTTTGCACGCCCATTTCCGCAAGCGGGTGATGATGCGGCAAGATCAGGAGCAGTTCCTCGTGGCTGATGATCTCGTAGTCAATATCCGGGCTTTTTACAGGCAGATTGAAAAATGCGAGATCAGCCTCTGCGTTTAACAGCATATCTTCCAGTAAATAGGAATGCGACTCCAGAATTTCCAGCCGTACATTGGGATATAAGGAATTGAAAATCGGCAGGGTACAGGGAAGCATGTAAGTGCCGCGCATGGTCGGAAAGGCAATCTTTAAGGAGCCGTAATGGTTCTTTACGATGTCGTTCATTTCCTGGTCCAGCTCTTTTTTCAGGTTCAGGATCTCGGCCGCTTTTTCTACATAGCGTTCCCCGGCATAGGTGAGAACAAAACGGTGCCCCAGCTTCCGGAACAGCTTTTGTCCAAGCTCAGCCTCCAGGTTCTGGAGAAATTTTGTAAGTGTCGGCTGGGTTACATATAAAGAATTCGCAGCCTTGGTAATATTCTGATATCTGGCGATCGCCAGGACATAAGATAAGTCTCTAAAATCCATAAAAATCCCCCCAAAATTATTTAACATGGTCATAGAATCGCGTTTTCGGTTTTGCAATCTGTGTAGGAACTGCTTGCGACCCGATATGCATATCATACCACGAACTATAGATGCGTGGAATAGTTTGAATGAAAATTATGAATTTGTATTACAGTTGGCCTCATGCTATGATAAAACCATAAAACGGTACCGGTTAAAAAGACCGGCGGCATGGCCAGCCGCCTTCACACACAGGTGATGGAGGAAACGAAATGCAGAATCAGAACGAACAGGTATATAAGCTCCCGGTGACGATCATGCGGGGAGGTACCAGCAAAGGAATTTACATATTGGAATCCGATCTCCCAAAAGATAAGGAAGCGTGGGATGAAATCCTGCTTCGTCTCATGGGAAGTCCGGATGCCAAACAGATCGATGGGCTTGGCGGTTCCCAGTCAGTAACAAGCAAGGTTGCGATCGTAAAGCGCTCACAGAGAGCAGATGCAGATGTGGATTATACCTTTGCACAGGTATCGGTTGATAAGCCGATCGTCAGCTACAAAGGAAATTGCGGAAATATTTCTTCCGGTGTTGGTCCGTTTGCATTGGAAAAAGGTCTGGTCACACCGAAAGAGAACGAGACTACCGTGCGGATCTACAACACCAATACGGGAAAAATCATTGCGGCAGATGTGAAGACCTCGGATGAAGGCGTGAATTATACAGGTGATTTTCAGATTGCCGGAGTCCCGGGAACGGCATCACCGATCCGCCTGAAATTTATAAATCCAGCTGGAACATTAGGAAAGGGTCTGCTTCCAACCGGAAATGCAGTGGATATGCTGACTGTGCCGGACTTCGGCGAGGTGGAGGTTTCCATTGTTGATGCGGCAAATCCGCTTGTTTTTGTAAAAGCAAAGGATCTGGGGCTGACCGGAAAAGAAAATCCGAATGAATTAAATGCGGATGCAGCGAAGCTGGAACTTCTGGAAACGGTGCGGGGACTTGCGGCAGTGAAACTTGGTCTGATCGATGATTATAAGAAATCAGCATGGGAAACGCCGGGGATTCCGAAGATGACCTTTGTGGCAGAGCCGGATACTTACGAAACTGCAGATGGAACAACGATCCAGAAAGAGGAAATCGATCTGCTTTCCCGGATGATGTCGATGCAGAAAACGCATCCGAGTTATGCGATGACCGGAGCCATGTGCACGGCGGCAGCAGCAGTTGTGCCGGGAAGCGTGGTAGCGCAGGTCTTAAATCCGGACACCGATACTCAGTTTATCCGCATTGGACATCCGGGCGGAGTACTGGAATGTGGAGTGGATTACCGGCCAGAGGAGAAGGAGCCGGTTATTGAAGATACGTTTGGATTCCGCACTGCCAACCTGTTAATGGAAGGCGTTGCATCAGTCAGAAGATAATGGGGGGATATACTATGGAAATGATTCGGGCAATCTTACCGCAGCTTTCTCTGCTGGTATTAATTATGGTAATCGCAGTTGGATTTGTAAAGAAAATCAATATCGGATTCTTTTCCATCGGAGCCGCCTTTTTGCTGGCGCTTCTGGGAATGGCAGTGGAGCTGCAGATCAAATCCGGCGATACCATGCGGCTGTTAAAGGCCAGCGATGTGGTAAAAGGCTTTTCCAGTTCTATGTTTGTGACGCTGGTTGGTGTTACCTTCCTGTTTGGCATGGCAGCGGTTCTGATTCTGCTTGGAGGTGCTGATGAGAAGAAAGCCATCAAGAGCATCCCGTGGGGCACCCTGATCATGATCTGCGGTGTAGGTGTACTGGTCAACATGATCAGCCTCTTAGGCGGCATCGACCTGATCTCCAACACGCTGGCTTCTTTCATGACTGAGCATACCGCAACTCCGATTATGGCAGCCACCTCCGGAATCCTGTCCTGGGTAAGCTCCACCACCGCTGTGGTGATGCCAACCCTGTACCCGATCTCCGCGGAAATCTGCCAGCGCTTCGCCGGAGTGAATTATGTAGAACTGATCGCAGCGATCACGGCAACCTCCTTCGCAGCAGCCATCAGCCCGCTTTCTACCGGAGGTGCCATCATCATGTCCTCCTACTCCGCAGCCCGTGAGACCACCACCGAGGAAATGAACAAAATGTTCTACACCCTGTTCCTGCTTTCCGTAGCCAATGTATGTGTCAACGTGGTTATGGCAGCAGTCGGAGTATTTGGACTGGGCGGACTCTTTTGAATCCAATATGGTTACTGTTCACGCATGCGTGCCCAGCAACTAAATATGCTCCAACCTTCCGAATGCGACCAGCGGATCCCCGGATTTTACACCGAGACTTAAGGTGAAATAGAGGATGACACCGTCAAACGGGGCAATGCAGCGAAAGATTTCTTTGCCGGAAACATCGTTCAGAGTGCCAAGCAGGGCACCTTTTGGAACGGTTTTTCCGGCTTTTTTCATGGCAGGATACCAGAAACCGTCGGAAGGCGCTTCTGCATAAAGTGTTTCGCGGATTTCGGTTTGTTCGGAAGGCGCTTCTGCATAAAGCGCATCGCGGATTTCGGTTTGTTCGGAATGTGACTCTGCAGAACGTGAGTCGTTGATTTCAGTTGGTCTTGAAAACGCTTTTGTACGAAGCGATGTCTGCTCTTGCTGGTTATCAGTTGCTTGTGAGACAGAAAGTATCCCAAGATGCTCCATCATCTCATATACATTATGTTTGCATGCAGCAACTTCCTCTTTGTTCCACAGCCCGCGCTCTCCGCGCTCTACCAGCAGGGCCGGGATCCCGCATTGTGCGGCCCAGCTGTAGAGACCGTTTTTTGAGGTGGAGGCAACCCGGTAAGGAACCGAGAGGGCGGCTGCGGCCAGAGCGGATTGCGTTGCAAGCTTTTCCGGCACTGCCGTTGGAAAGAAAATCAGCGGAGTCAGTGCTTCGTTGACATCTCCGCCGTGCAGATCCATCAGAAAATCCGCCTCCGGGTACAGGGTTTCCTCCAGAACCTTTGCGAGCTGGCTGGAAAAGGTCTCTTCTTTACTTCCGGGAAACATCCGGTTTAGATTCTGGCCGTCGGATGGAATGATCTGTTTTGCACCGTGGTAGAAGCCTTCCGGGTTTACCAGAGGCAGAAGGATCAGACGCCCAGAAAGATTGTCAGGCTCTAATTCGTTTCCAAGGCTGCGGAGTGCTTCGATGCCGACGTATTCGCAGCCATGTACTCCGGCGGTAACCACCAGTGTTTTTCCGGGGTGGCTGCCGCAGATGACGGTCATTTGGATGGGATAGGGGCTGGTGACAGGCAGCAGAAGTGTTTGTTTTGCTCCAGTGCCGGCTTTTAAGTCAGACAGTCTCATAGATATAAGATCTCCTTTTGCTACATTTATCATTACTCAAATTCAATGATAGAGCTCAAAAGTTTTTGCGCATACGCATCTTTTGTTTCCGCGATGCGGGATACCGGAATGTGCTCTGTAACATGACCATGATAAAGAAACAGCACATCATCACAAAGATAGGTCACAGAAGTCAGGTCGTGTGTGATGAAAATATAGGTCAGGCCAAGCTTTTCTTTCAGGTCGCGCAGCAGGTCCATGATCTGTACCTGGGTGTGCGCATCGAGAGAAGAAATTGCCTCGTCAAACAGAATGATTTCCGGCTGGCAGGCCACCGCCCGCGCAATGCAGACACGCTGCAGCTGTCCCCCGGAGAGTTCATGCGGGTAGCGGTCCGCATAGGAGGCATTGAGACCGACAAGCTCTAAAAGATGGCTGGTTTCTTCCTGCCGGTTCCATTTTGCCGGAGTGCCAGGCTGTGCGGTATTCGTGATGCCTGCAATGCCGCCGTTGTTTTTCTGGTTCCGTTCCCTTGCTGCAAGTCCTTCTGCAATGATCTCTTTTACCCGGAACCGTGGATTGGCGGAGGTCGTGTAGTCCTGGAAGACGACGCTTAAGCGTTTCTGGAGATTCTTGCGTCCACTCCGGGAAGCATAGACAGAGGTGCCGTGGATCCGTACTTCTCCGCGGTCTGGTTTTAACAGCCCGCAGATCACACGGCCCAGGGTGGATTTCCCGCTTCCGGATTCGCCCAGGATGCCGAGACAGGTCCCCTGTGGAACGCGCAGGGATACATCAAAGAGAATCTGGTCACGGCTGGTGCCGAAGAGTTTTTCCTGGCGTTCACTGCGGAAGCTGACACAGATGTCGTTTAATTCTAGCATGCGGCATTCTCCTTTCTATTCAAAATCTGGCTTTCGTCCAGAAACTGTTTCTCATTCAGAAGTCCTTTTTCATTCAAAACCTGGCTTCTATTCAGGATCTGGTTTTGGCTCAAAATTGGGTCTCCGTGCAAAACCTGGCGGTAGCGGTGCATCACGGCAGAACGTTTTTCTACCAGCATCCGGGTGTATGGATCGTTGGCATGCATGAGAATGTGTTCGAAGGTCCCGCTGTCCACGATATGTCCGCTGTTCATGACCAGAACGCGGTCAGCCACTTTTGAAATCGCACCCAGGTCATGCGTGATAAACAGCATGGCGGTGTGTTTTTCTTTTTTGATCTGGACAAATTCCTCTAAAATCTCGTACTGGGTGATCGCATCAATGGCGGTGGTAGGCTCATCGGCGATCAGAAGTTCCGGCTCTAAGGCCATGGCGATGCCGATCATGATACGCTGCAGCATACCTCCGGAGAGCTGGTGCGGATATTTTTCCAGTACTTCCTCCCCGTTTCGGATCCGCATCTGCGCCAGAATTTCCAGAGAGTGGGAGCGGATTTCCTGTGCGCTCCATGTGGTATGGGTGGCGAAGGTCTCGGCCATCTGGCTTCCGATGCGGTAGAGCGGGTCAAAGCAGGTCATGGGATTTTGCAGCACCATGGTGATGCGGCTGCCGCGCAGACGGCGCAGCTCTTCTTTGGATTCCCGCAAAAGATCCTGCCCGTCGAAGATGGCACGGCCGGAAATCTGGAAATTTTTGTCCAGCAGACCGAGCACAGACTTTACGGTCATGCTTTTTCCGCTTCCAGATTCTCCGAGAATGCCCAGACATTCGCCGGGATGGACTTCAAAGCTTACCTCTTTCACCAGCTTTTTGGAACTTTTACGCTGGGTGAGTGTTACATTTAAATTTTCAACCTTTAAGATCGCAGACATGGATTACAGCACCTCCTTTGGATCCAGCACATCGCGGATGGCATCGCCCATCAGGTTAAAGGCAGATACCAGAATGACAATGGCGATACCCGGCACCAGCATCTGCGCCGGATTGCTGGTCAGGACATTTTTCGCTTCACTGAGCATGGCACCCCATTCCGGGGTAGGAGCCTGGACACCGAGTCCCAGAAAGGACAGGGTAGAAATGTTGATGATGGCCCAGCCGACATCGAGGGAAGAAAGCACAGCCAGGTCAGCCGCGATGGAAGGGACCAGATGCCGGAAGAGGATGAAACGTTCCGGTGTGCCGATGCAGCGGGAAAACTGGACAAAGTTCCGGTCGCGGTACTGCATGACACCGGTGCGGATCATGCGGGCGTACCAGGCCCACTTGATGAAGACATTGGCCAGGATCACGTTCTGCACGTTGATGCCAAGGAGTGCCACAACGGCAAATACCATGATCTGGCTCGGAAAGGAAAGCATTACATCAACCACGCGCATGATCAGCTCCTCCGTGATCCCGCGGAAATATCCGGCTAAAAGTCCCATCAGGGCGCCCAGGCCGATGGTGCCAAGCATGGTAAGGACAGCCAGACCCAGCGTCGGCCGGATGCCGTAGATCATGCGGGAGAGAATGCAGCGTCCCAGATTGTCCGTTCCAAGCGGATATTCCCTGCTGAAGTGCGCAAATTTGTTGAGAATGTTGGTGGCATATGGGTCGTGCGGGGCAATGACCGGAGCAAAAATTCCGATAAGGGCCACGATCAGAACCAGGCTGACTGTACCGACGGCCGTTTTATTATGAAGAAAACGATGAAGCATGATTAGTGACTCTCCTTTCTCATACGTGGATCCGACACTGTCTGAAGGATATCGAACAGCAGATTAAATACAACGAATAAAACACCGATCAAAAGTACATAGGTCTGGATGACCGGGTAATCGCGGTTGAAAATAGAACTGATGCAAAGCGTTCCAAGTCCCGGCCATGCAAACACGTTTTCCACGACAATGGTTCCGGAGATCAGCTGCGGAATGCTCATACCGATGGCGACGATGCAGGTGTGCATGGAGTTTTTCAGGATATGTTTTACCAGGATGGATTTCTGCGGAAGTCCGCGCACATTGGCGTAGAGTACATAATCCTGTTTCATGTTTTCCAGCATGTTGTTGCGGATCAGACGGATGTAGGTGGAAATATAGCTTAACGATACGGTGAAAGCGGGGAGAATCAGATGTTTCAGGGTCCCGTTTCCGCTGGTCGGCAGAAGATCCAGCTTAATGGAAACCAGCCACATCAAGAGTAGTCCAACCCAGTAAGCAGGCATAGCGGTAGTCATAAAGACGATGCCGCGCATGATCCGGTCAAACCAGCCATCTTTGTATACGGCACAAAGAAAGCCAATCGGCAGGCTTAAGAGGATCACCATGACCAGGGACGCTCCGGCAAGCTGCAGGGTGGCAGGCATGCAGCGGAGCAGTTCTCCGGCAACGGTACGGGTCGGATTGACGTAGCTGATGCCGAAATTGCCGCGCAGGCAGTCAAGCACCCAGGTGAAGTAGCGCACCAGATAAGGTTTGTCGAGACCCAGTTCTGCGCGGACCTCGGCAATGGCCTCCTCTGTGATGATCGGGACCTGGCGGACACGCAGGGCAACCTCTGCCGGATCAGACGGGATCAGGTTGATAAATACAAAGCATACAAATGATATAATAAGAAGAAGCGGGATCGCAGACAGGATCCGTTTTATGATATATGGTTTCAAGATAATACCTCCCATGGAAAAACAGATATGTCAGTCACAAAGACACAACATGCAATGCAAGGAAAGCCGCCTCAAAGGAGACGGCTTCCTGTATAGGTTTCGCTGATTTGAAGTTTTTTCATCCGCCTTAGAAGGAGAAATCCTGGAACGGAACCTCGTACTGGGTCTGGGTGAAGTGGAAGCCTTTCATATCGGAGCGGTAGATTGCCTTGTTGCATTCGTAGGTCAGCGGGATGTAGACCGCATCTTCATGCAGATGGGTCAGCACGTAGGTGTAAAGCTCCTGACGCCGTGCCTCATCGGTCGTGATGAGGATTTCGGTAATGGCAGAGTCGATCTCAGCCTTATCCTCAAGACCAAGCTGTGCTGCATAGTCACCGTATACCGGGGCGCGCATTGCCGCAAGGGAAGACTGCGGATCGTACGGGGTACCCCAGCAGATGTTGAACACCATGTCAAAGTTACCGGCCTTCATGTTATCGCGGTAAGACTGTTCCTCCTCGCCGTGGATATTTAAGGAAACACCAATGGTCTGGTATTCGCTCTGCAGATACTCAGCAATGGACTTCTCAGTTACACTGTCACTGTTGTAGAGCAGGTCAATGTTTAACTGCTTGCCGTCTTTTTCACGGACATTGCCGGAACCCATTTTCCAGCCAGCATCATCAAGAATCTGTCCTGCAAGGGTTAAGTCGTAGGCATACGGCTCCAGATCGATGTTGCAGTATGGGACTGTGGTGGCAAATAAGGTATCAGCCGGTTTTTCCAGACCGTAAAAGATACCGTCAGAGATATTCTGCTTGTTGGTCGCATGCTGAAGGGCAATGCGGACTTCCTTCTCGGAGAGAATGTCAGAGGTGGTATTCAGGACGATCTGTCTGGTAGAGGTCGGATCAGAGAGCTCCACGGTGAATTTATCACTGTCTAAATACTGGTTGATCGCATCTGCATCAATCATATTCTTTCCGAAGATCATATCGATCTCGCCTTTTTCCAGTGCCAGGATACGGGTCTGGTTATCCGGGATAACCTTTACGGTAATGGTTTTGATCGCCGGCTGCTCGCCCCAGTAGGTCGGGTTTGCTTTGAATACGGCATACTCGTCGGTCACGAACTCATCCAGCACATACGGACCGGTACCGATGTAAGCCTCCACGCCGTCCTTGGTGCTTCCGTCTTTCATGGCTTTCGGAGAGATCATGGCGAACGGTCTGGTAACGCCGAGTTCGGTTAAGAGCGGATAATACGGCTCAGACAGTTCGATCACAAAAGTATTTTCATCCGGAGCGCTTACGCCGACTAACAGATGCATCATCTCCAGCCAGGTGTGGCGGTCTTTATTCTCCAGGATTGCATCGAAGTTTGCCTTGATCGCGTACGCGTCACATTTCTCACCATCGGAGAAGGTGACACCCGGGCGGATGTGGAAGGTGTATACCTTACCATCCTCGCTGACATCCCAGCTTTCCGCCAGGCAGCCTTCAAAGCCATCGGCGGTGATGTTGACAAGACCCTCGTAGAGCATTTCCTGTGCGTACATCTCGCCGGCATATAAATGCGGGTTTAAATCGCGGATATCGCGGTAGTTTACAAAGACCAGGTCTTCTTTTTTTGTATCAGCAGTTCCCGTTGTCTCTGCGGAAGAATCCGCAGCAGTGGTGGATGCAGAGTCAGACGCGGATGAACCGCAGCCGCTTAATACGGCGGTGCCTAAGAGACCTGCAAGAAGCAGAGTGCCCCATCTTTTTTTCATAATCAGTTTCCTCCTGTGTAAAAAAATAAGTAATTGCCGTGGCACTGTTTGGTATAGGATAACAGCAACACAAACAACTAGGTTTCGATTGGTCCGGCTTATGCGGACGTCTGGAAGTATAACACAGGTTAGCGGTTGCTTACTACTGATGAATTTGGAGGGGCTTAGTTATTCTAAATTGTTATAACCAGAAGAAATTTTGTTAGAGGATTGCCTGAAAGTTGCGGATAAACCACTTGGCAGCTTCACTTAAGCTTCCTTCCTCCGGGCAGATGTAGCCGATCAGCAGAAACGGTTCGCAGTTATTGATCTGAAGCTGCTGCACATCGTACTGCTTGTACTGGTCATGAAGAAAATTGATGCCGAGACTGCAGACATCGGTGTTCATCAACAGGTTGATGGTCAGGTGGTCGCTGTTGGTGTAGACAGAATAATGAAGCTGTTCCGTGCTGATCGCTCCCAGGCTGACATGGCTTAAATGGTGCTCGACCGAGAAAAAGTCACGGACACCGCGCACAAAAGAAAGGCTGGAGAGCTCCTGAAAATCAATGCTTTCATCGTGGTAGCGCGGATGATGCGGACCAACATAGACACAGGCTTCTTTCACATCCAGGGGGATAAATTTCAGCTTTTTGTGGGAAAGGATATGCTGGAACTGGTGCAGCTGTTTCTGCGCGATATAGACAATGCCAATCTCAGAAAGCCCCTGTGCTACCCGGTTGCTGATTTCTTCCACCGTTCCCTCAGAGTGTTCCACAATATAGGAACTCCCCATTTCTTTATAAAAATCGGTGAGAAGACGGGAAATCATATTGCTGGGATACGTGGCAAGACTGAATTTCTTTCCCTGGTTGTGGTCACTCAGGGAATCGATCAGGCTGACATTGTGAAGAATATTCTGGGCATATTCCCGCACAGCTTCCCCGTATGGGGTGATGCGGATCCCGCGGCTGCTGCGCTCAAAAAGCGGGCGCCCCAGTTCCTTTTCCAGAGAGCTGATCACCTTGCTGACATTGGGCTGGGTGGTGTAAAGACATTCCGCGGCCTGGTTAAAGCTGCCTTTCTCACAGGTGATCATAAAATATTCCAACTGTCGTAGTTCCATAAAATCCTCCGTATGCGATGTGAGCGCAGATTGTTGTATTGAATAAAGTAAGCATATGCTAACCACTATAGCAGAAAAAAAGACGGGAGACAACCGCCAGACGGTGGTGTCTCCCTGAAAATAACTCATATTGAGAAAAAAACTCATTTATTATACGATTTCTATTTATCAATCCGGAACCCATAATATTACTGATCATAAGATCATGGGCGCCGCAGCTGTCCAGAATACCTTTTAAGTCTTCCAGTTTTTCGGGTTTGATGATGATTTCCAGCTTTTTCATACAAAACCAGTCTCCTTCACTGTAATGGGGATTTTTATATTTATTTCCGATATACAAAAAGGGGCGCTCCAGTCACTGACCGGAACGCCCTTGTTCTTGCACTTGCGATATACGAAATAAATATGTGCTTTATTATAGCAAAGTTTTTTTGAAAGTCAATGACATTTTTTGGATGGATTTTTGAACTGTTTTGTCAAAAAGTGACAAAAGCGAAAAGAATAGCAAAATACCTTGCAGATTTCGTGCATCCGCACTATAATATACTGTATACAATGTAACAGATAAATACAATCAGCAAAAGAAGTCGTCCGGATCGTCGAAATTCACTTACCAGACACGCGAGCGGATCGTGAACAGTCGCAAAATTTGGTGTGACGGGCAGCTTTCAAACGGAGAAAAGCTATGATAAAGCATTTAAGTCTCAAGGCATACGGCAAGATTAATCTTGGCCTTGACGTACTTCGCAGGCGGGAAGATGGTTATCATGATGTACGCATGATCATGCAGACAGTCGGCATTTTTGACCGGGTGGATCTGGTCTGGAAAGAGGAACCGGGAATCCAGGTCGAAACAAACCTCTATTATCTGCCAGTAAATGAAAACAATCTGGTTTATAAGGCGGCAAAGCTTCTGATGGATGAATTTCAGGTTCAGAATGGTCTTCTGATCCGCTTGAAAAAATTCATTCCGGTGGCAGCCGGTATGGCAGGCGGAAGCAGTGACGCAGCCGCGGTGTTGTTCGGCGTAAACAAAATGTTCCGTTTGGGGCTGACAACAAAACAGCTGATGGAACGTGGCGTAAAGATCGGGGCAGATGTTCCTTATTGTATTTTGCGTGGAACCGCTCTTTCCGAAGGAATTGGCGAGGTACTGACAAAGCTTCCTCCGGTTCCACAGTGTCAGGTCCTGGTGGCAAAGCCGGGGATCAATGTATCCACAAAATTTGTATATGAAAATCTGCATGCCAATGACCTGCGTCCGGAACAACATCCGGATATCGATGGAATGATCCAGGCAATTGAACATCAGGATCTGATGGGGATTGCCGGAAAACTGGGAAATGTTCTGGAAACGGTTACTGTGAAGGAATACCCGGTCATTCAGGAAATCAAAGATAAGATGCTGGAATATGGCGCGGTCGGTTCCTTGATGAGCGGAAGCGGACCAACGGTATTTGGACTGTTCACAAATCCGAAGGCGGCGCAGGATGCTTATGAAGAATTACGTTTTGGAAAATCCGCGGAACTGGCAAAACAGGTGTATTTGACGAATTTTTACAATCAGAAGGAGAAAAATCATGGATAACAAGCTGAAAGTTAATATGAATGAATATCTGCCGCTGCGCGATGTCGTATTCAATACGTTGCGTCAGGCAATCTTAAAAGGCGAACTGGAGCCAGGCGAGCGCCTGATGGAGATTCAGCTTGCAGACCGTCTGGGCGTCAGCCGTACCCCGATCCGTGAAGCAATCCGGAAACTGGAACTGGAAGGACTGGTTCTCATGATTCCGCGTAAAGGTGCTGAGGTTGCAAAAATTTCCGAAAAGAGTCTGCGCGATGTGCTGGAAGTTCGCCGTTCCTTAGAAGAACTGGCAATCGAACTGGCATGCCAGCGCATGACCGAGGATGATATCAAAGAACTGGAAGAGGCACAGGAGGCATTCCGCAGCGCCATCCAGAGCGCAGACGCCATGACCATCGCAGAGACGGATGAGCATTATCACGACATCATTTACAATGGAACCGGCAATAACCGTCTGGTCCAGATCCTGAACAATCTGCGCGAGCAGATGTACCGTTACCGCCTGGAGTACATCAAAGATGCAGACAAACGCCAGATCCTGGTTGTGGAGCATGATTATATCTTAAAAGCCATCCGTTCCAGACATGTGGCAGAGGCGAAGAAAGCCATCCGTGAGCACATCGACAATCAGGAAATCACGGTTTCCAGGAATATCAAAGAGCAGCAGTAAACAAATCTGTGCCGCCCGCCGTTTTGGCGTGGCGGCATATTTTAAAAATGAGGTAAACGAGTGGGAAAGATAGCACTTCTGGTGTCCAGGGAGGAAATGATCCACCAGGCCCATAACATTCTGCAGGAAAAAAAATTTGAAATCCAGGAAATGCGGGTGATTCATACCGAAAATACGGTTATGGAGGCGCGCCGTTCCATTGCCGACGGGGCAACTATTATCATTGCCCGCGGACTTCAGGCATCCATTATCAAACAGTATACGGACACACCGGTTGTTGAGATTGTTCTGACTGCGCAGGAGATGGCGCTTCTTGTCATGCGCGCCAAGCAGATCGCCGGGAAGGAAAAACCGGTTGTTGCAGTGGTAGGGTTCCGCAATATGTTCTGTGATATGGCCTATTTCGACGAACTTTACAATATTGAATTGAAAACCTACTTTGCAGATCAGGGAGCTGAACTTCCGGTAGCGGTGCGCAAAGCAATTTCCGATGGCGCAGATGTCGTGATCGGTGGTGATACGGCGGTTTCCATTGCAACGGAAGCCGGGGTTCCATCCCTCTTTTTGTCCATGACCGAGGATTCCATGCGTCAGGCATTTTCCACAGCGGAAAACATGGAATATGCCATGAATGTGGAAAAGAAAACCGCAGCACAGCTGGAAACGCTGTTAGACTATTCCTACAGCGGCGTCATCCGTCTGGATGGAAGCGGGATCATTACTGCGGTAAACCCGCTCATGGAAGATATGATCGGAAAAACAGAAGCAGAGTTAAAAGGTCAGAATATCCGCAAAGCAGCACCGATGATCGGGGAAGAGGCATGGAACCGGGTATTTCAGGAAGGAGAAGACTATTCGCTGTTCTTTGAGTGGAACCAGACTCCGATCTTCGCAGTACTTGCCCCGGTCTTATATGAGTCCCGTGTAGACGGAGCCATTGTTACCTGCCACAAAATGAAAAAGAAGACGGTGACACCGGAAAAATCCCGCAGCAGCCAGAAGCGGGACATCAGCCGTGTTTTGCCGCCGCTGGTCCAGTTTGAAGATATTTTGCAGAAGTCAAAAGCCATGCAGGAGTGTATCCGCAAGGCAAACCTGTATGCACTGTCCGAACATCCGGTGGTTCTGATCGGAGAACCCGGGACAGAAAAGCGCATGCTTGCAGAAAGTATCCATAACAGCAGTGTCCGCGCACAGGGACCATTTCTGGATGTACCGTGCGAAGGTCTTTCCGGGGAGGAACAGAAAAATATGATCTTCGGAAACCGCGGCGCGGTGCTCCAGGTACAGGGAGGAACGCTTTTGCTTCGTGACGTGGAAGAACTGACAGCGGCAAACCAGTACCGTCTCTATCAGCTGATCCGTTTTCGCGTTTGTCATGGCGCAGATATCGGAAGCCTGCGGAAGGTCGATGTGCGTGTCATGGTGACGATCGGCTGTCCGCTTTCTGAACTGATGGAAGAAGGAAAAATCAGTCCGGATCTTTATTATTTGTTATCTGGACTGGAACTGTTTGTCCCACCGCTTCGGGAACGCAAAGAGGATCTGCTCGAAAAGATTGAAGACACACTCCACGACTGCTGTGAGCATTATTCCCGATACCATGTACTGACAAAAGGTGCCATGGAGATTCTGCTGAATTATCCCTGGAAAGGAAATCTGTTTCAGATCGAGAGCTTTTGTGAGCGCCTGATCCTGATGGCAGGAAAGCGTTCGATTGATGAGATCGCGGTGCGAAAACTGCTGGAAGAGCTTTACCCGGAACGATCAGTTGGGCAGGAGAACAAAACAAAACAGGGAACCGGACTGCAGGAAGCAATGCAGCAGGAAACCGTGCAGAGCCTTCCGGATGAGGCAGTCAAAATAAAAGAACTGCTGCACAAATTCAGTGGGAGCAGGGAGAAAACCGCACAGGCACTTGGCATCAGCAAGGCAACCTTGTGGAGACATATGAAGAAGTATGGAATAGCAGGTGAAAAAAGACTGCAATAAAATATTTCAAATTTTCATAATATGAAAGAATAAATGAAATCAAATGCTCTATGTATAAGAAAATCAATGGAGTTTGTGGATTCTGTTTCTTGTTATTTCTTGTATTTATCGATAGAATCTAAAAACAGTGATGACAGAATGCTACAAAATCTGGGAGGTTGATACAATGCGAGTAGCGTTTGATGAAGTGAAAAATACAATAAAACAAGCATTATTAAATCTTGGAGTAACGGAAACAGAAGCAGAAATCTGTGCACAGATTCACACAGAATCCAGTGCTGACGGGGTAGAAAGTCATGGATTAAACCGTATCCCACGTTTTGCAGATTATGTAAAAAAAGGATGGATCAATTTATCTGGAAAACCGGAACTTGTCGGTGCTAAAGGCGCTGTGGAAAATTATGATGGACATATGGGGATTGGTATTACGAACGCAATCTTTTGTGCAAATCGAGCCGTGGAATTGGCAAAGGAACATGGCATCGGTTGTGTTGCGCTGAAAAACACGACTCACTGGATGCGAGGCGGTACTTATGCATGGCGTATGGCGGAAGCAGGTTATATGGGAATCAGCTGGATCAACACGGAAAGCTGTATGCCGCTCTGGGGCAGCGATGAGCAAAGTGTTGGAAATAACCCGTTTTGCATTGCGATTCCACGGGAAGCCGGTCCGATTGTTTTGGACATGGCGATGAGTCAGTATGCATATGGAAAACTTGGTGTATACAGGCTTGCTGGTAAACAGCTTCCGTATCCGGGTGGTTTTGATGAAAATGGTAATCTGACAACGGATCCAGGTGCTATCGAGAAAACCCGCAGAATTCTTCCGACCGGTTACTGGAAGGGCAGCAGCATGGCGATTGCACTTGACATGGCGGCAGCACTTATGGCAAATGGCATGAGTGGTTCTGACATGGATGAGTATGGAAAAGGCAGTTGTGGTGGCAGTTGTCAGATCTTTATTGCTTATGATCCATATCTGTTTGGAAGCAAAGAAGAAATTCAGGATATGCTGAATCACCGTGTTGCCGCTGCAGACGCTGCTCACCCGGTTACCGAGGGCGAGCATGTAACCTGCCCCGGTGAGCGGACTTTAGCAACCCGTGCAAAGAGCATGCGGGAAGGTGTTCATGTAGATGATTCCGTCTGGGCGCAGGTTCAGAAGCTGGCTGCAGTTTAAAATGCGTTAGAAATAAAATAGGCATTATTTTGATTTAGGTATACTGTAAATGAAAACAGTATGCCTTTTTCGTTTCTTGCATAGCTGAAAAGAGAACGTTATAATGAGCGAAGGACGTTTGAAAAGGAGAAATATATGGGAAAAATAGCACTGTTTTTACCAAAAGAAGAAATGTTGTATCAGGCACATAATCTGTTGCAGGACTATGATCTTGAGGTGGAAGAAGTAAAAATAACGAATCCCGGTATGGTTTTGGATGAGGCAAAAAAAGTAGCGGAATATGGGGTGTCCATTATCATTACACGAGGAATGCAGGCTTCTCTGTTAAAACAGTATACTTCCATACCGATTGTCGAAATTACGATGACAGCTCAGGAAATGGCACTTTTGGTAGTTAAGGCAAAGCGTATCATTGGGAAAGAAATTCCAAGGATTGGTTTGGTTGGTTTCCGTAATATGTTTAATGATATGTCTCATTTTAATGAATTATATGAGGTAGACTTTCGATCGTATTTTGTGGATAACAGTGACGAAATCCCCGGACTGGTGCAAAGGGCAGTCAATGAACAGTGTGATCTGGTGATTGGCGGGGAGTCGGTTTTAAAAATTACAGAGCAGCTTCAGGTGAAATCTCTGTACCTGTCTTCTACGGAAGAATCGTTGCATCAGGCATTGGAAATGGCAAAACGAATGGACTATGCCATGAGTGTGGAAAAACGTTCGGTAGCCCAATTAGAGACGCTGATTGATTATTCCGATAATGGGATTATTCAGATCGATGGAAATGGGATAATTGTGTCATCGAATGCGATGATGGAAGGCTTAATTCAGAAGCAGGAGGAAGAAATTACCGGAAAACTGATTTATGATATTTTCCCGGAAATCAAAAAAGAGGCAATGCTTGAAATCCTTGCTGCGGGAAAAGATTATTCCTTTCAAGCTGAACGGAATAATACGCAGCTGTTTACTATGGTTGCCCCGATCGTAGTAGATGGAAGTGTGGACGGTGCAATTGTGACTTGTCATAGGATGAGAAGACCACAGATGGAGCGGACGGAACAGGAGACAAATGCAGATAGAAAAAAATATGCGCCGGTGATGGCACAGTTTTCTGATATCATCCAGTATTCGGAAGTTATGCAGGAATGTGTCCAAATGGCTAAGCTGTTTGCGTATTCAGAACAGCCGGTTGTTTTAAGAGGAGAGCCGGGAACTGAAAGACGAATCATTGCCGAAAGTATTCATAACAGCAGTCAGCGAAAGACGGGACCATTTCTGGATATTCCATGCGAGGGTTTGGATGATACAGAACAGTGGAATGTTATTTTTGGAGAAAATGGAGCAGTTCAGCAGGCACAGGGAGGCACCCTGCTCTTGCAGGATGCAGATCAGCTTTCTTTCCCGAACCAGTATCGGCTGTATCAATTGATTCGTTTTCATGTTTACTATGGTGCGAAAATGGGAACCCTGCGAAAACGGGATGTCCGCGTGATCGCAACAGTCAGTCAGCCACTGCATGAGTTGGTAAAATCCGGTAAAATGAGAAAAGATCTGTTTTACTTGCTTTCTGGTCTGGAACTTGAGATTCCACCGCTGAGAGAAAGAAAAGAAGACCTTCGTTATAAAATTACCCAGGCATTTCAAAAGAGCTGTGATCATTATTCTCATTATCACATTTTAACAGAGGGAGCCAAAATTGTGCTGCAGCGTTACTCATGGCCGGGAAATCTTTTTCAGATTGAAAGTTTCATGGATCGGCTTGTGCTGACAGCGAAAAAACGTGTATTTGATGAAGTTGCAATTGTATCGCTTCTCAAAAATCTGTATCCGGATGAGACTGGAGAGACCATGGGGGAGATTTCGGAAAATTCAATCTATGCACAGCTGCTGCAGACTGGAAAGAAGGAAGAAACGTATACTGCGTTGGTTCATTCTGAAGAATCAGACAAGATACAGGAAACCCTCCGGCTTTTCTGTGGAAACCGTGAAAAAACAGCGGAGGCGCTTGGAATCAGCAAGGTTACCTTATGGAGACGCATGAAAAAATATGGGATTGAAGTTTAGATGGAAACTGAAATGAAAACGGAAATGTAATATAACTTATCATGCGTGAAATGAATTTTTACGGCAGTGAAATAAAAATTGAAAACATAGATAAGGTGAATAACAAGAAATCAGGTTTTTCGTATCTTTGCCGATTGTTTTGACAAAACCGCAACAGTATAATGGCACGTGTAAGGGAAAAAGAACAGAAATCGCAAAAAAAGATATCTGTTTTTACAGAAATTATACCAATGGAGGTAATGTTATGAAAAAGAAAATCGCAAGCGTAGTACTTGGAACAGCAATGGCAGCATCCATGCTGGCTGGCTGTGGTTCTTCCCAGAAAGCAGCAGAGACCACTGCAGCACCGGCAGCAGAGAGCACCGAGGCAGCAGCAGAGACCAAAGCTGAGGAAGCTTCTGAGGCAGGATCTGAGGCAGCAGCATCCGACTATGAATTCAAAGATACCATCACCCTGATCTGCCCGGTTAAGGCAGGCGGTGATACCGATAGAAACACCCGTCTTCTTGCTCAGTACATGCAGAAATATGCAGGCGTTAACGTTGTTGTCAAGAACGTAGACGGCGGTGCAACCGTAATGGGCATGCAGGAGTGCTTAGACGCAAAACCAGACGGAAATACCCTGGTTGTAAACGGAACCGATATGTTCGTACCGTATATGCAGGGCAGCTCCGAGATCAACATTGACAGTTTCAAGACCGTTGCAATCCCGTTAATCGATAACACCACCGTACTTGCAGTAAACAAGAACTCCGGCTGGAATACCCTTGAGGATTTACTCAAAGCATCCCAGGCAGCTCCGGACAGCATTGAGTATGGCGGAAAGATCGGTGCTTCCAACCAGATCTGCGGCATCGCTATGAACAAAGAGTGGAATGCAGGCCTGAAATTCGTAGATGTTGGAAACAACGCAGCAAAGATGACTGCACTGCTTGGTGAGCAGACCGACGTGATCAACATTTCTTACGCACTGGCAACCGATTACTTCAGCACCGGCGAGTTCATTCCGCTGTGTCTGTTAGGTTCTGAGAAGAACGAACTGCTTCCGGATGTTCCAATGGCATCTGATTACGGTTTAGCTGACCTTGATTTCAGCAAGTTCTTCTGGGTTGGTACCAGTCCTGACGTTCCGGATGAGACTGTAGATGCTCTTGCAGATGTAATCGAGAAGGTTTGCGAGGATCCAGAGTTCGTTTCTACCGTAGAAGGTTACTACCTGACTGTAAACTTCATGAAGGGCAAAGAGGCTCAGGATTTTGCAAACGGCATGTATGAGAACGGACTTCTTCCGTACAAGGATGCGTTCCTGGCTCAGCAGTAATCCGTAATTAAAATGAGGGAGGGGCGATAGAAACGATATTGCCCCTCTTATTCTTTCATTGCAGATCGGGAAGCAGCTTATGGTGCATCCAGTTTGCTATGAGGTAGGTATAGTAAGAACATGCAGCGCATGTTCGGTGATTTAGGAGGAGAACCATGAAAGAAAAGCACAATGATGTCTGCTCATCTGTAGTATTCTTCCTGTTTGGCGTATTTATTTTCGTAGGATCCTACTGGATCCCGGCAACTACATCAGATATTCTCGGTTCCAGATTTTTCCCGAGAGCAGTAGCGATCCTGATCGGAATCCTGTCTCTGATGCAGTTTGTAAGTGCGCTGGGTGAACTCAAACAGATGAAGGCAGCCGGAGTAAAAGAAGAAAAAGAAGAGAAAAAGCTGAATAAACCGTTTATCCTGACGACCGTTGCGCTGTTTGCATACTATCTTCTGGTACTCGGCATCGGCTTCACTCTTACATCTATTTTATATCTGCTCTTTGAAGGCGTCGTACTGATGAGAAAAGACGAAGTAAAAGACAAGAAGAAAATGATCATTCTGGTACTGGTAGCTGTTATCGTTCCGGTATTCTTAAATACTGTATTCTGGAATGTCTTCAGCATCAAGCTCCCAGAGGGCACATTATTCTACTAGAGGAGGAGCAGTCATGGAGTTATTACAAGGATTTGTGTCAATTATGAATCCGGTTACACTGGCACTAATCATTGGCGGTGTATTTGGTGGACTGGTTATCGGTGCGCTGCCTGGATTATCTGCGTTTACCGCATTGGCGATCATGCTTCCATTTACATTCGGAATGGAGCCGGTAAATGGTATTTCTTTCCTGATGGCAGTTTACGTAGGCGGATGTTCCGGCGGTCTGATTTCCGCAATCTTACTTGGAATCCCGGGAACCCCGTCTTCTATTGCAACCTGTTTTGATGGTTATCCGATGGCTCAGAAGGGCGAGGCAAAGAAAGCGCTGGGAACAGCGGTGCTTTTTTCCTTCATTGGTGGTATTTTTGGCGCACTGGTATTATCCTTTGTCGGACCATACATTGCGCGTGTAGCATTAAAGTTCAGTTCTTACGACTATTTTGCAATCATCCTGTTTGCTTTGACTACGGTATCTGCCCTGTCTGAGGGAAGTATGACAAAAGGCCTGTTGTCCTGCCTTATGGGTATCGCCCTCGGCTTTGTTGGTACAGACAGCTTAAGCTCTTACTACCGTTATACCTTTGGTATTAACAAGCTGGCAAACGGCTTCAGCCTGGTACCGGTTCTGATCGGACTGTTCGCAGTATCCCAGATCATGATGACTGCAAAGAACAAGAAAGATACTGCAGATGTTGCTGCAGGTGGTGCAGCAGATGAGATGGTTGTTCAGAAGAAAGTGAAAGGCTTTGGTATTTCGGTCAAAGAATTCTTTTTCCACTTAAAGACTGCGATCCCATGTGCACTGATCGGACTTGTTATTGGTATTCTTCCAGGTCTGGGCGGAAATGTAAGTAACCTGATGGCATATTCTTATGCAAAGAAAACATCTAAATATCCAGAAAAATTCGGTACTGGTGTTGTAGATGGCGTCGTAGCATCTGAGACCGCAAATAACGCAACCGTCGGTGGTGCAATCATCATTCTGCTGACGCTTGGTATCCCTGGCGATAATGCAACTTCTGTCATTCTGGCTGGTTTCCAGATGCATGACGTGGTTCCGGGACCGCTTCTGTTTAAGACGAGTGGTGCATTGGTATATGCAATCCTTGCAACCTTTATCGTTGCGAATATTGCATTCTTCTTAATTGAGTACTTTGGGCTTCCGCTGTTTACCAAGATGCTGTCCATTCCGTCTACCCTGCTTCTTCCGGTTGTTATCGTATGCTGCTTCGTAGGTTCCTACTGCGCAAACAACAACGTACTGGATATCTTCATCATGGTACTGTTTGGTGTACTTGGTTACATTTTAAAGAAACATAAATATCCGCTGGCTCCGCTGGTTGTTGGATTCATTCTTGCCCCTTCACTGGAGACCTATTTAAGAAGATCTCTGATGAAGACCGATGGAAGTTTCCTGCCGATCATCCAGTCTCCAATTGCAGCATTCTTCCTGATTTGTACCGTGATCGCTGTTGCTTATACTGCATATGGTACTTACAAGAAAGCGAAAGCAGAAAAAGCTGCAGCATAATTTGTGTTTGATTTCGAAAGGGGAATAGAAGATGGAACGGGAAAAGCTGACTGTGGAAGAAGAAATCAAAATCATGAAAGAACTGGAGGCGTTTGATACGCCGACAATCACAAATGTGGTGGCAACCTATCCGGCTATGAATTCCTGCCTGGGCTTATACAATCCACAGCAGGCAAACTGGTATACGGACAACCACTTAAGATGCCTTTATCCGGAATTGGGAGCACGGTGTGGATATGCGGTAACCGCCGTGTATGGCATGGTAGATCCGGCATTCAAACGTCTGGAATTTAAGGATATTCTGCTGGGAATCGCAGAAGCAGAGGGACCGGTCATTCTTCTTTTGAAAGAAAATTTCTCAGAAAAAATGAAATCCCGGAATGCCCTGATCGGAGGTAATATGATGACCGCCTTCAAACAGCTTGGTGTGGTAGGCGTCATCGGGGATGCTCCGGCGAGAGATATTGACGAGATGCGTCCGATGAAAGTCCAGTGTATGTTCCCTGGTACGGTAGCGGGGCACGGAACAGCGGCGATTGAAGCCGTGAATGTTCCGGTGAGCATGTGCGGTATGGATGTGGCACCTCTGGAAGTTGTCCATATGGATGAAAGCGGTGCGGTAAAATTTCCACGAAAATATCTGAAAGAAGTATTGGAAAATGCCAGGAGACTTCGTAAGTTCGATGATGAACGCATGGCAAAGATGCGCCAGACAACAGATCCCATGGAACTTGCAGACATCATGAAAGGAATTTATAAATAGGAAGAAAGACGTAAAATAGAAGGGAACCGGATCAATGCTGCAAAGTGAGAAAAAACCTCGCTCTGACAAGAAAATCTTTGCAAGAAAGCATTTATGAACCTAAAAAGAAATAAAAATGAAATCAAGAGAAATGATAATGCAATAAAAATGAAAAAATATCACATTTGCCTCATTTTTGAATTCGGATTTGGATATTCTGCCTATTGTTTGGCGGAACCGGTTTGATTATAATTCAGACATAAGCTGACAGAAAGAAATGCGAAAGCACGAATCCTGTCAGGGAAACCAAATGATGTTTTACTTTTTTATTTAAGAAAGAGAGGAATTCAAAATGAAAATTGGATTTATCGGATTAGGTATCATGGGAAGACCGATGGCAAAGAACCTGGTTAAAGCAGGTCACGAGCTGGTTGTTTTCGATTTCAATAAAGAAGCTGTAGCAGACCTGGTATCCTGCGGCGCAACCGCAGCTGAGAGCAACAAGGACCTGGCATCCCAGGTTGACGTTGTTATCACCATGGTTCCGAACTCCCCGCACGTAAGAGCAGCAATTCTGGGCGAGAACGGTGTTGTTGAGGGCGCTAAAGAGGGTCTTGTTGTTATCGACATGAGCTCCATCGACCCAACTGAGAGCAAGGCAATCGGTGCTGAGCTGGCTAAGCACGGCATTGATATGCTTGACTGCCCGGTATCCGGTGGTGAGCCGAAGGCAATCGACGGTACCCTTTCCGTTATGTGCGGCGGTAAGAAAGAGCTGTTCGACAAGTACTATGACATGCTGATGGTTATGGCTGGTTCCGTAGTTTACGTTGGTGACCTTGGTTCCGGTAACGTAGCTAAGCTGGCTAACCAGATGGTAGTAGCTATCAACATCGCAGCTGTAGCTGAGGCTCTGACCTTCGCTAAGAAAGCTGGCACCGATCCTGAGTTAGTATACCAGGCAATCCGCGGTGGTCTGGCTGGTTCTACCGTTATGGATGCTAAGGCTCCGATGATGCTGGCTGGCAACTACAAGCCGGGCTTCCGTATCGAGCTTCACATCAAAGACCTGAACAACGCTCTGAACGCAGCTCATGCAATCAGCTCTCCGGCTCCGTTAACCGCTGAGATGATGGAGATCATGCAGTTCTTAAGATCTGAGGGATGCGACAAAGAGGATCACTCCAGCATCGTTAAGTACTACGAGAAGATTTCTGGTACCAGCATCGTTAAATAATAAGCTTTACCAGATAAAATAATTTAAAATAAAGTCATCATGCACTGCTGCTTACGGGTTCGTGGGCAGCAGTGTGTCAGATAAGGCGTCAATTCAGAACGCTGGAAGGAGATAGGTATGAATACAGAGTTTATTAAGGGCGTAGTTGTCCCGATGATCACCCCGATCGACAAAGATGAGCTGATCGACGAAGCTGCAATCCGCAGCCAGGTTGATTACGTAATCGATGGCGGCGTTAGCGGAATCCTGTTATTCGGCAGCAACGGCGAGTTCTACGTAGTAGAAGAAGACGAGATGGAGAGAGGCTTAAAGATCGTTGTAGATCAGGCAGCTGGACGTGTTCCGGTATACTTCGGTATCGGTGCAATCAGCACCAAGAAGTGCATCCGTCTTGCAAAGATGGCAGTAGCAAACGGCGCAGCAAGCGTTTCTGTTCTGCAGCCAATGTTCTTAAAGCCAACTGAGACCGAGCTGTTTACTCACTTCAAAGCAATCGCTGACGCTATTCCGGAGACTCCGGTACTGCTGTACAACAACCCGGGACGTGTAGGCTACACCCTGTCTGCAAACCTGGTTGAGAGACTGGCTCATGAAGTTCCGAACATCGTAGGTATGAAGGATACCAGCGGTGATATCACCCAGACTTCTGAGTTCATCCGCAGAAACAGAGACGTTGACTTCAAGGTATTCGGCGGAAAAGATACCCTGCTTTACGCTTCCATGTGCCACGGCGCAGTTGGTGGTGTATGTACCGCAGCAAACTTCATGCCGGAACTGATCACTGACGTATACAACAAGTACGTTGCAGGCGATCTTCAGGGTTCTCTTGAGGCTCAGTTCAAATTAAACCCGGTACGTCTGTCCATGGACGGCGCAAGCTTCCCGGTAGCAGCAAAGGATATGGCTAACTTACGCGGCCGTAACATCGGTCTTCCGTATACCCCGAACCTGGCTACTCCGGAGGGACCGGTATTAGACAAGATCAAAGCTGAGATGACCAAGGCTGGTCTGCTTTAATTTCTAACTGAATACCAATTACGGCATTGACGATGGACCGGCGATTCTTCTGGAATGCCGGTCCATTTTCTGTTATAATAAAACCAACCATATCATCAATTCCATTTATATAAGGAGGATTTATGAAATTACTGTTTGCTTCCGATTCCTTCAAAGGAACATTATCTTCTGACCAGATCATCAAACTGTTAAATGAGTCTGCACAGCGTGTATTCCCGGGCTGTGAGACAGTAGGCGTGCCGATCGCAGATGGCGGTGAGGGTACCGTAGATGCAGTTATCGCTGTAACCAAAGGTGATTACCGCAAGGTGAAAGTACACGGCCCGCTCATGGAGGAGACTGAGGCTTCCTACGGTGTATTCCACGGCGATTCCGCTATCATCGAGATGGCAGCAGCTTCCGGTCTTCCGATGGTTCCAACCGATAAGAGAAACCCGTTAAATACCACAACCTATGGTACCGGCGAGCTGATTAAAGACGCTCTGGACAACGGTTACCGTAAGCTTTCCATCGCAATCGGCGGCAGTGCGACCAACGATGGTGGTATGGGTGCTATGCGTGCACTGGGCGTTCGCTTCCTGGATGCGGACGGAAACGAGCTGACTGGCGTTGGTTCCGACCTGGAAAAAGTAGCAGACATCGATATGAGCGGTCTTCATCCGGCAGTAGCTGAGGCAGAGATCACCGTTATGTGTGATGTAAACAACCCGTTAACCGGACCGGATGGCGCAACCTATACCTTCGGTAAGCAGAAGGGCGGTACTCCGGAAATCCTGGATCGTCTGGAAGCAGGCATGAAGAATTATGCAGCAGTGATGCGCGATAAGGGTATGGACGTAGAGAACCAGGCAGGTGCAGGTGCTGCAGGCGGACTTGGCGCAGCTCTGTGCGGTTACTTAAAGGCAAACTTAAAGTCCGGTATCGAGACCGTGCTGGATCTGATCGATTTCGATGGTCTGTTAGAGGGTACCGACCTGGTTGTAACCGGTGAGGGACGTATCGACTGGCAGTCTGCATTCGGTAAGGTACCGAGCGGTGTTGGTATGCGCTGCAAGGCAAAAGGTGTTCCGGCTGTTGCAATCGTAGGCGGTATGGGCAACGGAGCAGAGAAAATTTACGAGTTTGGCGTGGAGAGCATTGTTCCGACCATCAACGGCGCTATGGACATTGAAGAGGCTCTGGAGCGTGCAGAAGAGCTTTACGCAAATGCAGCAGACAGAACTTTCCGTATGATCCGTGTCGGCATGCAGATGAAGTAATTATTTTTAACAGAATAAGTTCAGAATGGCCGCTGTTTCTGCATACACGAACAGCAGCCTGAAAACTGCAAGATTCAGACTTCGAATGGAGGCCGGTCACTTGTTGACCGGCCCTATTTGTGGATATTGGTTGTTTCTGGGTATATATACGTGTACTATGACGCGCTGTTTAGCGCAGGTATGTTTGAACAAGAACAAAATTACAGCAAGGGGAGACAAAAAAGAAAATGGATATCAGTAATTTATGGACCCTGCAGGTCATGATGTTTCTTCTGGTGGCTGCCGGGGCAATTTTAAAAAGTACAGGCATTTTAAAGGATGATGCAAAGGCAATCCTGACCGATCTCGTTTTGTATTTCTTTCTGCCTTGTAATATCATCAATTCCTTCCGGATGGAATTTAATCTGGAAATTTTAAGAAAATTTGCCGTGGTCCTGGCTATTTCTCTGTTGGTACAGCTGGTGTGCTATATCCTCAGCAAAGTGCTTTATAACCATAAACCCAAGGAAGTAAAACGTGTTATGCAGTACTGCACGATCGTTTCCAACTCTGGATTTCTGGGGCTGCCGATCGCACAGGGAATCTATGGCGCAGAAGGCATGATGTATGCATCTATTTTTATCATTCCAATGCGTGTCATGATGTGGTCCGCCGGTATTGCCTGCTTTACCGAGAGCCCGGATATGAAGAGCGTGGTGAAAAAACTGGTCGTTCATCCGTGTATTGTGGCAGTGTATATCGGCCTGGGTCTGATGATCTTTCAGGCACCACTGAATGAGGCATATCAGGCAGTTTTAAATTGTGGAATCCCGGTACTTCCGGATCTGGTGAAGGTGCTTCTGGGTGCTTTGGATAAGGGTGTGCGCTCCGCAGGCGGCTGTACCACGGCGATGACCATGGTGCTGATCGGTATGATGTTCTCTGGCATGTCCTTAAAGAGCATGTTAGACAGCAATACCTTGTTCATGTCTGCGCTGCGTCTGGTCATTCTTCCGGCTATGGTACTGGTTGGCTGCCGCCTGGCGGGCATTGATCCGTTCCTGACCGGGGTCTGCCTCCTGATCACCGGAATGCCGGCGGGAAGTACTTCTGCGATTCTGGCAGCAAAGTATGGCTGTGATTATACCTTCGCAACAAAATGTATTGTGGTATCCACCCTGCTTTCCCTTGTGACAATTCCGGTTTGGGCGATGATCCTGGGGTAAGATGGAAATGATGACTCCGGGGTAAAACAAAAAAGCGTTTCCGGATCAGATGAAGCGTTTCTTTAAAGTTTCTCCATAGCGCTTTGCCAGCCGGATCAGATACCGGTGTGCTTCGCTTAGGCTTGTGTCTTTTCTGCGGGCGAAGCATACCTGCCAGCTTGGACGACCAGGCAGTTTGAACCAGGCGCAGTCTGCACTGTAAGGGCTGTTCAGCATTCTGGAATAGGGAACGATGGTACAGCAGAAGCCCTTGCTTACCAGCTGGATCAGTGCATGGTTCATGGCGGTTTCGATGAGGATCGTTGGTTTATAACCGGCTTCCTGGAACAGCGGATCAATCAGCTGGCGCATGGTGGAGGCACTGAAGATCAGGGAAAATTTGCTGTTCCAAAAACGGGTTAATTCCGTTGTGGCAAGCGGCGTGCCAAATGCATTGGCGCGTGCCGCTTCCGGATGATTTTTCGGAACACCAAGGATCAGTTCTTCCGAAAAGAGTGTGATATATTCCAGGTTGATCCGTTCGGATTCCCGCAGCATGACCAGTCCCAGGTCCAGCTGACCGGACAAAAGCAGTTCATTCTGTTTCGCCACGATTGCCTCCGTCAGGGAAAAAGAAATGCCTGGATAGCGCTGGTTGAAGGAAGTAAAAACGGATGTAAACAAATCGATTCCATGTTCATGAGTAAGCCCCAGGTTGATTTCTCCTGTGGCTTCTTTTTTTAAGTCTCCAAGTTCTGTATAGGTGTTTCGCTTGATCTTTAAAATTTCAATCGCATTTTTTACATAAATCTCGCCTGCTTTGGTCGGACGCAGAAAATGCTTGTTCCGGTCAAAAAGCTGAAGTCCCAGTTCCTTTTCCAGCTTGATCAGCTGCTGGTTTAAACCAGACTGGGAAATAAATAACGATTCTGCGGCCTTTGAGATGCTCTTATTTTCAGCAATCGCGACAATATATTCCAGCTGTCGAAAGTCCATAAAACCCTCCTGTTGGTAAAAATGATCAAAAACATTTGTTGAAAAAGAAAAACAGAACATTGTTTTTGTGAAAAACAATGAAATGGTAAGAAATAAAACTTCTTACCAATAGAAAACAATATAATTTTACTTCTGATTATACCACAGATATAATAAAAACACAGGAAAAACAAAAAGCTTTTTGAAACAATGCGACAATTCGGGACGCCGGATCGTCTGCGCAAAACTTACTACAAGGAGTGGCTATTATGAAACAAATCAAGTGGCTCGAAAAGAATTTTGAGCTCATGATCCTGGCAGTGATGTTGGTTGTTATGAGCTGCCTGTCGTTTGCAAATGTTATCATGCGCTATTGTTTTCACAATGCACTGAGCTGGTCGGATGAGGTATGCTGTTACTGCCTTGCACTGTCTGCCTTTTTTGCATTGCCGTGTGCGGTACGTCTGGGAGTCAGCATCAAGGTAGATACATTTACCACTATGATTCCGAAGTCTGCACAGAAGATTCTCGGACTGATCTGCGATGTGGTTATGGTCGTATTTCTGTGCTGGCTTTTAAAGGGAACATTTGAGATCATCAGCAATGCGGCGCAGGTAAATCAGGCAAGTCCGGCACTGGGAATCCCGATCGCCAATATTTACAGTGCGATGGCATTCGGAATCGCACTTGGAATTGTGCGTTACATTCAGCTGATCTACCGGGTGCTGACCAACAAGACCGATGAAAAGGAGGACAAATAAATGGCAATTGGTTTATTTTTCCTGATTCTGGCGATCCTGCTGGTGGTAGCATTGCCGGTAGGTGGTGTATTTGGACTCATGGCGATGCTTCCAAATCTTTTAAATCCAAGTTTTGCATATGCAGCAGGCGATGTAGCACGTGGTATGTTTGCTGGTTTGAACAGTTTTACCCTGCTTGCTGTGCCACTGTTCATGGTGTCTGGTATGATCATGGCACAGGGTGGTATTTCTGAAAAGTTGTTTAACTTTTTCGGATATTTCATCGGCAACAAGACCGCCGGTTTCCCGTGCGCAGTCATCGTAACCTGTATGTTTTACGCAGCAATTTCCGGTTCTTCACCGGCAACGGTATCTGCAGTTGGTGCCATGACGATTCCATTCCTTGTTGAGATGGGATACGATATGGTCTTTGCTACCTCGATCGTAACAGTAGCGGGTGGTCTGGGCGTAATCATTCCGCCAAGTATTTCGTATATTGTATATGCAGCGGCAGCGAATGCATCACCGTCCAAGCTGTTCATTGCAGGTATCTTCCCAGGACTCTTGATCGGTTTTGCGCTGATGCTGTACAGCTTCTATTACTGCAAAAAGCACGGAGAAGATAAAGAAAAACTTTTAAAGAGCTATAAGGAAATCCGTGCAAAAGGTTTCTGGCCGCTGTTAAAAGAAAGCTTTTTCGCCCTGATGACTCCGGTCATCATTCTGGGTACCATTTATTCCGGTGTCTGCAGCCCGACGGAGTCTGCTGTCATCAGTGTCTTTTACGGATTATTTGTATGTATTTTTGTTTATAAGACCATTACGTTCCGCAACATCGGCAAGGTGTTCATGGAGGGTGCGAAAACCTATGTTAACATCCTGTTTGTAATTGCAGCAGCTTCTGCTTTTGCAAAGTGCCTGACCCTGCTGCGTTACCCGCAGACGATCAGTGAGTCGGTACTGGCGATTTCGGATAACAAGATTGTGATCCTGCTGATCATGAATCTGATCATGCTGGTATGCGGCATGATCATTGACAACATTCCGAACATCATGATCTTAACCCCGATCATGGTTCCGATCGCAACGGCAGCAGGCATCGATCCGGTTCACTTTGGTATCATCATGACCTGTAACCTGGCAATCGGTATGGTAACCCCGCCGATGGGCATCAACCTGTTCGTTGCTTCCGGTATGACGAAGATCCCGATGCTAAAGCTGGCGAAAGCCTGCATGCCATATATCGCGGCGTTCCTCGTTTCGCTGGGACTGATCACCTATATCCCGCAGATTTCCATGGGACTTCCGGGCCTGCTTTCCGGTGAGGAGACGAAGGTGGTCGCAGCAAACAAGAGCGGCAGCGCAGGAGCGGGCAGCACAGACAGCAGTAATTACGGTGCGGATATCCCGGCACTGGATCCGTCTGAAATCGATGGCGAGTATCACTGGACTGCAGCCATGACGGTAGCAGACACGTCCATCAACTATATGATGGTGGATAAGTTCGCAGAACTGGTGAAAGAGAAGTCCGGCGGCAAGATCAGTGTGGATATCTATCCGGGCGGACAGCTTGGAAATACCACGGAGTTCACAGAGGCAGTTATCGGTGGTTCCATCGACATCGGAACCGGAATGACGACTGACCTGGTAGACTTTATCCCGCAGTTTGCGGTATTTGATATGCCGAACCTGTTTGACAACACCGCACAGATGCGTGCAGTGCTGCAGAGCGATTTTGTAGATGTCATCAACAAGTACTGCAATGCAGGCGGTATCCAGATGCTCGGTTACTCCGATGCAGGATTCCGTGTCCTGACAACCAATAAGGAAACCCATTCCCTGGCAGATTTAAAGGGTCAGAAGATCCGTGTTATGACCAATAAGTACCACATTGCGTACTGGAATGCACTGGGCGCAGCAGCGACTCCGATGCAGTTTACGGAAGTATTCATGGGTCTGCAGCAGGGTACGATCGACGGACAGGAAAATCCGTACATGAACATTGTCGGCAACAACGTGCAGGAGGTTCAGAAGTATGTGGTAGAGACCAATCATCTTGGTCATATCATTACGTTCTATATGAACTCTGATCTTTACAATGGTCTGCCGGACAACGTAAGAAGTCTGGTAGATGCCTGTGCAAAGGCAGCAACCGAGTATGGCAATGACCGTGCAGACGAGAGCATCGCGGAGTATAAGAAGACCTGTGAAGATGCAGGATGCGAGATCATCACCCTGGATGATTCCGTACTGGCAGAACTTCGTGAGAAAGCATCTGTTGTATACGATATGGTCCGTGAGGATCTGGGCAATGAAATCGTTGACCAGCTTCTTGCAGCAGTGGATACCGTGAGAGAGACGGTTGTGGATGAGGCAACATTGGCGGATGAGATTACCGCAGTGGACCCGGCTGATATTGACGGAGAGTATCACTGGACTGCAGCCATGACGGTAGCAGACACGTCCATCAACTACATGATGGTTGACAAATTTGCAGAACTGATCAAGGAAAAATCCGGCGGCAAGATCAGCGTGGATATTTATCCTGGTGGCCAGTTAGGAAATACCACCGAGTTTACGGAGGCCGTTATCGGCGGTTCCATTGATATCGGAACTGGAATGACAACGGATCTGGTAGATTTTATTCCGCAGTTTGCAGTATTTGACATGCCGAACCTGTTCGACAATACTGCACAGATGCGTGCGGTACTGCGGGGCGATTTTGTAAATGTTATGAACAAGTACTGCAACGCAGGCGGCATTCAGATGCTGGGCTATTCCGACGCAGGATTCCGTGAGTTGACGACCAACAAAGAAACGCATACGTTAGCAGACTTAAAGGGTCAGAAGATCCGTGTTATGACCAATAAGTACCACATTGCATACTGGAATGCACTGGGCGCAGCGGCAACTCCGATGCAGTTCACGGAAGTATTCATGGGTCTGCAGCAGGGTACGATCGACGGTCAGGAGAACCCGTACATGAACATTGTCGGCAACAACGTGCAGGAGGTTCAGAAGTATGTGGTTGAGACGAACCATTTGGGTCATATCATTACCTTCTATATGAATAAGGACCTGTATGGAAGCCTTCCGGACAATGTGAAGACCCTGGTTGATGAGTGTGCGGCAGCTGCAACCAAGTACGGCAACTCCAAGGCCGATGAGAGCATTAAGAGCTACAAAAAGACCTGTGAAGATGCGGGATGCCAGATTATCACACTGGATGATTCTGTGCTGGCCGAACTTCGCGAAAAGGCAGAGCCGGTTTACGAAATGGTTCGCGATGACCTGGGAGATGAGATTGTAAATCAGCTGTTTGAAGCAATTGATGCAGCGAAAAAATAAGAAAAAGGAGCAAGTTCAATGGGAGCATTTGTAATCAGAGGCGGAGAAGTTTATGATCCGGCTGCACAGAAATGGGAGAAGAAGGATATTGCGGTGGAAGACGGAGTGCTGATCTCCGGCATCCCGTCCGGAGAGTACCAGGTAGTGGATGCATCTGGATGTAAAGTTACAACCGGCTGGATCGATTATCATGTGCACTATTTTAATCATGGAACGGAAAATGGCATCAACCCGGATGCTGCGTCATTCCCCTGCGGTGTTACAACCGCAGTGGATGGCGGAAGCTGTGGAGCTGCAAATTATGAGCTTTACCAGAAAAGCGTCATGGCACACAGCGATGTCCGCATCTTAAATATGCTCCTTGTCGGAAGCGGCGGTCAGGTGACCGACCGCTATCCGGAACATCTGGAAAAGAAATATTTTGATATTCCCAAGATCAAAAAACTGTTTCAGAAATATCCGGACAACCTGGTTGGATTGAAGAGCCGCATGTCTGTTGGTATCATTGCCCCGGAAGATGCAGAGGAATCGATCCGTGCAACCGTGGATCTGGCAGAAGAGCTTGGCTGCAATGTATCGGTTCACGTTACAAATCCGGTGATGGATCTGGAAAAGCTGGCAGAGATCCTGCGAAAAGACGATATGATCTGTCATATTTATCAGGGAAAGGGCAGGGAAACCTGCTTGGGTCCGGACGGAAAGGTTCGTGAGGGGCTCTTAAAGGCCAGAGAGCGCGGTGTCCTGTTTGATGCCAGCAACGGCTGCAATAATTTCGATCTTGAAGTTGCACAGAAGGCGGTAGCCCAGGGCTTTAAGCCGGATATCATCAGTTCGGATATCAATACCTCCGGTTTCTTTTTACAGCCGCTGCACAGCCTGCCGCGCATCATGAGCAAATACCTGGATTTTGGCATGAGCCTTGGTGAAGTCCTGGATGCGGTAACCCGTGTTCCGGCAAGACTGGTGCACCGGGAAAGCCTGGCTTCCATGGCACCTGGAACCGAAGCAGATCTTGTGATCTTTAAAGTGAAAGAAAAAGAAGTGCCTTATTGCGACAGAACCGGACATACATTCACCGGTCATCAGGTCATCGTCCCCCAGCTGACCATGAAGGATGGCGTGATCATGTACTGTCAGGCAGATTTTATGTAGCAATATCATCAACGCAATGAACAAGGACCGAAAGTTTCTGCCTCGCCATACGGCGGGGCGGAAGCTTTCGGCCCTTTTGTGTTTCCTATAGCAAATTGTTTATTTTCCTATGGAATCAAATTCCCTGCAGATCTCCTCGGACGGAGCTTTCGTTGCCAGGGATACGATCACGATGGCGAGAGCAGATACGATGAATGCCGGAAGCAGTTCATAGATATTCCAGGTACCGCCCATCGGACGGACCAGATATTTCCATACAAACACCATCACGCCACCGGCTACCATTCCGGCAAGTGCACCCTGCAGGGTCGTACGTTTCCAGAACAGGGAGAAAAGTACCAGCGGTCCGAATGCGGCACCGAAACCGGCCCATGCGAAGGAGACGATGTAGAATACGGAACTGTCCGGATTCCATGCCAGAAAGATTGCAACAATCGCGATTGCGACAACCGTCAGGCGCGCTGCCATCATGGAAGCGGCGGTGCTCATTTTGATCTTTAAGAAGTCCTGCAAAAGGTTCTGGGAGACACCGGAAGCGGCGGTTAACAGCTGGGAGTCTGCGGTGGACATGGTGCAGGCCAGGATACCGGCGAGAACGACACCTGCGACTAAGGAAAGCAGGAAGCGGTGCTGTCCCAACAGATGAGCGAATTGGATGATGACGGTCTCGGACTCAGAACTCTGGGTAAAGAGCGGGATTGCACCGGCTACGGAAGCAGCGTAACCAATGATACCGATCAGGATTGCAACGCACATGGAAATCAGAACCCATACCGTTGCGATCCGGCGGGAGAGAACCAGTTTCTTCTCGTCCTCAATGGCCATGAAACGAAGCAGAATGTGCGGCATTCCAAAATAGCCAAGTCCCCATGCCAGTGTGGAAACAATGGTTAAAAAATTGTACGGTGCAGCGCTTCCGCTTGCGCGGTCGTGAATGTGTGTCATGGAAAGGTAACCAGCCAGGGAAGTTGCATTGTCTACAACCTGATCCCAGCCGCCAGCCATATGGATACCGTAGAAAACGATCACGATTAGGGAGATGGTCATAACGATACTCTGGATCAGGTCGGTGGTCGATACTGCAAGGAATCCGCCCATAACGGTATAGCCGACAATGACGACCGCACCGACGATCATAGCCATGTGATAATCCACACCGAACAGGCTGGAGAATAACGTTCCGATGGCTTTAAATCCGGAAGCAGTATAAGGAATAAAGAAAATCAGGATGATGATCGCGGAGATGCACATCAGGATATTCTTATGATCGTGATAACGTCTGGATAAAAAGTCCGGGATTGTGATGGCATTGCATACAACGGAGTAACGGCGAAGACGCTGTGCCACGATCAGCCAGTTTAGATAAGTTCCAAGACCAAGTCCGATGGCGGTCCAGCCTGCATCTGCGATACCGGAAAGATAAGCGACCCCTGGCAGTCCCATTAAGAGCCAGCTGCTCATGTCAGAGGCTTCTGCACTCATGGCGGTTACAAATGGTCCGAGCTTTCGTCCTCCTAAGTAAAAATCATCAGCGGAATCGCCGCTGCCCTGTTTGCTGAAATAGAATCCGACGTATACCATTGCAGCGAGATAAATCACAATGGCAGCCAGAATTCCAATCTGTCCTGATAACATAGTTTTTTCCTCCTCATTCCCATTGCTGTTTGCGTATGCTTAAATAGAAACGGGATTCTATTTGTGCTTTTGTGTATGTGCCCAGCAATATGATGTGCTCGATTATAACATAGCTTTTTTTAGACTACAATACAGAATAACGTATAGAATGAATACTGTACGAAAATAAACTTAAAATGATAAAAATGGCTTAAATACAATGAATAGTAACTAGACGATTTGTAAAAATAAAACCGATACGAAAAATATATTTTTGATAAACGGATGCAAGGCACATAAATTCTGAGGTACAATACAGCAAAAAAACAGCTTCCAACCCGTTAAGGCTGAAAGCTGCTTAAAAATCCAGGCATTACTTTTGCGGCATATTCCACCAGGGAATATTCGCCGGAGCAGAGACACCAGTCGTAGAGTAGGGCACGCTCACAGAGTGCATAAAGCTTTACCATCTCGTTGACATTGGAACGGGTACTGAGCTGTCCGTCTGCCTGTCCTTTGGCAATGATCTTTTTGAGAAGCTTATAGTAGATCCGGTTATGGTCCAGAAGATGTTTTTCTCCGTTTGTGGTGAGCTGGGTGGAGTAAAGCCGTGCCAGAAGATCCAGGGAAATGCTGTTCTCGATCATGCGAAACAGCTCCTGATTCAGGAATAGCAGCTGGTCCATGGCAGTCATTTCCGGTGTCAGTTCCTGGATCAGTTCTTCATATTTTTCATCGAACAGGGAACTTAAGGTAGAAAGGAGCGCGTCTTTGCCATCAAAGTAATGGTAAAAAGATCCCTTGGATGTACCGGACAGATCAATGATCTCTTCTACGGTTGTATCTTCATAGCCCTGCTCGTAGAAGAGCTTCCATGCGGCATTTACGATCTTGCCGCGGGTATTGCGTGCGTTTTTCTTTGCCATTGCCCGATTTGCCTCCTGTAAAACGTCGTTATTTTGTGTGATTGCTGCTCCCGCAGTTTTGGAAAGAATGTCAGCGTTTGTATGATTTGTGCTGCCGGAGCCATCAGAACGATTATAAATAGGGCAGTTTCCAATGTCAACCTGGACAGATGAAAATCGTTCAGCAATCGTTCATTTTGATTATATTCCATGGTCGCAAAAATGTTTTCACAAATCATTTGACATTCCGGCCGGTACAGGATATAGTTCTTAATACGAATTCAGAGAAAAGGCAGGGATGTTATGACTGTATATCAGGAATTGCAATTAAGCTGTGCAGGTTCCAAGAATCTGATCCGGCGGACGGAAAACAAAGAAGAAAAGAAACGTCATATCCTTATTTATAATGTTAAGGTATATCTGGTGGTTGCGTTTTGTTTCGCAGTGGTGACCGCGTTCAGTGTGCTGTTTGGTTCGGTCAACAGCATTGCAGGCGTTGTGGTGCTGCTGGCACTTTTGGTGCTTCGTCAGGCAGATTTCGGAATCCGTACATCGCATGGTCTCATCTGCGTCGGACTGATCTTTGCCGTATTGATGGCAGGACCGCGCATTTCGAATATGCTGGCACCGGGCTATGCGTTTTTCGTGAACTGTATCTGTATCATGATCCTGATGGTGCTTGGCTGCCACAATGTGATCATGTCAAACCATTCGACGTTTGTACTGAGTTATCTGCTTCTGCAGGGATACGATGTAAGCGGAGCTGATTATCAAAAGCGCATATTGGGACTTTTAGCCGGAATGTTGATCTGCATGGTTGTTTTTTATAAAAATCAGAAGCTGCGTCCATACCGCAGGAGTTTTCTGGATTTATTCCGGGAGTTTCACATTCGTTCGGCGAGAAACTGGTGGTACATCCGCATGACACTGACCGTATCAACAGCGCTCCTGATCATGAATCTCCTGGGACTGCCCAGAGCCATGTGGGCGGGCATTGCCTGCATGTCGGTGTGTCTGCCGTTTTCCGGCGATATGGCACCGAGAGCAAAGACCCGTGGGATGTACAACATTTTGGGCTGTACCGTTTTTACGGTTTTATATTTCCTGCTTCCTGAGTCTCTGCACCCGTATCTGGGAATCCTGGGTGGAATTGGTGTTGGGTTTTCCGCCGGATATGCATGGCAGACCGTTTTCAACACATTTGGGGCGCTCTATATTGCATCTGGGGCTTTTGGGCTGGCAGGAGCGGTTGTGTTAAGAATCGCTACGAACGTGGCTGCTGCATTGTACACGATGTTATGTGACCGGATTTTAAACCGGCTATTTGGCCGGGAGATGAAAAGGAGAGAAAGCTATGTTTGAGAGAGTAGAGTACACAGTAGCAAGAATTGATGGAGATTATGCGTATCTGCAGCGTGTGGATGATGCAGCTGCAGAAGAAAAGTGTGTAGCCAGGGCGCTGCTTCCGGCTGAGATCAGCGAAGGATGCCGCGTGGCGTATGAAATGCTGGAATATAGTATGGCATAATTAAGAATAAATAGTATAACCCCTCAGAATGCTTCATAGACTGTAAAAAAGAATTCCGAGGGGTTTTCCTTTGAAAGAGTATATTGAAGAGCGGGCCATCGCCATTGCCAATTACATCATAGACCACAATGCTACGGTGCGTCAGACTGCGAAAAAATTTGGGATAAGCAAGAGCACGGTCCACAAGGATGTCACGGATCGTCTGGAATACATAAATCCGGCGCTGGCAGCCCGGGCAAGAATTGTACTGAACATTAATAAGTCTGAGCGGCATATCCGCGGTGGCATGGCTACCAGAGAGAAATATCAGCACCGGGTGGCCATCTGCAGCCGGGAAGAGCAGAAATAAATTAGAATGAAAATAAAGCAAAGAAGAGCGGCAATCAGTCATGCCGCTCTTCTTCATTGTCCCAGGTTTCGCAGAACCGTGCTGCAAAGGAAGGTTCTTCTCCTGCCACGTAAAGATGTGAGGTGTCTCCGAATGCGCTGACGCGGAAACTGGCGATGCCTTGCCTGCGCTCTTCGGTGTAGATGGTTGTGACCGAAGATGGCGCTGCGCACAGGCTGTGCCAGAGTGGCATGGGGGAGACATGCATCAGGTGACTTAACAGTACACATTCCACGCCAAAATGGCAAAAAAGCACGATGGTGTCGCGGTTGGGTTTTACAGCCCGGTAGTAGAATCCTTCCCGCTCATAGCCGTGTGCGGCTAATAGCCGATCAAATTCTGTAGTAACCCACTTGTATTCTTTCTCTGCGTTGACAGAACACATGGCTTCTGTGTGATACCATTCTTCCGGGTCATAGTAGCGGGGTTCTTTCGTCCAGAGTTCCGGAAGCCAGTCCCAGATGCAGGAGGTACGGTCCATGCCAGGTTTTATGATGCGTGGGGAAAATTCCTGCAGCCATTCGCATACCGTTGCAGTGCGTCCGAGTTCGTTTAACGTCAGGGAGGCGGTATCTCTTGCCCGGCCAAGCGGGGAAACGTAGTAAGCGTCTGCCGGAGTTTTGATAAGCCGCTCGGCGAGCAGCCGTGCTTCCTTCCAGCCAGTTGGTGTTAAGGAGTCGATGGAATAGTCAGGGTCAGCGTGTCTTACGATCAGAAGTTTCATGGGAAAGTCCTTTCCGTGTTTTATTGTGCCTAGCCAGTATCTTTTGTTTTCTTATTTTACCATCCCATATCTCTGAAAACAAGCGACAACGTTTTTCTTGTGTATTTTCCTGAATTGGTCTAAAATGAAACAATAAAATAACCAAATACGGAGGATCCCCCATGAAGAACATATTAGTAGCAATGCCGTTTGGCGACAAACACAAGTCTTATATCGAAAAAATCGGAACGGACTGCAAGTTTCATTACACCACGATCAAAACTGCCACAGCTGAGGAAGTCAAAGCAGCCGACATCATTTTTGGCAACATCAGTCCGGAACTGGTGAAGCAGAACGACCATCTGGAGTGGATACAGCTGAATTCCGCCGGTTCTGACCAATACTGCAAGCCGGGCATCATTGGACCGGATACGATCTTAACCTGTGCGACCGGTGCTTATGGTCTGTCTGTTTCTGAGCATATGCTTGCCATGTCCATGATGCTTTGCCGGAAAATGGATTTGTATATGAAGAATCAGGTAAATCATGCATGGAAGGAGGAGGGAAGTGTAACCTCTATCTGGAATTCCACGACGCTGGTTGCCGGTCTTGGCGATATCGGAAGCGAGTATGCGAAGCGCATGAAAGCGCTTGGCAGCCATGTGATCGGAATCCGACGCAATGTGGTGGACAAACCAGATTTTATCGACGAGATCTATACCATGGACCAGTTGGATGAGGTTCTTCCGAAGGTAGATTTTGCAGTATTTATTTTACCGAGCACTCCGGCTACCCACCACATCATGGATGAGCGCAGACTGCGCCTTATGAAGCCGGGCAGTTATCTGATCAATGCAGGCCGCGGCGACGCTGTAGATTGTGATGCGTTAAATAAAGTTCTGCGTGAGGGAGTCAGCCTTGCGGGCTGTGCTTTGGATGTAACCGAACCGGAGCCGCTTCCGGCTGACCATCCGCTGTGGGATGCGCCGCGCGCCATCATTACCCCGCACAGTGCCGGAAAATTCCACTTACAGGAAACCTTCGAGCGCATCGTGCGGATTACCGGAGAAAATCTGGAGAAGTATCTGGCTGGAGAAAAAAATCAGATGCGCAATCAGGTGGATGTAAAGACCGGAAACCGAAAATAATTTTGAACAGCAGCGTATAAATTCCTCCCGGGGAGAATAGTTTAGTAATAAACATATTTTCGGGGAGGCTGTTATGGGAAAGAAAACAAGTGGGAAAGTGCTGGTTGTAGTGGCTCTTCTGGCATGGGTCTTCGTGGTGCGGTTTTTAACGGCCTGCAGCGTGGAGAAAGAAGAACTGGAAAAGGTACGCGACCTGGAGTTTACGGTGGTTGGTGAAACGGATCTTCCGGAAGAACTGAAAAATGTGATCGAAGAAAAAAAGATGGGACCGTTTAAGCTGACGTATACCGATGATCAGAATCTGTACATAGTTGTCGGGTATGGGGAACAGGAAACCGGGGGTTACAGTATTTCCGTAAAAGAACTTTACCTGACGGAAAATGCGATTGTAACAGATACAGAACTTCTGGGACCGCAGACGGGAGAAACGACAGGGGTGGAAAAATCGTATCCCTTTGTCGTCATAAAAACAGAGTATCTGGAACAGCCCGTCATTTTTCAGTAACACTTGTATTTCCGCGACATCATATGATAGAATGGGATTCATAAATGCTTGCGGAGGATGAACTTATGATTTTAAAAGATATCTGGACCGATGTGAAAGCAGTACAGGAACGTGACCCGGCAGCGCGGAGTGCCCTGGAGGTACTTTTGCTTTACCAGGGTGTGCACGCTTTGATCTGGCACCGGTTTGCGCATTGGTTTTATAAACATCACATGTTTTTTATTGCGCGTCTGATCTCGCAGATTGCCCGCTTTTTCACACTGATCGAGATTCATCCGGGCGCAGAGCTTGGTCACGGTATTCTGATTGACCATGGCTGCGGTGTTGTGATCGGTGAAACAACCGTAGTAGGAGATAACTGTACCATTTACCAGGGTGTTACCCTGGGCGGTGTTGGTCTGAACAAGGGAAAACGTCACCCAACGCTTGGAAACAATGTTACCGTAGGCTGTGGCGCAAAGATCCTTGGTGCTTTTGAAGTGGGAGATAACTGTAACATTGCTGCGAATGCAGTGCTGTTAAAACCGTTGGACAACGATACCACTGCAGTCGGCATCCCGGCACGCCCGGTCAAGGTGGCTGGTGTACCGATCAAAAACAAGAATAAAGCAGTTACTATGGAGCATTTCAGCAAAATGGAAGAGCGCATCAAAGAACTGGAGGAAGAGCTGACCCGACTGAAAGGGGAAATGGCAGAAGATTTCAAAGAAGAATAAAAGAAAAAGCATCCACATAGACTTTTTGTAAAGGGTTTCCGATACAAAAAGAAAGGTGGGTGCTTTTTTATGCTGGAGCTGGAAAAACAGAATCTGCACAGGAACCGTCTGAAAAGCCAGACAGGGACACAGGTGACTCTGGATGACGATTTTATTGTTCCGGACACGATGAGCGATATCAGTGAGGTGATCCTGGATGCGGGGGTGATTTCGCTGGAACCGGTCCGGATTCAGCGGGAACGGATCACGGTGAGGGGAAAGCTGGAATTTCATGTGCTTTACCGGAAAGAAGAGGGCGGACTGCAGACGCTTGGCGGCGCAATCCCGTTTGAGGAGATCATCAACATACCGGATCTGGAAGAAAAGGATTTTGTGAGTGTATCCTGGCAGCTGGATGATCTGAATACTGAGATGATCAATTCGAGAAAACTGGGGATTAAGGCGCTTGTGACACTGGAGGCAAAGGCAGAGGCACTGTATGATACGGAGGCCGCAGTGGAGATAAGAGATACCGGAAAGCTGAAGACAGACGGAGTACGTCTTCAAATCCAAAAAGAACAGGTGCCGGCTGCTGTGATTGCCCTGCGCAGGAAAGATACCTGGCGCTTAAAACAGGATGTGACGCTGCCGGGAAACAAGCCGGCGATCGAGCGGATGCTGTGGACGGAAATCAAGCTTTCCGGAAGTGCGGCAAAACCGCTGGATGGTCAGATCCATCTGGAAGGCACCCTGCTGATTTTTGCACTTTATGAGGGCGGGGAAAGTGGTCAGATTCAATGGATCGAAGAAAGCATTCCATTTTCCGGAGAAGTGGAGATGCAGGGCGCTGCTGCAGAGATGATTCCTGCCATTGGCTTGAAACTGATTCACCGGGATCTGGAAGAAAAACCGGATTATGACGGAGAAATGCGGGAACTTTCTGTGGATGCAGTGATTGAACTGGATGTACGTCTTTATGAAGAGCAGGAGCTGATGCTTTTGCAGGATCTGTATGCGACAAACCGGGAAATTACACTGGATACCGGAGAGGCTGTGTTTGACCGCATCTTAAGCCGCAACTGCGGAAAGTGTAAACTTGTGGAAAAAGTGGGAATGGAACTGGAACCGCGGGTCCTTCAAATCTGTCACAGCAGCGGAAGTGTCAAGATGGATGCGGCAGAAGTGCGGGAAAATGCACTGGTTATGGATGGCGTCCTGGAGGTGAAAATTCTTTATCTGACAGACGATGATGCGAGACCGGTGCAGGCCGTTACCCGCATCGTTCCATTTCATTATGAAGCAGAAGTACCCGGAATCCGGGAGGACAGCATCTGGCATCTGCAGCCGGGACTGGAACAGCTGACTGCGGTTATGGCAGGAGGTGGACAGGCGGAAATCCGGGCGGTGATCTCCCTAGATGTTTTCGTATTGCAGCCGGAGCAGTATCCAGTGATTTTTCAGGCGCAGATTCAGCCGATGGATAGCGAAAAGATGAAGCGCATGCCGGGAATTGTTGGTTATATCGTCCAGCCGCAGGATTCCCTGTGGAGCGTGGCAAAACGGTTTCATACCACAAAAGAGTCGGTCATGGAATCAAATGAGCTTCTGGAAGAAAAAATAAATCCCGGAGACTGTCTGATTCTGGTAAAAGAAATCTGAATCCGGATGCACAAAAATAAAAAAACTGCGTATCCTATCGTATAGAGGTGCTCGAGAGAAACTGGAATGTACAGAACGATTTGGTTTTTATAAAGGAAAGAAGAATTTTTGCAAAGAGAAAACAGCCTGGCATTCCGCATCAGGCCGGTGCTTTTCATAGATCAGGGAAACCTGGGCGGCGCATGCTGTGCTTGCAAGCAGCAGGCGCTGCCTACATAGTTTGGTGGTTTGTTACTGCTCACATGCCGGGATTTTTTGAATTGAAAAATCTGTATGATACCGCGCTGGCAGCCGATTTTGCCGATTTGGAATATAATGCATCCGAAGCGGGGAATCCTTGCCGGGGCGGCGTTCTTATGGTACGATGTAACCTGTGAACCGTGACGAATTGTCGGAGGCAAAAGAATGTCAGCTCAAAATTACACATATATTCTGGAATGTGCGGATGGAACGCTTTATTGCGGCTGGACGAATGACCTGGAAAAACGTGTACAGGCCCATAATGCCGGGAAAGGCGCAAAATACACCAAAACCCGCCGGCCTGTTGTGCTGAAATATCATGAGATATTCAGCACAAAACAGGAAGCCATGAAGCGGGAATGGGCTCTCAAGCAGCTGAGCCGGAAAGAAAAGCTGCAGCTGATTGCTGCGTCCGAAAACCACTAGGCCACGAAAGCATACATCATGATGTAGTGGCAAAGACTTCCGCCCATCACAAACAGGTGGAAAATTTCGTGGGAACCAAAGTAGCGGTGTTTCTGGTTGAAAATGGGAAGTTTCAGTGCGTAGATCACACCGCCTGCCGTATAGATGATGCCGCCCGCGAGAAGCCAGCCAAAAGCCTGGCGCGGAAGTGCTGCAATGATCTTTCCAAAAGCCAGAACACAGATCCAGCCCATGGCGATATAAACCAGGGAAGAAAACCATTTTGGACAGGTGATCCACAGGGCGTTGATGAGAATGCCGACAGCGGCAATGCCCCATACCAGTCCAAGCATGATCCCGCCGGTGCGGTCGCCTAAAACCAGCAGACAGACCGGTGTATAGGTTCCGGCGATCAGAATAAAAATCATCATGTGGTCTACCTTACGCAGGATACGGTTAACTTTTGGAGAAATGTCCAGGGTGTGGTAAATCGTGCTTGCTGCGTAAAGCAGGATCATGCTGGTAATAAATATGGAAAGTGCCAGTACGTGGACCAGACCGGGTTCCTGTGCTGCTTTTATGATCAGTGGTGATGAGGCGCACAGTGCCAGAATCATGGCGATAAAATGCGTCAGGGCGCTGCCCGGGTCTTTGATTTTCAGTGTCATGACGATCCCTCCTTAAATAGGAAAACAAGAATAAAATGAATGTAGTTTTCAAAACTACATGTAATTGTTTTATATACTATACAGCTTTGGGGAGAAAAATGCAAGGGATTTCCTTTAAAAATTTTGAAAATCAAACTATTTACCCGGAAATTAGAAAAAGCAGATCAAACATACAAAAACAGGATTTACAAGACAGAAGAAATCCAAACGCGAAGGAGCATAATGAGATGTTGAATATATTATATGAAGATGAAGCGATTCTGGTTGTCTGGAAACCGGTTGGGATGGAGTCACAGTCGGCACGTGGTTTCCAGGCAGACATGGTCAGTGAAATACGCAGATACTTATCCACAAAGAATCGTGAGGATAATCACAACCTGTCCACAAAATCCACGGAACCGTATGTGGGAGTTATCCACAGGCTGGATAAACCGGTGAGCGGTGTTATGGTGTACGCGAAAGAAAAAAAGGCAGCAGCTGCGCTGAGCAAACAGGTTTCTGAAGGGAAAATGCATAAAAAATACCTGACGGTACTCTGTGGAAAACCTGTGGATAATGTGGAAAAGTATGTGGATTATCTGTTGAAAGATGAAAAAGAAAATGTGTCACGGATTGTGGATATGGGGATAAAAGGTGGAAAACGTGCGGAACTGATCTGCCGGGCCCTGGAAACAAAGGAGATTCCTCCGTATGGGCAATTGACATTGGCGGAGATTGAACTGCTTACCGGACGTCATCACCAGATCCGGGTGCAGATGTCCGGGCATGGAATGCCAATCTGGGGAGACAACCGTTATAATCCGAAGTTTTCACAGAGACAACCGGCAGAACCAGGAACACGTATCCCCAGACGTGCACCAAGGACAGATGTGGCTCTGGCAGCATTTGAACTCACCTTTACCCATCCGGTGACCGGAAAGCAGTTAACGTTCCGGCAGAATCCGTCTGGCGGTATATTCCGGCAGTTTGGCGCGTTTCCTTCCTGATGAAAAATGGTTTGTGCCTGCGACGGGCGATGGAATTTCCGGGAAAGAGGCGGCATTTCGGATTTCCTGCAAATTGACTGCATAGATCGAAAGCAGGTGGGCAGACTAGAACATGTACAAAGGAAGTACAAATCAAAAAGAGGTGGGTCCATGGGAAAACCGGCTAAGAGACTGAAGATAATCCATTTACATATGAAAAAAAATGTCGTATACTGATATTGCCTTGTTGAAATATTTCCGTAGCCGGAGTGCAAGTGCTGCATGGAATCAGCGGATGCGCCACTGGCGTCTCCTCGATATACAATGCAATAAAATGAAACAGGAGGCAGGAAAATGACATTTACCTATCCTGCGGTAATCACACCGCATAAAGATGACGACGGTTTCCATATCGTGTTCCCGGATCTGGAACTTTGCGAAGGAGACGGACCGGATCTGGAGGATGCCCTGGACGATGCAAGAGAAGCAGCCTACAACTGGCTGATGCTGGAGCTGGAAGAGGGCGGCGAGTTCCCGGCCCAGAGTCATGAGGAAGATATTGAGGTTCCCGAAGGCGGTTTTGTCCGCCGGATCATTGTACGGATCAAGCTGCTGCCAGACAGCGACTGATTAAAAAAGCAGGAGGCTGTTTGCGGCAGCCATTTCCACGATTGGAGCCTGCAAAAAACATTAGGAGGAAAATAGGATGAGATACACCGTAAAACCACACAATGTGTGCCCGACTTCCCTCTCTTTTGACTTAGAGGGCGATGTAGTAAAGAATGTAGAATTCACAAAAGGATGCAACGGCAACTTAAAAGCGATCAGCAAGCTGGTAGACGGCATGACCGTTGATCAGGTCTACAATGTGCTTCATGGCAATACCTGCGGAAGCAGAGATACTTCCTGCGCAGACCAGCTGGCACAGGCAGTACGCCAGTGTTATGAGGAAAGCCAGAAATAAAGATACGGACGCGCGGGTGTTGCATCCGCGCTATGCAGTACAGACAAAAGCAGCAGAATATCATCTGGTGTTCTGCTGCTTTTTTGTGTCCATTTTTTCTGCCAGTTTCAGAAATTCCTGCATTTCCCGGGTTACCCATTTATCCTTGTGGTAAAAAATCTGCCGCCAGGTCTGCATGTGAAAATCGCGGACCTTCAGTTCTTTTAACTGCCCCTGTTCCAGTTCTTTCTGGATCGTAAATTCAGGCAGAAAAGAAATCCCCATATTTTTTAAGAGCATCTGAATGATAAATTCCGTGTTGCCGATCTCCAGAAAGGGTTGAATAGAATGGTCGATTGAGGCCAGATACTGCTCCAGCATGTAGCGGTAGCTTGCATTTTTTTCTGTGAGGAGAAATGGAAAATGCAGGACTTCGTCCAGTCCTAATTCGTGATCCTTTTGTGCCAGGGGATGCTTTGGAGAAGCGACAAAGATATTGCGTTCCGGGCTTTCCAGTGTTTTGTGCCAACGGGTATCGTAGATGCGGCGGTCCAGAATATACACGATGTCGATGGCATTTTCGTTCATCCGGTTTAGGAGCACGTCTGGAGAATCGGTGATGATACTGATGGAGACATTTGGGTAAAGATGGTGGTATTCTGCCAGCAGTTCCGGAAAAATGGAAGCGCAGATGGATTCAATGGTTCCAAGACAGAGCTGACCATTTAGATTGGAAACATCCAGCACATTGGAAACAGCGGATTTTGCTTCTTCCATGCTTTTGACAATCGAGATGGCGTAGTTATAGAAAATCTGCCCCTGGTGTGTCAGGGAAATCTGTTTCCCGATCCGGTCAAACAGATGGACATTCAGTTCTTTTTCCAGTTGTTTGATCTGGATCGTGACAGCGGCCTGGGAATAGCCAAGCTGTTTGGCTGCTTTGGAAAAGCTTTGCTGCTGTGCGATATGCAAAAACGTGTTAATTTCACGGTATTCCATAACATCCTCCGTTCGAAGATTAAAAATAATTAAACGATATAATAAAAACTTTAAATTTTACATTAATCCACCTTTATGTTACGATGTTTTTATCAATAAGGCAAGCCAAAATGATAGAATCTATTTTTTAAATTAGATCCATTTAAAAAATACGAAACAGGAAAGGGGACAAATGGAATGAAAAAGTCGGATCAGCGTTATCAGGCATATATTCAGATCTTAAAAGAAGAATTGATTCCGGCTATGGGATGTACTGAGCCAATCGCACTGGCATATGCAGGTGCCGTGGCCCGCAGGACACTTGGCGGGATGCCAGACAGAGTGAAGGTTCAGGCAAGTGGAAGTATCATTAAGAATGTAAAATCGGTCATTGTTCCGAATACGGATCATCTTAAAGGCATTGATGCAGCGGTTGCAGCCGGGATCATAGCCGGAGATCCGGAGAAACAGCTGGAAGTGATCGCACAGGTGACTCCGGAGCAGATCATTCAGATGAAGCAGTTTATGGAGACAACCTCCATCGAAGTGGAGCACATTGACGAGGGGTGTACCTTCGATATCATTGTGATCCTGTATCGCGGGGAATCCTACGTGAAAGTACGTATTGCAAACTTCCATACGAATATTGTGCTGATCGAAAAAGATGGACAGATCCTGAAGCAGCTTCCGGTAGCGGGTGACAGCGAGGAAGGACTTACAGACAGAAGTCTTCTGGACATGGAGCATATCTGGGAATTCGCGACGACCGCAGACGTGGCCGATGTAAAAGAACTTCTGGACCAGCAGATCAGCTGCAATATGGCAATTGCAGAGGAAGGTATCCGGCATGAGTATGGAGCGAATATCGGAAAAGTGCTGTTAGCCATGGATGGAGATAATGTCAGGGTTCGGGCAAAGGCTATGGCAGCTGCAGGTTCCGACGCCCGCATGAACGGGTGCGAGCTTCCGGTCGTGATCAATTCTGGCAGTGGAAACCAGGGAATCACAACTTCCGTTCCGGTGATCGTATATGCCAAAGAGCTGGGAGTCAGTGAAGAAATGCGTTACCGTGCACTGATGCTGGCAAATCTGACGACCATTCATGTAAAGACACCGATCGGACGTCTGTCTGCATATTGCGGGGCAGTCGGAGCGGGCGCAGGAGCAGGAGCAGGAATTGCTTATCTTTGCGGCGGCGGATACAAGGAAGTCATTCATACAGTTGTGAATGCGCTGGCTATTGTTTCCGGAATTGTGTGCGACGGAGCAAAGGCATCCTGTGCGGCAAAAATCGCTTCTGCAGTAGATGCCGGGATTCTTGGATATAATATGTATATCCGCGGACAGCAGTTCTACGGTGGAGACGGTATTGTATCCAAAGGAGTCGAGGATACGTTAAAAAATGTTGGCCGCTTGGGCAAAGAGGGAATGAAAGAGACCAACGATGAAATTATTAAAATCATGATTGGAGAAAAGTAACATGTCACAGGCAAAAACAAAAGAAAAAAAGGGGTTTATTCTGCGGGCGCTTGATACCGTAGAACGTGTCGGAAACGGATTGCCGAATCCGGCAACCATTTTCCTGATCTTAACAGGAATTGTTATCGTTTTATCCGCAATCTGTGCAGCTTGCGGAGTTTCTGTAACCTATGATTTTCTGGACAGCGCTTCCGGGCAGATCACCCAGAAAACAGTGGCAGCAGTTAGCCTGCTTGCTCCGGACAGCATCCGCCACATGGTAACCACCGTGGTTGGTAATTTTACCGGTTTCTTTGCACTGGGAACCGTATTTACCATTATGATCGGTGTTGGTGTTGCAGACGGAACCGGTTTCATGTCTGCACTGCTTCGCAAAGTCGCAGCATCCACCCCGAAGGGAATGGTGACTGCAGTGGTTGTATTCCTGGGAATCATGTCCAATATCGCATCCTCTACCGGATATGTTGTACTGGTTCCGCTTGGCGCAATCCTGTTTATGGCATTTGGCCGTCATCCGATCGCCGGTCTGGCAGCAGCATTTGCCGGTGTATCCGGCGGCTGGAGTGCAAACCTTCTGATCGGTACCAATGACCCGATGTTTGCAGGTATGTCTACCCAGGCAGCCCAGATGCTGGATCCGAACTATACCGTTCTGCCGGTTGCAAACTGGTATTTTATGATGGCATCCACCGTTCTGATCACCGTGATCGGAACTTTGGTAACAGACAAACTGATCGAGCCGCGTCTGACTCCGTATGTTCCGGATGCTTCTGAGCAGGTTCAGGATATCGCAGAAAATGAGAAACGCGGCATGCGTTTTGCAGGCATCACAGCTCTGGTTTATGTCGTACTGATCGCAATCCTTGTAGTTCCGACCAATGGTCTGCTGCGCAATCCGGAGACCCATTCGTTCTTAAGCTCTCCGTTTATGAGCGGAATCATTTTCTTTATGATGCTGCTGTTCTTACTTCCAGGTCTTGCCTATGGTATCGGAGCCGGCGTCATCAAAAACGACAAAGACGTAGTTGCCCTGATGAATAAAACAATCAGTGGCTTATCCAGCTTTATGGTATTGATCTTCTTTGCAGCACAGTTTACAGCATGCTTTAACTATTCAAATCTGGGAACCATTATTTCTGTTTCCGGTGCGGATTTCCTGCAGTCTGTAGGGTTTACCGGACTGCCGCTGGTCATCTGCTTTATTGTACTGACTGCATTTATCAATATTTTCATTGCAGTGGATTCTGCAAAATGGGCAATCATGGCACCGATTTTCGTGCCGATGTTCATGCGTCTTGGTCTCTCTCCGGAGCTGACCCAGGTTGCTTACCGTATTGGTGATTCCAGTACCAATATCATTGCTCCGTTAATGCCATTCTTCGTGCTGACGGTAGCATTCTTCCAGAAGTACGATAAAAAGGCAGGAATCGGAAGCGTTATTTCCACCATGCTTCCGTACTCCCTTGCTTTCCTGATTGGCTGGATCGCAATGTTTGCGGTATGGTATCTGCTTGGTCTTCCGTTAGGACCTGGATCCCTGATGTTTTACTAAAATTTACAGTCATTCGGTTTGAATGGTGACGTTTTAAAAAGAGATTATCACTCAGGCAATTGAAGTTTGCCGGGTGATAGTCTCTTTTTGTATTGTTTTTACCTGTTTTTTCGTGGAAAAGAATGTGGAATTATGGTAGTATGGATTTATTACAATGATAAAATGAAAAAGTTATAATTTATCCGCCCGCATATCGAACGATATGTGCCGCATGAAAAGAAAAGATGGATAAGAATGAATAGCCGGATTAGAAAAACATTACAGATATTGCTCATGGTCGTTACGACGGCTGTGGTGCTTTTTATCGTATACCAGAATGTGGAGAAGGGAAATGACGAACAGGGACATGAGGCGGGCGATTCCTTTATCCGTCGGGCTGCCCAGCAGATCGTGGCAGTTTTTCCGGAACACACTTACCGGATCGGCGGCGATGAATTCGTGGTGGTTTATCCGGATGTTCTGGAAGTGCAGTTTGAATTTTTACTGTCGCAGCTGAAACTGAATACGCGTCAGCATCATATCAGCCTTTCTATCGGTGCAATCTGGAAAGAAGAATGCGATGCACTCGATGCACTTTTAAAAGAAGCAGATGCAAAAATGTATGAAGATAAGAAGAAATACTACGAAAAGAAGGGGCATGACCGCCGGAGAAATTCTCGCCCGGAAGTAAGTGCAGCAGAAACGCAGACAGCGAAAGCACCGTCAGCAGAAAGAAAAGAACCTGAAATGAAGAAAGCAGAAGAGCCGCCAGTAGAAAGAAAAGAACCTGAAATGAAGGAAGCAGAAGAGCCGCCAGCAGCAATGAAAGAAACCGAAATGAAAGCAGAAAAAGCGGGGGAAGCAGAAGCGTAGACAGCAGAAAGGAAAGAACCGAAACGAAAGCAGCAGAAGTGAAGGGAACAGAAATGCAAGTGACAGAAGAGACAGAAATAACAAAAGTGCAGGCAACAGAAACCATCCGTACCACGGGAAGAAACAACTGCGGAGGACGCTGCGTGATCTGCGTTCACATGAAAGACGGCAAGATTGACCATCTCAGTACGGAGCGCCCGTGTGATGCCCCGGATGGAGAAATTCCGCTGACTGCGTGCGTGCGTGGCATGAATTATCATAAGACTTATCTCGGAGAAGACCGTCTGCGCTATCCCATGAAGCGGGTGGGAAAACGCGGGGAGGGAAAATTTGAACGGATCAGCTGGGACGAGGCAGTGGATATCATTGCATCGGAATGGATCCGTATCCGTGACACGTATGGAGCTGGTTCCCGCTATGTAAACTATGCGACCGGAATCAGCGCCTTAAACCGGGGAAATAATCTGGCCAAACGTCTTTTGAATTTAGATGGTGGTTTTCTGGATTACTATAATTCCTACAGTACCGCGTGCATCCGCCACGCAACGCCTCTTATGTATGGCACGAACCAGACCGGGCACAATCCGGAGGACTGGCTGAATGCGAAGCTCATACTTCTCTGGGGGCATAATCCGGAAGAAACGAAATTTGACAGCATTACGATGCATGTGCTCCTTCGTGCAAAGGAAAAAGGAATTCCGATCATTGTGATCGATCCGCGCAAAAACGATACGGCCATGCGCCTGGATGCAGAGTGGATCCCGATCCGCCCGGCAACCGACAGCGCCATGATGGATGCCATGGCGTGGGTCATCGTGCAGGAGAAGCTGCAGGATCAGGTGTTTTTAGACCGCTGTTGTCTCGGATTTGATCAAAACCATATGCCGGAAGGCGTGGATCCTTCGGAGTGCTATCTTTCCTATTTGTACGGAGAAAAGGATGGAGTGGAAAAAACTCCGGAGTGGGCAGAAACTATCACCGGGGTACCGGCAGAAACCATCCGCAGTCTTGCCATCCGTTATGCGCAGGCAAAACCGGCAGCCCTGATCCAGGGGTATGGTCCGCAGCGGAATGCAAGCGGAGAACAGAGCACGCGGGGCGGAATTTTACTTGCCTGTATGACTGGAAATGTGGGAATTTCCGGAGGCTGGGCGAGCGGAACTGCTGATTGGACCGAACATAAAAATCCGTCGTGGCCCAAGCTTAAAAATCCATATAACCGTCAGATCCCGGTATTTTTATGGACCGATGCAGTCCTGCATGGGCATGATATGACAGAACTGGATGGTGTGAAATGGCTGGATGGTTCTGAAAAACCGGTGAAACTGGAACGTGATATTAAGATGATCCTGAACCTGGCAGGCAATTGTCTGATCAACCAGCACAGCGATATCAACCGGACTGCGCGGATCTTACAGGATGAGAGTAAATGTGAGTTTATCGTGTGCAGTGATCTGTTTATGACTGCCAGTGCAAAATTTGCCGACATTTTGCTTCCGGGCATTTCTATGTTTGAGTGTGAGAATATCACTATGCCCTGGCAGTACGGCAATTTCCTCGGATTTAATAACAAAGTTCTGGATCCGCTTTATGAAGGACGGTTTGAATATGACTGGTTGGCAGAAGTGGCAGAGCGGCTTGGTTTAAAAGAAGCGTTTACCTGTGGACGCACATCTTCGGAATGGCTGGAATATTTATATGAAGATCTGAAAAAAACAGAGACAGAATTGCCGGATTACCAGACATTTAAGCAGCAGGCACTGTTCCGCTACAAAAAGAAACCGGTTCATCCGGCGTTTGAAAAAGAATGTCAGGATCCGGACCGGGTTCCGTTTCCGACCAGGAGCGGTAAAATTGAAATTTTTTCAGAACAGGTTTATCGTGGAACATTTCCGGAATTTGTGCCGGCGATTCCGCGTTATATTCCGCCTGTGGAAGGACCGCAGGATCCGCTTTCCCTTCGCTATCCGCTGCAGCTGACCGGATGGCATACCAAACGGCGCTGTCACAGCATTCATGACAACAATCGGACTATGCACAGGCTGGATCCCCAGACCTTGTGGATGAATCCGGCTGATGCGTCTGCGCGTGACCTGCGTGAGGGGGATCTGGTTGAAGTGTTCAATGACCGCGGCAGGATTCGTATGCCGGTCCACATTACCGAGCGGATCATGCAGGGCGTGACCGCAATCTCCCAGGGAGCCTGGTACCGACCGGATGAGGACGGCACCGATATGGCTGGCAGCATCAATGTACTGACTTCACAGCACCCGACCCCTTATGCGCGCGGAAATGCTCAGCACACGAATCTGGTGGAAGTGGTACGCATAGCGCAGCCCCTTGACAAAGCAGAAAAAATGCCTTAAAATCAAGCATGCAGTTATGCGGTGCAAGCGGCTTTCAAGATGTCCGTCTGAGTCGTATGCGGCAGATGTTTATAAGACAATATGACAGTGAAGAGGATTAGTAAGCATCCACTACATTTCAGAGAGAGAGTCATTTTGGTGCAAGACTTTCATGTCCCTGAGTGCTGAACCGGCCTTGGAGTCCTGCAGTGAACTGCAGCGTAGTTTCCGGCGTTAACGGAGCATAGAGCGAGTGCTTTTTATGTAGAAAGTGCTAATCAGGGTGGTACCGCCGAATTTATCTGGTCATTCGGTCCCTTGTCAGAGATGGCAAAGGACCGGGTGACTTTTTTAATATTTTCAAGAAAGGAAGATTAACCATGGCAAAAGACAAAAAAATGGTAGAAGCAATCACATCCATGGACGTAGATTTCGCCCAGTGGTATACGGATGTGGTAAAAAAAGCAGAGCTGTGTGATTATGCAAGCGTTAAGGGCTGCATGGTCATCAAACCGGCAGGCTACGCAATCTGGGAGAATATTCAGCATGAGCTGGACCGCCGTTTCAAAGAAACCGGCGTTCAGAATGTTTATATGCCGATCTTCATTCCGGAGAGCCTGCTTGAGAAAGAGAAAGATCACGTAGAAGGTTTCGCACCGGAGGTTGCATGGGTAACCCACGGTGGTCTGGAGCCGCTGCAGGAGCGCCTGTGTGTACGTCCGACTTCGGAAACCCTGTTCTGCGATTTCTACGCAAAAGACATTCATTCCTACCGCGATCTGCCGAAGGTATATAACCAGTGGTGTTCCGTTGTAAGATGGGAGAAGACCACCCGTCCGTTCCTTCGTTCCAGAGAGTTCTTGTGGCAGGAAGGTCATACCGCACATGCAACTGCAGAAGAAGCAGAGGCAAGAACCATCCAGATGCTGAATCTGTATGCAGATTTCTGCGAGCAGGTTCTGGCAATCCCGGTTATCCGCGGACAGAAGACCGACAAAGAGAAATTTGCAGGAGCAGAGGCAACCTACACCATCGAGTCCCTGATGCACGATGGAAAAGCACTGCAGTCCGGTACCAGCCATAACTTCGGCGATGGATTTGCAAAGGCATTCGGCATCCAGTATGCAGCAAAAGACAATACCCTGCAGTATGTCCATCAGACTTCCTGGGGTATGACCACCCGTATGATCGGTGCCATCATCATGGTACACGGTGACAACAATGGTCTGGTACTGCCGCCGAGAATCGCTCCGACCCAGGTTGTGATCGTTCCGATCCAGCAGCAGAAAGAGGGCGTTCTGGACAAAGCATTTGCGTTAAGAGATGTTCTTTCCAACTTTAAGGTGAAAGTCGACGATTCCGACAAGAGCCCGGGCTGGAAGTTCAGTGAGTCTGAGATGCGTGGTATTCCGGTACGTGTTGAGATCGGACCGAGAGATATCGAGAACAATGAGGCGGTACTGGTACGCCGCGATACCCATGAGAAAGTAACCGTTTCCCTGGATGAAATCGAGACAAAGGTAAGCGAACTCTTAGACACCATTCAGCACGATATGCTGGAGCGTGCAAGAGCACACCGCGATTCCCATACCTATGTGGCAACCACTTATGATGAGTTTGTAAAGACCATCAACGAGAAACCTGGTTTTGTAAAGGCAATGTGGTGCGGCGATCAGGCTTGCGAAGACAAGATCAAAGAAGATACCGCAGCAACTTCCCGCTGCATGCCGTTCGCACAGGAGACCCTCTCCGACAAGTGCGTATGCTGCGGCAAGCCGGCTAAAAAGATGGTATACTGGGGAAGAGCATACTAAAATATAACCATACCGTGAACGCAATGATTAGGGCCGAAAGTTCCTGCCCCGCCATACGGCGGGGCGGAAGCTTTCGGCCCTTTCTTGTTTCGTATACTTAAATTGCTATTTCCAGAAGTTCCGCACCAGCTCGATGAAATATCGGGCGGCTTCACTCAGATATCCGTTCTTACGGTAGTTGGCCACAATATCCCAGGATGGGTGGGACGGAAAGGCGAAACAGCTGACGCTGGGCGGCAGATTGCGCACGTAGTGTTCCGGGACAACTCCACAGCAGAGATTTGCCTGGATCATGGAAAGCACGGTATTGTTGCTGGAGGTTTCAAAGAGAACATTCGGTGTGAATCCGGATTTGCGGAAAATATCATCTGTGATGGCGCGGATCGTGGATTCTTTGTACATCAACACGAATGGTTCATATTGAAACAGGCTTAAGTCGGCAATCGGAAAGGCAGAAGAAATGGAAGCTGGATCTGTCTGACCGGAGTTTTGCGCTGAATGCAGGAGTGGGGAAACTGGTTTTGCCGAGAGCTGTTCTACAGCCGGATGAATGCTTGGAACCAGAAGAAAAATCTCTTCCTTACCAAGTTTTATGTATTCACTGTCCGTACGCTGGCGTTCGGACAGCGTCTGAAATCCGATATCCAGATTTCCCTGGGCAATCATCTGCTGTTGGCGGTGTACGCTTAATTCGTGTGGTTCTACAATGACATTTGGGTAAGACTGGTGAAATGCCGGGTAGACATGGGTGAACATTTCGCTTCCGCGACCCGGAGTGAAGCCGATGGAGAGACGCCCCTTTTTGGCATCCGTCATGTCGTTGATCAGGTTGTAGGTACGCTGTTTGATCCGCAGGATTTCTCTTGCGTTATCCAGATAAACCTGACCGATTTCCGTGGGGCGCATATCCACCTTGCTTCTATGAAAGAGCGGGGCGCCCAGTTCTTTTTCCAGACGAAGAAGCTGCTGGTTTAAGGCGGACTGGGTTACAAAAAGTTTTTCCGCAGCACGTGTGATGCTGTGTTCATCATCAATTTTTACAATGTATTCGATCTGTTTTAAATCCATAAGATGCCTCCGGTGCTGCAATCAGGCGATTTGAACCGGAATGTTGAATCATGATCCCGGTCAAGCGTGGTTTTGATCATCCCATTCTTTATACAGTTCTTTCCATGCATCAGCAAAATGTCTGGAAACTGCAGATGGGTTGCGGCGCAGAATAGAAGGACGCCCAATTGTTTTTTGGTTTTTTAAGAGGCGGTTCGTGTCGGCAATCTTTTCGTTCAGACTGCTGGTGCGGGCTGCCAGGGAAGCTTTTTTGAGATCGATTGCTGCAGCCAGTTCTTCTTTGCGTGCAGCGACGTTTTCTCTGTGAGCTTCCAGTGCCTCTGCAAACTCTTCTTTGCGTGCGGCAATCGTTTCTTTGTGAGCCTCCACTGCTTCTGCCAGTTCTTCCTTCCGTGCAGCAATGGCTTCCCGGTGAATTTCGGCAGCGGTTGCCAGTGCCTCTTTCTGCGCGGAAGCCGCCTCGGTCAGACGTTCTTTCCGTGCGGAAGCTGCTTCGGTCAGGCGTTCCTTCTGAACAGCGGCGGTTTCTGCCAGTTTTTCTTTTCCGGCAGCAACGGCTTCTTCCAGAGCCTCTTTGCGTGCGGCTGCTATTTCTTTGCCAGACTCAATATTTTCAGCCACAGTCATGCGCAACTCTTCTTTGGCGGTTTCAATATTTTGTGCTGTTTCAGCTTTCAATAAAGCAAGCTGTACCTGCATTTCGTCCAGATCGGCCCGCAGCTTTGCAACACGTTCCAGTGCCTTGGCGAGATTGAGTGCTTCCTTGGTGGACTGGATGGTATCCATGACAAAGCATCCGCTGATTACGCCCAGCAGACACCATTCCAGTGCTGGCGGCAGGTTCAGTACAAAGCGTTCCATCGGCTTGTGAATCACTTCCGTCATGAAGATGGTAAGAAATCCCCAGGCGATGGAAGAGGTCAGGCAGATATATCCATGAAGATTAAACTTTTGATTGCTGTAATCCCAGTAACGGACCTTAAACAGACGTTCCATCACATAACCGGTCACATATTCCAGAAGTGTGGCAGCAACAACGCCGGAACAGTAAACCAGAAACAGATTATTTTTGACTGGAAGGGATACCCAGAGCATCATGACTGCGCCGGTTCCGTATAAAGGCAGCATGGGAAGACGTAAAAATCCCCGGTTGACAAAACGATGCTGCTTTAGGGATACATAGGTAGATTCGAAGATCCAGCCGAAAAAACAGTAGATATAAAAGAAAGTGAGCCAGTGATACCACGCGTAAGTGTACATTGCAGTTCTCCTCATGCTGTGCAGTGAAAAGTAAGTTGTTTCTGAGTGTTTTTCTTAATATCCATTTAGTTTAGCATATCCGAAAGGAACCTTCAATACACATCTCATGCAGGATTGCCCAGAAAAAAGTGTTCCGAAACATAATTTCCTGGTTTGGGATGAAAAAATCCGGTTGGAATTTTTTAAATTGTAACCAGAATAAATCATGGACAAATCCTGTTCGCCTGTGCTACAATCAACAAAAAATAATCGTTACAGAAAACCTGTGCATACTTGTAAAGGGAGAAAGGAAAAAGCTATGAATTTAACATATCAGAGCACAAGAGGCGGCGAAAGCGGACTGACAGCATCCCAGGCTATTTTGAAGGGACTGGCAGAGGATGGCGGATTATTCATGCCGACTTCGATTCCGAAACTGGATGTATCTATGGAAGAACTGGCTGGCATGACTTACCAGGAGACGGCATACCGTGTTATGAAGCAGTTCTTGACAGACTTTACAGAAGAAGAGCTGCGTTACTGCATCGATCACGCATATGACAGCAAGTTCGATACGGAGGAGATTGCTCCGCTTGTAAAGGCAGACGGTGCTTACTATCTGGAATTGTTCCATGGAAGCACGATTGCGTTCAAAGACATGGCATTGTCCATTCTTCCATATCTTATGACCACTTCTGCAAAGAAAAATCATGTGGAAAATGAGATCGTAATCTTAACGGCCACTTCCGGTGATACCGGTAAGGCTGCTATGGCAGGTTTTGCAGATGTACCGGGAACTCGCATCATTGTCTTCTATCCGAAGGGTGGTGTCAGCAAAGTACAGGAACTGCAGATGGTAACCCAGAAAGGCGAAAATACTGCGGTTGTTTCCATTCATGGTAATTTCGATGACGCCCAGACTGGTGTTAAGAAAATTTTCGGTGATAAGGCATTTGCGGAAAAACTGGCAGCAAAGGGCTTCCAGCTTTCTTCTGCAAACTCCATCAACATTGGCCGTCTGGTTCCGCAGGTTGTTTACTATGTTTACGCTTATGCAAAACTGCTATTAAACGGCGAGATCCAGAATGGCGATCTCATCAACGTGACAGTTCCGACTGGAAACTTTGGAAACATTCTTGCTGCATATCTGGCAAAACAGATGGGCGTGCCGATCAAGACCCTGATCTGTGCTTCCAACGACAACAAGGTTCTTTACGACTTCTTTAAGACCGGTACTTATGACCGCAAGAGGGCATTTATCCTGACCAACTCCCCGTCCATGGATATCCTGATCTCCAGCAACTTAGAGCGCCTTATTTACTTAAGCACCGGCTGTGACGCGGCTGCAAATAAGAAGCTTATGGAAGATTTAAGCACGCAGGGTGCCTACACGGTAACGGATTCCATGAAAGCGTTCATGAAAGACTTTGTGGGTGGCTATGCAACAGAGACAGAGAATGCTGCAGGCATTAAGCATCTGGCAGATGAAACCGGATATATCATTGATACGCATACCGGAGTCGCTTCCTGCGTATATAAAAAGTATGTGGAAGAAACCGGAGACAAGACGCCGACGGTCATTGCGTCTACTGCAAGTCCGTACAAGTTCTCCCACAGCGTTATGGCAGCGGTGACAGGCAAGGAGGCAGACACCGATGAATTTGCATCCATCGATGCGCTGTGCAAAGCATCCGGTGTGGCAATCCCGCGTGCTGTGGAAGAAATCCGCAACGCAAAGATCCGTCATACCAGAGAGTGCGACGCGGCAGACATGGAGAAGAATGTGGCAGAAATTCTTGGGCTGTAGACAATCCTGTTATATGCTTCACAAAAATTAGTTTTTGTACTATAATAGAGACAGTAGCCGCAGTAACAAAATGTAAGTCCGTTACAGAGGGTGTCTGGTTTGGGACAGGCATTGCGGCAAAACTATAGAAAAACGGAGGTTTTGAACATGTTAGTATCTGCAACAGAAATGCTGAAAAAAGCAGTAGAAGGACACTATGCAGTAGGTCAGTTCAACATCAACAACCTGGAGTGGACCAAGGCAATCCTTGCAACCGCACAGGAGTTAAACTCCCCAGTTATTCTGGGCGTGTCCGAGGGCGCAGGCAAATATATGACCGGCTTTAAGACTGTTTCCGCAATGGTAAAAGCCATGATCGAGGAAATGAACATTACCGTTCCGGTAGCACTGCACTTAGACCACGGCACTTACGATGGCTGCTACAAATGCATCAAGGCTGGTTTCTCCTCCATCATGTTTGATGGTTCCCATTATGCAATCGAGGAGAACGTAGAGAAGACCAAAGAACTGGTAAAAGTTGCTCATGCTATGGGACTTTCCATCGAGGCTGAGGTAGGCTCCATCGGTGGTGAGGAAGATGGCGTAATCGGTATGGGCGAGTGCGCAGATCCGAACGAGTGTAAGATGATTGCAGATCTCGGCGTAGACTTCCTGGCAGCAGGTATCGGCAACATCCACGGCAAATATCCGGCAAACTGGAAGGGCTTAAGCTTTGAGACGCTCGCAGCAGTCAAAGAGAAGGTTGGCGATATGCCGCTTGTTCTGCATGGCGGTACCGGTATCCCGGCTGACATGATCAAGAAAGCGATTGACCTTGGCGTAGCAAAAATCAACGTAAACACCGAGTGCCAGTTATCGTTTGCTGATGCAACCCGTAAGTATATTGAAGCAGGCAAAGATCTGGAAGGCAAAGGCTTCGATCCGCGTAAGCTGCTTGCACCGGGAGCAGAGGCAATCAAGGCAACTGTAAAAGAGAAGATGGAACTGTTCGGTTCCGTTGGAAAAGCCTGAATTTCAGTGCTTTGAAAAAAATACTGGAAAATGCAAAAAAACACTTGCTTTTTCCAAACTAATGGTTTATTTTAAGAAGGGAACGATGGTGTTCTTCCAGAAAGGAAGAACACCATTTTTTTTAACCTGGAACCCGACTTAAGAAAATTAAGTATACATAAAAATAAGTTAGGGCAGGATGAGAAAACCGGGAACGGCAATTCTAATGAGAGGAAGGAAAAGTCTATGAGCGAAATCGTAAATGTAGCTGAGATTTTTGGCAAGAACGTCTTCAACGAAACCGTTATGAGAGAACGCTTACCAAAGAGCGTTTTCAAGAAAATGAAAAAGACCATCGAAGATGGTGCTGAGCTGGATCCATCCATTGCAGATGTAGTTGCACATGCAATGAAGGACTGGGCCATCGAAAGAGGAGCAACCCATTATACCCACTGGTTCCAGCCGCTGACTGGTGTAACTGCTGAGAAGCATGATTCCTTCATTTCTGCACCAGATTCAGAGGGAAAGGTAATCATGGAATTCTCCGGCAAAGAGCTGATCAAAGGTGAGCCGGATGCATCTTCCTTCCCTTCAGGCGGTCTGCGTGCTACCTTCGAGGCAAGAGGCTATACCGCATGGGACTGCACTTCCCCGGCATTCTTAAGAGAAGATGCATGTGGCGTAACTCTTTGCATCCCAACTGCATTCTGTTCTTATACCGGTGAAGCACTGGATCAGAAGACCCCGCTTCTTCGTTCCATGCAGGCGATTGATGAGCAGTCCTTAAGAATCTTAAGACTCTTCGGCAATACAACCGCAAAGCGTGTATGCCCGTCGGTTGGACCAGAGCAGGAGTATTTTATCGTAGACCGCCAGAAATATTTACAGAGAAAAGACCTGATCTACACCGGCCGTACCTTATTTGGCGCAATGCCTCCTAAGGGACAGGAACTGGATGACCATTACTTTGGTGCAATCCGTGAGCGTATCGGTGCTTACATGAAGGCAGTCAACGAGGAACTCTGGAAGCTTGGTGTTACCTCCAAGACCCAGCACAATGAGGTTGCTCCGGCACAGCATGAGCTGGCTCCGATCTACGATCAGGCAAACCTGGCAGTAGACCACAACCAGATGGTCATGGAAACCTTAAAGAAGGTTGCCGGCCGTCAGGGCCTTACCTGCCTGCTTCATGAGAAACCGTTCGCAGGTGTCAATGGTTCCGGTAAGCATAACAACTGGTCCCTGACTTCCGATGACGGCGTGAACCTGTTAAATCCGGGTGATACCCCTCATGAAAATATCCAGTTCCTTCTGGTTCTGGCCTGCATCTTAAAGGCAGTGGATACCCACGCAGACCTGCTTCGTGAATCCGCAGCCGATATCGGAAACGATCATCGTCTGGGTGCAAATGAGGCACCGCCAGCCATCATCTCTGTATTCTTAGGTGAGCAGCTGGAGGATGTCATCGATCAGCTGTGCAGCACCGGTGAGGCAACCCATTCCAAGACCGGCGGTACCTTAAAGACCGGCGTTGCAACCCTTCCGGATCTGGACAAAGATGCAACCGACCGTAACCGTACTTCACCGTTTGCATTTACCGGAAATAAATTTGAGTTCCGTATGGTGGGATCTTCGGATTCTGTCGCTCCGGCAAACGTAGTGCTGAATACCATTGTGGCTGAGGCATTTAAGGAAGCAGCAGATGAACTCGAAAAGGCAGAGGATTTTGATACTGCAGTTCATGACATGATCAAGAAGCTGTTCCGCGATCATAAGCGCATCATCTTCAACGGCAACGGCTATTCCGATGCATGGGTAGAAGAAGCAGAGAGACGCGGCCTTCCGAACATCCGCTCCATGGTAGATGCAATCCCGGCTATCACCACCGATAAGGCTGTGAAGCTGTATGAATCCTTTGGCGTATTCACCAAGGCAGAGCTGGAGTCCCGCGCCGAGGTTGAGTACGAGGCATATTCCAAGATGATCAACATTGAAGCAAAGACCATGATCGATATGGCAAGCAAGCAGATCATCCCGGCAGTTATCAAGTACACAACCCAGCTGGCAGGTTCCCTGGGAGCAGTCAAGGCTGCATGTCCAGAGGCAGATACCAGTGTGCAGACAGAACTGCTTACCGAAACTTCTGCACTGCTGTCTGACATGAAAGTGGCTCTGGCAGCACTGACCGACATTACGGAGGAAACAGCAGGTGTTTCCGGTGCAGAGGCACAGGCTCGTGCTTACCATGACAAGGTTGTTCCGGCTATGGCAGCACTCCGTGCACCGGCTGATAAGCTGGAGATGATCGTAGACAAAGATCTGTGGCCATTCCCGAGCTATGGTGATCTGATGTTTGAGGTATAAAACAGAGTAACCATTTGATTCACTTTAATAGGGCCGTGTGAGTTGCCTTTCGGCAACTCACACGGCCCTTGTCATATACTTATATTGTTATTTGTCCGAAATTTGTAAGAATCTATTTCGTGTGAATTGGTTGAATAATCTGTGTATTATTGCTAAAATGGAAAGCATAAAGGTCGCTTGAATAAGGATGATTGCCGGTTTCGGATGGACCTGCAAAAAGAAGCGGCGGCGCAATGATACGAAGGAGCTTTATAATATGAAGAAAAAGAATTTTGCAATGGTTATGCTGGCTGCGGTTATGAGCTTTGGCACAGTTGGAATCACTGCGTTTGCGGCAACCGGCTGGGCGCAGGAGGGCAGTAACTGGGTATACTATAATAATAACGGAAGTAAGGTTACGAACGCATGGCGTCAGGCTCAGGACGGAACCTGGCGTTATCTGGAGAGCAGCGGTGCCATGGCAACAAACAAATGGGTCGACAACGATGATTACTATGTAGATGCCAGTGGTGTCATGATTGCGAATAGGTGGCTTCAGGTAGCGAACAGCCGGAAAACATCCGGCTATGACTGGTACTATTTTGGAAACAACGGAAAATGCGCAAAAGACAAATGGGTGCAGATCGATGGCCAGTACCATTATTTCGGAGACAGTGGTGTTATGGAAACCGGATGGATCCTGGACAATATGTATTACTGCGATGATGCCGGAGCCATGGTAACCGGATGGAAAAAACTGACTCCGCCGGAAGAATATCAGGATGAAGAGAAGCACACGGGACCGTTTGAGACTGCAAACGATGGCCAGTACTGGTATTATTTTGGAACGAACGGCAAAAAAGTTGTGCCGAATGAAAACGGAACGAACGTCAAACAGAAAAAGATCAATGGAACTTATTACTGCCTGCGGGAGGATGGAGCACTCCAGACGGGCTGGGTCTGCGTTACTGGAGATGAATCGGACAGTATTGAGGATTATCGTCTGGTAGATACCGATGGAAAAGTTCGTACCGGCTGGTATTCTACGGAACCGCCGGAATATCTGCAGGGGCATTACGATCATGATGTAGAATGGTTCTACTTTAACTCCAAGGGAGTTCCGGAGGTTGGTCCGTCCAAGGGCAGCGCGAAAAGCAGTGATTTGAAGCGTATCAATGGCAATACCTATCTGTTTAATGAATATGGTGTTCCGGTTTATGGCATTCAGAAGGTTTATACCAACAGCAGTGAAAGTGAGTATACGGCTTATTATTTTGGAACCTATGCTCAGAGCAGTATGCTGAAGGGAAAGTACAACATCACGGAGGGCGGCGTATCCTGGCCTTACTATTTCAATTCCACCGGACGCGGCTATACGGGGGTATACGATAATTACCTTTATTATATGGGCAAACTCCAGAAGGCAGATTCCGGAAGTAAATATGAGGTGTACAGCATTCCGAGCGGCAGCAGCTACAAGAACTACGTAGTCAATACCTCCGGAAAGATCGCGAAGAACACCACGGTGAAAGACAGCAATGGTGTGAAATACAAAACGAACAGCAGCGGCATTCTGGTGAAAGAAGATGACGAAAGCGTGGATGGTGGAAGTTACCGCAGTCCGGAGGAACCGGAATGGGATAACGACTAACCGGACCATGAACGTGCCGGAAGTGAGCGCTGGCATCGGATAGGCGTTTAGACAGGAATGACCAGAAAAGGGAAAGCGGACAGTTGAAAGACCGGCTGCTTTCCCTTTTGCATTTTTACATGGATCGGATATGCCATTATATATAGAAGAAACCCGTTTGGACCGGGAAATGGGAAACAGATTGTATACAAATAAAAACATAAAAATAATGGCTAAAACACTTGCTTTTATGGAAAGACTATGGTAATATACAAAGGCTGTGACATGATAGCGATGAAGCGTGAGGTTGCTGCCCACATGGCAGGTTTTCCGTGGAGCGAATGTCAAGTTAGGAAACTGACGACAAGTCACTGTACCAATTTAACAGCTGTAGTAAAAGAGTAATTGCAGTAACGCAGTGTGTAGTCCGCGCGACACACACGGAGATGTGTACAGTCACCGCTTGTCGTACTTCAAACAAAAGTGCGAAAAGGAGGCGACTTTTTTTATGGCAAGTCAAGTAATGAGAATCACATTAAAAGCTTATGATCATCAGTTAGTTGATCAGTCTGCTGGAAAAATCATCGAGACCGTAAAGAAGACAGGGGCTCAGGTGAGCGGACCGGTACCGTTACCGACCAAGAAAGAGGTAGTAACTATTCTGAGAGCGGTACACAAGTACAAAGATTCCAGAGAGCAGTTCGAGCAGAGAACTCACAAAAGACTTATCGATATCACCACTCCGAGCCAGAAGACAGTTGATGCACTGAGCAAACTGGAAATGCCGGCTGGTGTTTATATCGACATCAAAATGAAACAGAAATAAGCTTTAGTATGATTGCCGTAAAAGGTAATCCGCTGTAAGGAGGAAATTGAAATGAAGAAAGCTATCTTAGCTACCAAAGTCGGAATGACTCAGATCTTCAACGAAGATGGCGTGTTAGTTCCGGTAACCGTTCTTCAGGCTGGCCCGTGTGTAGTAACCCAGGTTAAGACCGTTGAGAACGATGGCTACAAAGCAGTTCAGGTTGGTTTTGTAGACAAGAGAGAAAAACTGGTTAGCAAACCGGTTAAGGGACACTTCGACAAGGCAGGTGTTTCCTACAAGAGATTCGTCCGCGAGTTCCGTTTCGAGAACGCAGAAGAGTATTCTGTAAAGGACGAGATCAAAGCTGACATCTTCGCTAACGGCGATAAGGTGGATGCAACCGCTGTTTCCAAAGGTAAAGGTTTCCAGGGCGCGATCAAGAGACATGGTCAGCACAGAGGACCTATGGCTCATGGTTCTAAGTTCCATCGTCATCAGGGTTCCAACGGTGCTTGTTCTGATCCGAGCAAGGTATTCAAGGGTAAAGGCATGCCGGGACATATGGGTTCCAAGCAGGTTACCATTCAGAACCTTGAGATTGTCCGCGTAGACGTTGAGAACAATCTGCTTCTGGTTAAGGGCGCTGTTCCAGGACCGAAGAAATCTTTAGTAACGATCAAAGAAACAGTGAAAGCTTCCAAGTAAGCTTTGACGAGAAAGGAGGAACACACAGATGGCAAACGTATCTGTTTACAATATGGAAGGTAATGAAGTAGGCAAGATGGATTTAAACGATGCTGTATTCGGTGTTGAGGTTAACGAGCACTTAGTACACATGGCAGTCGTTGCACAGCTTGCTAACAATCGTCAGGGTACTCAGAAAGCAAAAACCCGTTCTGAGGTATCTGGTGGCGGTAGAAAACCGTGGAGACAGAAAGGAACCGGACATGCACGTCAGGGTTCAACCAGAGCTCCGCAGTGGACCGGCGGCGGTATCGTATTCGCTCCGACTCCAAGAGATTACACAATCAGACTCAACAAGAAAGAGAAGAGAGCTGCTCTGAAGTCTGCACTGACCAGCAGAGTGCTTGAGAACAAGTTCATCGTTGTTGACGAGCTGAAACTTGATGAGATCAAGACCAAGAAATTCCAGACCGTTCTGAATAACTTAAAGGTTAACAAGGCTCTGGTAGTAGTTGGCGAGGACAGCGAGAACGTTGTTAAGTCTGCTAAGAACATCCCGTCTGTAAAGACCGCTTATGTCAATACCATCAACGTATATGACATTCTGAAATACAACACCGTAGTAGCTACCAAGGCTGCTGTTGCAAATATCGAGGAGGTGTACGCATAATGGCTAACGTTCAGTACTATGATGTCATTCTGAAACCGGTTGTTACCGAGAAGAGCATGAACGCAATGAGCGAGAAGAAATACACTTTCCTGGTTCACACCGATGCGAACAAGTCCATGATCAAAGAGGCTGTTGAGAAGATGTTCCCGGGAACCAAAGTTAAGAGTGTAAACACCATGAACAGCGAAGGCAAGAACAAGAGACGTGGTATGACCTTCGGCAAGACCGCTGCTACCAAGAAAGCTATCGTTCAGTTAACTGAGGACAGCAAAGAGATCGAGGTATTCGCAGGTCTGTAGGCATTGAGCACTTAATGAGTGCGCAGAGCACGAATTTAGTGCGAAAGCCCATCGCGAATCTTAGCGAGGCTGAAAGCCGAGCTTCGTTGAGCGATGAAATGAAAAGAAACTATACGGCAGCCAGTGAAAAGAATATACTGCGCCGTGATAAAGAGATACACGCGAGTGCGTTGAAAACGCACGGACGTGTACGGAATTGAAAGGAGTTCAAGTCATGGGAATTAAAACATACAACCCATATACACCTTCCAGAAGACATATGACCGGTTCTGACTTCAGTGAGATCACCAAGTCCACCCCGGAGAAGTCTCTGGTTACTTCTTTAAAGAAGAATGCTGGCCGTAACAACCAGGGTAAGATCACCGTTAGACATCGTGGTGGCGGTTCCAGAAGAAAATACAGAATCATCGATTTCAAGAGAAACAGCAAGGATGGTATCCCGGCAACCGTTATCGGTATCGAGTACGATCCGAACAGAACTGCAAACATCGCACTGATCTGCTATGCAGACGGCGAGAAAGCTTATATCCTGGCTCCGGCTGGTTTAACCGACGGCATGAAGGTTATGAGCGGCGAGACTGCAGAGGCTAAAGTAGGTAACTGCTTACCGCTGGCAAACATTCCGGTTGGTGCGCAGATTCATAATATTGAGCTGTATCCGGGCAAGGGTGGTCAGCTGGTTCGTTCCGCTGGTAACGCTGCTCAGCTTATGGCAAAAGAAGGCAAATATGCAACCTTAAGACTTCCTTCCGGCGAGATGAGAATGGTTCCGATCGTATGCCGCGCAACCATCGGTGTTGTTGGCAACGGCGAGCACAATCTTGTTAACCTTGGTAAGGCTGGTAGAAAACGTCATATGGGTATCCGTCCTACAGTTCGCGGTTCCGTTATGAACCCGAATGACCATCCACACGGTGGTGGTGAAGGTAAGACTGGTATCGGTCGTCCGGGTCCTTCTACTCCGTGGGGCAAGCCTGCTCTGGGTCTGAAGACCAGAAAGAAAAACAAGCAGTCTAATAAGCTGATTGTAAGAAGACGCGACGGCAAGACCATTAAATAATTCAAGGAGGATACAAAACCTATGGCACGTTCATTAAAAAAAGGACCATTTGCAGATGCACACTTACTGAAAAAAGTTGATGCAATGAACGCAGCAGGACAGCATCAGGTAATCAAGACCTGGTCCCGCCGTTCCACAATCTTCCCGCAGATGGTTGGACATACAATCGCAGTTCACGATGGCAGAAAGCATGTTCCGGTATATGTTACCGAGGATATGGTTGGCCACAAGCTGGGTGAGTTCGTAGCTACCAGAACTTACAGAGGACATGGAAAAGACGAGAAGAAATCCAAACGATAATCGTCAGGATTGAAAGGAGGTTAATTAGCAATGGCTAAAGGACATAGAAGTCAGATTAAGAGAGAGAGAAATGCCCAGAAGGACACCAGACCGAGCGCAAAGTTATCTTACGCACGTGTTTCTGTTCAGAAGGCTTGCTTCGTATTAGATGCCATCAGAGGCAAAGATGTACAGACCGCACTTGGTATTGTAACTTACAACCCAAGATATGCTTCTTCTTTAATTAAAAAATTACTGGAATCTGCAATTGCTAATGCAGAGAACAACAACAACATGGATCCGGCAAAACTTTACGTAGAGGAGTGCTTTGCTAACAAGGGACCGACCATGAAGAGAGTAAAACCGAGAGCACAGGGCAGAGCTTACAGAATCGAAAAGAGAATGAGCCACATCACTGTTGTGCTGAATGAGAGATAAGAGGAGGCAATTATGGGACAGAAAGTTAATCCGCACGGCTTAAGAGTCGGTGTTATTAAAGACTGGGATTCCAAGTGGTATGCAGAAGGCAACTTCGCTGATTGCCTCGTTGAGGATTACAACATCCGTAAATTCCTCAAGAAGAAACTGTATAGCGCTGGCGTTTCCAAAATTGAGATCGAGAGAGCATCTGACAGAGTGAAGATCATCATCTTCACCGCTAAACCGGGCGTTGTAATCGGTAAGGGCGGCGCAGAGATCGAGAAGCTCAGAGGAGAGGTTCAGAAGCTCACCGACAAGAGAGTATTTATCGACATCAAAGAGATCAAGAGACCGGACCGCGATGCTCAGTTAGTAGCTGAGAACATTGCACAGCAGCTGGAAAACCGTGTTTCCTTCCGTCGTGCTATGAAGTCTACCATGGGTCGTTCCATGAAGGCTGGCGTTAAGGGAATCAAGACTGCTGTTGGCGGACGTCTTGGCGGTGCTGATATCGCTCGTACCGAGTTCTACAGCGAGGGCACCATTCCGTTACAGACATTAAGAGCAGATATTGACTATGGTTTCGCTGAGGCAGATACCACCTACGGCAAGCTTGGCGTTAAGGTTTGGATCTACAAAGGCGAGGTACTTCCTACTAGAGGAAACAAGGAAGGGAGCGATAAATAATGTTAATGCCTAAGAGAGTAAAGCGCCGCAAACAGTTCCGTGGAACTATGACCGGTAAGGCTTTAAGAGGAAATAAAATTAACTATGGTGAGTACGGTCTGGTTGCTACCGAGCCGTGCTGGATCAAATCTAACCAGATCGAGGCAGCCCGTGTTGCTATGACCCGTTACATCAAACGTGGTGGTAAAGTCTGGATCAAGATCTTCCCGGACAAACCGGTAACCGCTAAGCCGGCTGAGACCCGAATGGGTTCCGGTAAGGGCGCTCTGGAGTACTGGGTAGCAGTTGTTAAACCGGGCAGAGTAATGTTCGAGATCGCTGGTGTTCCGGAGGAGACCGCGCGTGAGGCATTACGTCTTGCTATGCACAAGTTACCATGCAAATGTAAGATTGCTGCTAAAGCAGATTTAGAAGGCGGTGATAACAGTGAAAACTAATAAATTCGTAGAAGGTTTAAAGGCAAAATCAGCGGCTGAGTTACAGGAAGAATTAGTAGCTGCAAAGAAAGAACTTTTCAACTTAAGATTCCAGAATGCAACCAACCAGTTAGATAATACCAGCAGAATCAAAGAGGTTCGCAAGAATATCGCTAGAATTCAGACTGTTATTACAGAGAAATCTAAACTGGCTTAAGGTTTGAAAGGAGAACATGACCGTGGAAAGAAATTTAAGAAAAACCCGCGTAGGTAAAGTCGTAAGCGACAAGATGGACAAGACCATCGTTGTAGCAATCGAGGACCACATCAAACATCCTTTATACGGCAAGATCGTAAAAAAGACCGTTAAGTTAAAAGCTCATGACGAGAACAACGAGTGCGGCAAGGGTGATACCGTTAAAGTTATGGAAACCAGACCGCTGTCCAAGGACAAGAGATGGAGACTGGTTGAGATTATCGAGAAGGCTAAATAAGTTATCCAGGAAGGAGTATCAGGCATGATTCAGCAGGAAACCAGACTGAAGGTTGCTGATAACACCGGAGCAAAAGAGTTACTTTGCATCCGTGTTATGGGTGGCTCTACAAGAAGATATGCTAACATTGGTGATGTAATCGTCGCTTCCGTTAAAGATGCAACACCAGGCGGCGTTGTAAAGAAAGGCGATGTTGTTAAGGCCGTTGTTGTTCGTTCCGTTAAGGGCGCACGCAGAAAAGACGGTTCTTATATTAAGTTCGATGAGAACGCAGCAGTTATTATCAAAGATGACAAGACCCCAAGAGGAACCCGTATCTTTGGACCGGTAGCAAGAGAATTACGTGAGAAGCAGTTCATGAAGATCGTATCTCTGGCTCCGGAAGTACTGTAAGGAGGTATTGGCTGTGCAGAAAATTAAAAAAGACGACCTTGTAAAGGTTATCGCAGGTAAAGATAAAGACAAAACCGGTAAAGTCCTGAGCGTTAAGGGCGGTAAAGTTCTGGTTGAGGGCTGCAACATGGTTACCAAGCACTCCAAACCGAACGCTGCAAACCCGCAGGGCGGCATCGTAAATCAGGAAGCAGCAATGGACATTTCCAATGTTATGCTGGTTGTTGATGGCAAAGCTACCCGTGTTGGCTTTGAAGTAAAAGATGGTAAGAAAGTCCGCGTTGCTAAGGCAACCGGTAAAGTAATCGACTAATTGCAGAGAGGAGGAACAGAGAGTTGGCTAGATTAAAAGAACAGTATCAGAGCGAGATGGTTGACGCACTGATTAAGAAATTTGGTTACAAGAACATCATGGAAGTCCCGAAGCTTGATAAGATCGTTATCAACATGGGCGTTGGTGAGGCAAAAGACAATGCTAAGGTTCTGGATTCTGCAGTTAGAGATTTAGAGCTGATTACCGGACAGAAAGCAGTTACCACTAAGGCTAAAAAGTCCGTTGCAAACTTCAAAATCAGAGAAGGTATGCCGATCGGATGTAAAGTTACCCTTCGTGGTGAGAAGATGTACGAGTTCGTTGATCGTCTGATCAACCTGGCTCTGCCGCGTGTACGTGACTTCCGCGGTGTTAACCCGAATGCATTTGATGGCAGAGGTAACTACGCTCTGGGTATCAAAGAGCAGTTGATCTTCCCTGAGATTGAATACGATAAAGTTGACAAGGTAAGAGGTATGGACATCATCTTCGTTACCACTGCCAAGACTGATGAAGAAGCTCGTGAACTTTTGACATTATTCAATATGCCATTTGCAAAATAACAGGAGGAAAGATCCATGGCTAAGACTTCAATGAAGATTAAGCAGCAGCGTCCGGCGAAGTTCTCCACCAGAGAGTACAATCGTTGCAGAATCTGTGGACGTCCGCATGCATATTTAAGAAAGTACGGCATCTGCCGTATCTGCTTCCGTGAGCTGGCATATAAGGGCCAGATCCCGGGTGTTAAGAAGGCAAGCTGGTAGGCATTGAGCACTTAATGAGTGCGCAGAGCACGAATTTAGTGCGAAAGCCCGTCACGAATCTTAGCGAATGCAAGCTGCCACGCAGCGCCGCATGAGCTTAGTTGAGTGACGCTGTGGCTCACGTGGAAACACCACAGCCAAAACAAATCAGCAGATGTCCCTCCCGAAACTTATAAGCCCCCCCTGTGGTGCCTGTAAGTTTCGAAGGAGTGAGGTCCAACAAAAAGGAAACCAACTAACAATATTAAGGAGGAATTATCCATCATGACTATGAGTGATCCGATCGCAGATATGCTTACAAGAATCCGTAACGCAAACACTGCTAAACATGACACTGTTGACGTACCGTCTTCCAAGATGAAACTTGCTATCGCAGACATCCTGGTAAAAGAGGGTTACATTGCAAAATACGATATCGTTGAGGACGGCGCATTCAAGACCATCCGCATCACCTTAAAGTACGGTGCAGATAAGAATGAGAAGATCATCAGCGGCATCAAGAGAATTTCCAAACCGGGTCTGCGTGTATACGCTAATAAAGAGGACCTTCCTAGAGTACTTGGCGGTCTGGGAATCGCAATCATTTCTACCAACCAGGGCGTTATCACCGATAAGGAAGCACGTCGTCTGGGCGTAGGCGGAGAGGTATTAGCATTCGTTTGGTAATTCGTTGCCGCGAAGCTACTTCTATATATTATGTAACTGAAAACAGAAAACGCACAGAGCGTTTTCCGAAAATTTAAGTAGGAGGTAAATGGCATGTCACGTATCGGAAGAATGCCAATCGCAATCCCGGCAGGTGTAACTGTAACGATTGCAGAGAATAATAAAGTGACTGTAAAAGGTCCTAAGGGAACCCTTGAGAGAGAGTTACCGGTAGAGATGGACATCAAGGAAGAAGATGGACATATTGTTGTAACCAGACCGAATGACTTAAAGAAGATGAAATCTTTACATGGTCTGACCAGAACCCTGATCAATAACATGGTAGTTGGTGTTACCGCTGGCTACGAGAAAGTTCTGGAAGTAAACGGTGTAGGTTACAGAGCATCTAAGCAGGGCAAGAAATTAACCCTTAACCTGGGCTACTCCCATCCGGTAGAGATGGAAGATCCGGAAGGTCTTGAGACTGTTCTGGACGGCCAGAATAAGATCACGGTTAAAGGTATCGATAAAGAAAAAGTTGGCCAGTACGCTGCAGAGATCAGAGATAAGAGAAGACCTGAGCCGTATAAGGGCAAGGGTATCAAGTATGCTGATGAGACTATCAGACGTAAAGTTGGTAAGACTGGTAAGAAATAATTAAGGAGAGTACAAAGATGGTTAGTAAGAAATCAAGAAGCGAAATTCGCGTTAAAAAGCATACCAGATTACGTAATCGCTTTGCAGGTACTGCAGAGAGACCGCGTCTGGCTGTTTTCAGAAGTAATAATCATATGTATGCTCAGATTATTGACGACACAGTCGGCAATACTCTGGTAGCAGCATCCACCAATGAGAAGGCAGTTAAGGCTGAGCTTGAGCACACCAATGACACTGCAGCAGCAACTTATGTTGGAACTCTGATCGCTAAGAGAGCTCTGGAGAAGGGTATTGAGGAAGTCGTTTTCGATAGAGGCGGTTTCATTTACCAGGGTAAGATCCAGGCACTTGCAGACGCAGCTCGTGAAGCTGGTCTGAAATTCTAGTAGAGAGGAGAACGGCATGAAGCGTACAATTATTGACCCAAGTCAGTTTGAATTAAATGACAATGTAGTAGCAATCAAGCGTGTATCCAAAACCGTAAAAGGTGGACGTACCATGAGATTCTCTGCTCTGGTAGTAGTAGGTGATGGCAATGGTCACGTAGGTGCAGGTCTTGGTAAAGCTGGTGAAGTTCCGGAAGCAATCCGCAAAGGAAGAGAAGCAGCTATGAAGAACCTGGTAGAGGTTCCGGTTGACGAGAACAAGAGTATCCCGCACGACCACATCTGCAAGTTCGGCAGCTCTTCTGTACTGTTAAAGAAGGCTCCGGAAGGTACTGGTATCATCGCTGGTGGCCCGGCTCGTTCCGTACTGGAGCTTGCTGGTATCAAGAACATCCGTGCTAAGTCTTTAGGCTCCAACAACAAGACCAACGTTGTTCTTGCAGTGATCAACGGTCTGACTCAGCTTAAGACTCCGGAAGAGTATGCAAAACTTCGCGGCAAATCTGTTGAAGAGATCTTAGGCTAAGGAGGGTAATGAAATGGCAGAGAAGTTAAAAGTAACGTTAGTCAAATCCCCGATCGGTGCTATCCCGAAGCAGAAAGCTACCGTAGAGGCTCTGGGCCTGAAGAAAGTCAACAAGACTGTTGAACTTCCGGATAATGAGGCTGTCAGAGGTATGATCTGGCACGTAAAGCATTTAGTTAAGGTAGAAGAAATCTAATTAATTATAGAAGTAAGGAGGTGCAGTGCAATGGATTTATCCAATTTACAGCCTGCTGTAGGTTCTAAGCATAGCGATAATTTCAGAAGAGGACGCGGTCACGGTTCCGGAAACGGAAAGACTGCTGGTAAGGGCCACAAGGGTCAGAAAGCACGTTCCGGCGCAACCAGACCTGGTTTCGAGGGTGGTCAGATGCCGTTATACAGACGTCTCCCGAAGAGAGGCTTCAAGAACCGTAACACCAAAGTGATCGTTGGTATCAACGTAAGCGCTTTAGAGTGCTTCGAGAACGATGCAGTTGTTACTGTTGAGACTCTTCTTGAGAGCGGAATCGTTAAGAATCCGAGAGATGGCGTTAAGATCCTGGGTAATGGAGAACTGACCAAAAAGCTGACCGTAAAGGCAGATGCATTCAGTGAGGGTGCAAAGGCTAAGATTGAAGCTTTAGGTGGAACCTGCGAGGTGATCTAATATGTTAAAGACACTCCGAAATGCATGGAAGATCAAGGAGATCAGATCGAAACTGATCTTCACCTTCCTTATGCTGGTGGTAATCCGTTTTGGATCTGAACTGCCGATTCCTGGAGTAAAGACGGACTTTTTTGCAAACTTTTTTGCAAATCAGTCCACTGATGCATTTGGATTTTTCAATGCGATGACAGGCGGATCCTTCGCCTCCATGTCCATTTTCGCATTGAGCATCACCCCGTACATTACATCTTCCATCATCATGCAGCTGCTCACGATTGCAATTCCGAAACTGGAAGAAATGCAGCGTGACGGCGAGGATGGTCGTAAGAAGATCGCAGAGTACACCCGTTATTTAACGGTTGCACTTGCACTGATCGAGTCCATCGGTATGGCAGTCGGTTTCGGCGGTCAGGGACTTCTGATCAATTATGATGTATGGAGCGTGATCATTGCAGTCGTTACCATGACTGCAGGAAGCGCATTCCTGATGTGGATCGGTGAGCGTATCACAGACAAGGGCGTAGGCAATGGTATTTCTATCGTCCTGCTGTTCAATATCGTATCCTCCCTTCCGCAGGATGTGAACACCCTGTACACCAGATTCTTAAGCAACAGCAAGAACATCGGATCTACTGTATTGATCGTACTGATTATGATTGCGATCCTTGCAGCTATGGTTGTGTTCGTTATCATCCTTCAGGATGGCGAGCGCAGAATCCCGGTTCAGTATTCAAAAAAGATGGTAGGCAGAAAGTTAGTGGGCGGCCAGGCTTCTCATATTCCGTTAAAGGTGAACACCGCAGGTGTCATCCCGGTAATCTTTGCTTCCTCCATCATGTCCTTCCCGATTGTAATCGCACAGTTTTTCCATCCGGATTACACTACCATTGGTGGTAAGATCCTGATGGTTCTGAACTCCTCTTACTGGTTCAGACCGGAAATGCCGGCATATTCTGTGGGACTGGTGATCTATCTTGTGCTGATCGTGCTTTTCGCATATTTCTACACATCCATCACCTTCAATCCGCTGGAAGTGGCAAACAATATGAAGAAGTCCGGCGGTTTCATCCCGGGTATCCGCCCAGGTAAACCGACTTCTGAATACCTTGACAAGATCTTAAATTACATCGTATTTATCGGTGCGATTGGTCTGATCATTGTCAGCATTATCCCGATCATCATTTCCGGAGTGTTTACGGTAAGCCGTCTGTCTTTCATGGGTACTTCCCTGATCATTATTGTCAGCGTTATCCTGGAGACACTCAAGTCTATCGAATCCCAGATGATCGTTCGAAATTACAAAGGTTTTTTAAATGATTAAGCGTTCGTAAGAGAAAGCTGCTGCACGCGTAAGGGCAGCAGCTTCTTTTGTATATAGGAGGATAGACCAGAATGAAGATCATCATGTTAGGTGCTCCGGGCGCCGGAAAAGGCACCCAGGCAAAGAAGATTGCAGCGAAATATGGAATTCCGCACATCTCCACCGGAGATATTTTCCGTGCTAACATTAAGGGCGGCACAGAGCTTGGCATGAAGGCAAAATCCTACATGGACCAGGGACAGCTTGTACCGGATGATGTAACCATCGGTATGCTGTTAGACCGTATTGCAGAAGCTGACTGCGAGAACGGATATGTGCTCGATGGTTTCCCAAGAACCATTCCGCAGGCAGAGAGCCTTACCGAAGCACTGAACAAACTGGGACAGAAGATGGATTTTGCAATCGATGTAGACGTTCCGGATGAATCCATCATTAATCGTATGTCCGGCAGAAGAGCATGCCTCTCCTGCGGTGCTACTTATCACATTGTTTACAATCCGACCAGGGTAGAAGGTGTCTGCGATGCATGTGGTCAGAATCTTGTGCTTCGTGACGACGATAAGCCGGAGACTGTGAAGAAACGTCTGACTGTCTATCACGACCAGACGCAGCCGCTGATTGACTACTACAAAAAAGCAGGAATTCTGAAATCCGTAGATGGAACACAGGATCTGAATAAAGTATTTGAGGACATTGAAGCTGTCCTGGAGGCGTAATATGGCCGTAACGATCAAATCTGCAAGAGAGATTGAACTCATGCGGGAAGCTGGAAGAATTCTGGCAAAGGTACACGAAGAACTGGGAAAAGCCATTCAGCCAGGCATGTCCACGCTGGACATTGACCGTCTGGGCGAAAAACTGATCCGGGAATTCGGTTGTGTTCCTTCCTTTAAGAATTATAACGGTTACCCGGCATCCATCTGCGTATCCGTGAACAATGAAGTGGTACATGGTATTCCGAATAAGCATCATATCATCCAAGAGGGCGACATTGTCAGTCTGGATGCTGGTGTGATCTACAAAGGATATCATTCCGATGCAGCAAGAACCCATGCGGTTGGTCAGATCAGTCCGGAGGCACAGAAACTGATCGATGTCACGAGACAATCTTTCTTTGAGGGGATTAAGTTCGCGAAAGCTGGCAATCATCTCAATGATGTCTCTTCGGCAATCCAGGCTTACGCAGAAAGCTTCGGATATGGTGTTGTCCGCGATCTGGTCGGTCACGGAATCGGTTCTCATTTACATGAGGATCCGGAGGTGCCAAATTTCTCCCGGAACCGCAAAGGCATCAAACTGGTTCCTGGCATGACACTGGCTGTTGAGCCTATGATCAACATCGGTACCCCGAATGTAGAGTGGCTGGATGATGACTGGACCGTTGTGACGAAAGACGGCAGTTTGTCTGCCCATTATGAGAATACCATTCTCATTACTGACGGTGAGCCGGAGATCTTATCTCTGTAAAGGCGGTGCGCGATGAACATAGAGCGGTACTGTCCGGTAAAGTCTCTTGCAGGGCATGACAAAAACCAGTATTATATCGTAATATCCGATGAAGGGAAATCCGTTACCATGGCAAATGGAACCACCCGCAAGGTGGACGACCCGAAGCGGAAAAACAAGAAACATATTCAGGCAGGGAAGACACCGCTTTTTCGCGGTCTTCCCACTGATGAAGAAATCCGAAACGCGCTCAAGACCTGGGTGGAACGCCACGGTTGTATTTAGGAGGAATTGATTATATGTCGAAATCAGATGTTATTGAAATCGAGGGAACTGTTGTTGAGAAGCTGCCGAACGCAATGTTCCAGGTAGAATTAGAGAATGGTCATCAGGTGCTGGCTCATATCAGCGGTAAGCTGCGTATGAACTATATCCGTATCCTGCCGGGCGATAAGGTTACCCTTGAGATGTCTCCGTATGATTTAAGCAAGGGCAGAATCATCTGGAGAGATAAATAAGCTTATAAAAGCATCCGCTTTTATAAATAAAAAATTGTAAAAATATTTGTAAAAACACTTGCATAAAAGAAACCATGATGTTATAATATCATGGCGACTTTGTTGAGATGCTGGGTGAAGTTTGTCTAAAACCAGCCCGGCTGTACCAATATATCTGGACAGATATATGCAACTGTAGAAAGGAGAATTGCCGTGAAGGTGAGATCATCAGTAAAACCGATTTGCGAAAAGTGCAAAATCATCAAACGCAAAGGCAGTATCAGAGTAATCTGTGAAAATCCTAAGCACAAACAGAGACAAGGTTAAAAACAAAAAGTTATAGGAGGTTACGACGCAAATGGCTCGTATTTCAGGTGTTGATTTACCAAGAGAAAAACGTGTTGAAATCGGTCTGACTTACATCTACGGAATCGGTAGAACAAGTGCAAACCGTATCCTTGCTGAGGCTGGCGTTAATCCTGACACTCGTGTTAAGGATCTGACCGATGACGAAGTAAAGAAGCTGGCAGCTGTTATTGCTGAGACCCAGACTGTTGAGGGTGATCTTCGTAGAGAGATCGCTATGAACATCAAGAGACTGCAGGAGATTGGCTGCTATCGCGGAATCCGTCATAGAAAAGGTCTGCCGGTTCGTGGTCAGAAGACCAAAACCAATGCAAGAACCCGCAAAGGTCCTCGTAAGACTGTTGCAAACAAGAAGAAATAAGTAATTCGTAACATTATGTAGAATCACGTTGCATGTTTTAAAAACAGGAAACAAGATTCGGAAATTCAAGAAAGTAGGTTAGTTTAAAATGGCTAAAAAAGTGTCCACTGCAAAAAAAGTGACAAAAAAGCGCGTAAAGAAAAACGTTGAACGCGGACAGGCACATATCCAGTCTTCTTTTAACAACACCATCGTTACCTTAACCGATGCACAGGGTAACGCGTTGTCCTGGGCAAGTGCCGGTGGTCTGGGATTTAGAGGTTCAAGGAAATCTACTCCATATGCAGCTCAGATGGCTGCAGAAACTGCCGCAAAAGCAGCTTTAGTACATGGTTTAAAATCTGTAGACGTTATGGTTAAAGGACCTGGTTCAGGCCGTGAAGCAGCAATTCGTGCGCTTTCCGCATGCGGTATTGAAGTAACTAGCATTAAGGACGTAACTCCGGTTCCACATAACGGATGTCGCCCGCCAAAACGTAGAAGAGTCTAATTAGGAGGTACTAAAAGTGGCAGTAGATAGAGTTCCTGTTCTTAAAAGATGCAGATCTCTTGGTTTAGATCCGATCTATTTAGGAATTGATAAAAAATCAAACAGAGAATTAAAAAGAGCTAACAGAAAAGTAAGTGAGTATGGTCTCCAGTTACGTGAGAAACAGAAAGCAAAATTCATCTATGGCGTATTAGAGAAACCGTTCCGTAACTACTACACCAGAGCCGAGAAAATGGAAGGTCAGACTGGTGAGAACATGATGATTCTCCTGGAGCGCAGACTGGATAACGTTGTATTCCGTATGGGATTCGGCCGCACCAGACGCGAGACCAGACAGATCGTAGATCACAAGCACATCCTGGTAAACGGCAAGTGTGTAAACATCCCGTCCTACCTGGTAAAAGCTGGTGACGTAATCGAAGTAAAAGAGAAGGCGAAATCTTCTCAGAGATACAAAGATGCTCTTGAGGTAACTGCAGGACGTCTGGTTCCGGCTTGGCTGGATGTTGACCAGGAGAATCTGCGCGGTACTGTTAAAGAGCTGCCGACCAGAGATGAGATTGATGTTCCGGTAAACGAGATGCTTATCGTCGAGTTGTACTCCAAATAATTAAGAGTACCAATTTCCCTCGATAGAAGAACCCAAAAGGAGGGGCTAGAGTCGTGTTCGATTTTGAGAAACCAAACATTGAGATTGTTGAGATTTCTGATGATAAGAAATATGGCAAGTTTGTAGTTGAACCACTTGAGAGAGGCTATGGCACAACGCTGGGTAACTCCCTGAGAAGAATCATGCTTTCTTCTCTGCCGGGTGCAGCTGTCAGCCAGGTGAAAATCGACGGCGTTTTGCATGAGTTCAGTTCTATTCCGGGTGTTAAGGAAGATGTAACTGAGATCATCATGAACATCAAGAGCTTATCTATTAAGAACAACAGCGATAACAACGAAGTAAAGACCGCCTACATCGAGTTCGAAGGTGAGGGTGTCATTACTGCAGCTGATATCCAGGCTGACCCGGACATCGAGATCATGAATCCGGATCAGGTGATCGCACACTTAAGCGGCGGTGCAGACAGCAAGTTCTACATGGAGCTTACTATCACCAAGGGCCGTGGCTATGTGAGCGCAGACAAGAATAAGACAGAAGATATGCCAGTTGGTGTGATCGCGGTGGATTCCATCTATACACCGGTTGAGCGTGTCAACATGTCCATTCAGAATACCCGTGTTGGACAGGTTACCGATTACGATAAGCTGACCTTAGACGTGTATACCAATGGAACCTTAGCTCCAGACGAGGCTGTAAGCCTTGCAGCGAAAGTTCTGAGTGAGCACTTAAATCTGTTCATTGACCTTTCTGAGAATGCCAAGACCGCTGAGATCATGGTAGAGAAAGAGGACAATGAGAAAGAGAAAGTTCTCGAGATGAACATCGATGAACTGGAACTGTCTGTTCGTTCCTACAACTGCTTAAAGAGAGCCGGCATCAATACTGTGGAGGAGCTGTGCAACAGAACTCCGGAGGATATGATGAAGGTTCGTAACCTCGGCAGAAAGTCCCTCGAGGAGGTTCTGGCGAAGTTAAAAGAATTAGGTTTGCAGCTGAATCCGAGTGAGGAGTAAAACGACGAACTTGGGTGATACTCGAACGAAGTGAAACGGAGTTTGAGTTTCCCCTGTCAGCGAGGAGTAATTCGACAATTAGAAACTGAAAAAGTGGCGGCTCCGTAAGTCCATCAGGCAGAGAGCCGCTACATTATGAAAATTGGAAGCTGTGGTCCGGTAAGACCAAAGGGCACGGGACTGCACTCCACATTATATGGAGGAAAATAAAATGGCAGGTTATAGAAAGCTTGGAAGAACTTCCAGCCAGAGAAAAGCAATGATCCGCAGCCAGGTAACTGCACTGCTGTATCATGGAAGCATCAAAACTACTGAGGCTAGAGCAAAAGAGATCCGCAAAGTTGCTGAGGGTCTGATCGCACTGGCTGTGAAAGAGAAAGATAACTTCGAGACCGTTACTGTTACCGCTAAGGTTGCTAAAAAGGACGCTGAGGGTAAGAGAGTCAAAGAAGTAGTAAACGGCAAGAAAGTTACCGTTTATGATGAAGTTCAGAAGGAAATCAAGAAAGATAAGCCGTCCAGACTTCATGCTCGTCGTCAGATGCTCAAAGTTCTCTACGATGTAACTGAGGTTCCGACCGCAGCTGCTGGTAAGAAGAAAAACACCAAGTCCGTAGATATCCCGGCAAAACTCTTTGATGAGGTTGCTCCGAAGTACGTTTCCCGTAACGGTGGTTACACCCGTATCGTTAAGATCGGCCAGCGTAAGGGCGACGGCGCTATGGAAGTGCTGTTAGAGCTTGTTTAATTTATAATTTTATAAATCTATGAGCTTATGGCTCCCGAAGAGAAATCTTCGGGAGCTTTTTGGCTTCATAAGAAATTGCAGCCTATGAAACAAAAAAGCTCTGTGGGATGTGTCATAAATCTTTCAATTTGCGGCAGGATTGTGTCAGAAAGGTAAGGAATACGTAAGTTGACCGGACAACTTACTTCGCTTATAATGAAATTACAAAAAGAGATCAGGAATATATAGATCGCACAAGAGAATATAGAACATGAATGATCGAAAATAAGAGAGCGAGGGATGAGCATGACAAAGAAAAGGTTTGCGGTATGGGGAATGTTATTTGCCCTGTGTGTCAGTACCGCAGGAATGAAAACAGCTTATGCGGCTGACAAAACAATCTCCAGTGTCAAATTACAGATTTATACCGACTTAGAGCCAGGCGATAAGATCGGGGATGCAGCCATTGACATTGACAGTACCACGGCACCGGGCGGCGGTATCGCAATTTCCGGTTCCACGGACCGCTATCAGATTAAAGAAGCGGACTGGACGACTTCTTCTTCCAAAGAAGTAAGCGTCGGATATCAGCCAGAGTTAAAGATCCGGTTGGAAGTGATTGATTCCGGTTATGCATTTAAGGGAACCTATCGTTCCAGCAATGTGACCATAAAAGGCGGCGAATTTATCAGTGCCAGCAAGAGCAGCGGTGATCTGGTAATCAAGGCCCGGTTAAAACCATTAAAAGGCACATTTGAAGCTCCACAGGATGCTTACTGGAAGGACAATGCAAAGGGAACTGCCCGGTGGGAGGAACCAGACAATGGAGGAACCGGTCAGTATGAGGTAGAGCTTCGCAAGGGATCCACCAAAATTTACACAACCGAGACAACCAGTAAAACCTTCAATTTTTATCCGTATATGACGCAGGCAGGAACTTATAAGTTCCGTGTTCGTACCATCGCAAAAACATCCAAACAGGACGATTATGGTAAGAGCAGCGAATGGGTAGAATCCGATGAAATCTACCTGGCCAAGGAAGATGTATCGGACGGAAGCGGCAGAAACAATAGCACCAGTAATGGTGGACCAAGCGGAACTCCGGGAAACAGCAAAGCTGGCTGGCAGAAATACGATAATGCCTGGTATTATTATTATCCAGATGGCAGTTACGTAAAGAACGGCTGGGTTGAAGTAGGCGGCAGATGGTATGTGTTCGATAATAGCGGCAAAATGCTGACTGGCTGGCAGGAACGTAATGGCCAGATGTACTATCTGGATGCAAGTGGTGCCATGGTCACCGGTTGGGTTTCCTGGAATGGCCGTTGGTGCTATATGAACGAAACTCAGGATCAGTATTATGGCTGCCTGGTTCGTGGACACTGGCTGACAAAGGACGGAAAAACCTATTACTTAAACAGCACCGGCTATATGGCTGAAGGCTGGAACGAGGTCGAAGGCAACTGGTATTACTTCTATCCAGGCCAGGGCAACAAGGCCGTGAATACAAACATCGACACATTTTATGTGAATGAGCAGGGTGTGTGGGTACACTAAAGCAACAATATCACACGATAACGAACGAGGGGCGAAAGTTTCCGCAGCCGCCATGCATGGCGGCTGTGGAAACTTTCGCCCCTTTGATACTTACTGTGCAATATTGTTATTTTGTGGTAAGATAGCGTATAATGAGTGAAACATCATGGGTAGAAGAATGGAGGAAAACAGCGATGGGAACCGGATTATCCGATCGGAAAGCAGATAAACAGGAACTGATGGAAATAGAAAACGAGGCGTATGAGGCAGCTTCCCAGCTGCTCGCAGCCGCGCATCCGAAAAAGGGCAGTATTTTTGTGGTTGGCTGTTCTACGAGTGAGGTGGCAGGGGAACGGATTGGAAGCTTTTCCAGCCCGGAACTGGGGCAGGCGTTGTTTGACGGGATTTACCGCGCAGCAAAAGAAGCAGGTGTTTCTCTTGCTGCCCAGTGCTGCGAGCACTTAAACCGTGCCCTGATTTTGGAGGAAGAGGCAGCCGAGCGTTATGGATATGAGCAGGTCAACGTGATTCCGCAGCCGAAAGCCGGAGGCTCTTTTGCGACAGCAGCGTATCATACCTTTGAAAGTCCGGTGGCAGTGGAGCATATCCGCGCAGCGGCCGGAATGGATATTGGTGATACCCTGATCGGCATGCATTTAAAAGAGGTGGCAGTTCCGGTGCGGATCGAAAGACGGCAGATCGGGGCGGCCAGAGTCATCTGCGCGAGAACCCGCCTGAAATTTACCGGAGGAGCCCGGGCAATCTATGATGAAACACTTCTTTAAAGGAACCAGATTTTGCCTATTTGGAGATGAAAAACAGGAACTCGTGTGTTTTCTGGTTGACGCTGTGTATAATTTCGCTTAAAATGAAAAAACGGTGGAAAACTGCGGAATTTTTCTGCTTGATGGGGAAAAAGCTAAGGCAGTTTTTCACAAAGGAAAACGATATCGCTGTATACAGGAAAGGAAGCCAATTTTATGGGAATCATAAAAGCTTCAAAATTAATATACGATTATATCCGCCGGGATGAAGATGACCATGTGGAAGAGGTAAAGCGTGCCATCGATGATCTGACCCTGGACATTAAACAGGGGGATTTTGTGGCAATCCTGGGGCATAACGGCTCTGGAAAGTCTACCTTTGCCAAGCAGGTGAACGGCATTCTTCTTCCGACGGATGGAACGGTCTGGATTTCCGGCATGAATACCGCAGACGATGCCCACATCTGGGATATCCGCAAAACAGCCGGCATGGTCTTCCAAAATCCGGACAACCAGATCATTGGTAATATTGTAGAGGAAGATGTCGGGTTCGGACCGGAAAACCTTGGGGTCCCGACCGATGAGATCTGGAAACGCGTGGACCAGAGCCTCGAAGCGGTTGGCATGACGGCATACCGCTTAAAATCTCCAAATAAGCTGTCAGGTGGACAGAAACAGCGTGTGGCGATCGCAGGTGTTATGGCAATGAAGCCGCAGTGCATCATTCTGGATGAGCCGACAGCGATGCTGGACCCAAATGGACGTAAGGAAGTCATTGCCACGCTTCACGAGCTGAATCGCCAGGAGAAGATCACGGTCCTTCTGATCACACATTATATGGAAGAAGTCATCGACGCAGACCGCGTGATCGTGATGGATGACGGAAAACTGGTTATGGATGGAACCCCGCGGGAGATTTTCTCACGGGTAAAGGAATTGAAGGAATACCGGCTGGATGTTCCGCAGGTGACGGAGCTTGCCTACGAGCTAAAGCAGGCGGGCTTAGACCTGCCGGACGGAATTCTGACCATGGACGAGCTGATGGAAAAGCTTCTTCCGATGTTTCATGAAAAATATCCAGAGGTAAAATAGAAGGAGGCATCTATGTCAATCAGGGCAGAACATTTGAACCATATTTATGGGGAAGGAACAGCCTTTGAGCAGTATGCCTTAAAGGATGTCAGTTTTGAAATTGAGGATGGACAGTTTATCGGGCTGATCGGACATACCGGTTCCGGAAAGTCCACACTGATCCAGCATTTGAATGGTCTCTTGCGGGCCAGCAGCGGAGCAATCTATTATAATGGAGAAAACATTTACCAGGACGGCTACGATATGAAGGCGCTGCGCAGTAAGGTTGGTCTGGTTTTCCAGTATCCGGAGCACCAGCTGTTTGAAGTGGACGTTTTTTCTGATGTCTGCTTTGGACCGAAAAACCAGGGACTTTCCAAAGAAGAAGTAGAAGAGCGGGCGAAAGAAGCCCTTATCCAGGTTGGACTGGATGAGAAACTGTGGAGGCAGTCTCCATTTGAACTTTCAGGCGGACAGAAACGAAGGGTTGCCATTGCCGGTGTTCTGGCAATGCATCCGGAAGTACTGATCCTGGATGAGCCGACGGCAGGACTGGACCCAAAAGGGCGGGATGAAATTCTGGATGAAATCTCAGAACTTCATAAAAAACGCCATATGACCATTATTCTCGTCTCACACAGCATGGAGGATATTGCACGCTATGCAGACCGGATCATGGTGATGAACCACGGGGAAAAGATGTTTGATGCACCGCCGAAAGAGGTCTTCCGTCATTATAAGGAGCTGGAGAAAATCGGACTTGCTGCACCGCAGATTACTTACATTGTGCATGGGCTGAAAGAGCATGGTGTGCCGATTGCCGATGATATTACCACAGTAGCAGAGGCAAAGGATGCGATCCTGAAACTGCTCGGGAAGGATGAAAGAGCATGATTCGTGATATTACCTTAGGACAATATTATCCGGTGGATTCGGTGCTGCACCGCATGGATCCCCGGACCAAGCTGTTTGGAACACTGGTATTTATTGTGTCGTTGTTCTTTGCGAACAGCATTGCCTGCTATGTGGCAGCAACCTTATTTCTGGTGGCAGCGATCCGCATGTCAAAGGTTCCTTTTTCGTTTATCGTAAGGGGCTTAAAGGCCGTTGTATTCCTGCTGCTGATCAGTGTCAGCTTTAATTTATTTTTAACACCGGGAACTGCAATTTTCCAGATTGGTTTCTTAAAGATCACCCAGGAAGGTGTGCGTATCGCTGGATTTATGGCACTGCGCCTGATCTATCTGGTAATTGGTTCTTCTGTCATGACCCTGACAACGACACCGAATGAACTGACCGATGGTCTGGAAAAAAGCCTTGGCTTTTTAAATAAAGTCGGAGTGCCGGTTCATGAGATATCCATGATGATGTCCATTGCCCTTCGCTTTATTCCGATTCTGGTCGAAGAAACGGACAAGATCATGAAAGCCCAGATGGCCAGAGGCGCTGATTTTGAGAGCGGAAATCTGATCCAGAAGGCAAAGAGCATGGTTCCGCTTCTGGTTCCGCTGTTTATCTCAGCATTCCGCCGTGCAACGGATCTGGCTATGGCCATGGAGGCCCGCTGTTATCATGGCGGTGAGGGACGGACCAAGATGAAACCGCTTAAATACGCAAAGCGTGATCATATCGGATATCTGGTTTATGTGATTTATCTGGTGGTTGTCATCTTACTGCGTGCATAAATGAAAAGATTGCTTTCCTGCGTTTTTGGAAAGCAATTTTCTATTTACAGCCATTGTATGTGATGCTTCTTATGTGACACTTTTACGAATCGGATTTTAGAAATTTACAGATACATGTTGCAAGCTAAAAAATGAATGCTACCTGGAGGAACGTATGAAACGAGTAAAACTGGTGGTCGCTTATGACGGCACCGCGTATCGTGGCTGGCAGCTGCAGCCAAACGGTATTACCATAGAAGAAGTGCTGAACCGGGAACTGACAGCGCTGTTAAAAGAACCCATTTCTGTGATCGGTGCGAGCCGGACCGACTCCGGGGTTCATGCAAGAGGAAATGTAGCGGTGTTTGACACGGAAAACCGCATGCCGGCAGATAAAATCTGCTTTGCGCTCAACCAGCGTCTGCCGGAAGATATCCGCGTCCAGAGCTCAAAAGAGGTGCCTGCAGACTGGCATCCACGGAAAGCAAACTGCACCAAAACTTATGAATACAAGGTATTAAACCGGAAAATTTCCATGCCGTTAGAACGATTATATGCTCATTTTTGTTATTTTAACCTGGATCTTGAGAAAATGCGTCAGGCAGCTGCTTATCTGATCGGAGAACATGACTTTAAGAGTTTTTGTACAGTGCGGACCCAGGCAGAAGAGACGGTGCGTACCATTTACAGTCTGGATATCACAAAGCAGGATGACATGATCACCATCCGCATCAGAGGAAGTGGATTCCTCTATAATATGGTGCGCATCATTGCGGGAACCCTTCTGGAAGTTGGCATGGGTGCGTACCCGCCGGAGCACATGGAAGAAATTCTGGATGCAAGAGATCGCCAGGCAGCAGGACGCACGGCACCGGCGAGAGGACTGACCCTGGTCAGCATGGAATATCAGAAAGAACTGCCGGACTGGCATCACCGGGAGAACAAATACTGGAAGTATGATATTCTGCAGTCCCATATAAAAGATGAGAAGACAGCCTTTTTCGTGCTCACTCGCTGCGTGGAGGAAGAACTGGATGGAATCCTCCGGAGAAATATCCATCATGCATTCCAGAATGGGGCTGAGAAAGTCTATGTGACCGATCTGGAAAAGCCGGAGCGGTTACAGGCGGGGGATGTTCATGGACGCTATGTGCTGAAAGAGACGGAGAAGGAAACTGGAGACTGCTTTACACCAGAAGAGGCAGAGGCGCTGAGAAAATTGGTGCAAAGCGGCGGGGAACGTCCAGATTGTGCGAAATGTGCAAAGCCCTCCGGAAATAGAGCCCAGGAAGAAGAAACATCAGCAAAGGAAACTGCTCTGCGGTGGGTAACTGCCCTTCCGCTTGTGGATAACACACCGCAAAATTGAAAAAACTGTGGAAAACCCTTCAAAATCACGTAAAATCAAGGAAAAAGCGCTTGACATGAAACGGCGGATATAATATAATATACAACTGTGACGTTAGGTGGAAATGCTTAGGCCAAAGCCCCGGAATAGGCATTTTACTATACATTTCAAAACAATTGCGGTAAGTGACCGTTAGGAACAGATAGTTTAACAGGAGGTTAACCAATGAAGAGTTTTATGGCTAGTCCAGCGACGATTGAGAGAAAATGGTATGTAGTAGATGCTGCCGGATGTACTTTAGGACGTTTGGCTTCAGAAGTAGCAAAAGTATTAAGAGGTAAAAATAAACCGATCTACACCCCGCACATCGACTGCGGCGATTATGTGATCGTTGTTAATGCAGATCAGATCAAAGTAACCGGTAAGAAGTTAGATCAGAAGATCTACTATCATCACTCTGATTACGTAGGTGGTATGAAAGAGACCACTCTGCGTGAGATGATGGCTAAGAAGCCGGAGCGTGTGATCGAGCTTGCTGTTAAGGGTATGCTTCCGAAGGGACCTTTAGGAAGAAGCATGATGACCAAGCTTCATGTATATGCAGGACCGGATCATGAGCAGGCAGCTCAGAAGCCGGAAGCTCTGGAAATCAAATTCTAAGGAAAGGTACTGAAAGGAGGAAGTTATCATGGCAAATAAATATTACGGAACAGGTAGAAGAAAAAAATCTATCGCAAGAGTATATCTGGTACCAGGTACCGGTAAAATCACCATCAACAAGAGAGACATCGACCAGTATCTTGGTCTTGAGACCTTAAAGGTAGTTGTTCGTCAGCCGTTAGTAGCAACCGAGACCGTTGACAAGTTCGACGTTCTGGTTAACGTTCGCGGCGGCGGCTTCACTGGCCAGGCTGGTGCAATCCGTCACGGTATCTCTAGAGCACTGCTTCAGGCAGACGCTGATTTCAGACCGGTTCTGAAAAAAGCAGGCTTCCTGACCAGAGACCCGCGTATGAAAGAGAGAAAGAAGTACGGTCTCAAAGCAGCTCGTCGCGCTCCGCAGTTCAGCAAGCGATAATCGACTGCTTAATAATGCTAAAAAAGCCCGGAAATACGCCATTTTCCGGGCTTTTTCTATGCCTGAAATCATCTGATTCCGATGGTGAAATTTGAGCAGGAGGTAACAGGTATGACGGATTTCAATCAGAAAACCCATGACACCGATGTGGGCAGTCATGGTGGACAGTCAAGGCAGATGATGGAGGTGTTTGAGAACCAGGAGTTTGGTTCGATCCGCGTGTTGCAGGAGGCAGGCAAGACCTTCTTGGAGGATATATCCCAGCGGCAGGAACAACTGTGGGAGGGTGTGAAGGAAATCCTTACCCAACTCTCCAAACTTTCATAACAGGGCTAGATACTCCATTTGCGGAGGGAGGAACGGCGTTTCTTCGCCGCACCTTCCTCCGCTTTTTCTTTTTGTCTGTATCCTTGTCTTTTGCCTGTCCGTACCGGATAATATGAGTAGAATAAGAAGCGTAGCAAAGGAGTGAAAACAGATGCTGACCTTTGAAAAGGTGCTGGAGATTTTTGCGGACTACCTGGCCGCAGACGAGACCATCGAAGTTTATATCAGCCGTCACGGATGTGTAAGGGTGGAATTTGACCAGGACTTTCACTATTGCACCGGCGAGGTGTGCCATACTCCCAAGGAACTGTTCGACCTCTTAGCCGATGATTACCGGACTTATCTGGAGATTGAACTGACCAAAGGAAAACGGGAAGTGACGGAAGATGATGAGAGAGAAGCGGATGCCCTGTGCAAACGGCATCTGGAGCGTTGGAAGGAGGAACAGGAATGAAAAGAAGCAGGACAATGGGAGATGAGCCCCAATGCCCTGCTTCTGGGTTATTTGGAATGAACGGTAGTGTATTTCTGGTTTTTGCTTTTGGGTTTGTCTGGAAACATCATTTCAAGTTTACCAGAAGATAATAAAGGCTTGAGGTAATATTTGCTGAAGTGAGAACGGCTGGAAACATCAATATATGCTTGCATTTCATCTCGACTTTTAGGATCTGCACAAAATTCCAATAGCAAGTTTTGCTTGCTGATCACAGATGTATCATGTGCGGCATCATGTGCTGTATCATGTGCGGCATCATGTACGGAAGCACCGCACATGTTGTAGTTTACATTTTTCAAGATGACTCTGAAATCTGTCGCTGTTGAGGAAAATTCAGGCTTATATGCCGCTGTGTATCCAGGCAGCTTTTCAGTTTCACTGACGATTTTGCGCAGACCACTTCCACGGCGTTCCATGTACTTCATGCGGTGAAACAGGTCAGCAATCACAGGGTTTCGCCTCATCGAAACCCCTTACATGCTATCTGCTCTTTTGTCCTGTCGGAGTGAGCGGCAGACGATATACCCTGCCGGAGCGATCATGATCAGAATAAAAATGCTGATCAGTTCATTCACTTCGGATGGCGCAAAGCCCTGCAGCATAGTAATGAGGTTGTTTGCGAAATGCACGAGGATGGGAAACAACAGGTCCCTTTTCTTCTCGTAAAGGATTCCTGCGGCAATGCCCATAAGGGTGGCATAGACAGCCTGCGCGATATTCAGGTGATAAACGCCGAAGAGTACGGATGATATTAGAATCGCGCCCCAAGCGGGGGCAAATTTCCGTATGGAGCGAAGTACAATGCCGCGGAATAGAATTTCTTCTACAACAGGTGCAGCGATCACCGCAATCATAAATGTTCCAAATGCATTTCCGCCGGCAATATTTTCAGCACCGGCGTTCATTGCCTCAACGCTTTTTTGAAGCGAGGGAAGCTGCTCTGCCAGCATGATCCAAAGACCGGAGATTCCGCAAATGCCAAATCCCACGACCAGACTGCCGAGCACATCTTTGAAATTTGTCGCTGTGCGCGGTTCGCTTATCTCTTTCCTCCAAAGCAGTTTATAGAGGGTGAAGAATACGAGGATAAGGACGATGTAAATCAGAATCTCGCCCCAATATGAGTATTTCATAAATTGCTGTGGGGAGATATGAAAAACATCCAAAACAAGTCTTTCCACAAGGAAATACAACAGGTTGGACAGCAAAAAATGCAGTGCGATTGCAAGAATGGGAATAGCGAAATATCTTTTTTTCATCATAGGTCAATTTTTTCTCCTGTCTGTATTTTTGAGGGGACTGCTGCAGTATAACAGATTTAACTTAAAGTCTTTGTTAAGGGGCGAAGCTGTAATCTTTCGAAAGCGGTGTCGCAAAGGGATGCGGTTCATCTTCCTTGCCGAACCTTTTGACCTTTCTCTAAAAGATGTTTGAGCCGCAGGTTCTTCTCCGCCAGTTCGCCCAGCAGGTTGCGGACGATGCGAGCGTGATGGGTGCAGATTGAAAGCAATCATTGAAGGCATGGCCATTTATCCTCGCCACTCATGAGTTGTCTGTTTACTTTTTTGTTCGTTGCTTCGATACTCCTACACACCGCCTGCACCAGATAATGCTTCTCATGGCAGAACACCTGGAGATGTGAGGAAAGTTGCTTGCTGCAAAAGCCGCAACACTTTGTATATCTTAACATAAGATTTATGATCCGGTGCTATAATAACCTCAGCAAATCGAGCAATCGCCAAAGAAAGGATGGATTAGAACTATGAGATCACGATGGGAAATCACTTTTATTATATGTGTTGTGCTTATTGCCGCCGTACTTGCAGGCTGCGGCGCAGCCGAGCAGCGTCCGGCATTGGAAAAAATTGAATACACGAACTTGAACGACAGTGGTTCGAGGGAGCTTTTGCAGGAGCTGCTCTCCGACGCAGGCGTGTCAGATGGGCGTATTCAGGGCTTTTTCCGCCGTTTGGATCACTTTAATGACATCGTGAAGCAGGAATGGCTTACGGATGGCTTTGAGGAAGCGGAGCTGCTGTATACGAAATACGACCCTTATACCATGCAGGACGAATGGACGGCGAAGAACGGGACGTTTCCGGGCTATAACTGCCGGATCACCGCCATGAGCCTGTTTGGGGATTTCCTCTCTGTGAGCGCAGACTCTCAAATCAATGCCGGTGAAGATGTGCTGTTTGTGGACGAGGAGACGCTGAAAACAGATCCCTCTGCGTTGGGAGGAAGCAGCCTTGCGGATTTCCGCGCACTGTATTCCTCTATGAAGGCGAATAATACCACGGAAATACCGCGCCATGTGCAAACTGTACAAGAAGAATGGGCATCCCGCGGCGTTACTTTTCAGGAGAATGAAAGGATCCGCCTTATCACGGTATTCTTCCATGATAAGCCGACTGAGGAGGAATCTCTGCTGTTTGTCGGGCATGTTGGCGTACTTTTGACGGCGGAGGACGGGACGCTGTACTTTGTAGAAAAAGTTGCCTTTCAGGAGCCGTACCGGCTGCTGCGATTTGCGAACCGAACGGCACTGAGCGATTATCTTATGGGAAAATATGACACCTCATGGGGACAGGATACGGCGACTCCCTTTATCATGGAGAATGACAAGCTCATGGACGGCTGGCGTCCAAACCCGGATAGCGGAAGCTCCGCGCTCGGCTAAGGACTGCGTGTTGCTGCCAATATAAGGGCGTGTGAAAAAATGAGAAATCATTTTTTACACGCTCTTTTAGACTAAAAAATTATAAACGAAGTAGTCTCTAAAAGCGCATTTCCCCCTTACCCCATAAATTTGTTGACTTTCATTCAGCTTTGACAGATATTCCTTAAGTTTTTCATAATGGCGCTGCTGGACGGACTTTCGATGTCCTTTACCAGCGACAAACGTTGTTTCATCCAACTGCCAGATTTCTACGTATTTCGATGCGGCTTCCTTTAAGTATTCTGGCGAGTATTCCGTATTAATACTAAACTTTATCCCCGTGTATTGAAGCTCAAAATTAATTTCCTGAAACAGGGAAGTGATCTTCTCAAACAGGCGGTATCTGGATTTTTCAGTCGCTTTCTTCCATACCCAGGAATACTTGTTTGCGTTGGCTTCAAACTTAGAATCGTCAATATATAAATGTTGCAGGTCCGTATGTTCTTTCTCAAAATTTTTTGATTGATATCACAGAATAGTTTCTCAATAGAATCGCTGAGTATCTCATTGATAAAATATCCAAAAGTCCGATAGGATGGGACTTTATGATCCATCAGATACATGAACCTTAGATTCACTTTGCAGCTGTCTTCCAGCTTACGAAGAGAGATATATCCATTTGTCATAAATCCGAACAGGATTGTTTTCAGCATACTGACCGGGTTATACCGAAGTCTTCCCACCTCATGTTTCGGGATTTCCTTCAGGTATTTCTCCAAATCGATTTCTCCCATAAATCGATCAAATGTCAGCACCGGATCACAAATGGCCAGATAATCTTGAATTAGTATTGGCAAAACTGCCTGCTTGGGTTTAGAATAAGTGCATGTTATTTTTTTCATTGCAGATTAATTTTAACACAAAAAGAGGACCTTGGATTCATTATGAATCCTTGGTCCTTCTTTTTTATAGGCTATGTTTTTTCACAGCCCCTCTGCTTGCAGAAGCGTGGATTCTAAAAAAATCGTTCAAAATTCGGACTGTAAACAATGCGGAACGACAATTGAAAGAGAACAATTTCTGCGTTATAATAAATTGCACTTACAGTGAAATATATTTCAACTAGAAAACAAACGAGGTGGAGTATGCTGAAGAATAATATAGAGGTCGATGTAAAGGTAAAATGTATAGAAGCTGCGACCACGCAGGCAAAACTGGCTGAAGAAGTTGGAACCACGCCGTCCTATGTAAATCGCCTGATAAAAAAGAAAGACGGAATTGTAAATAACACATTCCTGCAGATGTTAGAAAAGCTTGGTTACGATGTAGAGCTGACCTATGTGAAGCGAGAAATATAAGACGGAGGTGAGTCTATGCAGCATGAATGCAGAATAACAGTTCTGGAAACAAAGGTATTCCCTGAACTGCAGGAAAAATACCTGGCAGATCCAAAATCAGGACCATGTCCATGTTTTAAGACAGGAGATACTTTTCTTTTGAAAAGGACACCGCAACAGGATGATTTTTATCATCTGATGAACGGAAAGTTCTGTGGCGAAGCATGGGATGCTGTCAGCAGATATGTTTATACCGCATTGCAGGGTGGTTCCATCATGCATGGATTGTATATTCTCCTAACGGAGAAAAACGATTGAGCAATACCGGTTTGTCGAATTAAGAAAACTGGTATTTGTGGAGGAGGAATTCTGTAATGAGATTTTTTGAAAATACCCGTAAGCCACAAGGCTTCGGCGGAAAATTGATGACGAAGATGATGAACAGCGGTCACGCCAAATTATCGCAATGGGGATTCTCAAATATCTCCGCGAAGTCTGATGCTGAAGTTTTGGACATCGGCTGTGGCGGCGGAGCAAATATTGCGGTCTGGCTTGATAGATGTAGAAGTGGCCACGTGACAGGAATGGATTATTCTGAGGTTAGTGTGGCAGAATCTCAAAAGTTGAACGCCCTCGCCATTAAACAAGGGAAATGTAATGTAGTTCAAGGAGATGTATCTGCTATACCCTTTTCTGACGCGACTTTTGATTATGTTTCTGCCTTCGAAACAGTTTACTTTTGGCCAGGATTAGTAAAATGCTTTTCCGAGGTCAACCGTGTGCTGAAAAGCGAAGGCATATTCCTGATTTGTAACGAGAGTGACGGAACGAATGGCGCAGATGAAAAATGGACAAAGATGATCAATGGTATGAAGATTTACACATCTAAACAACTTGTTGCCGCTTTGAAAGAAGCGGGTTTTACAGAGATCAAAACGTATTCAAATGCAAAAAATCATTGGATAAGTATTGTTGCAACGAAATAGCCAAATTCCAGTTTTGTAAACTAATAAATTCTCAGAAGTCATGCCTGTGACATTGTACTTTTCCTGCATATTTGAAACCTCCTTTTCTGAAAAGCGGAATACCCATACAGGGTATAGGTCTCTCCGGTTCTCAGTATAGTACCGCAAGGAGGTCTTGTATTTCCCGTTCAGAAGAATTTTTGTCCCAAATGGAAGAGTTTCTGAAAATCAATCCGTCATAAACGCTGCAAGGGCATCCCTTCCAACTTCATGTGATATTGTTCCAGCACATCTTTCAGCGTGATTTCCTGCATTTTTTGTTCCGCTGTTTTTTGAATGTCCAAGTAAAAATCCCGCAGCACCAGTTGGATATTTACACCCACGCCACAGGCTGGATTGGTATGGATGTCCTGGTGGAGCAGGGGCTTGTTGCCCTCCACTGCCCGATAGGCATCCAGCAGAGTGATTTTCTCCGGCTCACGAGCCAGGGCAGGCCGGGGATGTCCCTTCACGCTGACCAGCAGCCCTCCTTTCCGCAAGGCGGACATGAGCTGGCGTACATAGGCAGGATTGGTTTGAACGCTTTCTGCCAGTTTGTTGCTAGTCAGGTCGCAGTCTGGGTACAGAGCGATAAAGGCTAAAATATGAACGGCATCGCTAAGGCGGGTGGGATATTTCATGGACTGATCTCCTTTTTTTCTTTGATGTTATTTTTATTATAACAGCATATTGACAGCAGCGCAAGAGGATGCTAAAATGATTTGAAGTAAGAATAAAAATAACACCCACTCGAAAGGAATGATGACAATGAACTTCTATGATGATTTGGTCATGCAGGCCCAGATGAATTATTCCAAGTACTATCATATCTATGCTTCCGGCAGTACGCCTTATAAGCTGACTGACAAAAAGCCGCTGCCGTATAGCGAACAGATCAATCGGTTGGTACAGGAGGTAAAGGAAGCTGACTGTGTGGTAGTGGGCGGAGCCTCCGGCCTGTCCGCTGCCGGTGGCGGAGACTTTTACTACGAGGACAACGACTCCTACCGGAAATACTTCCGGCCTTTTGTGGAGAAGTACCACTTCAAAGGTGCTTTTGCAGGGATGATGCACCCCTGGGAGACCCGGGAAGAGTATTGGGGGTATCTTGCCACCTTCCTTCACACCACCCAGACCGCACCTGTGCGTCATCCCTATCTGGATCTAGACGCTTTGTTGAAAGGCAAGGACTTCTTCATCCTCACTACCAATCAGGATACCCAGTTTGTCAAACTCTACCCGGAGGAGAAGGTGGCGGAGATCCAGGGAGATCACCGGTTCTTCCAGTGTGCCGCCTGCTGTACCGATGACACTTGGGATGCGGTAAAGCCAGTGGCTGATATGGTGGCCGCTATGGGGGATGGCACGAAGATTCCCACCGATCTCATTCCCCGGTGTCCGCACTGCGGCGGTGAGGCTTTCCCCTGGGTGCGAGGATATGGGAATTTCCTGCAAGGAAAGAAATATGAAGAACAGTACGAAAAAATTTCTCGCTATGTACTGGAACACAAAGACAGCAAAATTCTGTTCCTGGAGTTGGGCGTTGGCCGAATGACTCCCATGTTTATCCAGGAGCCTTTCTGGAACCTGACCCTCAGCTTTCCCCATGCTCGATATATTGCTATCAACGACAAATATGACTTCCTGCCCAAGCAGTTGGAGAATAAGGGCATGACCATTGTGGCCGACATTGCTCAAGTGCTGCGGGATGCACGGAACACCATGGAAAGCGGAGATAACGATCAATGAGGGTTGGAAACCAAGCGGCGCTTCAGGAACTTGCCGAGCGTATCGATCAGGCAGATGCCATCGTGATCGGCGGCGGTTCCGGCCTGTCAAGCGCAGCTGGATACGACCACTACCATTGGTCCCCGGCACTTTCGGAGGCATTGGCTTCCTTTCGTGAACAGTATGGCTTTACCTCCCCGCTGGCTGGATTCTACCATTGTTTTTCCAGCTATGGGGAGCAGTGGGGGTATTACAGCCAATATATGCGCTTCATATGGGAAGCCCCTACGGGGAAGCCCTATCTGGATCTGCAAGCAATTATTGCAGATAAACCGGTCTTTGTGCTGACCACTAATGTCGATCAGCAGTTTTTTCGGGTATTTCCCCAGGAACAAATCTGCGCCTTTCAGGGAGACTTTAGCTACTGCCAGTGCAGCCAGCCCTGTCGGGATGATATTTGGAAAAACCGCGAACTGGTAAAGGAACTGACCGGTCGCTTGGTGGGTGTGCGCCTGCCGGAGGAAGCTGTTCCTCGTTGCCCGGATTGCGGGCGGGTGCTGGTGCCTTGGGTACGAGATGATACCTTTCTGGAGGGAACCTTCTGGCAGGATAACCTGCACCGCTACCATAGATTCCTGCGACGCTGGATAATGGATCAGTCCGACAAAAAAGTCCTGCTGTTGGAACTTGGCGTGGGTGAGATGACGCCCAGTATCATCAAACTGCCCTTCTGGGAACTTACTGCCAAAAACGAAAACATCTTTTATGCATGTCTTAATCGAGAGTCATCTCATAGGCCAGAGCATTTGCGGGGACGCAGCCTGTATCTGCAAGGAGATTTGGCGGAAACTCTAGCTGCCCTCCGGCAGGAGCGCTCCATCGCAGCAAACATAAAATAGAAAGGGGCGAACGAATATGATTGATTGGAACCCTATTGCGAAAAAATTCAGAGAAGCGGACGCTATCTTGATCGGGGCCAGTAACGGACTGTCCATCACCGAAGGACTGCATTTGTTTGCGGACAATGCGGCCTTTGAAAGACTGTTTGGGGATTTTAAACGGAAATATGGCCTTGGGTGTATTTTGCAGGGCATGATGGCTGGATGGCCCAGCGAGGAGGAAAAATGGGCCTTCTGGGCCCGACTCATCCATCATTACTGCGGGCAGTACCAGCCTACGCCGGTGATGAACGATTTGAAGGTCATTGTGGGAGAGAAAGATTACTTTGTCGTCACATCAAACGGAGAAGGTCACTTTGAACTGTGTGGCTTCGATCCGTCGAAAATCTATGAGATTGAGGGCAACTGGTTTACTATGCAGTGTGCCCGCCCCTGCCACGACACCATCTATCCTAGTCTGGAGGTGGCAGAAAAATTATCGGCTGCCGAACAGAGCGGCCATGTGCCTACAGAATTGGTGCCGCGCTGTCCCAAGTGCGGCGGTCCCATGGACATCCACATGGGTGCGGGTCAGAGAATGATTCCGGATACCGCTGCCCAGGCACGGTTCCAAAACTTTCTGAAAACCTACCACGGGAAGAAACTGGTGATTTTGGAGCTGGGCATTGGCTGGCGCAATCAGCTGATCAAGGCCCCGATAATGCGCCTGGTGGCCAGCGAGCCAAACGCCACTTATGTGACCATCAATCTGGGTGAGATCTACATTGCGGACAATATCAAAGAGAAGTCCTTCGGACTGGATGGGCGACTGGATGAGCTGCTGCCTGCTCTCCGGGAGGCGTGCGAGGCATGACGATTCCGAAACAAGTTCAAAATGACTATAAGAGATGGTATCATTTTCTCGAACAAGAAGTACAGTTTTCGCTGTCTGATAGCGAGAAACACACTAAAGAACACTGTGCCAGGTATTGCTGTTCACTTTGCTGATCGCAGACAAGATGGATTTATCCCAGAAAGAGCGGGAGGCACTGTGTGCCGCCGCGGTTTTCCATGACTCCCGCCGCCAGGATGACTGGTTGGATGTGGGTCATGGCCAGCGAGCAGCAGATTACTACAGGGACTATTGTCAGACAAATTCGCTGTCTTTTGATACCCGAGTTTATCTGGTCATGGCATTTCACGACAGGGATGACGTCTTGGGCGAGGCAGCATTGACGGAACAGAAGAGCGGCATTCTTCTGTATCACATCTTCAAGGATGCTGATGCGCTGGATCGCTTCCGCTTGGGACCGAATGGGCTGGGCATCCGCTATCTTCGTACAGCCGATGGAAAATCCCTCTACCGTTACGCGGAACAATTTGAAAGAGGGGATGCTAATGCATAAGAAGGTTAAAATCACCGTGTTGCGCACGGAATACTATCAGGAACTGGCAGAACCGTATGCAATTCCTAATTTGGGGATGTGCCCTTTTCATCAGAAAGGTCAAGTATTATACAGCGATGGCATCAATCCGCCGGATGGGATGTGTGGCGTTGCCTGGCAGGTGATTGCTCCCATGGCGCGTCAGTTATCCTTGGGGGAATTGGTTCAGCCATCTGGTACTTGGCTGAATGATGATACGATTGGCGTGTTCGCTTGTCCAGACGGAATTCGGCCGGTCATTTTTCTCTTAGAGGCAGAGTAAAGAATACAATTTTGATATTTAAAATTCAAACAGGAGGGTAAATTATGCAAATTCGACAGATACGAAATGCAACCATTAAAATTCACTATGGGGGAAAGATTTTTTTAGTCGATCCGTGGCTCGCCCCCAAGGACGGTTTTGGTTGCTTTGCCAGACTTCCCGAATCCATTCCCTTTAAAACGACGGATTCTCAGAAAATATTCATTTCCATGCCCATCTGTCCGCTTCCAACAACGGTTGATGAAATTCTTGCAGATGTGGACTATTATATTGTTACTCATATCCATCCGGATCATATTGATATGGAGATGGACGGAACAGTTGGGAATATGTTAAACAAGGAAACACCCGTGCTGGTACAGAATGACGAAGATGCGCAGGTTTTTGTTCGGTCGGGATTTAAAGATGTAAGAATCTTGCCGCAGTCTGGTCTTTCGATTGGAGAAATAACCGTGACAAATGTACCGGCACGACATGGCGTGACGATTCCCTGTGGTTCTGCCATGGGGTTTATGATGGAAGGAGAGGAAAAAACACTTTATCTTGCCGGTGATACCGTTTGGTATGAACAGGTAGAGGAAAACTTGAGACGGTTTCAGCCTGATGTTATCATACTAAATGCTTGTGCTGCGGAGCTTGTTGATTTTGGCAGACTGATTATGGATGCTGAAGATGTGGCACAAGTAATCGCACACGCTCCAGAAGCCGATATTATTATCAGTCATATGGATAATGTGGCACATGCTTCTCTTTCTCGCACTTCTTTAAGTGAGCAGTTGGAATTACAGAATCTTCTCTCTCGAGTGAAGATCCCTGCCGACGGTGAAACTTTGTCGTTTTAAAACACAGTTTGCATCCTTGCTTGTCAAGTGATAAAATATTATCCGTAAAATAATGTAAAGCAAACGCCATTGACAATGAAACTCCAGCTGTCAATGAAAAAAACAATAGCCGGGAAGTGGGCTCAGTGCCAATGCTTCCCGGCTTTCCTGTTCTAAAAAGGCGTCATTATATTTGGAGTTACGGTATATATTTCATGCCCCACTGAGAGATAGCATAAAAAACAGGCAACAGATCCCGTCCTTTCTCGGTGAGGGAGTATTCCACCCGTAGGGGCATTTCATTATATTGGATGCGCTGGATCAATTCATCCGCTTCCAGCTCCTTCAGGGCGTTGGTCAGAGCTGTGTTGGTGATGGGCTTGAGAACTTTTTTCAGTTCCCCAAACCGCATGGGACACTTGATGCATAGTTCATAGAGAATTTGGAGTTTCCATTTGCCCTGCAGCATTTGAACCACCGGCGTGACCGGGCAGTTTCCATCATCGGTTAGAATGACACTGCCAACCTTTTCTTTGAATTCTTCATAAGTCATGATTGGATCTTTCCTCGTCTTTTGCAGTATATTTTTTGATACCAGGTACAAATAATTTGCGTACTTGAACAAAAATTGCTATCAGGTATAATAAATATATCACTAGTTGGCCATGCAGTCAACGACTGAAATTTCTTAGAAAGGTCTGAATGACATGAAAGAACTGAATATTATGGAGGCTACTGTTCTGACCTCCCCCAATCCGCTGACACTGATCTGCTCTAAAAAGGAGGACGGTTCTACGAACCTGGCTCCCATTTGCTTTGTGTCTTACCTCTCCTTCAATCCGCCTATGGTGGGCTTCGCCACTGGAAAACAGTCCCACACCGGTAAGCAGGTACGAGAGACTGGAAAGGTGATTGTCACCGTTCCTGACGAGAGTCTTGCCCAGTCGGTGATGGCCTGCGGAGCGTCTACCGGTGCCAAGACCGACAAGGTGGCCGCCAACAACATCGAGATGATGGCTGTGGAGGGCAGTGACATCCAGATTCCGGTGGATACTCGTCTGGCGATGGTGGCCACTCTGCAGCAGTCGGTGGAAGTTGGCGACCATATCCTGCACATCTGTCAGGTGGACAAGTTCCTGGGCGATGAGGACAAGAAGGGGCTGTATGCCTGGAACGGCTTCGGGAAAGTTGCGCCTGCGGTAGAAGGCTAAATCTTAAAACGGAAAGAAGGCGTTAGCGGTGGCTGTTTGTATTAAAGACTGTATTCAGAACATGAATCTGGTGATCGGCTGTACTATTGGTTGCAGCTACTGCTACGCCAGAAACAATGTCCGCCGGTTTCACATGATCGACGACTTTGAAAAGCCAGAGTTTTTTTCCAATAAGCTGCGGCTGATGGAGAAAAAGCGCCCACAGAATTTTCTGCTCACCGGCATGAGCGATTTTTCCCACTGGAAGCCAGAGTGGCGGGAACAGATATTTGCCAAGATGACTGAAAATTCGCAGCACCAATATCTGTTTTTGACCAAGCGACCGGAGGATATTGTGTTTTCCACTACCCTAGAGAATGCTTGGTTTGGTGTAACTGTTACCTCCAGTAAAGAGAAAAAACGTATCCGGACTTTGCGGGAGCATATCCATGGCGGACACTATCATGTGACCTTTGAACCTATGTTTGATGGTGTTGGTATGGTGGACCTTACCGGAATTGAGTGGATCGTCATTGGGACTGAGACCGGACATAGGAAGGGCAAATCCGTATCGAAACCGGAATGGGTGTGGAACCTGACACATCAGGCCCATGCGCTTGGCATCCCTGTATTCATGAAGGAAGATCTACTTCCTATCATGGGAGAAACACATATGGTACAAGAATTTCCCCCGGCTTTTTACCGGGTATTGGAGGAACAGAAGACATGGCGGAAGTGAAAGATAGTAGCATTCTGATTCAGGATGTAGAAACCAAAAATATTATGACAAAATCCACCCTGCCGGTGGGCGGCTATTCCGTCAATCCTTATGTGGGCTGTACCCATAGCTGCAAATACTGCTACGCCTCGTTTATGAAGTGATTTACCGGGCACGCCGAACCGTGGGGTACATTCCTGGATGTGAAGCATTGGCCGGCAATCAAAAATCCGCAAAAGTACAAAGGGCAGCGCGTAGTCATCGGTTCTGTGACCGATGGCTATCTGCCCCAGGAGGCTCAGTTTCAGAATACCCGAAAGCTTCTTGAGCAGCTTCGGGGCAGCGAGGCGGAAATTCTCATCTGTACCAAGTCAGGCTTGGTAATCCGTGATATCGACCTTCTGAAAGAACTGGGAAAGGTCACAATTTCCTGGTCGATCAATACGCTGGACGAGGATTTCAAAAACGATATGGACAATGCCGTCAGCATCAAGCGGCGGCTGGATGCCATGAAGCAGGTTTATGACGCAGGTATCCGAACTGTGTGCTTTATCGCTCCGGTTTTTCCCGGTATCACGGATTTTGAGGCTATCTTCCATCAGGTCAGAAATCAATGCGACCTGATATGGTTAGAAAATTTAAACCTGCGAGGCGGCTTCAAAAAAGACATCCTTGACTATATACGTAAAAAATATCCTGACTTGGTTCCGCTGTACGACGCTATCTACAACAAGGGAGAAAGAAGCTACTTCTGTGGTTTGGAGGATCAAGCGGAACGGCTAGCGAAAGAATACAGCTGTCCCTTCGTGGATAACGAGCTGCCCTACGGACGAGCAGAGCCTGGGCACCCCGTAATTGTGGATTACTTTTACCATGAGGAAGTGCGTGGCTCGGAAAACAGCGGGCGACGCAACCCCAAAAAATAATTTGTGAAATAAAAGGGTTCTGACATGGAGCTGTGCTTCAATGTCAGAACCTTTTTTCATGAATGCAATGTTTACCCATTCAGAAGTTTTCTTAACCTCCTTGGAAGGACTTACGCTCCGTCCATTTTACTGGAAATGAAAAAGGTCAAAGACAAAGTTATAGAGAAAGGTAAGGACTTTCTGAGCTATTATCACTATCATAAGTTCGATAAAAAGTATGATAAACTTATCGAACAGGCTCAGAAAGAAAATCCACTTCCCGAAACCACGGAGAAAAAAACGTGGCCGGAAGAAAAAAGGGAAAATCCTTGCCCTTGTAGAACGCCTTGCGAATTACAAGGTCTCAGTCTGCCTTTTTATCCATAACTTCAATGTCCCATTTGATAACAACCAGGCAGAACGTGATCTTCGGATGATAAAGGTCAAGACCAAAGTATCTGGATGCTTCCGAACTGAGGAAGGTGCCAGAGATTATCTGAAAATCATGTCCTACATTGGCACGGCACACAAGCGGGGACATAATGCTTACCAAGCAATCAAAAATGCAATCTCAGGTCACCCTGATTTCATCTTTGAGTAAAGCTGGTTCTGAATAGTTACAAAAAATGAAACTTTTGTCAAAACCAGTATTTAAAAATTTTATTAGTAATAAAGTGCAGAATGCTGTTTGGATTGCTATTTTTATGCAACTATTTCTTGTTGCTCTTGACAAAATAATTTTTAGAGATTATAACTATAACAGCGTTATATATCAGTGTTATATAGGAGGTGTGCAAAATAAACGGAAATGGAACGACTTTAGAAAATATCCAACGGGCAGCGAAAGCAGAATTTTTAGAAAAAGGATATAAAGACGCTTCCCTGCGGAATATTGTGAAATCCGTGGGAATGACTACCGGAGCCTTTTACGGATATTACAAAAGCAAAGAAGAACTTTTTGAAGCCATCGTTGGTGAACATTATGAATATATTCGTAACCGTTTTATAAAGGCACAGCAGGAGTTCGCCGAACTACCAGCTGCCCAGCAGCCGGAAGTCATGAGTGATATTTCGGGAATCTGCATGTACGATATTCTCTATTATGCGTACGAACATTTAGAGGAATGTAAACTGATCCTCTGCTGTTCGGAAGGGACAAAATTTGCCGGGCTAATTGATGAAATGGTGGAGATTGAGGTAGATGGGACGCATGCCTATCAGGATGTCTTAAGGCAGCTTGGACGGCCCTCTCCGCATATCGATCCTTCGCTGGAGCATATTCTGATCACCGGAATGTTTCATACTTTTTTTGAATTGATCATCCACGAAATGCCGCTCAAAGATGCCGAAAACTACGTCAGAGAAATGCGCGCCTTTTATACAGCGGGATGGATGAAAATTATGGGGCAGTAATGCCTTATAATTTTTGCTTGTAAGTTAGCCGTAACTAACCTAAATTTGGATATTGTAAGAACATAGACGTGTTCTCTTTATCATAAACACAAAGAAAAGGAGGAATTTTTTTGAAAAAACAATCCAATTTATCACGCCTGTTGGAAATTGCAGGCAGCCATAAGTACCTGACCTATGCTTCCTGGGTGCTTTCTGCCATCAGTGCCCTGATTGCTCTGGTGCCATTCTATTACATCTGGAAAATGATCAAGGAAGTACTGGAGGTGGCACCAGATTTTGGCCAGGCACAGAACCTGACTGGCAATGGCTGGATGGCAGTATTGTTTGCTGTCCTGGCGGTGCTTGTCTACATAGCCGGGCTTATGTGTTCCCATTTAGGGGCATTTCGTATTGCCACAAACCTGCGTATCCAGACCATGGAGCATATTGTTAAGCTTCCTCTTGGATTTGCCGAGAGTTTTGGCAGCGGAAAACTGCGCAAAATCGTCAACGAATCCAGTGCAGCCACCGAAACCTATCTCGCTCATCAGCTTCCCGACAGAGCCAATGCCATTGCAACCCCCTGCGGTCTTTTGGTGCTGTTGTTCGTGTTTGACTGGAGACTGGGACTGTTGAGCCTTGTTCCGGTTGTGCTGGGCTTTCTGATTATGATGGCAATGACCGGAAAGCAGATGCAGGAAAAGATGAAAGAATACCAGAATGCGCTGGATGATATGTCCAATGAAGCGGTAGAGTATGTCCGCGGTATTCCGGTGGTAAAAACCTTTGGTCAGACGATCTTTTCCTTTAAGAAGTTTAAAGACTCCATTGACCGCTATAAAGTATGGGTGATCGCCTATACCAAGCAGCTTCGGACACCGATGATGTTCTATACAGCTGCGATCAACGGAGTTTTTGCCACACTGATCGCCGGAGGACTGTTGCTGACACAAGACGGTGTGACTTCCGGTTTCTTACTGGATCTCATTTTCTATATCATTATTACGCCGGTTATTTCTGTTACACTGACACGCATCATGTTCCAAAGTGAAAATGCCATGATCGTAGATGACGCTTTACAGAGAATTGACAGCGTTTTGCATTTGAAGCCTCTGGAGGAAACCAAACACCCAATGCATCCGCAAAACGCTTCCGTGGAACTGAAATCGGTTCATTTCAGCTATGATGGAGAAAAAGAAGTATTAAAAGATATTTCACTGACCATTCCTGAAGGACGAACCGTAGCTTTTGTCGGTCCATCCGGCGGTGGTAAAACAACCCTTGCCAACCTGATTTCCCGATTCTTTGATCCCCAGAGCGGAATGGTAACAATAGGTGGTGTCAATGTGAAAGACATCCCGAAGGAGGAACTCATGAATACGGTGTCTTTCGTATTTCAGAACAGCCGTCTGATCAAGGCGTCCATTCTGGAAAATGTGCGTATGGGGAAACCGGAAGCTACCCGTGAGGAAGTTCTGACTGCTCTTCATCACGCACAGTGCGATGATATTCTGGAAAAACTCCCACAGGGTGTGGACACGGTTATCGGTACAAAGGGTGTCTATCTTTCCGGCGGCGAGCAGCAGCGAATTGCCATTGCCCGTGTAATGCTGAAAAATGCACCGATCATCATTCTGGATGAAGCTACTGCCTTTGCTGACCCGGATAACGAAAGCCGCGTACAGGCTGCTTTCTCAAGACTTTCCGAGGGAAAGACCGTGATTATGATTGCCCACAGGCTTTCTACCGTAACAAATGTGGATCAGATTTTTGTCATTTGCAACGGACAGGTTGCCGAGTGCGGCAACAGCCGTGAATTGCTTGCAAAAGACGGCATTTTCAGCCGTATGTGGAAAAATTACCAGACTTCCGTGCAATGGAAGGTAACAAAGGAGGTGCAGTGATATGATCAAAAAACTGCAGAAAAAATATGCCCTGTCTGAACAGGGAGCAAAAGACCTGATCAAAGGCTGCCTGGCCTGTGTCCTTCAGAATCTGTCTTTGATGTTTCCGGTAGGTCTTTTATATTACATGGTCAGCGATCTGATGAACGGAGGTGTTCCCGGTGGGAAAATTCCATTTTATGTGGCAGGCTGCGTGGTGTGTATCGGTCTGATTCTGCTGACCACTTTCTTTCAATATAATGCGACCTATTTTGCCACTTACAAAGAAAGCGGTATCCGCCGCATTACTCTGGCAGAGCATCTGCGCAAAATCCCTCTTTCCTTTTTTGGGAAAAAGGATTTAGCCGATCTTACCAGTACGATTATGGCGGACTGTACCTTCCTAGAGCAGAGTTTTTCACATTTTATCCCTGAGCTTGCAGGTTCAATCATTTCTACGATCTTGATTTCCGTTGGTCTGTTCTTTACGGACTGGAGAATGGCGCTGGCTGCCTTATGGGTTCTGCCGGTTGCCTTTGCGATTGTAGGATTTTCCGCAAAAATTCAGGAAAATCTGAATCAGAAAGCCATGGATGTGAAGATGGCCTGTGCAGACGGGATACAGGAGTGCATTGAAACAGTTCGTGACCTAAAAGCAAACAATGCGGAGCAAGCATATTTAAAAGGTCTGGAAAAGAAGATTCGTGCCGTGGAGCATCGTTCCATCCTCAATGAATTTGGTCTTGCTGCTTTTGTGGTTTCCGCGTCACTGGTGCTGAAGCTTGGTCTTGCAACGGTTGCGCTGGTGGGAGCTGTTCTGCTCATGCAAGGAAGCCTCTCCGTGCTTACATTCTTTATGTTCCTTCTGGTAGTATCCCGTTTATATGACCCTCTGCAGGGCGCACTCCAGAATCTTGCGGCAGTCATCAGTACACGAACCAACATTGCCCGTATGAATGAAGTTCTCGATCATCCGATCCAGCAGGGCAGCGACAGGCTTTCCAATCAGGGGTATGATATTGTCTTTGACCATGTTGGGTTTGCCTACAATACCGGAGAAACCGTATTGAAAGATGTTTCCTTTACGGCAAAACAGGGAGAGGTTACGGCTTTGGTTGGCCCATCTGGCGGCGGAAAAACAACCGTATCCCGGCTTGCAGCAAGGTTCTGGGATATTAACAGAGGAAAGATTACCGTGGGAGGCATGGATGTATCCCGAATTGACCCGGAAACACTGCTTTCTCTGTATTCCATCGTATTCCAGGATGTTACACTGTTTGACAATACGATTCTGGAAAATATCCGAATCGGAAACAAAGACGCCACAGATGAACAGGTCATTGCTGCTGCGAAACTTGCCAATGTGGATGAATTTGCGGAAAAACTGCCGGATGGATGGCATACCAAGATCGGGGAAAATGGCTGTGAACTTTCCGGAGGAGAGCGCCAGCGTATCTCTATTGCCCGTGCATTTCTGAAAAATGCGCCGATCATTCTTTTAGATGAAGCTACTGCTTCTCTGGATGTGGAGAATGAAACTCTGATACAGACAGCCCTTTCCCGTCTGATCGCAGATAAAACGGTTCTGGTCATCGCCCACAGGATGCGTACCGTAGCAGGAGCAGATAAAATTGTTGTCCTTTCTGATGGCACCGTGGCAGAAGAAGGATCACCAAAGGATCTGGAAGAAAAGAATGGTGTATATGCCCATATGGTAAAACTGCAGACAGAAAGCCAGAATTGGAAACTTGCGTAAAGAAGGAGGAAATGTAATGAACAAGAAGCATGGTAAGCAGGAAAATATCCGACTTGGCACCCACGGAGAAGACTATGGAAGTTGGATGTCCAACCCTGTCTTTTACATCATTGGCGGAATCGGAGTTTTGGCCGCTGTGCTGGCTGTCCTCTCTTTTTATGTATTACATGTCGCTGTTCTTGGTGTTCTGTTTACTGTTATCACAATCGCAATTTTGGTTTTTCTGATCTGGATCACATGGATCAGGCGGCAGTATGCCTTTGGCGGTGGCGGAATTATGGAACAGGTTCATCGAGTTGTTCTCTCTCATCTGGACTATGACGGTGAAGGGAAGATTCTGGAAGTAGGCTGCGGCTCCGGAGCATTGACAATCCGTTCAGCTCTGACATGGCCGAAAGCAAAAGTGATTGGTGTTGATTACTGGGGCGCTGTGTATAATTACAGCAAAGCACTCTGCGAGAAGAATGCTGCCAGGGAGGGCGTGGCTTCCCGCTGTGTATTTCAGCACGGTGATGCGAAGCAGCTGGATTTTCCTGATGAGAGTTTTGATGTAGTCATCAGCAACTATGTCTATCATAATGTTATGGGTGCTGATATGCAGAAAATGCTGCTGGAAAGCCTGCGGGTATTGAAAAAAGGCGGCGTCTTTGCACTCAACGATGATATGAAACCAAAGATGTACGGTGACATGGAAGGTTTTGCGCAGAAACTGCGAGATATGGGGTATGAGGAAGTACGACTCGTTGACACTGCACAGGAAGCTTTTGGCTCCCACCGTCGGGCTGCCATGATGATGCTGGGGTCTTCCCGGCTGCTTGTCGGCAGAAAGTAATGTATCAAAACAGGAGGTTTGGCTATGTCCAAGTTAGGAGTCGTGGAGGATACCCTTTTGGCCTCTGCTTCCCGGTCTGCTAATATGGATCGGATTATTCAGGCTTTTCTGGAACGCAGACCGGACGGTGTGATTGTCCAGCTGGGCTGTGGTCTGGAGACAACTTATCACCGATGTGATAACGGAAAGGCACACTGGTATGCCGTGGATCTGCCGCATGTGATCGAATACCGGCGAGATCTTCTTCCCGAACTAGAGAGGGAATTATATATTTCCGGTGATGCCTTTGCAAAGGATTGGATCAAAAAAGTTCGCAATGATGTACTTGATGCTCCTATTCTCGTTACTGCAGGCGGATTATTTCATTATTTTGAGGAACATAAGGTCATTGCCCTTCTGCGTATGATTGGGCAATTTGGAAATATGGAAGTTGTTTTTGATACAGTGAACAAAAGAGGCATGACCATGATGAAGAAAAAATATATGAAACAGGTCGGCCATGCCGATGCACAGATGTTCTTTTATGTGGATTCCGCGGAAGAACTGGCAGCAAAAATCGGGGGTAATGGGAAAGTGATTACGGAGGAACCATACTATCGTTACATCCCTAAAAACAGTTTAAAGCTATCCACAAAGGTCAGTATGGCAGTTTCTGATCAATTCAAGATGGTAAAGATGATTTGTTTAAAAACCTAAGATTTTTTAACACAAAATAATTTTTGCAAGTCCTTTTTGCAACTACATTTTTATTTTACAACAAACAGATCCGGGACTGCCGTTCGAGGAAAAAGTGAAGCTCTACCACATGCAGATGTTAGGCTGATAATTATGCAAGCGCCGCCTGCACAATTTGCAACAAAAAGAGGAGCCAATCCAGGCTCCTCGAAGGTACGTTATTTCAAAAAGTTGCTCTTATGTTCCAGTGCGTGCAGATTATAGCCAAGTGTTGCCAGGTGCGTCACCTTCAGCGCAACCAGGTTGATGTCGGTGGACATTGCACTGGCAATCTGCTCGGCTGTGTATCCAGATTCCCGCCAATCATCAGACAAAATTGACCACCTGATTCACGTGAACTACATCGGCAATTGAATTACCGAGCATCTGATTACGAAGCATAGCTCCGTAG
>NZ_QULW01000005.1 GCF_003481825.1 Clostridium sp. OM02-18AC | reverse complement strand
TGTGCAAGAGTAAACTCCACCGCCCTTTGGAGAAGTGGAATTTAAATTTTCATTTTAGGGGCTGAAAAACACAATCTTGCCACTCTCGTTTTTTTATGCTTCATATGATATAATCTATCTATAGAAAATGCCTGTTCCGACAGGCTTAAAATACTTGCGTCTGCTCTTATCGGAAGCACTCCGCAGAAAACGAGGTGGCTTTATGCCCGGATTTACTACACACTATATCTTAGGAATGAAGGCCTACAATGACCTTCCCAACAATCAGTTAAAATATATCATTGCCAAATACCGCTGGCTCTACCAGCTAGGCCTGCAGGGGCCGGATATGTTTTTCTACAACATTCCCGTTCTGCGCCACCGGGACTACCGCAACGTTGGCTCCTACATGCATGAACATCACATCCAGGACTTCTTTGTCTGCTATCTGCAGCATTTAAGCGAAGTGAAATCCCGTCAGCAGAGAGAAGAAGGACTGGCCTACTTCTGTGGCTATTTAAATCACTACATCGGGGATTCCATCTGCCATCCTTATGTATATGGACGCATCGGCTACGATGCCAAGTCTCCAAACAGCCAGGCCCATGGCCGCCACGCTTCCCTGGAGAATGACATTGATGCCATACTCCTGTGGAAATACAAGCACAAAAAACCATCCCAGTTCAACCAGGCAGCAACCATCTGCTTAAACGGCATGGAAACCCAGTTTATCTCCCGTTTCCTTGCCGACTGTATCAATGAGACGTACTATCCCATCACCTACAGCAACAACTTCCAGGTAACCCCTGCCATGATCCACCGTTCCATTCTGGCTCTGCGCTTCGGCTGCCGGACCCTGGCAGACCCAAAGGGATCCAAACGCAATAAAATTGCCTTCGTGGAGAAGCTGGTCCTGAAAAATCCGGTGGCATCCCAGAAGCTGGTCACCGACGAGATCAATAACCCACGTGAAGTCCTGAACATCGACCACGACATCTGGTGCAACCCCTGGGACCGCAGGCTTGCCTCCCGCGCATCCTTCCCGGATCTGTTCCGCCAGTGCCTGCATAAAAGCAATGACGTTTATGCCATCATCAACTCCTATCTGACTGGTGAACTGCCATCCACAAGAGAAAGCATGGACCGGTTGTTAAATGAGCTTGGGAGTTATTCGTATCACAGCGGACTGCATGTGCCGGATTAAGCATATCGGATGAAGGAATTAACGGCCGTGCCTGGCTCATCCGCAATATGCAGTACAAACAAAAGAAAAGATGGAGACCAGCGATCCCTACCGGATCACCTGGTCTCCATCTTTCATACAGTAATGCTTTTCTATATTCAGTTCTTTCATCCACGCCTTGGTCTCCGGCGTTGTATACCGATCTCCTTCATTGTCCCACAGCCACTGCGGTGTCGGCCACATACAGATCTTTGGGCTGACTGCCTCATAAAACTCCTTTGTCACAGCATGCTGTCCGTGGTGCGCCATCTGAACAATGTCGGCTTTTAAATCTTCCTTTGCAACGGTTTCCAGCACATGGTTTCCGCCATCTACCTGCAGATCGCCGGTAAACAGAATCGTCACGCCATTGACTAACATCCGGTAAACCATGCTGGCATCGTTTCCGTCCCGCTCGCCGATGTGGTCATCATCCGGCTCGTAGCGGTCATTTAACACGGTAATGCAGACATCGTCCACCAGGATCTCATCGTCCTTTTTCACCGGGCATGCCTCTCCCTTTGGAAGGGCCGCCAGTGCCTTGAGGATCGCATCTGCGGTGCCAAGATCCCCCAGTTCATGGGTCTTGTACCAGTCCAGGGATGCAAAATCATAGTAGATATGGTCGATGGTGATGCCGCTGTCCTTTCCCTCTGCCTCGCTCTGCAGGATGTTTAACAGGGCTCCCACATGATCGGTGTGGGCGTGAGTCAGAAACCAGGCGCTGACATGACCGCCGCGCTTTTGGATCTCTTCGGTCAGATGATCTGCATCATCCCACCATCCGCCGTCTACCACGATCAGGCTTCCCTCTTTTGTTTCCAGAAGAAAGGACATCATCTGGGCCTTGGTCTGTCCGGCTAACATGGTAAGCTCGGCTCCTCCAAGGATCGGTTCGGTCAGCGCATCGATTTCCTGCTCGCTTTTTCCCTGCGCCTCCAGCTCTTTTCGCTTTTCCCCTTCAGTCACCAGCTCTACGTTTTCGTAAGTTCCGCTGTTTCCGGTCTGCTCCGTCTTGTGGGCAGATTCCGTCGCTTTTCCCTGTTTTGCCCGCACTGCACCGCGTACTGCAAACACAATGCCAAAAACCAGCACCAGTACCAGAACGATTCCAAGGATCAGACTCCACACGTTCCTGTGCTGCCGGTAGCTGCGGTATCGTCTCGATGCGGCACGGTCGATGGGCATCTCCATCTGCCAGCCGATCTTTCTGCTTCCGCTTCTTCTAAATCTGTGTCTTCTGCCAAATCTTCTCATATAATCCCCTTGCTTTTTCCGCATTGCTGTGCTATGATGTTCAATATAATTCAATTTTAAGTTTTTTTGAACAGGAGGCCGCTATGAAACATCAAACTGACCACTCCCTTTCCGAGAAAAAATCACTGCTCGGACAGATTGACTGGTTTACCACACTGGTTCCCTTTTTCTGCATCCTGGCGCTCTGCGCCTGGTTTGTCGTAAGCCCGGAGCAGTCCACCGCTGCCATCGGCGCAGTCCGCAATTTCCTGGGCGATGAGATGGGCAGCTATTACCTCATCATCGGACTGGGCGTTTTCGTCTGCTCCCTCTACATTGCCTTTTCCCGGTTCGGCCAGATCCGCTTAGGCGATGCAGAGCGCCCGTTGTACTCCGGGTTCCAGTGGGGTTCCATGATCTTCACCGCCGGACTGGCGGCTGACATCCTATTCTACTCCTGCTGCGAATGGATCTTATATGCATCAGATCCTCATACAGCGGAAATGGGAACGGTACATGAGTGGGCTGCCACTTACCCGCTGTTCCACTGGGGACCGATCCCGTGGGGCTTCTATCTGGTGCTGTCCGCGGCATTCGGCTTCATGCTCCATGTCCGCAAACGCTCCCGCCAGAAATACTCCGAAGCCTGCCGTCCGGTTCTGGGAAACCGTGTGGATGGCTGGGCTGGAAAGCTCATCGACCTGATCGCAGTCTTCGCACTCCTCGCCGGAACCGCCACAACCTTCTCCCTGGCGACACCGCTTCTGGCAGGTGCCATCAGCAATGTGACCGGCATTCCGCAGAGCACCGGTCTGACCCTGGTCATTCTGGTTGTCGTATGCGCGATCTATACTTTCAGCGTCTACTTCGGCATGAAGGGTGTCCAGCTCTCCGCAGCAACCTGTACCTGGCTGTTCTTCGGTCTCCTGGCTTATGTATTCTTTTTTGGCGGCCAGACCCGCTTCATCATTGAAGAAGGCATCACCGCTTTGGGAAATATGACCCAGAACTTCATCGGTCTTTCCACCTGGACGGATTCCCTCAGGACCTCCTCCTTCCCGCAGACCTGGACCATTTTCTACTGGGCCTACTGGATGGTATGGTGCGTGGCTGTTCCGTTCTTCATCGGTTCCATCAGCAAGGGCCGCACGCTGCGCCAGGTTATCCTGGGCGGCTATGTATTCGGTCTTTCCGGAACCTTTACTTCCTTTATTATTATGGGAAACTACGGACTCGGCCTGCAGATGCACGGAAAGCTGGATGTGCTCTCCTCCTATGCCGCAGACGGAAACCTCTATCAGGCGATCCTGGATATTTTGGGACAGCTGCCGCTCTCCAAAGCCGTGCTCGTCCTGTTAGTCCTGTGCATGATCACCTTCTATTCCACATCCTTTGACTCCATCACCATGGTGGCTTCCACCTACACGTATAAGGAGTTAAAGAGTGATGAGGAGCCGCACCGGAACGTGAAGCTGTTCTGGGCGATCTTCCTGATTCTGCTGCCGCTGGCCCTGATCTTTTCCGAGAACTCCATGTCCAACCTGCAGACTGTATCCATCATCGCGGCCTTCCCGGTCGGCATCATCATGCTGCTGATCATCACGTCATTCTTCAAGGATGCGGATGCGTACTTAAAAGAGCAAAAATAAATCCATGAAAAATTGCCTGCGGCAATGGGATTTTTGCTTTCTAGCCCATGTTTTCGTACGGTCAGCGCAGTGAATGCGCAGACCTACTGAACAGTTATTTATTTTCTTTGCTACACGCAACAATGTTCTGCGTTTCCTCCACGATGTAGATCGGCCGGTCTTTCAGTTCGCTGAACAAAATCGCGATGTACTCTCCGATAATGCCAACGATCAGAAACAGGATCGCAAACATAAAGCAATTTAAGATCACGATCGTGGCATAGCCGCTCGGCGCTCCCTGGCGGGTAAACAAGGTGTACACCATCACCACCACACCCAGAAGTGCCGCAAATGCTCCGGCATAGATACCGAGTTTTAACGGCAGGTTGGAAAAGCACATGATCGTGTTCATGGAGAACGCCAGCAGCTTTCGCAAGCTGTACTTGCTCTCTCCTGCCACCCGGTCGTGCGCCTCGTAGGTGATGGTTGCCTTCTGAAAGCCGATGCTCTGGACGTATCCCCGCAGGAAGCGCACCTTCTCACGGTAATTCTTCCGGAGCACATCTGCCGCTTCCTTCGATACTGCAAAAAAGTCCGATGCGTTCGGCTCAAATTTCACGTCGGAAAGGGTGTTGATGACCCAGTAAAAGCCAGCCGATGTGATGTTCTTGATGAGCCCCGCTGATTTGTTTTTTGTGCGCACCATGCTGATGACGCCGCAGCCTTCCTCAAACTTGCGCACAATCTCCGGCAGACATTCCGGCGGGTGCTGCAGATCTGCATCCATGCAGACGATCCCGTCGCCCTTTGCGTAATCGATTCCGGCGATCATGGCTGCCTCATGCCCGAAGTTCCGTGAGAAGGAAACAACCTTCACCTTCTCATCGTGGGCTGCAAACTCCCTTAGTATGGAAAGGCTGTCATCGCGGCTTCCGTCATTAACAAAGAGCAGCTCATAGTCCCATGGCAAAATCTCCAGGATCAGCTTCGTTGTCTCGTAAAACAGCGGCAGGGCCTGTTCTTCGTTGTAGACCGAAACCACTACCGATAATTTCTTTTCCATCATGCTTCCTCGTCTATGCTTCTTCGTCAAATACTTTGATGTCTACGGTGGAATGGGCTGGTACGCGCTCTGCCTCAGGCGGCAGCTTCATGTAGTCGCCGTATACCCAGGTCAGAACCTCATGCGCATGCTTCGATGCCATCAGTGTGGTGCCTGCAAATTCCACATCCGTAATTTCTTCACACCATTCCTTCTGGATCGTCACATACAGATAATCCGGCTGATAGTTGCTGTAGTAGCGCAGACTGCTGCGCCCATGTTTATCTTTTAAGGCTGCTGCATGCTGGAGCTTAAAGATCAGATTCATCGGAATCAGCTTTCCAACTGCAGATCCTCCACCCACCGCCAGCTTGTGGAACAGACTGTACTTGGAAAAATCCAGATGATAACGGTGTCCCATTGCCAGCAGGTAAATGCTCTTGTGAAGCAGACGGGTAAACCCTGCTGCTGCCTTGTTCTCCGGGAGCTCATCGATGATGAACAGATCTACCCAGAGGTGGTTTAACTTGCCCTCGTAATACTGCACCTCCGGCGTATTCTCATGACGGCGGCTGTTTTTATAAATGACGCGGGCTGTAAAGTCAAAGAACGCTTTGCCTCCCTGGAAATCCTCCGGCATCAGAAGCTCCATGGTATCCGGGAGTTCCCGTTTTACTACCTTTAAAAATGCCTCATAGTTGCTGCGGGTAAATGCAATATCCGCATCATCATCCCACGGGATGAAGCCTTTGTGGCGGACCGCTCCTAAAAGCGTGCCGCCGTCCAGCATATATTTGATCTTATATTTTCTGCAGATCCGGTCGATCTCTTTTAAAATTTTCAAGTTGATCTCATGGACCTTCGTTAAATCGTACTGCATATTCGCCCTCTTTTCCGGCTGTCGGATTTTCTTCGCAGCGAATCTGCCCGGCAGCCTGAGACTCTGTGTTGCTGTTCATACACTGCGCAAACAGCAACGGATTTTGCTGAAATGTTTTTCTCCAACGAACGGACTTATCTTTCCTGGTTGATTGCCTCACGGATCGTCTTAGCCATGTAATCGATCATCTCATCGCTCATGCCCGGGTACACACCCACCCAGAACGTATCCTGCATGATGCGGTCGGTGTTCTTTAAATCACCCACAACACGGTAGCCGCGGTTTTCTGCACGCATCTGGTCGAAGCACGGATGCTTGGTTAAGTTTCCGGCAAACAGCATACGGGTCTGGACACCTTTCTTCTCCACGTACTGGACCACTGCGTTGCGGTCCACGCCTTCCTTGCAGGTGATGAGGAATCCAAACCAGCTCGGTCTGGAGTTTTCACACGGCTCTGGCAGGATCAGCTTGTCTGTCGTATCGGCCAGAGCTGCCTTTAAGCGGTCGAAGTTATGGCGTCTGCGCTCTACAAAACCCGGGAATTTATCCAGCTGTGCACATCCGATGGATGCCTGCAGGTCGGTTGCCTTTAAGTTATATCCGAAATGAGAGTAAACATACTTGTGGTCATAGCCCAGCGGCAGCTCGCCGTACTGGCGGTCGAAGCGGTGTCCGCACAGGTTGTCCTTGCCGGACGGGCAGACACAGTCACGTCCCCAGTCACGGAAGGAGCGGATGATCTTATTGAGCAGCGGGTTATCGGTATAGACAGCACCGCCCTCGCCCATGGTCATATGGTGCGGCGGATAGAAGCTGGAGGTTCCGATATCACCCACGGTTCCGGTAAACTTCTCCACGCCGTCCAGTGTATAGCGGCTTCCCAGTGCATCACAGTTGTCCTCGATGAGCCACAGGTTATGGCGGTCACAGAACGCCTTCACTGCCTTTAAGTCGAACGGATTTCCCAGGGTATGGGCGATCATCACCGCCTTGGTCTTCTCAGAATAAGCAGCCTCTAACTGAGTCACGTCGATATTGTACTGCGGAATGGTCACATCCACGAATACCGGAACTGCGCCATACTGGATGGCCGGAGTCACGGTCGTCGGGAAACCGGCTGCCACGGTGATGATCTCATCGCCCGGGCGCACCTGGCGCTCCTTTAAGAGCGGGGAGGTCAGCGTCATAAACGCTGTTAAGTTTGCGGAGGAACCAGAGTTTACCAGTGCACAGTAGCGCACACCCAGATACTCTGCCAGCTTTGCCTCAAACTCATCGGTGTAGCGTCCGGAGGTCAGCCAGAATTCCAGTGCGCTGTCCACCAGATTTACCATCTCTGCTTCATCGTAAACGCGGGATGCATACGGAATGCGGTCTCCCGGTTCGTATTTCTTCTTATTATTAATATGATAGGTTCTGCAGTAATCCGCTACCAGGTCAAGTATTTCCTGGCGTGCCTGCTCCTGTGTTTTTTCCATATATTCATCTCCTATTTTGTTTCAATCAACGGGCAAAATCATTTTGCTCATCACCCATGGAAACTGGCAAATCCTTGCCAATCTCTGCCCTAGTCCTTACCGGTTTCAATATTCCTGGATCTGCGCATCCATCACCTGCTTCATGTCCTCCCCGGCCAGATACGCCTTCGACCAGACAATGGTCTTCTCGATCGCATCCTCAATATGCCAGTGCGGCTTCCAGCCAAAGGTTTTCTTAATCCTGGAACAATCAAGCTTTAAGAAGTTTGCCTCATGAGGACCTCCGTCATGCTTGTTGACCCAGGATGCACCCTCACCCCAGAGTTTGCAGAACAAGGTTACCAGCTCACCGGTCGTCACGCAGTCGCACTCATCCGGTCCTACATTATAATATCCCTGGTAAGTCCGGTCCTCATACTGTCTCTGGGCAATTTCCAGATACGCAAACAGCGGCTCCAATACATGCTGGAATGGTCTGGTAGAATACGGGTTTCGCACCACGATCTCTTTTTTTGCTGCCATGGCACGCACGCAGTCCGGGATGATCCGGTCGTTCGCAAAGTCGCCGCCGCCGATGACATTACCCGCACGTGCGGTAGAAATCGCGCAGTGTCCATCCGCAAAGAAGGATTTCTGGTAGCTGTGTGTTACCAGTTCCGAGCAGGATTTGCTGTTGGAGTAAGGATCGTAGCCATCTAACGGATCGCACTCCCGGTACCCGTACTCCCACTCCCGGTTCTCATAAACCTTATCCGTGGTGACATTTAAAAAGGACTTCACCGATGGAGTCTGGCGCACGCACTCCAGCACGTTCACCGTTCCCATGACATTAGTCTCATAGGTATAAACCGGATCCTTGTAGGAATCGCGCACGATCGGCTGTGCCGCCAGATGCAGCACAATTTGTGGCTGTACCCGGTCAAACACTTCCTTCAAATGCTTCAAGTCCCGGATGTCCCCGATCACACTGTCCATGGTTGTCTCCAGCCCGGCGATGGAAAATAAAGCCGGGTCAGTCGGTGCCTCGGCCGCATAGCCTGTCACCTGTGCTCCCGCAAGAGTCAGGATCCGGCACAGCCAGGAGCCTTTAAAACCAGTGTGTCCGGTTACCAGGACCTTCTTTCCCTGATAAAATTCCCTGCATGCATTCAGATCGTAATTCATATCATTCTCTCCCAATGGCCTCTGCATATCCGCAGCCAGCCCATTTTGTTTTTGCAGCACCCTGCACGTTTTCTATTCCTTCCAGATTTTCCATCGTGCTTTGCGCCGCACATTTATTCCTTCCAGATCTTCCACGGTGCCTTACCAGACTGCCACAGCTTCTCTAAAAGCTGCATTTCCCGCTGGGTATCCATGCACTGCCAGAAGCCGTCATGGTAGAAGGACATCAGCTGTCCCTCAGCTGCCAGGCGGCTCATCGGCTCCTGCTCAAACACCGTGGTGTCATCCTTTAAATAGGAAAAGACTTCCGGATTCAGCACCATAAAGCCGCCATTGATGATGGCTCCGTCCGAAGCTGCCTTCTCGCGGAAGGAACGGATCTCGTTATCCGGTCCGATATCCAGCACACCTTTCTGCTGGTCGATGCTGACCGTTGTAATGGTCGCGGTCTTTCCATGGGATTTGTGGAACTCCACCAGTCCCTTTAAATCTACGTTGCAGACACCGTCACCGTAGGTCAGCATAAACGGCTCATCCCCGATATACGGCTGAATGCGCTTTACACGGCCGCCGGTCATGGTATTTAACCCGGTATCAACCAGGGTTACCTTCCACGGCTCTGCATAATTGTTGTGGACCTCCATCTTGTTGTTCGCAAGGTCGAAGGTCACGTCGGAGGTATGCAGGAAATAATCTGCAAAGAACTCCTTGACCACATACTGCTTATATCCCAGGCAGATCACAAAATCGTGAAATCCAAACTCAGAATAGTATTTCATAATATGCCATAAGATCGGCCGTCCGCCGATCTCGATCATCGGCTTCGGCTTTAAATGACTTTCCTCGCTGATCCGGGTTCCCAGACCACCAGCCAGAATTACAACCTTCATCTTCTTTCCTCCGTTTTTTCCTCTCCGACCATTTCAGTCTCAAACTGACGGTTTTGTCGGTCGTACTCATTTTCTGTCGACGTCCTGTGCGCAGTCTCATTCCGTCTCCATCTCCTGCACATGCTGCGCACAACAGCTATGTTTATCTTAGTCCGCTGTCATTTTCAGTAACACTGCCAGACGGGTCACACCACGCTTCTCCAGTGCATTCGGCACAAAGAAGTTGCTCTCGAACCGCAGTGTCACCGGCTCATACGGATCTACCTGGATCGTGCATTCCTCATTCTGCTCCGTAAAGTTGATGTATTCCTTTGGCTCGCCGTTCACATACACGGTCAGCCACTGGTCCTTAGTCAGGTCACGCGGATAGTTGAAATTCAAATGAATCTCTCCGGTGCTTCCTGCCATCACCTGAACCGATGCGCGCTCATCCAGCCAGCCGTCGTCGTAAAATCCGTAGATCGGACGGCATTTAAATAATGAAGCTGCATGCGTGATATCCTGGAAGCGGTTGTTTTCCGGGTCCTCCTGGATCACCAGCATGTCATCGGTAATGAGTCCGATATCTCTCAGATCCTTGATGTGGACAACCTTCACGCAGTCCTCGCGGTTTAACCGGTCAAACACCCGGAAGAACTCTGCCTGGGTAAAATTATCCATCTCGAATTTATCGCCTACAATATAGATTGTTTTTCCGAAAATGCCAACACCGTACTGCCCGTAGGTTTCCTCTGCCAGCGCATTGTAGCGTTCCTGGTCAGCCCAGTAATACAGGTTCGGGAAAAGTCCCCGGTAATAATGCTCCACCGGAAGCATGAACAGCACATACAAGGTAAACAGGCTTAAGTACGGAAGCGCCTGAACCCAGCGGCCCCGCTTTGCCATCTGCTCCGTCAGCGTGCCGTACATCCAGGAAAGGAATAACAGCGCTGCCGCCAGGGAAACATACACCCAACGCATCTCCACACGGATCGTCACACTGGAGCAGACGATGCAGGCACCGATAAATGCCACAAACAAAAATGCTTTCTGCAGGTACGGCACGATTTTCTTACCCTTGTGCAGGACACGGATCACAAACGCCAGAACCAGAAATGCGATCATCAGGTCTGCCAGGGCAATGAGAATCGTTACCCACAGCGGAGCTTCCCGGAAGTTCTGCCCGTTTAAATGCTCCGGACCTGCGTTGATTCCAAAGATATAAGCGATCTGGCTCAGCACAAAATGCAGAACTGAACTGATCGACATGGTATCCACCACATCCGTTCCGCCGGTTCCTGGAGGGGAAATGGTTCCGATAAAAATAAAACGCAGAAGCTGGATCAGGGCAAAACCGGCTGTCGGCGCAGCCCAGAGCTTCCAGTTCTTCGAAAGCTTAAATACCAGGGAAAAGTAAAACAGCGGAAGCAGCACCATATAGCGCTCATGGACCAGGCAGACACAAAAATACAAAACTGCAGCCAGATAAAATTTCCGGCTTCCTTCTGCCTCATCCTCACTGCCTAAATACTCCAGCAGGAAATACAAAATCCCAAGCGCCATCCACATCGCCATGGTTTCCATGAGTCCCAGTGCCTGACCGATCTGATAGTAGGACATGCGGGACATCAAAAACATGACCGCACAGAGAATTCCCACATACGCAGAATGGCTGAACCGTTTTGCCATGCGGTAAAGATTGTAGGCAAGGCAAGAGTTCAGCACAATATTAAAAGGCACATACCAGTTGATATGAGTGCCGAATAATTTCATTTCCGTCCATGCCACCAGATTATACAGGGCACGGAAACGGGTTCCGCCGCTGGTAAACACCGCCGCGATAAACGGGTTATCGTTAAAGCAGAACCACTGGTAGAGATCATCCATGTAAAGGCCCTTGATCTCCATATGGCGGTTTACTACAAAGGCAAAGGCCGTCAGCAGGATCAGGATCAGGGCTTCGCTTTTCAAAACGTCTGCCCGTTTGGTCCACTGGTCCTGCATGGCCTCCGCCTTCTGCTTTCCGCTAAATTTCATCTTTTCCATAATTATATACTCCAATCAGCAGGCGCTTTCTTTGCGCCTTCTCGATATACAATGCAAATTTCGTTACGCTGCTGCCTGCGGCAGAACTTTCCGTTTTGCAAATTCCCGCCTGTGAGCATCAGCGAATATTCCCGCTGCTATCCCTCTTCGTACGCAGAATATGCCTTGCGGTAAAAATGCATGAGCAGCTTTACCACCGACTTCGGCCAGATTTTTGCGTACATGGCCGTTTCATCTGCCGCACGCTGGTGATTTTCGATGCAGGCCTTTGTCGTTGCCCCATCGTGGATCCGGTAGCGGATCAGCGGGCGCTCCACGCACACGAAACGTCCCGGGCGCTCTGCCAGCTTCCACATGGTATCCCAGTCCAGCGCAAATTTATAAGGAGAATCAAACAGCGGTGCGCCAAGCGCTTCTTTATTATAAGTACAGGAAGGACAGATGATGGGGTTTCCAAACATCAGCGCCGCTTTCTTCACCCAGGTCCGGTCTGCCAGAACGTGCAGACGCAGCGGCAGGCGCAGAAGCATTTTGATAAATTGGATCATGCCCGGGCGCATTAAGGTCTCCCCTTTTAAGATCGCGCAATCCGTGGTAAACACAGTCGTATCCGGATAGCGTGCCCAGCATCGTTTTACTTCCGCTGCGTAATCCCGGTGATAGCAGTCATCCTGATGTGCGATCGTCACCAGACGGGTATCCGCCTTCTCGTATGCGAAATTCCAGTCATCCTGGATATCGCTCTTTCCCTCCCGCACATAGAGCGGGATATCGTGGATCTTCGACATCGCCTCCAGAAACGGACTCGGTGTGGAAGTGCAGAGAATGATCTTTGACTTTACCGACTGCCGCTTCAGGGAATGAATGCAGGCATCCAGATACGGAGAATCCTTATAAGCGCAGATTGCAAAGGTATGATCGGGCATCCTAACGGCCTCCTTCCTGTTTTTACTTTGTTTCTCTTTTTTGTTTTGTTATTTGTTTTCTTTCCAGCCTTTCCGAAAGCATTCTTCTTTCGTACCGGTTTTTTCTTTATTATCTATGGGATTTCTCGTATACTTACTCTTCAAAAAATGCCTCTTCCAGCATCAGACACAGTGCATGATAAATCGGAAGATGCAGTTCCTGAATCTTAAATGTCTCAGGCTCCGGCACAATGATCGCCACATCGGCACGTTTTCCTAAAAGACCGCCGTCTTTTCCGGTCAGACCGATGACGCTTAAGCCTTTCGCCTTCGCAACGGTCACGGCATAATCCACATTTTTGGAATTTCCGGAGGTAGATATCCCCAGGAATACATCGCCTTTGTCCCCATATCCACAGACCTGCTGGGCGAAGATCATATCCGCATCTACATCATTGGCAAATGCCGTGGAAAGTCCCGGGTGTCCATCTAAGGCAATAGCCCGTAAACTGCCCTGCAGACTGCGTGCGAGCTCTGCCCCGTGACCGGCATGCTCCTCTGCCAGGCGTTTCTGCAATTCTTCGCTTAACGGGCGACGCTTTTTAAAGCCCTTCATCAGCTCGCCAACGATGTGCTCCGCATCCGCGCAGCTTCCGCCGTTTCCGGCAACCAGAAGCTTTCCGCCGTTTTCATAGCAGGCTTTTAACATCTCATAAGCCTTCAAAATATCATCCCGGTTCTTATTTAAGACCGGGTAACGCACAAACAGTTCCTCAAAGATTTCCTGCTGTTTCTCTGTTAATTTCATCGTATGCCTCCAACAAATCTTCTGCGTACAGATCGTAGGGGAAATCTCCCTGTTTTTTCTGCTCCTCATGAACCCCGGCACCATACCCGGTTCCCACCAGCACAGTGCGGACTCCGTAATTGCGTCCGGCTTCGATATCGATCAGCTTATCACCGATCATCCAGGACTTGCTTTTATCCACAGTAAAATCCTGCTCTGCCATCTCAAACATGCCGGTCTCCGGCTTTCTGCAATGGCACTGGATCTTGTACTTTCCGATGCCATGCTCCGGGTGATGCGGGCAGTAATAAAATGCGTCAATGCCCGCTCCCGCTTTTTCCAGCAGCTCGTTCATGTAACGGTGTAGTTCTTTTACATCGTCCTCGGTATAGTAGCCGCGGGCCACACCGGCCTGGTTGGTGATCACTACCAGCTTATAGCCCTGCTCTTTAAATGCCTTTAAAGCCTCCGGCACTCCGGGCAGAAGCACCAGATCTTCTTTGCGGTGCAGGTAGTTGACTTCTTCATTCAGCGTACCGTCCCGGTCCAGAAATATTACTTTTTCCATGCTATGTTCCTATTTCTACGTGCTTCCCGGACAGACAAAACTTTTCCCGTCCGGATCTCGTTAAATTCTTTCCAATTTTCCAAAATACTACAATTTGAATTCGTAGTCTCCGTTTGGCAGATGCACCTTCACCTCGTTGTAGTCCCAGCGGTTTTCATCCGCGATCCAGGACTGGGCGCCGCGCAGCTCAAAGTTCCAGTCTGCCAGCTGACCACCCATCTGCTCCATGCGGTCTGCCACCTTGTGCTTGACATTGTACGGGCAGTACATCAGAAGGTAACCGCCGCCACCGGCGCCAAGAAGCTTTCCGCCCAGCGCACCGGCCTTAATGGCCTCATCGTAAAGCTCGTCGATCTGCGGGTTGGTGATCTTGCTGCTCATGCGCTTTTTGCTCTGCCAGCCATAATCCAAAAGCTTACCAAAGCTGTGCAGATTGCCGCGCAGAAGCTCATCCTTCATCGCGTAGGCAAGGGCTTTCACCTCGCACATGGCATCGAAGGCATCTTTCTTTTCGTAGTTTTTCACCTGATCCTTGATGATGTTCGCCGACACATGGATGTTGCCGGTATAACATAAAAGCAAGTTGTACTGCAGCTCGTGCAGAATATCTTTCTTGATGCGCAGCGGGTTTACCACCACGTTGTTGCGACCGTGGAACTCAATAAAGTTGATGCCGCCGAAGGTTGCCGCATACTGGTCCTGATAGCCGCCGTCAATCTTTAAATCCTCACGCTCGACCTGGTAAGCCAGATCTGCCAGGCGGTACGCATCCATCTCAATGCCCTTCCAGCGTGCCATGGCCGTAAGTAAGGAAACCATAACGGTAGAAGAAGTTCCAAGACCGGAACCGGCCGGAGCATCACACTGTAAGTAAACCTCGCAGCCCTGGTTGATATCCATGGCCTTTAAGGCAGCGGTTACCAGATCCAGCCGTCCATCGTAAACGAAGTTCTCCTTCGCATTGTATTTGACGGTCATATCAAAGTCCAGAGAGTGGACGATAATCTGGTCATCCTCTCTCGGAACGATGGAACAGTACGCATATTTGTTGATGGTGCTGCCGATAATGGCTCCGCCCTGCTCTACACAGAAAGGTGCCACGTCTGTACCGCCGCCGCCGAAGCTGACACGGAGCGGTGCACGTCCTCTGATTACCATACCACAACTCCTTTCTTTACATCTTCCATAAACTGATAATATGCCTCCGGAATGCCAATGTCGATAAAGTAACCGTCATTGACAAAGCCGCCTAAGCGCCGGCCCTCCTTCAGCCATTTCGGGATCATCTCGTTTTCCAGGGAAACCTTTCCCGCCGGAATCTCGTCCAGCAGCGCACGCTTCATCAGGTACACACCGCCATTGATGGTGCCCGGCTTTGCCTCCGGACTCTTCTCATTAAAGCCGGTGAGCCGTCCATCTTCCAGAATGGCTGCCCCGTAACGGGAAATGTCCGGCACCTCGCGAAGCACCAGTGCCATGTCAAGATCCGCCTCCTGCTGCATGGATACCAGACGGCTGTAGTCGATCTGGTAAAAGGTATCCGCATTCAGGACGAAAAAGCTGTCCTCGGTCACAAATCTGCCGGCATTTTTAATGGCCCCGGCTGTTCCGAGAAGTTCTTCCTCATAAGCATAGTGAACGGTGATGGGTGTTCCATCCGGAGCTAAAAACCCGCTCCCGTCCCCGAAATACTCCTCCACCATGGAACCCTTATAACCCACGGCAAAGATAATATCCGTGATGCCGTGCTTTGAAAGTTCATGCACCACATACTCCATAAAAGGCTTCTCGCCGATCAGTGCCATCGGCTTCGGGCGGTCACTCACCACACTCCGAAGCCTGGTACCCAGACCGCCGGCCAGTAAAATTGTCTGCATTTCTATATTCTCCTATCTCTTAAAATCATCCTCGATAACCTTCCATGCTGCATCCATGCTGAAATGCGTGCGGATGTAGCTCTGGGTCTTCTCGCAGAGTGCCTTGCAGCCCTCCGGACTCTGGTAAAGACGGGTCACGGTCTCGGCAAATGCCTCCGGCTCGTCCTCCACCAACAGGACATCCTCCACCTGCGGGATTCCCTCCGCACCGATGGATGTCGTCACGATCGGGGCACCGTTGTAGATTGCCTCGACCACCTTGCCCTTCACGCCTGCACCGTAACGCAGCGGTACAACCACCACGCGGCAGGTCGCATAAAGCTCACTCAATTCTTCTTCGGATACAAAGCCCTTGATGATGATGCCATTGCCCGGCTGCTGCAGAGCTTTGATTTCATCGGTTACCTTAGATCCAACCACAATAAACTCTGGCGGAGTGACTCCGGCTGCCTCCATCTTCTGACGGATGCGCGGGTAAATATCCTTTGCAAACCAGAGCACTGCATCTGCATTCGGCGGATGTGCGAAGCCACCGACGAATAAGAGACCATTGCGCTTCGCAAAGTCTTCCTGTATGTCGGACTTGAACTCATCAAACACATACGCGGTGATATCCTTCACGTTGAGGGTTGGGTCGATTTCATGGATCGCATCACGCTCAATGTAAGACGGGTAGTAAGAAACGGCCGCCTTGCTCATCAGCGTAAACTCAATGGATTTCCAGTATTCCGCATCTTCGCGGATCTTCGGATCTTTCGTGATCTGGTACTCACGGCTTTCCCGCAGCCAGTGCAGGTCATGTCCGTAATAGATCACCTTGATATCGGTATTGTCTAAAATATAATCAATGTATTTGGATGCGATGTGCGGGCGGTTCAAGTACGCCACTGCAATGTCATCGCCGTGGTCACGCAGCCAGTCCCAAATCTTGACCTGGTACTCCGGTCCGTATAACACCTCGATGCCCATCTGCTCCAGCTCGCTGGTATACGGCTCCTCGTTCATGAAGTTATCACCGAGGAACTTCACCACATAGCCCTTCTTTAAGAACATCTTTAAGTACTGGTACGTGGTCTTGGAACCGGCGTCCTTATCGTAGGTCGGCACATAGTGGTCCACCACCAGAATGATCGGCTTGCCCATGCTGCGCTCTCTGGCACGGAACGGATCCGGATTGCCATCGTTCTCGCACTGCTTTGCAAACTCGTCTGCCCATTTTTCTTTCAGCTTCTTGCTGTTGGCAACCTGGTAACGCTTTAAGCCGGTGCCCTGTACATCGGTACCGTTGGAAACACCCTCAAAGTGGATGACCTTGGACTTCGGCTGGTATACCACGCGGTAACCTGCCTTGCGCACCTCAAATGCCAGGTCAGAGTCCTCGCAGTAGGCCGGTGCAAACCGGGTATCAAAGCCGCCGATCTGGTTCCACAGCTCGTTGGAAAGCAGGATCGCTGCACCGGAAATGTAGTCCACGTCCTTGACGTAGTTGTACTCCGGCTTATCCGGATTATCCAGACGGCCATAATTCCAGCCGGAACCATCGCTCCAGATGATGCCGCCTGCTTCCTGCAGACGTCCATCCGGGTAAACCAGCTTGGAGCCTACCATACCGATGGTCGGGTCAGACTCGATGAGCTGAACCAGGGAAGAGAGCCAGTTTTCGGTCACCTGGGTGTCGTTGTTTAAGAACATCACATACTTACCGCGGGCATGACGCGCTGCGTTGTTGCAGTTGCGTAAAAAGCCCTGGTTTGTGCTGTTTCTGCAGATGACCAGTCCTTCCGCGTACTCGGAAAGATGCTCGGTCGCATCCGTGGACACATCGTCCGCGATGATGACCTCATAAGAAACATCCTTCGTGTGCTCTAAAATAGAAAGCAGGCACGCGTAGGTATAGTGGATCTGGTTGTATACCGGAATGATGATGGAAACGGTCGGATTCTCCACCTTCTCAAACTTCAGGCGGCCGTGTTCCCGGTAAATCTCACCGATGTTGAAATCGCCATCACGCAGGTTTCGTCCCTCCGGTGTCGAGTAAAGCTTCATGGAGCGAAGCGGATGCAGCATGTATTCTTTCTTATAATGAAGCTTCTTTCGCTCTACCGATCCCTTTGGATACTTCTGGTTAAACTTATCGCCCAGCTTCCGGCGGATCTTAAAGAGAATCGCCTCATGCTTATTTAAGTAATTCAGGGTCTTTGCCATCTCCCCGATCTCATGCTCATGGTTATGGATGATGGCCTCTAAGTTCGTTACATGGTTGTTAGTCAGACGCTGAACTTCCGTGATCTTGCGGATGGTCACATCCTTCTCACGGCTGTGGATCTTCATCTGCTCAATGCGCTCCCTTGCCCGCGCAAGGTCACTCTCCGTCTGGCGGATGTCACGCACGGTACGGGAATAAACCATGTAATTGCCCAGGTAGAGCTGCTGGTTCTCACCGTGCACATAATTCTGGAAGTTCACTTCCATCTTCCGGTATACTTCTGCCATCTCCGGCGTGATACCGAACGAATCCAGGATCTGCTCTAAGGTCAGCTGTTTTAACACACTGCTGTACTGCTCATAAAAATAGTACAGAATGCGGTATTTCACAAAATGCTCCGGAACCGGGAATAAGAACACCCACTCGTAGTCCAGACAGTAGATGCCCTCCCGCGTCAGCAGCATATTCTCAAACAAGGCATCGATGTTGGAAACCTCGCAGGCGGTATCGGAAAGCAGCAGATTCTGCTCCTCCTCCGTTAAGTCCGCGCCAAACACCTCTGCGAACTCTGCGGTTCTGGTAAACGCACTGCGGCACTCCGGGCTGATGTCGTAGATCTGGTTCATGACGATCTGCAGCACATCCAGCGGAAGCTGTCCGCACTCTAACTGCTCCCCCAGCTTCTCCGCACAGGTCTGCCCCACAAGATACGGGAAATAAACCGAATTGCGGTGCTCGGCAAACTTTGGCTCCGTTACCTTTAAGGTCCGGTGCTGCTTCGTCAGTTTTTCATATTTTTCTTTGAAAGAAGCGATGTGGGCGCTGCCATCCAGGCTTAAAGCAGCTTTTTCCACGTAGCGCTCTTTTTTGACCGATGCTGCTGCACTGCTGTTTCCAGCCGCTGCACCAGATGTTTCCGACATTCCTGCTGCATTTCGCTCACAGATACAGGTCTTGATCTGGAATTTTTCTCTTCTTGTCTTGTTATATTTGATAAAAATCCGCTCATCATCCTTGTGAAGCTGCTTTGGATCTGCGCTCCAGAACACCAGATAAGCGTTTGCATATAAGTCGAACAGCCCTGCCTCGCAGACCGTGTCAAACTTCTCGCCCATCTCCATCATGTGATATGGCGGGTAATCGTACGCCGGGGTTACCCGGGTCAGATCGCCCTTCTTCGGCAGATACGCGTCGGAATAAATGCTCACCGGAGTCTTATAGTCCGGCATCGGATAATAAAACTTCAGGGCACCGCTTTCCTCTGCCATGCTCTGTGTCTCTTTTTCACCGCAGAGAAGCTCCGTTAACTGGCGCTTCGTCAGGGCATTCTCCTCCTCGGAAGTTCCAGCAAAATACTTCATGCCAAGCGCATTGGCTGCTGCCACGATCAGAATACCGGTCGGCTTCAGCAGCGATTTTGCCGCACGGATATGCTCCTCATACGGTGCTGCCAGTGTTCCGGCAAAAATCACATAGTCGTACTTTTTCCCCTCGGCGCAGGCTTCCCCTGCAAAGCCCATCAGGCTGTCCTTGCAATAATGAATGTTTGCTGCACCCGGATAACGCTGTCTTACCGTCTCCAGCGCAGACTCCGTCTCATCCAGCACAGTGACCTGCTTCACGCTGGTGCGCAGCAGTCCGGTCAGCGCACCATAATCGGCACCAACCTGCAGCACCTCTGCATCCGGCTCAAACTCATACCACTCAAGCAGGAGCTCCCGCTGGGAAGAGAGGGCATACAGAAGGTCCAACCGGTGGTTGTCCTGTAAGATGGAGCGGATATCCCCGCGGTGCTCCGAAAGGAGCGCCTGTATCTCATCATCAATCTTTCTCATGCTCTAAAAACCTCTTTCTTATGTTCACGTTCTGTATTCTGCCAGCTGCAATGTGCGATTCCGTTCTTGTTTTCCCACATTTCTGGCCTGTTTTTTTGGCTCACGCAATTTCTAGCTGTTACTGTTCTGTGTTTCCGTTTCCGCCGGTTTCAGCACAGCCTCCACCTCAGATTCCATATCGTACACACCCACGGTATTCTTATTCGAGATAACCGTAATGTTCGCTACATCGTACAGCCGGTGATACACCGTGTGCTCGCCCTGCTCAAAGCCGGTGCAGCTCATGGAAAGCAGATATTCACCGCCCTGGAGCGTCATCTTCTGGCGGAAATTCACCTCGTACTCATCGCCGTTCTTCACCGGACGGATCTCGGCACCCTCAAACATCGTGTTGGTTCCGGTTAAGTCCGCACCCTTTTTATCTTTGATCGTGTAAGTAAAGATTGGTGACTGGATGCTGTCATGGAAACGGATCTTTTCCTTGATTGTGAAATACTCACCCTTTAACAACAGATTCGTCAAGTTGCCGCGTTCATCGAACATGCCAAGGTCGTAGATCTCGGCCTTGCCGTTTCCGTACTCGGTGCGGTTCGGGTTGATGGTCAGCTTATCTTTCATGAGACCGCTGTGCTTTTTATGCGCATGACCTGCTGCGCCGTCCTGACCCTTTGCCGTTCCTGCTGCATTTTCGCTGGTATCCGCGCCAGCTCCTGCGGATCCGTCTGCTGTTTCACCGGACGCGCTCTTCGCACCGGCTCCTGCCGCGTCAGAGTCCATCCCACCGGAAAAATCATTCATCTCCAGCAGTTCCTCTTCCAGATCATCCATCTGGTTTGCCAGGATCTTCTTATATAAATCCACCATCTTGCCCGGCGCGCCTTCGGCTACATAGTGTCCCTTATTTAAGAGCACAACCCGGTCACAGTATTTGATGACACTGCCCATATCGTGGGTAACCATAAGAATGGTCGTGCCGTTTTTGCGGATTTCCTCCATGCGGCGGTAACACTTGGACTGGAAGAAGACATCTCCCACGGAAAGTGCCTCATCGACAATAAGGATTTCCGGCTCCACGTTGATCGACAGCGCAAAAGCCAGCCGCACAAACATACCGCTGGAATAGGTTTTTACCGGCTGATAAACGAAATCTCCGATATCCGCAAACTCCAGGATATCCGGCAGTTTTTCATCCATCTGCTTCTTGGAAAAGCCCATCATGGTTCCATTCATGTAGATGTTCTCAATGCCGGTGTAGTCCATATTAAAACCGGCTCCCAGCTCTAACAGCGCTGAGATGACTCCGCTCACCCGGACCTGACCGCTCGTCGGCGTTAGGACTCCGGTAATGATCTTTAAGATCGTCGATTTTCCGGAACCATTGGTTCCGATGATGCCCACCGTCTCGCCCTTTTTTACGTTAAACGAAATATCGCTCAACGCGAAAAAGTCCCGGTGGTAATTTTTATGGGTTAAGCTGAGCGACTCCTTTAACCGGTCGATCGGTTTGTCGTACAGCTTATATATCTTGCTCACGTCCTGTACCTGGATCGCGTATTCATTGTTTGAAGACATGGGATTCCTTTCATTTGCAAAGTTCCAGGGCAGTCACAGACATCTTTTCATACGATTGCTTCTTGCACAGCCAACACATTGATACGATGCGCAAAACCGCCCAAAAAGAATCCTGCTTTGCAGGATCCTGCCGCCCCTGTGGCCCTGCAAGCCGCAATACGGGTAATTTACCACGACAGTATACCATTAATTTTCCTCAGGTGCAAGGCACGTACGCCTGAGCGCAGTAAATTTCATAAAATCCTTAGAATTTCGCAAGATTGCAAAACTATGCAGAATGATTGACTTTGCAGCCTTTCCGCCTTAAAATAGTTGTAGATACAACTATTTACAACAAAGGAGGCAGCCAGATGAAGCGCATCTTACCTTATCTGAGACCATACGTGCCACGTATGAGCCTTGGATTCGCCATCAAATTTATTGGAACACTCCTGGATCTGATGATTCCATGGATGCTGTCCACCATCATCGATGAAGTCATTCCCACCCGCAGCATGCAGCGCGTCCTGCTCTGGGGCGGCATGATGATTCTGTGTTCCATCGCCGTTTTCGCATTCAATGTCATTCCAAACCGGATGGCATCCAAAGTAGCCAGCGATGTTACGGAAGAAATCCGCAGGGATTTATATCACAAGGCCACGTCCCTTTCCTGTGCCCAGATGGACCAGATCACAATTCCTTCCGTAATATCCCGCCTGACGACAGACACGTACAATCTGCACCGGATGATCGGCATGATGCAGCGGCTTGGTGTGCGCGCGCCGATTCTTCTTACCGGCGGTCTCATTGTAACCATGACCATGGAACCAAAGCTCGGTGCCATTCTCCTCGCACTGATGCCGGTTATGATTCTGACGATATGGCTGATCCTGAAAAAAGGCATTCCCATGTACACAGAAACCCAGAAAAAGACGGACCGCATGGTACAGATCGTGCGGGAAAGCGTAACCGGCATCCGCATCATCAAGGCACTTTCCAAAACCGATTATGAATCAGACCGTTTTGAAAACACCAGCAGGATACTCTCAGAACAGGAACAGGCCGCCAGCATCACCATGGCCACCACGAACCCGCTCATGAATCTTTATCTCAATAGCGGACTTGTTCTCGTTATTCTGCTTGGTGCGTATATGGTCTACTCCGGCACTACCCAGATTGGCCGTATCATCGCATTCCAGAGTTATTTTACGATCATCCTCAATGCTGTCATTTCCATCTCCAGACTGTTCATCATCTATTCCAAAGGCGCTGCCTCTGCAGGACGAATTGCGGAGATGCTGGATCTTCCCGAAAAACTGCAGGCACTGCCCCATGAATCCAAAAAAGATGTGTCTGCTGATGAATTCCTGGCATTTGATGACGTCAGTTTTTCTTACCTCGGTCAGAAAAACAACCTGTCCCACATCCGTTTTTCCTTAAAAGAGGGAGAAAGCCTTGGCATTATCGGTGCAACCGGAAGTGGAAAATCAACCATCATTCATCTCCTTTTGCGCCTGTATGACGTAACCTCCGGCCAGATCCGCATAGGCGGAACCGACATCCGGCAGATTCCGCCGGATGCGCTGCACCGGATGTTTGGTATTGTATTCCAGTCCGATACCCTGTTCGCAGATACCGTTGCAGAAAACATCCGTTTTGGCCGCGGCCTTACCCCGGAACAGATCCAGACAGCTGCGCAGCTCGCCCAGGCCGATGAATTTATTTCCAATAAGGAAAACCAGTATCAGTTTGGACTGAGCAGTCACGGAGGCAACCTCTCCGGCGGCCAGAGACAGCGGCTTCTGATCGCACGTGCCCTGGCCGGAAATGCACCGATCCTGGTTTTCGATGATGCCTCCTCCGCGCTCGACTACAAAACCGATGCGGCGCTGCGCCAGGCCATCCGCACCAGGAAGCAGAAAGTCACCTCGATCATCATTGCACAGCGGATCAGTTCCATCATGCATTCCGACCACATCCTGGTGCTGGACGACGGACAGTGCATTGGCTATGGCACCCATGAAGAACTCATGAAAACCTGTCACGTTTACCAGGAAATTGCCCAGACCCAGTTAAATTCCGGCAGTAATGCGGCAGAAACCTGCAGAAAGGAGGCATTGGCATGAACGCAAATCCATTAGGAAATGGTCCGGTCCGTCCAAAAGGCATGATCGACAAACCAAAAATGAAAACAACCCTGATCTTAAAGCGCCTCTGGAAATACCTGTACCACTTCAAATCCACCCTGATCCTGGCTCTTTTTCTGACATTTACCGGGAATTTCCTTGCCCTTACCGGGCCAAAGCTTTCCGGTATGGCGGTCGATGCGATTTACGGGGTCGGCAATGTAAACTTTCCGCGCGTCTTTTTCTATTGCGGTCTTATGATGCTCTGCTATGGCATTTCTGCTTTATTTGAATGGCTTCTCTCCCTGACACTGACCCGACTCAGCCAGAAAATCGTGCAGAAAATGCGCTCCGATCTGTTCCGGCATCTGATGACCCTTCCGGTCAGCTTTTTCGACCGCAATCAGACCGGCGATATCATCAGCCATATTTCCTATGACATCGACACGATCAACACTTCCCTGTCCCAGGATCTGGTCCAGACCTGTTCCAGTTCCATTGTCATCCTTGGCTCCCTGATCATGATGTTGCGCATCAATGCACTCCTGGTCCTGGTTTTTGTCATCACGGTTCCGCTTTCCTACCTGCTCACCAGTCACCGCACCAAACGGATCCGCCCTGTATTCAGCCGCCGGTCCGCACAGATGGGAGCACTGAACGGTTACACGGAGGAATCCATTTCCGGGCATAAAACCATAAAAGCCTACAACCAGGAAGACACCTTCCGCGCACGCTTTGAAATCCAGAACAAAGCAGCCTGCGATGCGTATTATCAGGCCGATTACGAATCCTCTCCCATGGGACCGACGGTCAACCTGCTCAACAACCTCTCCCTGTCCCTCATTTCCGTAGCCGGAGCGCTTTTATACCTGTTTGGCGGTTCATTTTCCCTGACGCTTGGCGAGCTTTCCTCTTTCGTGCTCTACTCCAGAAAGTTTTCGGGACCGATCAATGAACTGGCCAATGTCATCGGCGAACTCCAGTCCGCCCTGGCTGCCGCAGAACGCGTCTTCGTGCTGCTCGAAACCGATCCGGAAAGCCCGGATCTTCCTCAGGCCAGAGATCTGGAAATCAAAGAGGGCGCCGTATCCATGGAGCACATCCATTTCGGCTATACACCGGACAAACAGATCATCCACGATCTCTCCCTCGAGGCCAAAGGCGGTTCCCTGACTGCCATCGTTGGTCCTACCGGAGCCGGAAAGACCACACTGATCAATCTCCTCATGCGCTTTTATGATCCGCAAAGCGGAATCATCGCCATAGACCATACGCCGATTCTGGACATCACAAGAAAGAGTCTCCGTCTGGCCTATGCCATGGTTCTCCAGGAAACCTGGCTTTTCACCGGAACAATCAAAGAAAATATTGCCTATGGCTGTCCGGATGCCACGCAGGAAGAGATTGAGACAGCTGCCAAAGCAGCCCACATCCACAGCTTCATCACCTCACTCCCGCAAGGTTATGATACCCTGCTGACCGAATCCGGCATCAACATTTCCCAGGGGCAGAAACAGCTGATGACCATTGCACGCGCCATGCTCTTAAAATCCCAGATGTTGATTCTCGATGAAGCAACCAGCAACGTTGATACCCGCACAGAAATCCAGATCCAGTCTGCGATGCGAAAGCTGATGGTCGGGAAAACCTGTTTCGTCATTGCGCACCGCCTTTCCACGATCCAGAATGCCGACAACATCCTGGTTGTAAAAGACGGAGATATCATCGAGCAGGGCACCCATGCACAGCTGCTGGCGAAAAACGGATTCTATGCACAGCTGTTTTACTCGCAGTTTGCATAAGCTTTCTCACATCATAAAATCCATATATTTTTACCCAAAAAGGGGGTCTGACAGATATCAGATCCCCCTTTTCTATGAACAATTGTTCATTTACCATATACAATTCAGATTTTTACAGATGCAGTACCCGGTCACGGATCTCCTGGGTACGTCCCTGGTTCCAGAACTGGGTTCCAATGTAACCGCAGGTACGGCGTGCCACAGACATCTTGTCCTGGTCACGGTTTCCGCAGTTCGGGCACTCCCAGACCAACTTGCCGGATTCGTCTTCGACAATCTTAATCTCACCGTCGTAGCCGCAGCACTCGCAGTAGTCGCTCTTGGTATTCAGCTCTGCGTACATGATGTTCTCGTAGATGAACTTCATGACAGAGAGAACGGCCGGGATATTCTGCTGCATGTTCGGTACCTCTACATAGCTGATTGCTCCGCCCGGAGACAGCTTCTGGAACTCAGACTCGAATTTCAATTTACTGAACGCGTCAATCTCCTCGCTTACATGCACATGATAGCTGTTGGTGATGTAGTTCTTATCGGTAACACCCGGAATGATGCCGAAACGCTTCTGCAGGCATTTTGCGAACTTGTAGGTGGTAGACTCCATCGGCGTTCCGTATACGGAATAGCTGATGTTCTCTGCCTCTCTCCACTCCTTGCACTTGTCGTTCATCTTCTGCATGACAGCCAGAGCGAACGGTTTTGCAGCCGGATCGGTATGCGGCTTTCCGGTCATGCGCACGCACATCTCGTGGAGACCGCAGTAACCAAGAGAAATGGTGGAGTAACCATTAAACAGAAGCTTGTCGATGGTCTCGCCCTTTTTCAGTCTTGCCAGGGCACCGTTCTGCCAGAGAATCGGCGCTACATCGGAAATCGTTCCAAGCAGACGCTCATGACGGCAGCGCAGCGCGCGGTGGCAGAGTTCCAGGCGCTCTTCAAAGATCTCCCAGAAACGGTCCATATCGCCCTCAGAGGAACATGCTACATCCACCAGGTTGATGGTTACAACCCCCTGGTTGAAACGTCCATAGAACTTGTGGCTTCCATCCGGATTTCTCTGGGAATCCTCGACCGTCAGGAAAGAACGGCAGCCCATGCACGGGTAAACGTTTCCATTTTTCATCTCTTTCATGATCTTTGCGGAGATGTAGTCCGGAACCATGCGCTTTGCAGTACATTTTGCAGCAAGTTCAGTCAGATGCCAGTACTTGGAATCCTCCGTAATGTTGTCCTCGTCCAGAACATAGATCAGCTTCGGGAATGCCGGAGTGATCCAGACACCTTTTTCATTCTTAACACCCTGCATTCTCTGGACCATGACTTCCTCGATGATCATGGCAAGATCGTCACGGGTACGGCCTTCCGGTACCTCGTCCAGATACATGAACATGGTTACGAACGGAGCCTGTCCGTTACAGGTCATCAGGGTGATGAGCTGGTACTGGATGGTCTGGATACCGCTCTTGATCTCATCGCGCAGTCTGCGCTCTACCACACGGTCGATGATCGCATCGTCCAGGGATTCTCCGCACTCCTTGCGCTCCTCAATGACATTCTTGCGCAGTTTCTGACGGCTGATGTCCACAAACGGAGCCAGATGCGCCAGAGAGAAGGACTGTCCGCCATACTGGTTGCTGGCTACCTGAGCCACGATCTGGGTGGTAACGTTGCAGGCCGTGAAAAAGCTGTGCGGCTTCTCGATCATGGTCTCGCTGATGACAGTGCCGTTCTGAAGCATATCCTCCAGATTGATCAGGTCACAGTTGTGTTCTTTCTGTGCGAAATAATCGGTGTCGTGGAAGTGGATGATGCCCGCCTCATGAGCGCGCACAATCTCCTCTGGGAGCAGAACACGGCGGCTTAAATCCTTGCTGACCTCACCAGCCATGTAGTCACGCTGGGTGGAATTAATCACCGGGTTCTTGTTGGAGTTTTCCTGTTTTACTTCCTCGTTCAGGTGCTCGATCAGTGCCAGGATGCCATTATCCGTCGTATTCGATTTTCTGGTCAGTTCTCTCTTGTAACGGTAACGCACATATTTCTGTGCTACCTCGTAACCCCGCATCTCCATGATTCCGGTCTCTACCATATCCTGAATATCTTCTACGTTTACCGCATGCGTAGCCTCTTCCACCTGTTTTGCGATCATATCTGCCACTGCGTTGATCTGATACTCATTCAGCTGATGAAGATGATCGACGCTGGCATTCGCCTTGGTGATCGCGTTCACAATCTTAGAGACATCAAAAGAAACCTCTTTGCCATTTCTCTTGATCACATTTGTCTTAACATCCGTAGTCATGCCCAAACCCCTCTCGTATATACTATATCTTGTATTTTATTGTGTTATAAACAACTATATGTCGTAGCAGAATTTATGATACTACAAATATGGGGAAAATGGAAGTGGCAATTTCACGAATATTTCATGGAATATTTGGTTGAATATTTATTTTACATAAGGTATGATTAGACAGGTCCGTTTTGCCAAAATGCGGGAAACACCGCAGAGTTCCTTGCTTTTGAACCCAAACCGCAAACGGAAAAAGAACACAGGAGGTTCGCACATTGCTGAATAAATGGAAACAAAAGATAACAAAATTTGTATGTTTTGCCCTAACATGCCAGTTGTTCATTCTGACAGCCTGGGCTAAACCCGACTGGCCTTCTGATACCGGCATTATGGCAGAGGCCGGAATTGTCATGGATATGGATTCCGGTGCCATTTTATACGGACAGAATATCCACCTGGCTTATCCGCCAGCCAGCATCACCAAGATTCTGACAGCACTCATCGTCCTGGAAAATTGCAATCTGGATGATACTGTAACATTTTCTACGACCGCTGTCAACCAGGTGGAAGCAGACAGCGGAAATAAAATCAGCGTCGTAGCTGGAGACCAGCTCTCCGTGGAAGACTGTCTCTACTCCATGCTTTTGGTATCCTGCAACCAGGCAGCCAATGCCCTGGCTGAGCATACAGCAGGCAGCATTCCCGCCTTTGTGGACATGATGAACGAAAAGCTGGTGGAACTGGGATGCCAGGAAAGCCATTTTGAAAATCCATCCGGTTTAAACGGAGATAATCAGTATGTTTCCGCTTACGATATGGCCCTGATCGCGCAGGCCGCATACAATAATGAAACCATGGTAGAGATCAGCTCTGCCACGACACATAAGATCGCACCGACCACCCAGAATCCGGACGGTTTCACCATCCGCGGCGAACACCGTCTCTGTGTCACCGAAGATCAGAGCAGTCCCTACTACTATCCGGAAGCAATCGCCGGAAAAACAGGTTATCTGATCAAAGCCGGAAACACCCTGGTCACCTACGCAGTCAAGGATAACCGCCGTCTGGTCTCTGTCATCTTAAAAGGACAGCCGCGTCAGTACTTCGTAGATGGAAAAGCACTCCTGGAGTTCGGCTTCCGTTCCTTCCAGAACTACACCGTAGCCGACTACGAAAGCCGCTACGTCACCGGAAACGAAACCATCAACCTGGACAAGGGTTCTTTCCTGGCTTCCGATCTGATGATCGACCCGGACAGCGTCATCACCCTTCCAAACGGTGCTTCTTTCGAGGATGCCGACATTTCCCTTGGCGCACTGCCGGAAGTCAGCCCGGACAATGCCGTGGCCCTGCTCACCTACACCTACAATGACCGGGTGATCGGAACGGCCTATCTGCTCGCCAAAGACGGTGTCACTATCGATAACGGTGACAGCAGCACCGATTCTTCATCTGCAGCCAGAGATGGCAGTACCAACACTGCTGATTCTGCAGATGACGCAGGCAATTCCCTGGCTACCAGCTCCGATGCATCCGATTCACAGCGCACCCACGGAAACTTCTCCATCGTCGGCGTACTGGTCACGATTCTGATCGTGCTCCTCGTCCTTGCCGTGATCGGAATCGCAGGCTGGATCGTCTACTCCAGAAAGCAGGAAGCAAAAGCCCTCGCCGAGCGTCGTGAACGCAGAAGACGGAGACTGCAGCGTTCCGGTGATGAGGAAGAGTTTGAGCGGCTGCTGGAAGAATACAAAAATAAGAAGAAATAAACAATATTGCACAGTAAATCAAAGGGGCGAAAGTTTCCGCAGCCGCCATGCATGGCGGCTGCGGGAACTTTCGCCCCTCATTCGTTATCGTGCAATATTGTTCATTTACTGTCCCAGCCGGATTGGCTCTCCGCCTCCGGCCGTAATGGTTTTTGACGTGGTTGTCTGGGATTCTGTCTGGGCTGCATCTCCGGAGTTTTGTGTTTCCTGTCCGGATTGTGCGCTTTCTGGATTTTCAGTATTTCCTGCATCCGCTGAGACATCGGCTCCGGTGTTATCAGTGCTGCCGCTGTTTCCTGCATCCACGCTTTCTGTCGTATTCTCTGCTGTACTTTCAGCCGTGTTTTCTGTCGTTCTTCCGTAATTCAGGGCCGCGTACACATCCAGCATGCCGTTGCTGCTGAGTTTGCCTTCCAATGGCGGGATCTTGCGGGCGGTTTCTAACAGGACTTTACGGATATCGGAAAGCTGCAGGTCGGTGCGGTAGGAATACAGGAATGCAGCCGCACCGGTTACCATCGGTGCAGACATGGAGGTGCCAGTCATAAAGCCGTATCCACTGTTTGCAATGGTGCTGACGATATAAGTGCCGGGTGCTGCGATATCAACGCTCTTGGCGCCATAATTGGAGCTCTCAGCCAGGTTTCCGTCGAACATCAGGTTCGCAACGGATATCACATTATTTAAATCAAAGGAAGACGGGTAATCCGGTTTCTGATCCGTATCCTCTCCGATTCCTTTCGCGTCTCCGTTTCCGGCTGATACCACAAACAGCATCTTCGATTCGCGCATGACCTTTTCCAGTTCCGGATAATATTCGGTCGTTCCAAAACTGAGGTTGCAGATGGAGGCACCGTTTGCTTCCGCGTAGCGGATGGCTTCGATGATTGCCTTTTCCTCACCCACGCCGTACTGGGTTCCCAGCGCTTTTAGAGACATGATCTTGACATACTTGTTATCCGCGATTCCGGCAATGCCGCCATTTCCACGGGTCGCGGCAATGGTTCCTGCCGCATGGGTTCCGTGATCGTCCTCGCTGCCCTTGCAGAGTTCATTGTTTCCATCAAAGAAATTCCAGCCGTGCACATCGTCGATATAGCCGTTGCCGTCATTATCGATGCCATCTCCCGGAATTTCGTCTTCGTTGGTCCAAATGGCATCTTTCAAATCCGGATGATTGATGTCGATTCCGGTGTCAATGACCGCAACTACCACCTGACGATGTTCCTCTGTGCTTGCATCATAAAGGTTCCATGCAGGAAGAACATCGATATCTACTCCTTTTCTGGCACGGATTTCTTTGATCCGGTAAGCATCCGGACCAGCCACCGGTGCCGGCATTCCCAGATAGTTTGCCAGATCAATGAATGTGGCAAGCTTCGGATTACTGTCCTTGAAGCGGTTGATAATCTCGCTGTACTGAAGTTCCGCATCATTTTTCAGACCCCACTGGTACCTGGAATAGCTGTCGGAAGAAGACAGATTGGTTACGCCCGGACCGTAGACATCTGTAGAAAATGTATATCGCTCCGCATCGTAGGCTGACGTTTCCTGTGTCCGATCTGACGTAGTTTCTGTCTGCCCCGTAACCCTTCCGGGTATCCCCGGTCTTTCCGGCTGGTATGCTGCCAGACTGGCGCCGCAAAGGCATAGTGCCAGACCGGAAATTAATTTTCGTTTATAGTTCATTCATTTACTCCTTGTTCTGCTACCCATTTTATGTTATCCACTTGCTGTGTTATCCATGGATCACTTCTATGTGATAATGCCTAATCTTACATTTATAATACAGTTTCTGATTATAACATAAGTTACCAGTTCTTACTTTGAAAAATGTGTGAATTTTCCTTACGTTTTTACCCGTGATAGTAGCGTCCTTGCTGATGCTGTTCTGATTGCAGTTCCAATACACATCTGCCGGACCTGCCCATGACATTTTGCAGGTGCCAGATAAAGTTTTCCAGGTGCCAGATAACAGAAAAACCCGTGGAGAAAAATCTCCACGGGTCCTCTTACGTTTGGACACAGTAGGCGCACCAGGCGCATCTACATTATATGAAAATTTCGATTAATTTCTAATTAGAGATTATTCGCAGATAGAAACAACACGACCTGAACCTACGGTTCTACCACCTTCACGATACTTTAATCCCGTTTTACCTCATATTTTTTATGGTTTTCTCTCCAAAATACAGTGAAAAACGGCTGAATTGCACCACCTATTTTGATTTGCCTGATTTCTTGGCACCGTTTTGGCACCGTTTTGGCATCGGAGAATACTCAAACCGATTTTCTTCTGTAGATACTAGATACTTCTCTACCAACTTTATATTGCACCGGTAATTTTTAACTGTTATAATCGAAACATGGGTGCTACCATAACGGTAGGCGGTTAGTCCTTCTCCAGAGGGACTGTGACCCTCTGATTACATAGAAACCTGTAAAGGAATCCATTGGAAAGGAGGGCTAAGCCAATGAGTATTATTGACTTCATAGCAGTAGTGAGCTTCGGCTTAACCTGCTTTAGTATCGGATATACATTAGGCAAAGATAATCATAAAACACAAAAATAACCGCCCTGGTCTGGTAAACTAAGCGGTTATCTTTGATGATATTCTAAATAGTAAAACGGACTAACCGTCTATCGGTAGCACTCTTTTTCTATAATCATATTAGCACGCGTCTGTGGAAATGTCAAAAATTTTCTTCTTTCTCAACTATATCTATTTCCATACATTTTTACAACCTATTTCAAGTGTTCCTCAAAAATTAATTCGAGTTCCTTATTCCCTCTCAAGAATTCATACTCTTTCTTATTTTCAATTTCCGAATACAATTCACGAACAAAATTTTTTCCAACTCCCGAAAAGGCTTTTCCCTGTGCAGTATCTTCATACCTGTAATACAAAGGGGATTGTGTCATATTCCAAGGCTTCTGTGATTCACTTAATAATTGCTTAATTAACTGAACACATTTTTCTACATCTTTTCGATATCCAGCAATCAGCAGATATGGCACTGTGTTGCCGTAATTCCATAGTCCAAACAACGATATCATGTGATCTGTAATCTCAGCAATTCTCTCTGCTTTATCATGATTTTCTGTTTCTTCTTCCATTTCAATTAACTTATACAAGTAGCTTTGAATATTGACAACTGCCTGTAGCAGTTTCCCTTCCAGGAATAACGCAGCAGTGTCTGTTCCTTCCTGATGTGCTAATACACTTGTTTTCATAATCGTTGCATCAATTACAGTATCAGGAATTTTTTTCAAAAGGGCATTTGCTTCTTCATATTTCTCCATTTGGACATATTTTGTTGCAAGTATAAAAACGCTTGAATTTCTCACTCTTTCATCCTGACTGTCTGCTGTTCGTTCCAGCCACTCAATAATAGCTGTATTATATTCCATTCGTTCTTCGTCATTAAGATCTGACAAAGTCAAAGATCCGTTCAGAACGGTTGCGATCGTATATATTAATAAGTCGCAATGAGGATACTCCTGTATTTTACGAGATGCCATCTCGAAAGCCTCTGTAAAGCTGTCCAATGAAACTTCCGAAAGTTCATTCACAAATTGTCCAATCTCTTTTTCTGTCAATTCTTCATGAAACGAAAACAATTCATTCATATCAATTTTCAATAGTCGTGCCAAAGCTGGAAGTAATGAGATATCGGGATATGTATTTCCCTTTTCCCATTTATTTACCGCTGGAGTAGAAACACCCAGATAATTTGCCACCTGTTCTTGTGTTAATCCCGCAGTTTTTCGATAATTTTTTATCTGCTCACCAATACGCATTGTTCACACCTCCTGTCCTTATTTCCATTATAGCGTTCCCAATACATGTTTACAATTGAGCCTTTGTTTACTTATTACTTTCTTTTTTTAACTTTCAATTAATTTTCTCTAATATTTATATCATCAGCAACAAACTGCCCACAAGTTTATGAACGGGCTACTAACCCTCAAACGACAGTGTATTACATTGCATCAACTAAACCAACCTTGTTATCCTGAATCACCACTCCTTCATCTTCGCTTCATGCCTATTTTTCATAATTTGCAACTGGTATATAATGACAGGGATTAGAAAAATCACAGCAACTATGCCTAAAATAACAGACCGATTTACAGTAGCAAATGCCGCGAGCATAAGCATTAATAACAGCCATGGATTTCGCAAATTACTGTAATAATTTGCCCTATCTTCATAGGACGTATGAAGTTCAAAAGGTTTTCCATCATTTTCTTTTTCTACAATCAGCAATTCCCTGTTAAATGTTGTAGTGTTTGTTGCAATACGACCGCCAATTTCAGCCCACGGACGCCAGCGAACTTTACCAACAGAATAATTAAGATTGATATTTTTATAGAATACGGAATATCCCATTTCTTCCAAGAAATCATGGTAATCTTCAGCATTAGCTTTTGATTTTTGTCCTATAAACTCCACGCAATATTGAACTTGACCTGGCTTACATTTTTCAAATTCATAGAGTAATTTTCCCGTTCGAATAAGGCGATAACCTTTTTCAGCCATCTTATTCAGCCAGTTTTTCTGTACCGTCAATAGCCCGCCAAAAAAACGATAACACTTTTTGCTCATAATGTACCTCCTACAATTCCGCTTGCAATACCTACAAGTTCACGAAGTCTGATAAGTTCTTTTTCAGCTATCTCCTTTCCTTTTACAGTGATAAGATACTCTTTTTTTCTACCTTCACTATCTCCGAAAAGCTCAATCCATCCCTTTTCCTGCATTGAATTTAATGCACCATATAAAGTGCCTGCTCCCAATGAAAGCCGCCCACCTGTTTTTTCTTCAATGAACTGCATGACAGCATATCCGTGTTTAGGTGAATAGAGTGAAAGCAAAATATAGAATGTCACTTCTGTGAGTGCACCACTTTTCACATTATCCCTCATAGCATCCCCTCCTTATTACGGTTACTGTAATAACTATATCAGTAACCGTAATAAAAATCAAGAGATGTGAAATAAATCTTAATAAGCCGGATAGTATTATACTTTTCCTGTTCAGTCCTTTACAACCAATACTTATATATAAAGTATTTCTCTCAACACCATTTCTTCTGCATTGGCTTTTATATTATTCATCAGCCTAACCCACTTCGTCTGGTTCTGTACCTTTAATTCTTCAGTTACACCCTGTTTTTCTGCCATCTGTTCCATAAGCATTTCCACCTGTTCTCTGCTCTCCTGATCAATCTGATTCAGGTGTTCCGTCAGCTTTCCAGTCAACAACAAATATTGATATTTTGCTAATCTGTGTTCCTTCAGAAACTGTTTTCGCAGCATTCCATATTTCCCATATATCGGTTTTTCTTCATTCAATACCAAATTCGGCAAATAATAATCTCCATGCAAAGTATAGCTTAATCCGTTCTTTTCATCATAAATGTGTGTTTCCATAATCTTATCTCTCCATTTCTCTGTTTTTTGATTTAGTTTTCTTACGCTGCTGATTCTCCATCTCGCTTTTTTTCATTCCCCATGCCAATCTTTCATGAATATTTCCCTTCGGCATTTGCTCCATCCGTCGCTTTTCTTCCAGGACTTTCTCGTTTTGAATATCCTGCTGTACTGCTGTATCTACAGTTTCTATTCCAAGAACACGCACAACACGATCATACCTATCAGAAACACCTTGTAATATATCTTTTTCTTCTGACAATTTCTGATTGTCTTTACGTATATCATCCAGTTCTCTCTGAATAGCATTATATTTCTGTTTCACCTTTTGATATTTTTTCTTCCACCCTTCCACCTCTTTCGTGAGTTCTTTAACCTGAGCCGCCATTACAGCAACCTTATTCTTTATTTGAAGAAACAGTGGTTTAATTTTTTTGTCTCGATAGATTACTGCCCGTTCTAGCGTGCCCGCCTCCGGCAGTAACATTTTAACTGTTCCATATTCTTTGATTTCTTTGCTCACACTATCCATAATCGGTTGTAGCTGTTCTCTGCGATCTTCCAGGCTTTTTAGTTCTTTTTCTGCACTCCCTGCCTTTTGTTCTGCTTCTTGCTTCGCCTTGATTGCCTGTTCCTTATCGTCTTTTAAATTCTGGATATCTGCTCTGGATTCTGCAATTTGTGCTGTTAATTCTTCTTTTTCAGCAGTTAGATGCTCTTTTTCCTGCTCCAATTCCTGTACTTCCTTTTTCCGTTCTTTTTTCTTGAAGTTATAGACATCCAGATGTTCCTCATGAGTACCTTTCTGTTCCCATTCAATTCCATACTGCCTTGCAATCTCTGCCAGTACTTCTTTTTCATGATTTATCCACTGATTCAGCTCCGTATCATGCTTATTTCCACCTTGAAATCCAAGACCTTTTAATGCCTGTTTCAGCGAAACTCTGGTATCCATTCCTTTTCCTTTCCAGCCCGTCACATAAGGAATAAAGTCAATATGAAGATGTGGAGTAGCCTCATCCTGATGCAAATAGCAACTAAATACCCGAAGTGTCGGATTCCGTTTCTGGAAATCTTTTACATACTCATCCAGTACGTTTACAGCCAGATTTCCTGCTTCTGTTCCAACAGCCATATCTTCTCGGTTTCCAATCTGGAAAATCACTTCATGGAACAACTTTTCCTGTTTTCCCTGCCGGATTTTTTCATAGTAATTTGTAATCTTCCGGTCTTTTCTTTTCCCGGTATTGTATCTCTCCACAGCATCATCAAATAACTCTTTGTAAACTTCTTTCAGATTTTCATTCTGGTAACAAATATTTAATTGTACTCTGTCTGGGTCTACATTCTCTGCGAAAAACTCTCTCCTGTTATGAGCCAGAGAACCTTTCCCAATCATACCGCTAATTGTTCGTTTTATCATAATGTTTCTCACCTCTTTTCTAATCAAGTGCTAGATATGGCACATAATTTTTATTCACGCCAGTAATAGCGATATTAAGAAACTTTCGCCGGATACGGCGGTTTTGTTACTTTTGTCAAAAGTAACGCAAAAGCACTTTCGACAGCCGTACCGTCCATCAAAAGTACCCTTGCGCCCTGCCGGGGGCTATTCCTCCCGTTGGTCGGTTCACTCCTGCGTTACTTGTATGGCTGAATTATCCCGGTATCCTTGCCCGGATATATTCCAGATCACCACAATACGGTGTTCCTACAAGATACCATTCTCTTGCAGGATTCATTTCCATTCTAGTCTGAACCCATTCATCATCAAGCAACACTTCCAGGCATTCTCCACAGTGAAATCCTGTATCAATCCATAGATCTGATGATAATAATCCATATCTTTTGTTATAACTGTTATATCCTAATCTTCCTTCTCGCATTATGCCATTCTCCTTTCATTTAGCGTTTCCGCAGGGACGCCCTGAATCAGGGCTCCCTTTTGAAAATTCTCTTCTCCACCAACAAACTCCCGGCTACATCTTACCAGCTTTCTACTTGTCTGCTATCTACAGGTGCGTGACACGCTCCTGTAATAAAGTAGTCAGAAAGAACCTTTACCATCGAAAGTTCTCCGGTATTCCCCGTCTGTCCAGATATTCCTGCCGGAACTTTTCCCTTTCTTCTTCCGTTGGTGCTGTTTTGGATTTGCTATACACTTCACGATTCACCATTGCATCCAGTTTTTTCTCCAATCCCAACCGGATTATTTCTTCGCCATCGTAGTTATCCATCAAAAAATATTGCAGGAGTTGAAAAAATAACTCGTATGGAATCTGTACATTTTTATTTTGCATCTGTTCTCCTTTCAAGGTGGCAAGATTCCCTCTTCTTAAGAAATGGTAATCTTGCCATCTTCCATTTTTATTCTGGCAGCATCCAATACCATTGCTTTCCACGTTTTACAGAATCAATTTCAAGTTCCCGTTTGGCATTCCATAACGTTTTACTTTTTATTCCTCTGGTTTCGGCTTCTTCTGCAATTTTCTTTTGAGTCATTCCTCCATTTGCCAGTATCTCAAGGAGAAATTCTTTTGCTTTCCGACTTTTCTGTCCTCTTCCGTCTCCATTAAGAAGTTCATCGGCACTGATATCATATTCTCCAATCCATTCAAACCCATTATTCTTATCCAGTCTGAATGCAATGGACGTTCCTTCCGGTGCAAGAGAACTCTTCGTATGACATACCACTCTTACTTCCGGTTCATCTTTCACTCGCCCGACAATCAGAACACTTCTTGCAGCAGCCTGAAAATCAATGGATCCAAGTCCTCGATAAGAAGATTTGCCGTTGCTGTTTTTGTTCATATGACCGATTAAAATGACTGCACAGTGATATTTTTCTGACAGCACTGCGATACGCTTCATCAGTGGTCTGATCTCATTTGCCCTGTGCATATCTACGTCCGCTCCCAGAAAGCCCTGTATCGGATCAAGAACAACCATTTTTGCTTTTGTCTGCACGATTGCTTCTTCCAATCTGACATCTGCCATTGTCAGTGGCTGGTCACTGTCATCAATCACCAGCACCTTTGAACAATCTGCACCTGCATCAAGTAATCTGGGTTTGATAGTATCTCCAAGTCCATCTTCTGCTGTCTGATAGATTACATTTACAGGTGACACAGAAGACTGTTCCTGCATATTATCTTCAGCATCTAAATCTTCATTCTCACTATCGACTTCATCACTTCGTTTTTCTTTTGTTTTCGTTGTATCAGTAACAGGAAGAATCGGCTCTCCTCTGGTCAGTTTTGCAATAATCTGAAGTACCATCGTTGTCTTGCCTTCTCCTGGATCTCCCTGTATAATGGTCACTTTTCCATAAGGAATAAACGGATAAAGCAGCCATTCTACCTGTTCCACCTCTACTGAATCCATATTGATCAGTTTCAGTTTTGGTTCTATTCTACAATTCTCAATTTTATTTTTTTCATTCATATTCATTCCATCATCTCCTCTTGCCCTTCCGGGCAAGTCTCTGATGAACAGATATTCGGGAATTGTCGTATTTCCCGATTCGTGATATACTGAATCTGCCAAGATGGTATATCAGTGAATCTGATTATCAGAGAACTTGCTCAGATTATTTATCTGGGCTTTTTCTTTTGCCTTTTCAACATTCATCTCTTTCTTCTCCCAATCCGGTAACAGCATTTCCATTTTCATTATCCAGAAGATTTGCAATCTTTCTCTGCTGATTTGGATAAAGATGTCCATAAGTGTTCAATGTTATACGAATATCTTTATGACCTAATCTGTCCCGAATCAATAACGGTTCCACACCTTTCTCAATAAGATAAGCTACATGGCTGTGCCTGATATCATGCACTCGAATTTTCTTCACTCCTGCCAGCTCAATCTGCCGTTTCATCTTATGCTGTACCGCTTCCTGAACAACCGGAAATAATCTTTCTGTATCCGGCATTCCGTAATGACCATCTACAAATTCCTTAATTTCCTCTTTCAGAAATTCCGGAATTTCGATTGTCCGAAAGGACTGTTTTGTTTTCGGTTCTGTGATAATATCCTGCATTCCTGTCCGGTAATAAGTCTTATTGATACTAAGCCGATTCTTTTCAAAATTGATATCAGCTTTTGTAATCGCAAGCAGCTCCCCGATCCTGCATCCAGTCCAGAACAACATCTCAAACATAAGATAATATCTTGTTCCCGGCTCCATTGTCTGTATAAACTGTTTGTACTCGTCCAGTGTCCAGAAGTTCAAACTTCTCGAATCTGAATTTCCCATTCGTTTCACTTTCTTGCATGGATTAACCGGCAGATCATAGATTTTAGCTGCATGTGTAAACAGGCTGGTCAACTGATTCTGTATCATTCTCAAATAAGAATCTGAATATCCTTTCTTCTGTATTTCATTCTGCCACTGAATAATCTGCGAAGCCTTGATCTCACTCATCATCTGATTTCCAAAATATGGAACTATATGCTGTTGCATCATATATCTTTTATTTTTGATTGTTCGATCTTTCAGATCATTTTGTTTGTCTGAAAAATAAATCTCAATAAAATCGCTCAGCTTCATATCCATACTTCGCTCATTGCTCAACTTTTTGCTTCGTTCAAACTCCAATGCTTCTCGCTTTGTTTCAAATCCACGCTTTCTGCGTTTTTTCTTCTCACCCATGACATTTGTCTCAAACCACTGGGCTGTCCATTTTTTTGTGTCTTTTTCTCTGTAAGCCATATTGATCCTCCCTAATTTCCTGCTATTTCATAGCCATACATCTTTTTTGCCCAAAACGCCTTTGGTATTCTTCCAGCCATCGTAATATATCCCTGTGCAGATAATTCTTTATTCATAGCTTTCACCAGTTTATAGGCATGAGATTTTGAGCAGTTTAATTCCTGTGCCACTTCATCAGCACTCATCATATAATTGTAACTTGCCATATTGCCTCCTCCTTTCCTCTCCAGATATAGAATACGTTTACTGTATTTCTATATCTGTACGATTTTCGTAAATTGATAATATCATGTATTTCTATCGTTGTCAATATTTCGTAAACACATTTTTACGAACTTCGTACACTATTTTTTCTTTATTTTATTCCACGTCTGTGTTATGATATTTTATAGATTTATGTTTTTCGTAATTTTCTAATATATGAAAAAGGAGGATTCTATGGGTGACGGTAAAAATTTAAAGAAATATCTTGATGAAAAAGGCACAAATGTCCGCAAAATTGCAAAGGCAACCGGAATCAGTGCTACAACCTTATATTCAATTATTCAAAAAGATTCCAATATTCGATTTGATTTTGCATTAAGACTTGCGAATGAATTGCAAATTGATGTGAATGAGATATGTTCTGCCAGTCCATTTTCTGGCACAATTAAGGAAGAAGAGATTTATCCTACACTTCCAGACGGTTTGAACGGAGCATTAGACGCAAGTCGTGTAAAGACTTACTTAAAAAATTCTATGTATCCGCTGATGTACCTTTTCGGTAAGAACAGTATGCCTGATGTAGATAATCTGCTTACATCGTTCTATCAGCTTGATGATGAATCCAGACAGGAAGTTGTGGAAACTATCCGTCTGAAACTACAATATCATCGTGATCCGGAACGTGCTGAACAGATCAAACAGATCAAAGGCTGGTAAAAAATTACTCCTGTGAATAGCAAACATTCGCAGGAGTTTCTTTTTGGCACCGTTTTGGCACCGCTGGTCTTATTTTTCAATTATAAATTTATCTGTATTTCATCTTGCTGATAAATGTTTCGCTATTGCAAATCTGATAAATTTACGAATAATTCTTTTCTTAGAGTACAGAAAAACCCCAGAAACACAAGGTTTCTGGGGTATCTTACGTTTGGACACAGAGTGTACTCCTGACACTCAATTTATATCAAGTTATAATTACTCGATGATTGTAGCAACACGACCTGATCCTACAGTACGTCCACCTTCACGGATAGCGAAACGAAGACCCTGCTCCATAGCTACCGGATGGATCAGCTCAACGGTCATCTCTACGTTATCACCAGGCATGCACATCTCGGTTCCTTCCGGAAGCTCGCAAACGCCGGTTACGTCAGTTGTTCTGAAGTAGAACTGCGGACGATAGTTGTTGAAGAACGGGGTATGACGACCACCCTCGTCTTTGGTCAGAACGTAAACCTGTGCGGTAAACTTGTTGTGGCACTTTACAGATGCCGGCTTACACAGAACCTGTCCACGCTCGATCTCAGTTCTCTGGATACCACGAAGCAGAGCACCGATGTTATCACCAGCCTGAGCCTCATCCAGTAACTTACGGAACATCTCGATACCGGTAACAACGGTCTTCTTGGTCTCCTCGTGGATACCAACGATCTCAACCTCATCGTTCAGATGAAGAACACCACGCTCTACACGGCCGGTAGCAACGGTACCACGACCGGTAATGGTGAATACGTCCTCGACTGGCATCAGGAACGGCTTATCAGTCTCACGCTGCGGATCCGGGATCCAGCTATCAACTGCATCCATAAGCTCCATGATCTTGTCGCCCCACTCGCCCATCGGATCTTCCAGAGCTTTCAGAGCAGAACCCTGAATGATCGGGGTGTCATCGCCCGGGAACTCGTACTCGTTCAGCAGCTCACGGATCTCCATGTCTACTAACTCAAGCAGCTCCGGATCGTCAACCATATCACACTTGTTCATGAATACAACGATGTACGGTACGCCTACCTGACGGGAAAGCAGGATGTGCTCTCTGGTCTGAGCCATAACACCATCGGTTGCTGCTACTACAAGGATAGCGCCATCCATCTGAGCTGCACCGGTGATCATGTTCTTAACGTAGTCAGCATGTCCTGGGCAGTCAACGTGTGCATAGTGTCTCTTCTCAGTCTCATACTCAACGTGTGCGGTAGAAATGGTGATACCACGCTCTCTCTCCTCCGGAGCCTTATCGATGTTCTCGAAATCGGTAGCGGTGTTACCAGCAACTCTCTCAGACAGAACTTTGGTGATTGCTGCGGTCAGAGTGGTTTTACCATGGTCAACGTGGCCGATGGTACCAATGTTACAATGCGGTTTGGTTCTTTCAAACTTTGCTTTTGCCATTTTATAACGTCCTCCTTGATTTGCCCGCCTAGTACGGGCGATTGATTATATGGTTAGGCTGTTCTTTATTATATGCTATTTGCGCAATATTTTCAAGCCTTTTCTCTATTCCGGGCGGCAGTCCCGCAAAGCCTCTCAGCCGGAGCTGGAGATACATTCACGGAATGCCTGTGCCGGAAATTAGATTTGATTGTAATTAAGGTTTAATTACTTTTTGTGCTCGTTGATAACCTTCTCCTGTACGGACTTCGGAACCGGCTCGTACTTCTCGAAGAACATGGAGTAGTTACCACGTCCCTGAGTCTTGGAACGAAGGTCGGTAGAGTAACCGAACATCTCGGAAAGCGGAACGTATGCTCTTACGATCTTACCGCCGCCTAAGTCATCCATACCCTCGATACGGCCACGACGGGAGTTGATATCACCGATAACATCACCCATGTATTCCTCTGGCATGGTAACCTCAACCTTCATGATCGGCTCAAGCAGGATAGCGCCTGCCTTCTGCATAGCCTCCTTGAATGCCATGGAACCGGCAATCTTGAATGCCATCTCGTTAGAGTCGACCTCATGGTAAGAACCATCGTATACGGTAGCTTTTACGCCGAGTACCGGGAATCCAGCAAGGATACCGGACTTAGCAGCCTCTTCGATACCAGCGCCAACTGCCGGGATGTACTCTTTCGGGATAGCACCACCGACAACGGTAGACTCGAACTTGAAGGTCTCTTCTGCGTTCGCATCCATCGGCTCGAAGTGAACTTTACAGTGACCGTACTGACCACGACCACCAGACTGCTTCGCATATTTGCTGTCTACGTCTACGGCCTTGGTGAAGGTCTCTTTGTAAGCAACCTGCGGAGCACCAACGTTAGCTTCCACGTTGAACTCTCTCAGAAGACGGTCTACGATGATCTCCAGATGTAACTCACCCATACCGGAGATGATGGTCTGGCCAGTCTCCTGGTTGGTGGATGCACGGAAAGTCGGATCCTCCTCTGCAAGTTTTGCAAGTGCCTCACTCATCTTGCCCTGACCAGCTTTGGTCTTCGGCTCGATAGCGATATCGATAACCGGCTCCGGGAACTCCATGGACTCCAGGATAACCGGATGATTCTCATCACAGATGGTATCACCGGTACCGGTAATCTTAAAGCCTACTGCTGCAGCGATATCGCCGGAGTAAACTTTGTCGATCTCCTGTCTCTTGTTAGCGTGCATCTGAAGGATACGACCAACACGCTCTTTCTTGCCCTTGGTAGCATTCAGAACGTAAGAACCGGAATTCATGGTACCGGAGTACACACGGAAGAATGCCAGTTTACCTACGAACGGGTCAGTCATGATCTTGAATGCCAGAGCTGCGAAAGGCTCTTCGTCGGAAGAATGACGGAATACTTCATTGCCGTCCATATCGGTACCCTTGATAGACGGGATATCGGTCGGAGCCGGCATGAACTCGATTACAGCGTTCAGAAGTCTCTGAACACCTTTGTTTCTGTATGCACTACCGCAGCATACCGGAACAGCGGTACACTCACAGGTAGCTTTTCTTAATACTTTCTTCAGATCCTCGATAGACGGCTCTTCGCCTTCCAGATACTGCATCATCAGATCGTCATCCAGCTCGCAGATCTTCTCTACCAGCTCGGTGTGATATAACTCTGCATCATCCTTCATATCATCCGGGATTTCGCAAACAGTAACGTCGTCGCCCTTATCATCGTTGTAGATGTAAGCCTGCATCTCGAACAGATCGATGATGCCCTTGAACTCGTCCTCTTTACCGATCGGCAGCTGTAAGCAGATAGCGTTCTTACCAAGTCTGGTACGGATCTGCTCTACTGCACCGTAGAAGTTCGCACCCAGGATATCCATCTTGTTGATGAATGCCATACGCGGTACGTTGTAGGTATCGGCCTGACGCCAAACGTTCTCGGACTGCGGCTCTACACCACCCTTTGCACAGAACACGCCGACAGCGCCGTCCAGTACACGAAGGGAACGCTCTACCTCAACAGTAAAGTCTACGTGACCTGGGGTATCGATGATGTTGATACGATACTCCGGCTGTCCTTTGATCGGACGGTTGTCCTGACCATGAATGGTCCAGTGACAGGTAGTAGCTGCTGAAGTAATGGTAATACCTCTCTCCTGCTCCTGCTCCATCCAGTCCATGGTAGCAGTACCTTCGTGAGTATCACCGATTTTGTAGTTTACACCAGTGTAATACAGGATACGCTCAGTCAAAGTGGTCTTACCAGCATCGATGTGAGCCATGATACCAATATTTCTGGTTCTCTCCAACGGATATTCTCTTCCAGCCAAAGCTTTTTCCTCCTATTAGAATCTGAAGTGGGAGAAGGCCTTGTTAGCCTCTGCCATCTTATGCATGTCTTCTTTACGTTTTACAGATGCACCAGTGTTGTTTGCTGCGTCCATAATCTCGTTTGCCAGTCTCTCTTCCTGGGTCTTCTCGCCTCTCTTACGGGAGAACATGGTGATCCAGCGAAGTGCAAGAGTCTGACGTCTCTCCGGCTTAACCTCGATCGGCACCTGATAGGTAGCACCACCGATACGTTTTGCCTTAACCTCCAGAACAGGCATGATGTTGTTCATAGCCTCTTCGAAGACTTCCAGAGCCGGCTTGCCGCTCTTCTCTTCTACACGGTTAAATGCACCGTATACGATTTTCTGTGCAACACCCTTCTTACCATCAAGCATGATGTTGTTGATCAGCTTGGTTACAACCTTGTTGTTGTATAAAGGATCTGCTAATACATCTCTTTTCTGAATATGTCCTTTACGTGGCACGTTACTTCCCTCCTTAATTATAGAAATTAATTCATAGGTACTCACATGTTTCCATAAAAATGTGTTCGCGCACGGTTCTATCTATTCCTGCAACCACAGGCAATATCATCCCGGCACTAACTACTTTTACTTACGTTAGTGGTACTACTAGTGTAAGTTATTACTTATTTCTTCTTAGCGTCTTTCGGTCTCTTAGCGCCGTACTTGGAACGAGCCTGCTTTCTGTTGGCTACGCCTGCGGTATCAAGAGTACCTCTGATGATGTGGTATCTGGTACCCGGAAGGTCCTTAACACGACCACCACGAATTAATACTACGCTGTGCTCCTGTAAGTTGTGTCCCTCGCCCGGGATGTAGCTGGTTACCTCGATACCGTTAGAAAGACGTACTCTGGCGATTTTACGAAGTGCAGAGTTCGGCTTCTTCGGGGTTGCAGTCTTAACTGCGGTGCAGACACCTCTCTTCTGCGGTGAAGAAGTATCAGTTGCACGCTTCTGTAAGGAGTTGTATCCTTTCTGCAGAGCCGGTGCAGTAGACTTCTTAACTGCGGTCTGTCTTCCCTTTCTCACTAACTGGTTGAATGTTGGCATTCCTTTCACCTCCTGTGATATTGTCTGTTGGTTGCTGTATTTCTTTTCAGCTTTTTTGCGCATCAAAAAATCCTGCGATTTTCGCACGCCATTCTATTATATCCATTCCCACATGTCATGTCAAGGATATTTTTGTAATTTTTCGATACATTTTTTGCTCCTGTTTTCGCCATTTTCCCGCACTTTTTCTGCTGGTATTTTTATAACTTTTCCAGAACTTTTCCAAGAAGCTTTCCCGGATCTCTTTTTGGACATTTTCCCGGACAACACAGAATAAAATGAACTGATCAGAGTATTTCCAAAAGGAGAACTTTTATGCTTCCATCCCGCCCAAAGGCCCTGTTAATTTCCCTGGTTGCCTCTTACCTGCTGTCTGCCGTGCTGCTGTTTATCCTGACTTTCATCCTCTATAAGCTGAAGCTTCGGGAATCGCAGATCACACCGGCGGTCTATCTGCTCTATGGCATTTCCTGTTTTGCCGGCGGTCTGCTCTGTGGGAAGGCACTGCGCACCCGGCGTTTTTTCTGGGGACTGCTTACCGGGGTTTTGTATTTTCTGGCACTCTTTGCCGCTTCGATTCTGCTGCGCCAGGGCAGAGTCCCGGATATTTCCCACGTACTGCCAGTGCTTGCATGCTGCGTCGCAGGCGGAATGGCAGGTGGAATTCTCAGTTAACACAAAAATTGCGTGTGAAACAATTTTCACACGCAATTTTTCTCCTGATGCTATTCATTCTCTTCTTTCTTTTCCGATTCTTCCTCTTCCGTTTTTTCCGGATGATGGATCTGAATGCGGATCTTGCCGATCCGGTTTTTATCCATATCTTCTACTTTTAAATGAAGATTCTCGTAATCAACTTCTTCCCCGGCTTCCGGCAGATGATCCAGAAGCCCGATCAACAGACCTCCAATGGAATCGTAGTCTTCTGACTGCAATTCCAGACCAAGCCGGTCATTTAAATCATCCAGTTTGGTGGAGCCATTGACCAGATACTCATCCGGACCGATTTCTTTTACCTCGTCCTCTTCGTCCTGATCATATTCATCTCGGATTTCTCCAACGATTTCCTCCAGCATATCCTCCAGTGTGATCAGACCGGCAGTTGCGCCGTATTCATCCAGCACGATAACAATGTTATTGAAGGTCTTGCGCATTTCCATCATCAGTTCCGCTGTCTTCTTGTATTCATACGTGTAGAGCGGCTGGCGCAGATAATCGCGGATGGAGAAATTTTCTTCTTTGTCGTGATCGAATAAAATGAAATCTTTCATATTAACAATGCCAATGACATTGTCTGTATTTTCTTCGTAGACCGGGATACGGGTAAAGCGCTCCTTCTGAAACAGCTCCATAAGCTCATCGAACGATGCCGTAACATCTATCATGACCATGTCGATACGCGGAACCATAACATCTTTTGCAACAGTATCCCCGAAATCAAACACATTATTGATCATCTTTTTTTCTTCGCTCTCGATCACACCTTCCTCATGGCTGACTTCCACGATGGTACGCAGTTCATCCTCTGTGATGGGATCCTGTTTTTTGTTTGGATCTACCCGCAGTAAAAACAGAACGCACATAGAGAGCTTATTCACGATAAAGATGACCGGAGTCAGAACAACCATCAGTACATGAATGATTCCTGCATAGGCAAAAGAAATCTTTTCCGCATACAGCGTAGACATCGTCTTTGGCGTAATCTCACCAAATACCAGAATCAAAAGCGTCAGTACACCCGTTGCCGCACCGACAGCTGCATTGCCAAAAAGACGCAGCGTCAGTGTCGTCATCAAAGATGAAGCCGACAGGTTCACGATGTTGTTGCCAATCAAAATGGTACTCAGCATTTTGGCAGGATCTTCAATCACTGCAGCCACCATCGCGGCGCGCTTGTCGCCGCCCTCAGCCAGAGTCCGCACTCTCACCTTATTTACCGTGGTAAGCGCAGTCTCTGCCGATGAGAAAAACGCGGATAGCATCAGCAGAACCAGAACCGCCGCCAGTTGTATGCCCGTACTGTCTCCCGAATCTAACATAAGAATTTTTTCGCTCCTTTATTTTTTTCATACGATTTTACATGGTTTCCTGACCGCTGTCAACCAGACTTTTGATGCTGTTTGCGCGCTGTTCAGACAACAATGACGTTTCTTTCGGAAAGACGCCGCGGATTTCTTTGATCACTTCTGCAGTGAACAGAATGCCAGAGCCAAGAAATACAAAGATATCTCCAAGATTGAAGACCACTTCTTTCAGTTTTCCACACTGAATACTGAAATAGTCCACAACATAACGCCGTACCAGACGGTCATAGAGATTGCTGATGGCGCCGCCCAGAATAATGGCAATGCCAATCTTTTGCACCCGTTTTCCTTTCTGTGGAAGCAGCGCAGTCAGAAAACCGAAAAGTCCGGAGATGACTGCCAGCGGCAGCATCCGTACTACTTCCCCATGCTTTTCCAAAAATCCAAAAGGAAATCCCGCGTTATGATTTCGATACAAAAGGATTTTTCCGCATGTGTGACGCAGTGGTTTTGGAAAATCCTCCGGTTTTTCCCGTTCAATCAGCCATTTGATCCCAAGGTCCAGCGATGAAAGCGCTGCAATGATTCCGGTATAGATCATGATGTTTCCTTCCTCCTGATGTTTTTATTTTCCATTCTCTTCCTTTATAACTGATTCTGTCTGCAGATATCGCTCCATAGATCACGTTTTCTATTTTCACGATCATCTCCATTGTACTATTGAATCACCGCCGCGTCAAACAGCATATACTATGAAAAACCGTGCGGAGCACCTATGATTCCATGCAATATTTCCCCTGCTTCTGAAGATTATGCAGATTTCATTGTCCGCTATTCCCCCAGAGCCGTAGAATCCCTCTATGAACTGACCGGGACGCAGTGTGTCAATCTGGTCAGCCAGGAATATGCCATCGTCCATGTGCCACTGGCAAATGTTCTGCCATTAAGTTTTACACAGCAGACCTATTCCGCGATCCCAAAACTCTACGGTCTTCAGGATACCACCGCCCTGGAAAGCGCCGGCATTCTTCCTGTCTTTTCCCAGCCAAATCTGACAAGTACCGGTCAGGGAATTCTCATCGGACTGATCGACACCGGAATCGACTATACCAATCCGCTGTTTCAAAACCCGGATGGGACCAGCCGTATCCTAAGCATCTGGGATCAGACCAGACAACGTGATTTCGTCCCGGAACCGGTCGCCGGCTTTCAGCCTTTTTACGGTACGGTATACAGCCGCGAAGATTTAAACCGGGCACTTGCTTCGGAAGATCCTCTCTCCGTAATTCCCCCGACGGACACAAACGGACACGGGACGTTTCTCGCCGGTGTGGCCGCTGGTAACCAGACCGACACCATTCCATTTTCCGGCGCCGCGCCAGATGCCACACTGGCCGTTGTACGCCTGAAACCTGCCAAGCAGTATTTAAGGGATTTTTTTGCAGTCTCCCCTGAGGCAGATGCTTACCAGGAAAACGACATCATGGCAGGAGTCGCTTTTCTCCTTGGTATCGCCGGACAATACCAGATGCCGCTTGTTCTCTGTCTCGGAGCCGGCACCAGTCAGGGCAGCCACAGCGGCGTTTCTCCCCTGTCCATACAGCTGCAGGCTTTAAGCGGCACCCGCGGCTTTGCCTGCGTCCTAGGTGCCGGAAACGAAACCGGCTTTGGGCGGCATTACACAAACCAACTGCCTCAGGAACAGAAATACGATGACGTCGAACTCCGCATCGCTTCTCCCGGCCGCAGTTTTTCCATGGAGCTGTGGGCAGATGCCTCGGAACTTTATACCATCGGCTTTGTCTCGCCTTCCGGTGAAGTGATCGAACGGATTCCCCTTGCAGTCGGACAGGAAACCACCCTTTCTTTTCAACTGGATGCCACCCGGATCTTTGTCAGCTATCAGATCACAGAATCTGTTTCCGGGCGTTTTCTTGCCTTTCTCCGTTTTACGGATCCGATGCCAGGCATCTGGCATATCCGGGTTTACCCCACCCTCTACCTTACCGGGCAGTTTCACATCTGGCTTCCCCTCCAGAGTTTTCTCTCAGATGATACCCGTTTTCTCCGCCCTGATCCCGACATCACCATCACAGACCCTGGAAATGCGCCGCTGCTTCTGACTGTCAGCACCTATAACCACATCACAAACAGTCTCTACATTCACAGCAGCCGCGGTTTCACTGCCACTGGTCAGATAAAGCCAGATCTGGCCGCCCCAGGTGTCGATGTACAGGGGCCGGCGCTGCAGCGCCAGGCAAGTTCCCCTCCGGAGCAGCGTGTACCGGCCGGGTCGTTTTCCCGTTCCAGCCAGCTTGGGAGAAGTCCGGTTTCTGACTCCGGGCAGGCTTCGCCACCCGGTCAGCTTTCCCTCACACGGCGCACCGGCTCTTCTGTCGCGGCTGCTCTCACCGCCGGAGCGGTTGCCTGTCTTTTTTCCTGGGGATTCACCCAGGGCAACGATGCAACACTCACCAGCATCTCCGTAAAATCTATTCTTATCCGTGGGGCAGACAGAAAAGAAGCGTTCCAGTACCCCAACCGACAGTGGGGGTACGGAACGCTGAATCTGTACCGTTCCTTTCTGCTGCTAAGAGAATAAACCATAAAAGAAAAGGGCGTAGCCAGCCCGTCAGCTTCGGACCTTTCTCTGGTTACGCCCTTTATATGTTTAGTTCGTCTCACCGGTCGGCTTGGTTCCCAGTGTAATCTGGACGGTACGCTCGGTGTACTGTCCATTTTCCAGGGACTGTACGGTCAGGTTTACGGTGTCGCCGCCTTTATAATAGGTCAGCATATCTTTCAGATCTGCCATCGTGCGGACAGTCTGACCATCAAACTTGGTAATGATATCTTTCTCATGTAAATCTGATTTCGATGCGGCACTGTCTTCTACAATCTTGTATACATAGATACCTCTCGGCATACCATACATACTTGCCGCAGTTTCATCGATGTTCTGACCCTGAATGCCCAGATAACCCTGCTGTGCCTCATCAACTGCAACACGGGTCTTCTTGTTCATCAGTTCATTGATGATATCCTGTGCCTGGGAGATCGGAATTGCATAGCCCATGCCTTCTACTTCCGTAGAGGAATATTTTGCAGCGTTGATACCAATGACCTCACCCTTCATATTCAACAGGGCGCCACCGCTGTTGCCAGGGTTGATTGCTGCATCGGTCTGAAGCAGGGTGCGGGTTGTCTGATCCTCTGCCTTAACCTCACGGTTCAGGGCGCTGACATAACCAACGGTTACCGACTGACCATAGCCAAGGGCATTGCCGATCGCAACAACACCCTGACCAACCTTTAATGCATCGGAATCACCAAGAGTTGCAACCTTGATCTGACTCATGGTATCAGATGGGATATCCTTTAACGGAATGGCAATGACTGCCAGGTCTGTCTCGGAATCGGTACCTTTGATTGCTGCTGCGACCTGCTGGTTATCGATAAAGGTAACCGTCAGCTCCTTGGAGTCCTCAACTACATGGTTGTTGGTAACGATTAAAAGTTCCTCGTCGTTCTGACCAACAATGATGCCGGATCCACTGCTCGGAACCTCGACAGTCTGACTCGGTCCGAACCAGGTCTGCTGCTGCATAACCATGGTATTGTTGATGGCAACAACCGATGGCATTGCCTTCTCTACGATGGAAGAAACATCCGTCTGAATTGCTGAGGTAACCGGTGCTCCCGCGGTGGTACTTCCATCGCCAGAATCCGACTCGGCAACTTTCACCTGTGCCTGGGTTTCCGTCTGACCGATGGTAGTATACTGTCCTTTCAGATACTCGCCCATGGTATCGACTGCAAACATCGTTCCACCTGCTACCGTACCAAACAAAACTGCTGCTGCCGTAACCGCTGCAACTTTTTTCGCCATACCATGACCGCTGCGTTTTGCATGTTCCGGTTTCTGATGCGCATTATGATGAAACTCCGGTCTGCGCGGTGCCCAGCCACCGGTTGTATGATGGGTCTGTGCCTGTGCGTCTGCCTGCTGTGTGCTTTCCTGGGCTGCGTGCTGTGCGCCCCATGCAAAATCCTGGTTCTGTCCGGATGCCTGGCCGCTACTCTGCGGTGCAGACTGCCATGCATCTGCACTGCCACTCTGGCTGCTTCCCTGCGGGGCCGACTGCCATGCATCTGCACTGCCACTCTGGCTGCTTCCCTGCGGGGCCGACTGCCATGCACCTGCACTGCCACTCTGGCTGCTTCCCTGCGGGGCCGACTGCCATGCACCTGTGCTGCTGCTCTGGCTGCTTCCCTGTGCTGCGGACTGCCATGCACCTGCGCTGCCATTCTGGCTGTTGTCCTGTGCTGCAGACTGCCATGCACTGGCACTACTTCCCTGCCTGTTTTCCTGTACAGAGTTCTGACTGCCTCTTACTTCCTGGCTCTCTGCGCCCTGCACGGTGTTGTTGCGGTATTCCATATGTTCATCGTCGCGGTTCTGATAACCAGCTTCCGAATAATCTTTTCTGTTATCTCTGTCTTCTTCGTACATAATGATGATCTCCTTTCTGTACTTCTTTTCTTAACTCTGTAAAGAACTATAACAGACAATTGTGATACAATTGTGTTCGATTTTCAATTTAATTGTGAACGGTAAACAATATTGCACGATAACGAATGAGGGGCGAAAGTTCCCACAGCCGCCATGCATGGCGGCTGTGGGAACTTTCGCCCCTTTGATACTTACTGTGCTAAATTGTTCAAAATTTACTGCCCCGGTCCTGCCACCATTCCGGAAACCGCGGAAGATGATGAGTTGCCGCTTCCGGATGGTCCCGCAGAGGACGGGTTGCCGGAACCAGTCGGGGTTGTGGATGTATTTCCCGGATGACTTGCTGCGCTTGTCGGCGTCGTGCTGCTTCCCGGGTGGGATGCTGCCGTCGGAACCGTACTGCCACCACCCGATGTGGTAGTCTCCGTATTGCTGCCCGGATGGGATGCCGCACTGGTTGGCGTCGTACTGCTTCCCGGATGGGACGCTGCACTGGTTGGGGTTGTACTGCTTCCCGGGTGGGACGATGCGCTTGTCGGCGTCGTGCCGCTTCCCGGGTGACTGGCAGAACTGCTCTCCGCAGTGCTTCCCGGATGAGAGGCAGATGTCGATTCGGATGACGTTCCCGGACGGTCTGTTACCTTAGAATCTGCAATTCCGGACTCACCGGTTGAAGACTCATTGTTCTTATGACTGTTGCCGCTTTCCGATTCCTTCAGTTCTCCATTCTCGTCCGTCTCTGCTTTGGAGGCATGGCTGCTGGAGATGGTCTCGTCTTTTACCAGGAATCCGTCCGCGTCAGTCTCATATTTTACATATTTGCCGTCTGCATCGGTCTCCATCTTGACCTTCTTGCTGACTTTTTTGCCATTCTTGTCATACTCGTATACGGTCTGATAGCCTTCTTCCTCTTTGCTTTCCGATTTATCAGAGGATTTGGTGGCTGCCGCCGTCGTTTTCTGCGGCTGTACGACTCCGCCGCCCGTTCCTACATTTCCTACAAACTGCCCTTCCTTGTAGATGCCGGTATCGGAAGAAATCTTCGCGCTGATCTTCTTTACCGTATCGGAAGGCGTGTATGCTTCGTCACCAAACAGGAACTTATGCAGTTCAATGACATTGCTCTCCAGTGTTGCCGGAACAACAACCGCGCCCTTCTTGCCCATATTGGCATCGCCGCGGGCCTGCGGGAATCCGGTTGTCTCACCCAGATGGAACTTGCTGATGTTTCTCGCATTGCTGACCAGATCGTCAACGCCGATGCTGGTCGATACCTGCGGAAATACCGTTCCGATCAGGGTATAAAGCGTCTGGAAATCTGCTTTCTTTGATTTTTCAAATGCCTGTGCAATGATCTTACGCTGACGCTCGGTACGCGCATAGTCCGTATCCATCAGGCGCAAACGTCCATATGCTACTGCCTGGACACCATCTAAATGATTCATGCCTGCATGGGTCAGCTGGTGGGAACCGATTCCAGTTGCTTTTACGGTCTCCGTGATGAAGGAGTTGATATAGAAGAACTCTGCCTTACTCAGCTCGATATCCACACCGCCAAGCACGTCGATCGCATTTGCTACAGCTTTCCAGTTAAAGGTCATGTAATCCTGGATCTGAAGGTCAAGGTTGCGGTTTAAAGCCTCTACTGCCTGCTTCGGACCGCCCATAAAATATGCCTGGTTTACCTTGGCATAAGATCCCTTATCATTGATATTTAAGTAAGAATCACGGTATACCGACACCAGTTTGATCTCACCGGTATCGCGGTTGATGTTGCAAAGAATGATAACATCCGAGTTTGTAGACTTCTCGATCGCGTTGTCACGCGCATCGACGCCAAAGATGGCAATGGTCCAGTAACCCTTCATGTTTTCTTCTGCATCTACTGCGATGTCATTGGTCTTGATCTCACTGATCTGGAAATCCTCCGAGCGCTGGATCTTGGACATCATACGTGCCATAAAGGCATAACTGAAAATTGCCACCAGTGCAATGCACTCTGCCACGATCATGGCAATGATACGGCGGCGGCGTTTTTTCTTTGCTTCACTGCGGCCAAACTCAGAACGTCCGCTGCGGCGCCCGCCTCCGGAAGTTTCTGTCGTTCTTGTATCCCAACGGTTTTCTCCGGTTTCGGCATCTCTCATACCGCGCTGGCTTCTTCCCTGCCCAGTGCCCCGGGTATTCTGTCCGTTTCCTGCTGAGGCTGCGTTTCTGCGGCGGCTTCTTCCAGACTCACCTTCTCTGGCATTCTGCCAGTTTTCCTCCACACCGGCATCCTGGCGCTGACTTCCAGCGGCTTCGCTGTCTGCTCTGCCGCTCCACTCTTCCCCGGCTGTTCCTGCACGGTGGCTGTTTCCAGCTCCTGCCTTTGCAGCTGCTGTCTCGCGCACGGCACGGCTTCCGGCTGTCTCCCGCACGGCACTGCTGCGCGTGCTTTCATCCGATGCACCGGTCTCGTAATCTGCGCTGTTTCTGCGGCGGGATGAGGCACGCACACGGCCCATCTCCAGTTCGTCAAGCATATCCGGTTCTTTGGTGCTTCCGGAAGCTTCCGGTTCATATTGGCGTTTCGGCTGCTTGGGAAACGCATAGATCCGGGAATCTCCCATAACATCCAGTTCCCGCTCTGCAGCCTCCTGGCGCTGTCTCTGGCGTCTCTCCCAGCGTTCCCGTTCATTTGCGTAACCGCCTTCCCGATCAGAAGACGCATACGCTCCGGAACTGTCTCGCATATGGGGATTTCGTCTGCTGCGTCTTTCTGTACTGCGCTCTAACTCATCGTCATAATCGTGACTCATGTTTTGTACCTCATCTTAATTCCTGCCTGCTCCGGCAACCGGGTCAATAGGCGTTCTTATTAATAAAGCCTTTGAAAAATGTCAGAAACAATATCTTAAAGTCAAATCCCAAAGTCCAGTTTTCAATGTAATAAAGATCATGCTCGATCCGTTTGGTGATCGAAGTGTCACCCCGATAACCATTCACCTGGGCCCAGCCCGTCATGCCCGGCCGCACCTGGTGTTTGATCATGTAGCGGGGGATTTCTTCCTTAAACCGCTCCACAAAATAGGGACGTTCCGGCCGCGGTCCCACCAGGCTCATGCTGCCAAACAGGACGTTGAAAAGCTGCGGCATCTCATCAATACTGGTTTTTCGGATGATCCGTCCGATCGGTGTTACCCGCGGGTCACGTTTGGTCGTCCACTCGCTCTTTTCTTTTTCCGGTGCCTGCACTTCCATGGAACGGAACTTGTACATTTTAAATGGACGGTTGTGAAGTCCTACCCGTTCCTGACAATAGATCAGCGGTCCCGGAGAAGTCAGCTTGATCAGCACGGCCGTCACCAGCATAATGGGGGAAAACAAAATCAGTGCAACAACCGCACCAAAAATATCAACCACACGCTTCATTGCTGCATTCAGCGGATCGTTTAACGGAACATGGCGGATATTGATGACCGGCAGTCCCTGTAAATCCTCCGTATATGGCCTGGTCGGGATCACATTGTTATAGTCCGGAATGAACTTCGTGTGAACCCCGGATTTCTCGCAGACTGCCACGATCTTTTCCAGACCGGCATACTCCTTCAGGCTTAAGGTAATGGCAATCTCATCCAGGCGGTTCATGTCCAGGATCGGCTTTAAATCCTTTAATGTGCCGATGACTTTGATCCCGCGGTAATCATATCCCCACTGCTTATGCTCATCGAGAATGCCGCGCACGCGGTATCCCCACTCCGGGTTTGCCAGCACACGGTCAATATAACCTTCCGCTGCCCGGCTGTAACCCACCAGAATAATATGTTTCTGATTGTAGCCCTTTGCACGCATGGAGCGCAGCACAGTGCGGATCAGATTCCGTTCCAGCGTTTCCGCGGTAATGTTGGTCAGAAAGAAGCCTGCTACAAGCCTTGCCGAGAACTCCCGCAGATAAGGGTTCTTTCTTCCTACATACAGGATTGTTCCAAACAGGAACAGTCCGATCAGATTTGCCTTGCAGATGTTCGCAAACTCCTGACGTCTGCCCTGCACCCGCTTCGGCGTAAACAAATGAAAGATTGTATACAAAAGCAGATAGACTGGTATGATCACCACAAGGACCCGCATATAAAACCAGGTCGGCAGGATACCAGCCTCCAAATCTGCTCCGAACAATCCGCTTTTCAATGTAATAAACCAGCTGAACACATAGGCGGCTGCAATCACCAGTGCATCCAGAAGCACATGCAGCCGGTTCAGTCTGGTCTGATTATCTTTTATCATATAGTCCACCCTGATTTTCAGATTACTGTCCATGTATGGCACAGACAGCAACGGATTTTGCCAGGATCCGCGCAAACTGGCGGTCTTTCGGCATCGTAATGGAATCGTAACGATTATACACGAATTTACTGGATTGAGATATTAAATTTCTCTTAACTTTTCTCCCTGCAGCCAGAATCTGCCGTCTGTTCACGCAAGGATGTGCAGCCGGCAGCGCTTAAGCACGCTTGCCTGCCTTCTTCACCTGGCGTCTGGAAAACTCGTAAATATACAGTGCCGCGCCATAGATCAGCTCCCACTCAATGGCAAGATAATTCGTGAAATCTTCCTTGCGGTAAGGAACCTTGCGCGTCTTTTTTACGGTTTTGATTCCCTCAAAAATCCCGGCAATATAGTCTTTTTCAAAACCGAGTTTTTTGAAAAACAGGTACTTTCCGACGATGCCCATGGCGATCGGGATGCTGTTCACCAAAAGCTGTGGTGCCGGCATATTTTTGTAATTCAGATATACGTTATTGCGCGCTGCCAGCTTCACCTTAAAGGAATTATACTTAGAGCCGCTGGTGCCGCTTCCCACATGGAACACCTTCGCAGACGGGCAGTAACGGTTATAGTATCCCGCAATTTTTGCCCGGTATCCCACATCGATGTCTTCCAGGTAGGCAAAATGCATCTCATCGAAGTATCCGATCTCGTCAAATACCTCTCTGCGGTAGATTGCCGCACCGGCACAGGCCGAAAAGATATGGCAGGGGCGGTCATATCGTTCGATTTCCTGCCCCACGCCCCGCTGGTATGCCCAGCCCATAATGCTGTACATATCACCGCCGTCATCCATCAGATCCTTATGGTAAAGCTGGATCATCTTCGGGCTCACGGAGAAGATCCTCGGAGAGCTTTCTATGGCTTTTAAAAGTTCTCCGACATACTCCGGCTCCGCTTCCGTGTCATTGTTTAAGAGGATCACATACGGTGTTTTTGCTGCGCGGATTCCCACATTGACCGCACCGGAAAAACCAGTATTGGTTTCGAGGAAAATCGATGGAAGCCCATGCTCCTTCAGCCATTCCACGCTGCCATCGGTGGAACCGTTGTCCACCACCAGCAGCTCAAAGTCCCGGCAGATCTGCCGATCCAGCGCCGCCATACAGGGTTCCATGAATTTCAGACCATTATAGTTTGGAATGATGATCGTTACTTTTTTCATACGTGCTCCTCCATCCTACTGCTCTTTCAGATCCGGAAGCTTATATGGCTCACCGATCTTCTCTTTTAAGAGATCCCGCAGGGAAAAGTCTGATTTTCGCAGGGTCAGGTTCGGATTGTAGTAAGGATCCCCGTTCTTTAAGATATCCGGCCAGCGGCTTGCCACCAGTGCCCACTCCCGGTTGAAGCGTGCTACCTTCTCCGGTGTATCCTCCAGACCGCGGGACTTGGACTCATAGTGATGCATCACTGCATACGGTGCGTAAACCACCAGATATCCGGCTGCCCGCACTTTCAGGCAGAAGTCCACGTCATTAAATGCCACAGCCAGCTCCTCAGTCAGACCACCGACTTCATGGAAAACCGACTTTTTCACCATCAGGCAGGCTGCCGTTACGGCACTGTAATCCTGTGCGCACATTGCACGGTGGAAATAACTGTTTTCCGCTTCATGCAGACCAATAAAGGTATGACCTGCCACGCCGCCAAAACCGATCACAACTCCGGCATGCTGGATCGTGTCATCCTCATAGAGCAGTCTGGCACCGACAATGCCGACCTCTTTCCGCTGGCAGAAGCCAAGCATCTCCTCAAACAGGCGCGGGGCAATGATCTCGGTATCGTTGTTTAACAGCATCAGGTACTCGCCCTTTGCAAAGGAAGCTCCGAAGTTGTTGATCGCGGAATAGTTGAACTCCCGTTCCCAGCGAACGACCTTCACCTGTGGGAATTCCTTCTGGATCTTCTCATAATACGCGAAGGTCTCCGGCTCGGTGCTGTTGTTCTCCACCACAATAAACTCCAGGTTTTTGTAGGTGGCACGCTCGATGATGGAGCGGATGCAGAGGTCTAAGTCCACGCTGTGATCCTTGTTCGGAATGATAACCGACACCAGCGGGTCGCCCTGGATCTTAAAGGTCGTGTGGTAGATTCCGTAATCGACGCCCTTTTCCACTTTCTCAGCCGGGATGCCCATGCGCTCATAGTGTGCCATGATCGCGCGTGCACCTGCCTCAAACGCATACAGCTTGCTCTCCGGGTTGCTGGCTGTAGACTCCTGGTGACAGCGCCAGTGGTACAGCACCTTCGGGATATGGCAGATTTCTTTCGCATTCTCCGTGCAGCGGAAAATGAAATCGTAATCCTGGGCACCGTCAAACTCGTGGCGGAAGCCGCCTACTTTGTTCAGCAGTTCCTGCTTCACTACAAACAGATGGCAGATATAATTGACGCTGGTTAAAAGGTCCGGGTTAAAATCCGGTTTGAAATGCGGGTCAAACAGCGCACCGCCGTCCATATCCAGCTTATCTTCATCGGAATAGATGACATCGCAGTCCGGGTGCTCGTTGATGGTCTTTGCCACCTCATACAGAGCATGCTCCGGAATGGTATCATCGTGGTCAGCCAGAATGATAAAGTCACCCTTTGCCATCTCCAGGGCCGCATTGGTGTTGCCGGAAATTCCCAGGTTTTCCCCAAGCTCCGACACATGGAATCGGCTGTCCTTCTTTGTATATTCCGCCATAACGCGGCTGACAATGGCTCCCTCGCCCTTCGGGCTTCCATTTGCCACGCAGACTTCCCAGTTTTTGTAGGTCTGCGCCAGAATGGAATCCAGCATCTCCCGCAGGTATTTCTCCGGAGTCTTGTACGCCGGAATGACAATGGATAACAGCGGCTCCTTCGCAAATTTTGTCTCACGCTGGGCAGCCAGTTCTTCTTCCTTCGGGCGGGTCAGCTCATACCACTCACCATAGTCATAATCATTATCCAGACCCTGCAGCTTGTGGCGGGACTTCAAAATCAGTGCCTTTAAGCCATACTTCTTTCCAAACTCCAGTGCCACATGAACCGTTTCCATGTTCATAAGATCCTTGATCTTTTCCATGCGCTTGTGTGCCACACTGGCGCGCTTTGCGATCAACTCCTCATTGTATTTCACACGGGCAGTCTTTCCATCACAGCGGATCACCAGCCAGTAGTCCGCCCCACGCTCATACGGGAACTGGATGTCAAAGCCATAATCCCGGTCATAGACCTGCTTATAGTAGATCTGGCTCACATCATCCCTGCGGGTTGCCACATATTTGATCGAAAGCGGCTTTTTTTCCTGATCCAGAACCTCAAATTCCGCTTTGGACTCCGGTGTCTTTCCGATAACCCAGCCATTTAACTGAATCGAATTTTCCCGGATCCGCACTACGTCAATCTTGTATTTCATATGAATTTTTCTCCTCACAACGGCTCCACACCGTTTCCGCATGGACCGTTATTCCTCCTCAAACAGTTCTGTGTTCGAACCATTATTTCTCCTCAAAATTCAGGCGTTCTTCCTCCACGACCAGCGGACGGTGCATCACGCGCTGGTTAATGGAGAGCACATACTCGCCCACCATGCCGATGAAGAAAATCTGCACTGAGCCTAAAAACAGCATACCGATCAACATCGGTGCCATGCCTGCCGGGAAACGGTCCCACCAGATCAGCTTCATGACCAGGTAAATGATCGCAACTACTATACTTAAAAATGCGCTGATGGCTCCCACAAACGTAGCCAGACGTAAGCCTGCTTTCGTGTAAGAAGTCACACTGAGCATGGCTGCATCGTACAGACGGTAAAAGTTATTGTGCGTTTTTCCGGCACGGCGTTTCGGCTGCTCGTACGGGATTTCCTTCCGCTTATAACCAAGCTCCGCCACAATTCCGCGCAGAAACGGGGTCGGATCATCCAGATTTCTCAGCACCTCGATAAAATCCCGGTCATACAGTCCGGAACCGGTAAAGTGCTCAATCTGCTCCACGTCAGACAGCTTCTTGATGGTTTTATAATAGAAACTTCTGAGCGCATACATGATCTTGTTTTCCTTGCTGCTTGTCTTGATGCCGATAACGATCTTGTAGCCCTCTTCCCAGGCTTTCACGTATTTCGGGATCATATCCACCGGATCCTGGAAATCTGCCACCATCTCAATGACGCAGTCTCCAGTCACCTGCAGCATGCCATAATACGGAGAATTGAACTGTCCGAAATTGCGGGCATTGAAGATGGCCTTGATCTTCGGGTTTTCTGCACAGAGTCTGCGCAGGATCGGGCGGGTTTCATCGGTAGAATCGTTGTCGATGAACACCAGCTCATAGTCGTACTGCGGCAGATCCCGTGTCAGGGTCTCCAGTACCGCCTTGCTGATTGCCTCTACATTTTCCTGCTCGTTATAGCAGGGGATCAGCACACTGATCTTTTTCATAATCGTTTCCTTCCATATCGTTTCTTGTAACTTGTTTGCCATCGCTGTCATTGTCCAGATCCAGAATGACAATTTTCCACAGAAGTTGATGCTTCTGTTTGTTTTTTCCACATTTTTATGCCAGTATCTGTGGAAGCATCCTTCGGATTCCCTCCGCAAAAGAGACCTCTTCCTTCCAGGTTCCGTCCGTCAGTTTCTTTATATTTTCATTGACCGGACAGATGGAAAGGGCACCTTCCTTTGCCTGGATGAAGCTTCCGTATTCCAGGTTTCCGCGACCGCCGCACAGCGTGTGGATCTCCTCAACAAAGTCCCGCAATACCCGGGTATCTTCCGAAGCCACATTCACAGCATGGCATTCGCCCGGATGGCTGTCGCTGTAGCGATACAGTTCTACGACTGCCCGGGATGCATCTGCGATATCCATAAAATTCCAGCGGTGCCTGCAGGCACTTAAGGAAACCGTTTTTCCTTCCGGCAGTTCCCGCGTCAGCGTGGAAATGATGGACCACGGATGGTCCCCTTTTCCGTAAACGCTGAAGAAACGCAGGTGATAATAGGTCATCTGCATGTCCCGGCAGAGTTTTTCTGCCTGTTCAAAAAAAGCAAGCTTTGCCTTCCCATATTCATTGACCGGATGGCACGCCATGGACTCTTCCATGGTGCCATCGGAAGTAATGCCATATTCTACCCGGGAACCGGCATCCATAAACACCTGGCAGCCCAGAAGCTTTGCTGCTTCCAGGCAGCGAAGCGATCCATCAATATTCGTTTTCTGTACTTCAGGTGAGTCAATCTCCTGGCGGTTCACGCCGCGCCACGCAAAATGCAGAAACGCGTCCGCATGTCCGATCTGCGGGACACACGCTACCGCCTCATCCATCTGTGCGGCGATCCGGTGCAGGTGCTCATGCACCGGAAGACAGTCTGTTTTTTGCGACTGCGGGCGCACCAGGCAGTAAACCTCCGCACCCTCTTCCAAAAACCACTTTGCCACATGGCTTCCGATAAAGCCGGTAGCTCCGGTCATCACGATCCGTTTTCCGGAAAAATTCTGTATCATATTCCATACTCCTGTCGTTTTCTGCCGTTCCTGCTTTTTTACTCCATGCCAGATCCTGTGCAGGCACTGCATGAATCAGTAACGTTTCTTCTTCCTTGCGGTCTCAGAGATGCTCAATCCGGTTCGTGCGCAGAGTCATGACCTCCACACCCGCACCGAACTTTGTTCTTATGATGCCCGCGATCTCATCGGTATAACCCGGTGCCACGATCAAAACTGCATCCACCGGTTCCTCAAAATAATGGTCCGGTGCCACGATCGGCACGTGGGAAGCCGGTGCAAAACGCCCCTGTTTAAACGGAGCAGAATCGATGATATAAGTCAGAGACTCCCCAAGACCAGAAGTCGATGCCAGGGTAAATCCCTGATGGCTTGCTCCCCACATGGCAAGACGTCTGCCTTCCCGGTTCAGACGTTCTGTCAGTGCGCGGATTTCTCCGCTTACCACCGCATAGCCGTCGGTCAGAGGGGCGATGATGCCTGCATCTGCAGCGTCTTCACGCTGTGCCTTCGCTGCTTTTTCTGCATGTTCTCTCTGTGCACCAGTTTCTGCTTCCAGACATTTCGAAGTTGTCTGTACACCTGATGCTGCGCGTTCCAGACCCGCAAGATCATCCTGCTCCATTTTCCCGTCTTCCGGCATGGCGGTTTTTCTCACCACCATGGAAAGTGTATCGCGGTTGATCATCTCCTCCTCGAGCACCTCAAAACCGCAGTGGTTTAATAATGCACGAAGTGTATCAAACGTGTAATAAGCGATATGATCACGGATCAGTTCATAATAGCTTTCCTTCTCCAGAATGTATTCCAGGCTCGGCACGGTGACCAGCCCCATGCCATCCTCAGCCAAATTGTTCCAGATGGCTTTCAGCATAACATCCGGTCTTGGCTGGTGCTCTAAAAAGTTAAAGGATAAGAACACATCAAACGGTTTTTCCGGTACGCTCCAGCCACGCTCCGGCAGCATGGAGGCTTCCTCAGAATATCCGAATTTCTGGTTTTCCCGCTCCGGGAACTCTCGCCAGACACGAAGTCCCTCTGCCTGCGCTGCCGCAACCAGATCCGCCTTGTGCTCTATTCCGTAAATCTCAACCGGAAAGTCCTGTAAAAACTTCAAAAATTCACCCCGGCCGCAGCCAGCCTCCAGAAAGGTCTTTCCCTCCAGATGGTAGGTTTCGATCAAATGACGGTACTGGCTGGTCCGTAATTCCCGCATCGTGGAAGAACCGCCTCCGGCGCGGATCACATCGCGGTAATAAGCCACCGGTTCACAGTCAAACTGAACCAGTCCGCAGCCGCTGCACTGATGCAAATGCAGGGCAATGCCCTGATCGTCCTTCACTTCATCCGTATCCGGAATGTCCTGCGCCGATGCCGGTGCATTTTTCAAACTAAAGAGACTCTTTTCCGGCAGGATCTTCCCGCAGGCTATGCAATGTTTCATAAATTCCCTCCGCAAATGTCCTGGCAGGGCGCCAGCTGGTTTCCCGCAGGATTTTGCTGATATCCGGCATCAGATCTGCCGGACCTTCCGCATTCTGCGGCCGTTCTCCATAGGTAAAACTCCCCCGATGTCCGCACAGTGCATACATTTCTTCGATATAATTCCTAAGCGGTCTGGTATCGCTGCTGCCAATATTATAGACGCCGGTGCTGCCTTCTGTCAGCAAAGCAGCGAGTGCCGCCACCGCGTCATCGATATAAAGAAAATTCCAGTTCTGTGTACACTCGCCCAGTTTCATGCTGCCGCCCTCCAAAAATGTGCGAAGGCAGGACTGAACCAATGAATATGGGTGGTCTCCCGGACCGTACACGCTGTATATTCTCGTATGAATATACTCCATATTCTTCCGTTTGCAAAGTATTTTCGCTTTTTCGCAAAAATCAACCTTTGCCTTGCCATATTCAGACACCGGATGACAGGGGGTATCCTCTGCTACTGTCTGGTGCCAGACTCCGTATTCCGCCTGGGATCCGGTAAACAAAAAGCGGCGGCACCCAAGCGCTGCTGCTGCCTCCACTGCATCCAGGGCATATGTTACGTTTTTCTGCTGCACGTCACGTTTGGTCCGGTTGTCGCTTCCGGCACCATCCCAGCCGGTGTGGATCCAGGCATCCGCAGCAAAACCGGTCAGTTCCCGGATATTTGCCAGGTCCAGCTGGCGGATGACAAGAGACCCACGGTCTATGCCCTCCGCCATCTTTTCCAGATGCTTCATATTAGAAGAAGCGGGGCGGACCACCGCAAAAACCTGGTGCCCCGCCTCTAAAAGTTGTCTTACTGTTGCCGCGCCGATAAAGCTGGTCGCGCCTGTTACTACAATTCGCATTATTTTATCCTCGGAATGATCATCAGTTTGTCCATCTCCTCATCTGGAAGGAATGGAGAAAGATCCTCAAGCGGCGGAGATACTAAAGTACCGTCCGGCAGACGCTTTGCGGAGGACTTCGGCTCAAAGTTCTGGTCCGTCGTCACAAACAGCTCACAGATAGCCGGTCCCTCCATGGTCAGAGTCTTTTCTACTGCATCAGGCAGCTCCTCATTGTGATATGCTGCCACATACGGATAACCGTAAGCCGGGGCAAGTTTTCCCATATCCGGGAAGCTTAAATCGTGGCTGTCTACGCCGATTCCGACCAACGGCTCCCCGAAGAAATTCCGCTGGGTCTGGCGGATGGAATGATAGCCGCCATTGTTGATCAGGAAAATCTTGATCGGCATCTTGTGGTGGATGATGGTCTGCAGTTCCTGAAGATTCATCTGGATGCTGCCCTCACCGGTCAGCAGGATGATGTCGTGCTGGCTGTATCCGTCCCCCTCAAATTCCGGATCATGGGCTGCCATGCAGGCACCGATCGCTGCCGGCAGATCGTAACCCATGGAAGCAATCGCGGAGTTGGATAAGAACCGCTGTCCTTTCTTCATGATATAAGCATGTCCTCCGACCACGCAGGCAGAACCATTTCCGACTACCGTGATCTGATCCTCGCTCAAACGGCTGCTGAGTGCTTCTACCACCGCGTAAACATTCGCCTCGCGGGTCGGATCCGGTTTTAACTGTTCTTTGCGGATCGTCGGATATTTCTCCCGGTACATCCGGCAGGTCTCGCTCCAGGTCATACCCGGAAGGCCCTCGCCGCCGTCAAATACCGGGGTTTTGTCGTATTCTTCCCGAAGAACAGCTGCCATCGTCTCCATGAGATCCTTTGCATCTGCCTGAACCGGCATATCCACATGGACACTCGGCTTCTTTAACTCCTCCGGATCGATATCGTTCATGATCACATACGCCTCGCGCGCCCAGGTCTTATAATTGTATCCGACCTGACGGATGCTTAAGCGGCTTCCCACGGAAAATACCAGGTCACTGTTCTGTACAGCCAGGTTGCCCGGACGGTCGCCCATATTGCCCGGTCTGCCCACATACCACGGACAGTCATCGTACATGCAGTCATTTGCATTCCAGCCTACGACTGCCGGAATTCCCAGACCGTCTGCCACTTCCATAAAGGCATCAAACGCACCAGCAATGCGGATTCCGTTTCCGGCATACAAAATCGGACGTTTCGCACTGCGGATTTTCTCGATGATCTCTCTTGCCAGTTCTTTCGAAACCGGTTTCGGAAGTACCTGACGGTGCTCCCCTTTTCCAGCGTAATCCTCCGGGATTGCATGAGCCGGTTCAGCTTCTGCCCAGCCGGTGCCGCCAGCCTCATAATCTGCCGCATCAAATCCAACCAGGTCATCGGTATCTACATATGCGCCCTGGACATCTAACGGAATGTCCAGCCAGGTCGGACCTGGACGCCCGGAATAAGACAGATAAATGGCTTTTTCCAGACAATAGCGGATACGCAGCGGATCGATCACCATCTCGCTGTACTTGGTCATGCAGTCGATGGATTTTACAATATCAAACTCCTGGTCACCCATGGCACGGATGCCGACACCAGACCAGCGTGCAGTGGTGTCGTAGCGCACCTGACCGGATAAGATCAGCATCGGGATGGAATCGAGCCAGCCGCCAACTACGCCGGTGATGGCATTGGTACCGCCAGGGCCTGTCGTCACGCACAGGGCTCCGATCTTGTTGTGGATTCTGGCATAGGCCTCTGCCGCAATGGCACATGCCTGCTCATGGTGCTGGTACAGGCAGTGCAGCCCTTCCTGATGGCCCAGTGCATCGTTCAAATGCATGGCGCCTCCTCCTGTAACCGTAAAGACCTGATTGATCCCTGCCTCAACCAGCTTTCCGGCAATGTAGTTTGATACCTTGATCTTCATTTGGAATCTCCTCCTGTTTTCATATTCTCTCATTCTTATATCGGTTCCTGTTCACGCGTTGCGCAAACAGAAACTTATATCGCACATCTGCCACTTCACGTTTTCCGTTCCCGTTTGCATCTGCGCGTCAATAACATCTTTAATAGCAATAGTATACCATATTCTCCCGTATCCTGCACCCAAAAATCACAGCGCTTCACACGTTGCGCAGACAACCGCGGTTTTTTCCAATTTCTGCATTCCAGATCAGCCGGTTTTCCCTGTTGGCAGCACGTGGTTTTCTTTCCAGTAACCTTCACTTTTCAAGATGTATGAAATCCGCTATAATCAGCACCGTAATGCAACTGCGGATTTTCGGCCAAACTGCAAACCGGCTTCGTCCGTCTGTAAATGCTTTCCTTTCTGACAGGCAAACATCCAGGCATCAGACGTTCTCGGTTTCCACAAGAAAAAAGGAGAATCATAAAGTTATGAACAAACATTGCAATTTACTGGCTGTATTATCCACCGCGGCAGCAATGTCAGCGGCAACCCCTGCACTCGCGCTTTCCATTCCGGGCAGCGTTTCCACCGTTCTGGCATCAACTGCCGGATGGCTCACGGAAGACGGAGAACTCCGCTACAAGGACAGCGAAGGCTACTACCTGACCGATTCCTGGAAAAAGAAAGATGGCGAGTGGTATTACTTAAACGAAGACGGCTACCTTTCCCGTTCCTGCAAAATTGATGAATATTATGTAAACGAGGACGGCCGCCGCGTCATGAACCAGTGGATCAGCGAAGCAAACGAGGATGAGTGGGATTCTGACGCCCCGGATACTTACTGGTACTACTATGGAAAAGACGGAAGAAACGTCATCTCCAAATGGCAGGAGATTGACGGAAAGAATTACTATTTTAACGAAGAAGGCCACATGCAGACCGGCATGCTGGAATTAGACGGTTTTACCTACTACCTCGGAGAAGAAGGCGACGGCGTCATGAAAACCGGCTGGATCGAACTGGAAAATGAAGACGAGGAGCTGGATCAGGATACCGTATGGCATTTCTTTGACAACAATGGCCGTATGGTCATGAACCAGATCGACCGCAAGATTGCCGGTTCCTACTACACCTTCCAGAACGGGATCCTGCAGACCGGATGGTTCCGGGTACCGGAAAGTGTTGCTGACAGCGCAGCAAATGCTGCTCTAGCTGCTGACGACACAAACTCTGAGATCAGCGCAGACACAGCCGACAGTTCTGTTTCCAGTGACATCGCAAGCGAAAAAAACAGCTCAGATGCTGAAACCGCAAGCAATGCCAACGCTGAGACAGTCAATCACACCGACAACATTGACAACGTCCAGGTCACTGCTCCGCTCATCGCATCCTACCAGTTCTACGAGGCAGACGGAAAGCGCGGAAACGGCTGGTACCAGATGGAAGGTGCACCGGAGATCAGCGAAGAAGGCGAGACCTTTATCTTCTATATGAAGAATGGTCGTCCTTACTACGCAACCCAGGGTGTACAGGTCTTCACAGTCGATGGAAAACGCTTCGGCTTCAATGACCGTGGCGAACTGCAGACCGGACTTCAGAGTGTCATTACCGAAGACGGACAGATCTGCAATTACTACTTTGGTACTGACGGTATCATGAAGACCGGCAAGCAGACCATCTACGATGAAGATCTCGGTGAAAACCAGACCTGGTTCTTCTACACCGACGGCGGAAACAAGGGACGCGGGTTCCACGGCGTCCGCGACAACAATGTTTACGTGCAGGGACTCCGCCAGGATGCAGACCGCGACCTGCGTTTTGCTCCTGCCCAGTTAGACGGCGTATCCTACCTGGTCGGTACCAATGGTGCCATTCAGAAAGCATCTTCCTCCTCCAAGTCTGCAGTAAGACCTGATCTTGGAAGCGGCTATAAAGATGTCAAAGACTCCAACGATAAAATCTGGACCGTTGACGTCAATGGAATCATCCAGGAATAAAAACCATAAACCGCAACCTGAAATTAAACAAAAGGACATTCCTGTACAAACGAAAAAAGTAAAAATATTTCATCCGTTCACACAAAGAGGGCATGTCACCGGCATGTCCTCTTCTCTTTGTTCTTTTCCCTGATCTTCTCACTGCCTCCTCTCTTCATCTTCTCTCTGTTCATAACGTTTTTCTTACGATTCCACCTATTTCCTTACAATCCCGCCTTTCCTCTTGTCAGCAGAAAACATGGCTGTTATAATGAATTTGCAGAGAGAGAAAGGATGATCACTATGAAGAAAAAAACAGGACTCACCCTCATCTTAACCATCCTGTGTTTTCTGATGAGCGCATTCCCTGCTATGGCAGGTGAGTGGCACAAAACCGCAGAAGATCAATATCAATATATCAAAGACGACGGAACCAAGGCAACCGGTCTTCTGGAACTGAAGGACGGCACTTATTACCTCGACGAGAAAGGCAACCGTAAAACCTCCTACTGGCTTCGCTACAAAGGCGACTGGTATTTCTTCGGAGAAGACGGACAAATGGTTACCGACGCCTGGGTCGACAATTACCATGTTGACTCCGATGGACAGATGGATAAGATGCGTTAGGCGAAAAAACAGGGCAGCAGATTTCCCTATTTGGAATCTGCTGCCCTGTTTTTATTATGTCACCAAACCAGACCTATCCCAGCAGGATCAGCCGCGCTACTGCCAACGGATCATCCTCCGGGAACGACTGGACGCAAACCATGATATCCCGCACCAGTTGTCCCTCGATACCAAGCATGGAGGCGATTTCCTCTGCCTGATGTCCTGCCCCGGAAAGCTCCATGACCTGTTTTACCTGTGCAGCCATTTCTTCTAACTGTCCGGCAATCCCAGTCCCATCTGACAAACCAGACTGCTTTTCCGGTGCTTCTTCCGGCTCCAGGAAATCCTCCAGACGAAGTTCTTTTTTCCCTGTTTCTTCTTTATAATAGTCTTCGGACAGTTCCCAGTCTTCCTGCTGTCCACCATTTATCTGTTCTTTCTGCATAAGCGATCCTTTCCTCTATATTCTTATTGCAGTTCATGCGCTGCATAAACTGCAACGAATTTTTCCTGCTTACGCACATTCTACCATAAAACTCCCTGGCATACAAAAAGAAGTTCCGCAAAGCAGAACTTCCTTTTTGTGTTATTTGTCGTATATATCCGGCATTACAATCCGGCAGCCATCTTTCCCACCTAATACCAGATGGTATCCAGGTGCCACTGTATCCGGATTTTCCTCATAGGCCGATCTTCCAGCATAATAGGTTCGGTCCATCGAGTTGGTGATTGTCACCATAAGGCTATGCCCTTTTCTGATCCGGTAAAATACAGGCGTCAGATCGATTGTCACCTGATATGTTTCTCCCGGCTTCAAATACTCGTTGTCTCCCTTTTTATTTTCATGCCATGGTAAACCAAGAAAATCATACGGGCAATTCGGACTTTCCTTACGAAGAGAAGATCTCAGCCAGCCATTGCCAAACTGGAACATTTCCTTTCTTTCCGGATCATAATCGGAAAGAGAAATGAAAAAGTCCAGATCACACTGCTGATCCATATTTCCCATATCATCCAAAACAAACGTCAGATTTGCAATCGGATGACCAATATACTCCGTATCATTCCGGAATGGTTCTGTGAAATAATTCAAGCCAAGCTGAGCGGCTCCTTTCCCTGAGCTGTCCGAAAGAGAATTCGACTCCACGCTGGATTTTACCCCGTAAGCTGCCCGGTAAAACTGCTTTGCAGACTGGACAGCGGAATCGGAAAGCAAATACGAGGAGGAAAACTCTTTATCACCGGAAGGTTCTTCTGACAAATAAAACATATCACGTCGTCCCTCATGGAGCGGCCATTGGGTTTCTCTCCGATAATATCCGGTTCCATCTCCCTGATATGTATGATTTTCAAAATCGTACTGTACCACCCGCAAGGTTATTGGTTTTTCAGCCATCACGCCATTTTCAATGCCTTTTAGCCAGTAATCTGCCCAGCGCAGCATCTGGGTCCACGGTTCCGGCGTTTTCTTTGGTCCTACATGATCCCACGGACCAAAAATCAGTTTTTTGTTCAGGGTCAGATTATGGTACAGCATGATCGTATCCCGCTTAAATACGTCCTGCGTACCTCCATCCAGATACACTGCCACCCCAGAATCATTGATATCTTTCACATAAGTACTTGCACTTAATATGTTCCAGAACTCTCCGTCACATTCCGGCGAATAACTGTCGCGCCATAAATAATCGCGCTGAGCCTTGGTCTGTGTTCCATTTTCCAGATGCTCTTCGATTGCCTTATGCAGCAAAACACGGTCTTCATCACCATCTACAGGCACAGTTGACGCTGTAACCCGGTCTACCGTTTTTTGTTTTTCTTCCTCTGTAGTTCCCCAGTCAATATCCGGTCTGCTGCCAAATGCTCTCGGAATTCCATTTCTTACCCAGCCATCATATCGGTTAAAATCCGTCTTTCCAATATAAGAAGCCACAAGATGCTCCGGCTTTTGGGATATGATTTCCAACTGTGTCTGACCATTATAGGACTGTCCTGCAGTCATGACTTTTCCATTGCAAAATGACTGTTTTGCCAGCCACTCTACTATAAATGCCCCGTCCTTCGCTTCCTGCCTGGAACATACGACTTTCCTGACTCCAAACGAAGCTCCGCAGCCACGTACATGTGCAAATACCACAACATATCCATATGGCAGCAAATTTCGGATTCCTATACTGTCTGCGAACGCAATCACAGTTTCTCCGTTTTCATCCTTTTTATAGACGAGATGGTCATATGGTGTATATTGCATCACAACCGGAAGCGGTCCTGCGTCAACCTTATTTTTTGTCGGAATATGAATGACTACGGAAAGTTTCGTGCCGTCCTCCACTTCTACATAACGGTGAATATATCGACTCCCATCATATTCTGATTTTGGAAATGACCGGTCTGGTGCTTTCTCAATTTCATGGTATTGCTGGAAAAACGGAGCAAATACCTCATAATCTTTTCTATGCCATGCCATTTCCTGATGCCACGGCACGTCAATCAGCATACATGCTTTATTCTCCAGACGATGCGGATCCCAATGCGGAATTCCGTCATGGTTTGGATCACCGGTTCTCAGAAACTGTCCCCAGGTATGCTGTACCTGACGTCTCAACTGCTTGGGCGCTGCTGATGGGATTTTCTTATTTCCAAACACAAATGCGCTGGGCGCCCCATGCGGTGCACGTCTGTGGAATTCATCCTCCCACCACTTAAACCAGAACTGATAACAGGTGCTTCCTCCTTTTACCAGTGCATCTGTCAGCATCTGCTCTGAAGAATGCATAAAGAATTCATTGTAAATATCAAGATATGCCTGTTTTCTGGTACGTTCCGGATCATGCTCCGTAAATGCTTTTATCATGTCTGGTGTCACATTTTCTGGAATGCGTGACAGGATTACGCGAAGCATCTCCTCCTCATCCGGTTCCCGCATAAACATCTGGTCATACTCACCATCACTGCATCCCAGCATGATAATCTTATCTGCCAATCTTCCACCCAAAATTTCCTGAATCGAATCTTGCGGAACCGTAAGCCCATCCGGGACAGGCGAAAACAGCTTTCCTTTAAATCCCTCAAATTTCACGGTAAATAACTGCTTTTGGACCTCCAGGATACGTTCTACAGGAATGGTTTTTAGTTCTTCTTTACTGTGTACAGAAAGCAATTCTAAAACCTTATCGCTGATTTTTCTGCTCCACTCCAAAGAGGTCTGGCCACATCCCGTAAAAAAAGAACTCTGGCAGATTGCTTTTTTATAATATTCTCCCGTCTCGCGTGAAAGCAGCAAATGCGTTACGGAATTGGAACCGGAAGAATGACCATACAAAGTTACGTTTTCCGGATCTCCGCCAAATGCAGCAATGTTTTCATGGCACCACCGCAGTGCCTGGATCTGGTCCATAATGTAAAGGTTATTGCTGTAGCGATATTCTCCCTCCGGGTCTATGGAAGAAAAATTCATGGTTGCGAGCAGACCTTCCCGGTGATTGATCGTAACCAGCACAATATCTTCATTTTCGACGAGATTTCTGCCGTCAAACTGCGGGCTTCTTCCATAACCTTTGATAAAAGCACCGCCATAAATCCAAAACAATACCGGTTTCTTATCTCCAGGTTTTCCTTTTGTCCAGATATTTAAAGTGAGGCAGTCTTCTGACATTTGTTCAATTGGTTCATATCCGCCAAAATTCATAGGATCGACTACTTCATCAAAGTTCTGGCACGGAATATCGCCAAACTCATACGCCTCGAAATCATCTAATTTTTGTGCAGGAACCGGCGGCTTCCAGCGAAGCTCGCCTACCGGAGGACATGCATACGGAATTCCCTTAAAGATGGAAATACCCTCTTCTGATATTCTTCCTTTGATTGTTCCTGCATCACAGCTTACTTTGCATATTTTATCATTCATTTCTATCCCCGTTCCTCCTACATTACACATCGATCAAGCATCCATTATAACGGCAGTTTTCCGATCAGAAGCATAAACACGGTAGTCATAATAGAGAAGCCCCAGCACGGAAGGAACGAATATTTCAAATGATCTTTCATTTCCACACCAGCCAGTCCAAGTGCAAGGTACGGGCTTGCATTAAACAGGGAAAGGTTTGCTGCAACCATACCTGCAGCCCAGGTCGGCGGCATGATCTGTACAGGCGTAAGTCCTGATCCTGCTAACACTGATACCAGTGCAGGAACAAGAACAGCTCCCTTTGCGTTTCCAAACACCATGGAAAGCGGAAGAGAAAAGATACAAAACACAAGCAAAATCCAGGTAATGGAACCAGTCGGAAGATTTGCCACAATGGTATCAGCCAGTTCATTCATTGCACCGGTCTGACCGTTGATACCAACCAGAACACCGACACCAAGCATCGTAAATGCCATTTCAAATGCAGTCGGTGCATTCCGCTTAATATATTCTTTCTGATCATTTACTTTCGGATAATTCACAAACAGCAGGATTACAAAGCCAAGACCAAAACCAAGATTCGTCGGCAGTTTCCCGGCAAGAATTAAAGCTACCATAAGAAGTGTAAATACACCGTCAAAAATTGCAATGCCTTTGCCGAATTTGAAATCGATCGGCTCATCCATTTCTGCTTTTACTTTCTGGAACTCTTCATCTGTCATTCCAGCGCCATGGCGAATTTCCACCATAGAAAGCGGAATATTTAAAAGAAGAAATGCAATCACACAGAAGATCAGCACTGGAATCATATACTGGTATGCCTCATAAACATCCAAATTTACATAAGCAGTATTTTCCACAAATCCAGGCATGTACGGCAAAAGTAAAAGTACGCCAGAACCGATGGACTCTACCAGCAGCAGCGCCTCCATACGAATATGCTGTCGTTCAAATAACGGCTTCATACTTGGGATAGTCAGCAATGCTGTCGTTGCACCAGAACTGTCAAGCTGGGTCAGCATAGAAATTAACTGTGCGATAAAAATGGTGCTTGGAACGCTGTTCTTTAAAAAACGGGTCAAAAACTTGATCAACGCCTTAAAAACTCCAGCATCATGCAGCATTCCAAAAAACATAACCGCAAATACCATCAGGAAGGTAGTTCCAGAAATAGACTGAAGACCTTTTCCAATAAACCCATTAATATCTTTCAACGAAAACCCCATTAATAAAGCAGCAATAATCGGAACTCCCGTAAAAATAACACCAGGTTTGCTGACATTTTTCAGCAGCAGTACAAGAATCACAACAAACATCAATAACGTGATGATAACATTGAGTGACATCTTCTTTCCCCCTTTTTCTTGTTTTATTTTCGCTTGTTGCTTTTGGTTAAACGTTTAACTTTGTATCTATTATACTTTTCTTCTTTTTTGTTGTCAATATTGCTGTTTTCATTAATATTTCTTCGTATTTTTGTGCATTTTAAACACCTTATTTTTTATATCCGCATTCATTTAATTTAATCGTTTCACAATTGATTATTTTTTCTCTTTCGTTTATGATAGAATTAACTTATGATATTACATTAGAATTGCAGGTTAATTTTATGAAAGTTAAGATTACTGATGTGGCAAGAAAGGCCGGTGTTTCCACTGCGACCGTTTCCTATGTCATCAATAACAGCCGAGCAGTCGGTGCCGAAACGAAAAAGAAAGTAGAAGACGCAATCCGGGAATTAAACTATGTACCAAACCTGTCTGCGCGTAAATTAAAAAAAGGGAAAAGCCATCTGATCGGACTCATTCTGCCAAACTGCTACAGTATTTCCAGCATTTCTATTATAGAATCTTGTGAACAATATTTATCCGAGCACGGTTACCATATATTGCTCATGACTACCAATCAAAATCATGATGCCGAAAAAGAAGCACTTCAAATTTTCAGCAGCGGTATTGTCGATGGGATCTTGCTTGAAAGTTTATGCGATACTCCTGATGCTATCATACAAGAACTTCCGGTGTATCTGCCTGCCGTAGTAATCGATAACTGCTACAGCGGTTTGCCTGTCGATCGAATTGGATATTCTGCAAATTCTGTTATGCAGGAAGCGGTTGCCTCATTGATAGCAAAAGGACATAAAAAAATCGGATTACTTTCCGGTCCCCGGTATTTAAGTGGTACACAAGATACTCTGACCAGTTTTCAAAATGCCACTGCTCATTTCGGTCTTTCAAAAGAAAACAGCCCTTTCGTCTGCACCCGTCGAAGTGAGGGGCGCATCCGTCAGGCTGTTTCGGAATTGCACGCAAATGGCTGCAGTGCTGTTATTTTTTCAAACTTTAACATGCTGCTCGATAGCTTTCAGGATCCTTTAACCGGACAAATTTCCATTCCATCAGATATGGAAGTACTCAGTTTTTACGAATCTTCCACCGACAAGGGTTTTTATGAATCCATTTCAAAAATCTATCGTCCCAGCGACCAGATGGCCAAAATTGCCTGTCGGCTCCTGCTTAACCGAATCCAGGGCGATACCAGTCCAATACAATCGATTAATCTCGAATGTGTATTTTCTCCTCACACCAAAGCCAATCTGTAAAAACCTTATTTTTTACCCTTCCATCTGCCGCCCCAGAAAACCGGCGGCAATGGAAACCAGCTTAAGTTCCGTATCTCCCGGCTTTGTTTTTGGATCGCGGCTCAAAAGTGCAACCGCTCCGATCGAGTCACCCTCACAGATGATCGGCGCGATCACCTCTGCGGTCACTCCGTCTATCTCATCTCCCGCAACCGGAATAAAGTTCTTGCTATCCCGTTCTGCCACAATGGTTTCCCGCTCATGGATCGCCTGCTCCAACGGCTTACTGATCATCTTCTGTAGCACGTCTTTTTTCGGGCCGCCGGAAACCGCGATCACCTGATCCCGGTCTGTGATACAGACCAGCATGCCGGTGGACTGCGCCATCGCATCCGCGTACTGCGTGGCAAATGCCGCCAGCTCCACCATGGGAGAATATTTTTTCAGGATGATTTCTCCCTCGCGGTCTGTAAAAATCTCCAGCGGAGTCCCCTCCCGCAGTCTCAGTGTCCTTCGTATCTCCTTCGGAATTACGACACGTCCCAGATCATCGATCCTTCTCACAATTCCTGTAGCTTTCATAATGTTCCTCCTGCATACCGCTTACTCTGTCAAGAAACGGTTCATACCGCTTCTTAACATCCTTTCCATATCGTGTGTCTTATGGACAGTATGTGGAAACATCTGAAATTTATGCATAAATTCTGGTCAAAAACCGGATTCGACCATCAATATCCGGTACCAATGATCTGCTCCAGCGTGGTAAACAGCGCCTGCACGTCCACCGGCTTTGCAATGTGACCGTCCATCCCTGCTGCAAACGCTTTCTTCCGGTCTTCCTCAAACGCATTTGCCGTTATGGCAATGACCGGAATCTTGCGGTACCCATTCTTCATGGCACGAATCGCTCTGGTGGCTTCATAGCCGTCCATGTTCGGCATCTGAATATCCATCAATACTGCATCGTAATAATGCTCCGGTGCGCTGTTTAACAGTTCCAGACACCGTACACCATCTTCCGCACGCTCAGTCTTTACCCCATGCTCTTCCAGTATCGTCATGGCAATCTCCGCGTTTAAGTCATTGTCCTCTGCCAGAAGAATGCGTTTTCCCTGAAGATTCTCCGCCATGATCTCTTTCTGCTTCTCCAGACTCTTTTGAATCTGACCTTCCGAAGCGATCGGGAAGGACAGGTAAATGAGAATTGTAGTTCCCACGTTCACCTGACTTTTTACAACGATTCTGCCATCCATCAGATCGATGAGGGTCTTTACGATCGGAAGTCCCAGACCGGCACCCAGCACTTTACTTTCTGTGCTGCTCCGCTCCCTGGTAAACTCCTCGAAAATATGCGGCAGATACTCTTCACTCATGCCAATTCCGGTATCTTCTACCAGAATCCGGTAAGAAGCATACTCCGGATGTTCTGGCTCTGTTTCCGTGATCGTAAGGGTCACCGTTCCGCCCTCCGGCGTATATTTGATGGCATTGCTCACAATGTTCATAAGAATTTCCCAAAGTTTGGTCTTATCACAAAGCACATATTCATGCTTCTGCTCTAACGTACATTGGAATTTCAGGTTTTTCTGTACTACTACCGGTTCAAATGCTGCCTGTACCGCATCCATGAGCCGTCTTAACTGACCCACCTCCGTTTTCAGCGTCGTTTTTCCGCTCTCAATCCGCGCTATCTCCAGCACGTAATTGATGAGGGAAAGCAGCATTTCGCTGGAGGAACGGATTTTTTCGATATACTCGCTCACCCGGTTTTTTTCATCCAGATGCTTCTCCAGAAGATTGGAAAAACCAATAATCGCATTCATCGGTGTCCGGATATCATGGCTCATGTTGAAAAGGAACCGGCTTTTTGCTTCGCTTGCCGCCTCGGCGCGCTTGGCCGCCTCTTCCATTTCCATGGAATGGAGCACATCTTTTCTGCGCCACTGCTCAAACTGCCAGTACACAACCGTCAGAAGAAATGCCATGCTTCCTGCCAGAATCAATTCCGCAATCCTCTGGGTCCGGGTGATCCAGCCGTTTTTCGGTACAATTTCAAAATACCAGGTATCATTTGGAACGGCACAGGGCACCTGATACGTATCCCCCTTTGCAGGTGTGGTGCACTGCGCAATGACGATCTGTTCTTCTGTCTCCAGGTTTTTCTTCCAGATCTGGTAATGATAAGACGCATCTTCCAGACGGTCCAGATCAATTTCCTCCAAAAAACGCTCCCAGTTGATCACCAGAATGGAAAATCCCCAGAACCGGGACTGACCATCCTGATCCGGCAAATAGATCGGATCAAACAAAAGTGCTCCCGTACCGCCCTGCTGCAGCGCAAACGGTCCGGCAATGGTATACTGTCCGCTGTCCCGTGCCAGCCGTGCTTCTTTGCGGCGCGCCGGATGCTCCAGCATATTTAAGCCCATGGCTTCCTCATTGCCCTCAAGCGGATAAATCCGGTTTACGATGCCATCTTTTGCGAGCTCATGTGCCTCAATCACATGATTTTCATCCTGCATCAGAGCGGAAAGAATGTCAAATTCTTCCTCAGTCACCTCATAGCCGCTCTCCAGCATCCGCTTCATCAGATTGGACTCTGCCAGATATTTATTCAGTTGAGATTCGACCCGGCTTACCGTAGATTCCGCGGTAAATGCCGCCTGGATTTTTTCATCGTTTTCCTGATTTTTATTCACCAGACTGGCACAGCCAAGAACTGCCAGAAATGTGAGCATAAATACCATCACAATACGCAAAAAAGCCATTTTTTTGTTCTGTATAAGAAATCTTCGCACAACAGAACCTTGTCCTTCCTGTGCTTCCTGCTTTTTCAATTCATCTTTCATCTTACTGTTTTGTCCCACTTGTCTTTTCATTTTCCTGCCGCATTGCACCGTCCTGCTATGCTTCGTGCTCTGTCTGCGATTCCCCGCCCGGCTGCGCCTTCTCCCTGCGGTAGTTTGCAAGCACTTCTTTCATCTGCCGGCTCTCAAGGGGCTTTGCCAGATGCTCATTCATGCCTGCCTCAAACGCACGCTTACGGTCCTCCGCAAATGCATTGGCTGTCATGGCAATGATCGGAATTGTTTTCGCATCTTCCCGGTCAAGCGCACGGATCGCCCTGGTTGCCTCAAATCCATCCATGACCGGCATCATCACATCCATAAGGATCACATCGAACGTTCCCGGTGCAGAAGCCTGAAAACATTCCAGGGCTTCTTTTCCGTTCATGGCACGACTTAGTACTGCCCCGGCACTCTCTAAGACAAACTGGGCAATTTCCATGTTCAGTTCATTGTCTTCCGCGATCAGGATATGCATGCCGCAGATCGATGTGTTCTTTTCTTCCGGCACCATGTTTTCCCGTGCTGCGGCATTCTGATCAATCTTTAAGGGCACTGTGAGATAAAACGTACTGCCCACGCCTGGTTCGCTCTCAAACGTAATGGTACCACCCATTTTTTCTATCAGGTTCTTTACAATGGCGAGGCCCAGACCGGTGCCGCCGTAGGAAGTCCGCGCCGTATTGGATTCCTGCACAAACGGGTCAAACACGTGCTTTTGGAACTCCGGTGTCATGCCGATACCGGTATCCCGGCAGATAAATGCAATCTCGGCAATATCTTCCCGGTTGCTGATCTCCCGGCACTCCACAAAAATTTTTCCTTTATCCTTATTATATTTCACGGCATTGCTCATGATATTCATATAAAGCCGTTTCAGATGAAGGGGACTGCCAAGCAGATGCCAGTGACGGACTTCATATTCCCGGACCACGATCTCGATTCCACGCTCTCTCGCCTGTTTGGATACGATTTCTACCATGCCATCCAAAAGTTCTTTCAGTTCAAACGGCCGCTCCTCCAGGGTTACTTCTCCGGATTCCAGCTTTCCCATATCCAGTACATCGTTGATCAGTTCCAGTAAAAAGCCCGATGCCTCCCGTATTTTATTCCGGCACTCCGTCTGCTTTTTCAGGTCATCCTGATAATAATCCGCCATCTCCAGCATACCGCGGATTCCGTTGATCGGAGTCCGGATATCATGGCTCATGCGCTGTAAAAATTCCGTTTTCGCATGATTTGCCCGCTGTGCCTCCCTGGCTTTTTCCTCCAGATTTTTCTGGTATTCCCAGTCACGGCGACTCTGCTCCTGCTGGTACTCCTTTGCCGCTTTCTGACGCAGCATCAGCGCCACCAGAAGCACCAACGTATACAAAATCAGAACAGAAAATACGTTGGATTTCAAATTTTTAAAAATAGAAGCTTCATTAAAATACACATAAATATAGTAATTCCGCCCAACAGCCCGGCCGCCATAGTAGCCGGCAGAATCCGCATGAATATGGATCAGCTCACCAGCCCGCTCATCCTGACCGCGCAGCTGCGCAAGGACCGGCTGGTCTTCCACCTGCATCCCAACCAGGTTTTCTTTATTCGATGCAATGATCCGGTTTCCATCGGTAATGGCTATGGTACTGCCTGCATAGGCACTGTAACCGGAAAGCACACTCTGGATCGACAGCTTATAATTCCGGCTGTACTGAAGCGGCGTGTGATAATAACACACAACCACACCCGGCACATTTCTGCGCGCAGTTGCTGCCAGATCCGTCAGGGAACCATCGGAAATATCCAACCGGGTCGTATAATATTTCAGTGGATAACGGGCAGCATTCAGAAGCGCCTCTTTTTTCAAATGCTCTTCCAGTTCGTCCCAGCCTTCATCATTCTGGCGATATTCACAGGTAATGTTTCCTTCTGGGTCCAGAAGAACAATTCCGGTCAGACGAAGATCTTCCGCACAAGCCTTCAGCACTTCCTCGTTCACATGATCTCCCGCCAGTTCCAGGTCCCTTCGCACCTGGCGCACCCGCTCTACCATACGGTCCAGGCTCTTGGTCGTACTGTCTGCGTTGAATTTATCGCAGATGATATACTGACCGCCAACATAATTGATGGTATCCTGCATAACCCAGGCTGCACGTCTTAAATCCGCACGGTATGAGACAAAACCAACGCCGCAAAGAATCATAACACCAAGCAGCATCATAACACGGAAAAATCGTTTATCCTGAAAAACCAGCTTATTAATCTTCACTTTGCCCTACCTCCAGATATTTTTCCGCATCTGGCAGATAGTGCCCTATGATCTGTGCGGATGTCCCATCACGCCGCATCTGCTCCAGCGTTTCTGACAGCTGCCCGGCAAGCTGCCGGTCATCGTCCCGGTCGAATGCCACTCCGATTCCGGTCGTCAGGATTTCCTCGTCCAGAATGCGGAAATCTGCCCCGTAGTCTTTCATGTACTGGGCTATGGCAGTCTCGTGGGCCGCGATAGCATCCACATACCCTTTTCCCAATGCTGTGTAGATCAGTTCCCGATCCTCAAAGCTGTATACACCGCCCACTTCCGGAATTTTGCCCTCATGCTTTAAGAAAATATCCTCCGGCTTTGTGGTCGACTGGACTGCGATCATCTTTCCCTTCAGGTCATCCAGATGGTAGATCTCGCTGCGCCGGTCCACAGCCACAACCTGGCGGCTTACCATATACGGTCCAGCCCAGAGATAACGGTCCTCCCGCCCATTCATCGAAAAACAGCCCCAGACACAATCCACGGCTTTTTCCTTCAAAAGACGGTCTTTTTCCTCCCAGTCTATGCCGACAAACACAGCCTGGTAGCCCATCCGCCCAAACGCCTCCCGCGCCAGTTCCACATCGATTCCGGTTGGGGAACCATTTTCATCCATATAATTATAGGGCGGGTATACATCACTTCCTACGATGATTTCCGGACGATGATCCACCTGTCTGGTCCCAATCGTCGAAGAAGTACAGCCACAGACTAGACACGCTCCCAGCCATGTCAACACCAGAATCCTGAACATTTTTTTCATATCACCAGTTCCTTTTTTCCTGATATTTCTGAACTGCCACACATTTTATAGAAATATCAGGGATTTTCATTCCTTACTTCCTATCATTATAAAAAAAACCAATGCGTTTTGTCCATTGCGTTTTCCGGTAACGTCGTTCATTTTCTGACAAAAGCATGCACGGAAATGACAAATATTTTTTTTGTCTTGTCATCCGTTATTCCAAAGTCTCCGAACCCGTGACTTCCCTGTTCTCCCCGGTCTGCACAGTTCCAGGCGCAGCCAGCGCTCCTAACTGTCCAAGCATCGTCCGCGCAAGCTCCATCATCGCCACGCAGTCCTTCTGTTTATTTCTGCGGTCCACATATAAGAAATACGGCTGCTCCGTCATGGCAAACTTCAAATCTCCGCCATAGGAAGCTACAAAATCCGGGATTCCCTCTGTATTTAACTTCGCATTCTGGTACATGGTAAGGCGGATTTCCTGCCGGTTGATGCGCACCTCGGTCACATACGCCCTGTGCGCCATCGCTTTTAAGAGCGCTACCTGCAAAAGATTTGCCACCGCCTTCGGAATATCGCCGAAACGGTCCAGCAGCTCATCCTGCATGTCCAGGTACTCTTCCTCATTCTCAATGCCGGAAATACGCTTGTACACATCCAGCTTCTGATACTCATTCTTAATATAGGAAACCGGAATGTAGGCATCCACATCGCACTCCACCGTGGAAGTAAAGTCTTCCGTCTCGTCCCGGCGCCCCTGGATCGCCTGCACGGCCTGGTTCAACAGCTTACAGTAAAGATCGTATCCCACCGCTTCCATGTGCCCATGCTGCTCCGCACCGAGGACATTGCCCGCGCCGCGGATCTCCAAGTCCCGCATGGCGATCTTGACACCGGAGCCAAGCTCCGTAAATTCACGGATCGCCTGCAGACGCTTCTCCGCCTCTTCTTTTAACAGCTTGTCACGCTTATACATCAAAAATGCATAAGAAGTCCGACTGGAACGTCCCACACGACCGCGCAGCTGATACAGCTGGGACAGACCCATGCGGTCCGCATCCTGGATGATCATGGTGTTGGCATTGGGGATATCCAGCCCCGTTTCAATGATCGTGGTGGATACCAGCACATCAATGTCGCCGTTCACAAAGTCAAGCAGGATCTGCTCTAACTTATGCTCCGGCATCTGCCCGTGCGCATAAACGACCGTGGCATCCGGCACCAGTTCCTGCACATGATGCGCCACTTCCTCGATGTCCTTTACCCGGTTGTATACATAGTAAACCTGTCCGCCGCGCGCCAGCTCCCGGTTCACTGCCTCGCGGACCATCTCATCGTTATGCTCCATGACGTAGGTCTGGATCGGTACACGGTCCACCGGCGGCTCCTCCAGCACACTCATATCGCGGATACCGACCAGGCTCATGTGCAGCGTCCGTGGGATCGGTGTTGCTGTTAAAGTCAGCACATCGACATTTTCCTTCATCTGCTTGATCTTTTCCTTGTGCGCCACGCCGAAGCGCTGCTCCTCATCGATGATCAGAAGACCAAGATCCTTGAATTTCACATCCTTGGAAAGCACACGGTGGGTACCGATGACAATGTCCACCTGCCCTTTTTTCAGATCCTCAATCGTCTTTTTGATCTGCCCCGGCGTGCGAAAACGCGACATAAGCTCAATGCGCACCGGGAAATCCTTCATGCGCTGCACAAAGGTATTGTAATGCTGCTGCGCGAGAATGGTCGTCGGCACCAGGTATACTACCTGCTTGCTCTCCTGCACCGCCTTGAAAGCTGCGCGCAGGGCAATCTCGGTCTTGCCATAGCCCACGTCCCCGCAGATCAGACGGTCCATGATCCGGCGGCTTTCCATATCGCGCTTCGTATCCTCGATCGCCGTCAACTGATCCTCCGTCTCCTCGTAAGGGAACAATTCTTCAAACTCCTGCTGCCATACCGTATCCTCGCCGTACTGGTAACCGCCCAGCTCCCGGCGTGCCGCATAAAGCTGCACCAGATCCCGTGCGATTTCCTTCACGGCCGTCTTGACCTTCGCCTTCGTGCGGTTCCACTGCTCCCCGCCCAGCTTGTTTAACTTCGGCGCCTTCGCATCGGAGCCCGCATACTTCTGGATGCCATCCAGCCGGGTTGCCGGAAGATAGAGACTGCCGTTGTCCGCATACTCCACTTTCAGGTAATCTTTCACGACACCGTCGCGCTCAATCTTCTCGATTCCGCGGTAAATACCAAGACCGTGATCCTCATGCACCACATAGTCCCCCACGGAAAGTTCGGTGAAACTCTGGATCTTCTTGCCCTCGTACGAAGTCTTCTTCCGCTTGCGCTTTTTCTTCTCCTTGCCGAACATATCGCCTTCGGTGATGACCGCAAACTTGATCTGCGGGTACGCAAAACCGCGGTGCAGGTTTCCGAAGGTCACCAGGATCTCGCCCGGCTGCACCTGCCGCTCCTCATCGTCCGTGCAGAACGCACTTAAGTCATACTCCCGCAGGTCCTCCGCCAGACGGCTGGCACGCGTGCGGGAACCCGACAACAGGATCACCCGGTAGCGTTCCTTTTTCCAGCTGGTCAAATCCTTGATCAGCATCTCGAAGCTGTTCTGGTAAGAATTCATGTTCTTAACATCGAACGAGAACCGCGCCTCGGTCGTCATGCCCGGAAGCTTCTGCTCCAGGCCGGTCAGATAAACCGTATCCTTGCGCTGCGCCCTTGCCAGAATCTCACGCGCCGGATACAAAAGCCCGGTCTGTCCCGGAAGCAAATATCCCTTCTCCAGACGGTGCTCCATACTCTCCCGAAACTCCAGCTCCACGGCCTCGCCCTGCTCCTTTAAGCGCAGCGGCTCATCGATAAAGATCATGCTGCGCTCCGGGTCAAAGTAATCCAGAAACGAAACCGTTTCCTTATTAAAATACGAAATCCAGGCATCCAGACCAGTCTGTGTCAGACCTTCCCCGATGCCCTCTGTCAGTTCCTGTGTAATTCTGGTAATGCGGTACGCTTCCTCGGTGCTTCCCTGCTTTCTCAGCTTTTCCGCAAAGGTCTTCGCCTCTTTGCGGATGCGCTCCACACCTTCCTTCGCCTGCTTCTTCGTCAGCACGATCTCCGTAGCCGGGTAGATGTCGATCTCATCTAACTGCTCGATGGAACGCTGGCTCTCGATATCGAACGTGCGGATGGAGTCCACCTCGGTATCCCACAGTTCAATGCGCACCGGAAGCTCCTCCGTCAGCGGATAAATATCGAGAATGCCGCCCCGCACGGAAAACTGCCCCATGCCGTCCACCTGCGCCATGCGCTCATAACCGAGCTCTGCCAGGCGGATTTTCCACGCCTCCAGATCCAGCTCCTGTCCCGCTTCCAGATGCAGCACCTGCTCTTTCATGCAGGCAAGCGGAAGCAAATGGTCCATCAGGCCGTCCATAGTGGTCACCACCACGCCGCCCGCATCCTCCATCAGATGACGCAGCACCTGCAGGCGCTCCCTTGTGATCAGGTTTCCATGGATATCCGCACTGTAAAACAGCAGGTCCTTCGCCGGATACAGCCACGCGTTCTCCGTAAAGCATCCGAAATCCTCATAAATCTCTTTCGCCCTGGCATCGTCATAGGTCACAACCAGCTTCCATGGACACTCCGCCATGGTCTCGTGCATCAGGTGCACCTTCTGGGAATCCAGACAGCCGCTGACCTGCACCGGTCCCTTCTTCTTTTTCAGACTCTCCTGAAGCTGTTCAAACTCCGCCAGCTCTGTAAGTGGATTTGCAAATCCTCTGCTCATGATACCTACTCCGCTTTCTTTTTGGCGTTATAATGATTCATGGCACGCTCCGCTCCTGTCGTCATCATCATGACAGCCGCCTCAGCCGCCTCTTGAAACGCCTCATCCATCACCTTCTGCTCCTCCGCGCCAAAGCGGCTCAGCACATAGTCCGCCAGATCCATCTTCGGCGGCTTCGCGCCGACGCCAACCTTAATGCGCGGAAACTCCTGCGTCCCCAGGTGCGCGATGATGTTCTTAATGCCATTGTGCCCGCCGGCACTTCCCTTTAACCGGATGCGCAGCTGCCCCGGCTCCAGGCTGATATCGTCATAAATGACAATGATCTCCTCCGGATCGATCTTGTAATAATCGACCGCCTCCCGGATGCTCTCGCCGCTTAAGTTCATGAAGGTCTGAGGCTTTAAAAGAAGCACCTTCTCCCCCTCGATCACGCCCCTGCCGCACAGCGCCTTGTGCTTGCGGTCGCTCACATCAATATTATATTTGTCCGCCAGCACATCGATCACTGAAAAGCCAACATTATGTCTCGTTTTATCGTATTCCCGTGTGGGATTCCCAAGTCCTGCAATTAAATACATCATTTTATCCTTCCTATAGTTGTTCAGCAATAACCCGGCACCGTTTTTTACAAAACGCGATTCCATATGCCAGAATATCACTACGACCGTCCTTTTTTAAACGGTCCGCATATCTTCGGTCTTTAATCTGCTCCATCGCCTTTTTACAGGCATTTTCCAAACCGGAAAAATCAGATGCGTACTTTAACTCAATCACAATTCCCATATCCGGATCTTCCGGTTCAATCAAAATATCACTGAATCCATCGCCAGACTCTGCATTTGACAAGATCAGCCAGTCAGACTCACTGCGCAGCAAGCCAAGCAGCAGCCCATGATAAAATATTTCTTTTTCCTCATTTCGTGCCTTTGTATCCAAAATGCTGATCATATTGTTCAGAATCCTTGTTAACTGCTTTTGAATTTCATCGGAATCCCGCTCCAGAAATGCCTTGCAAAATGTCTGCATGGATCCCGTTTCTTTTCTGATTTTTTCTTTAAACCACTCCTGTATCTGGGTGATATAAACCTCCCGCACCTCTCTGTTTGGAATAGCCAGCCGATAAATGCCATTTACAGGTTTTCCGATCCTTGTCAGATAACCGGTCGTAAACAGCACACTCCATAAATTGTCAATGCTCTGATCAATCTCGTCATACGTTAATTCCAGACGTATTTCTTTTTCCACGGATTCCCCGGCAATCAGTCGTTCCATTTCATCACGCGTTGTCTTATCTGCCCTGTTCACAAACCGCTTCACCAGATCATTCCCGCTGGTATTGATCCAGTAGGATTGCGGCTGCGCCCCCGGTTCTCCGCGAAGCCTGTCCACATGATTGATCACATCCCATGGACAATAAACATCTGCACCGCCAATATGATATCCATCGTACCATTCTTTTGTTTCCGCCTGATGTTCTTCCAGGTGATACGTCTCCAACAATTCTGACACTTCCTGTTCCGTAAAGCCAAATTGTTCATCAAAACGGGCATCCGTAATAGCGAGTACTTTAAAATTATTCAGTCCTGTAAAAATACTTTCCTTCGATACCCGCAGACATCCCGTCAATACCGCAAACTGCAGCGCATCATTGGTTTTTAAAGCCTGTCCGAATACTCCACGGATCAGGGAAACCATTTCCTTATAATAACCATGCTGGAATGCTTTGTCCAGTGGAACATCGTATTCATCTATCAATATTATGGTTTTCTGTCCGTAATGCCTGTATAAAAGCTGTGACAGCAGCTGCAGACTGGACACAAGAATTGTCTCATCCATAGTATAACGCCCATGGTCAAGCGCAATCAGGGCCTGATACCTGCTTTTTTCATTTTCAGAAAGCTTTTTACTATCTGACAAAAATAAAAAGCGTTCCGCTTCCGCAGCAACCAGTTCTGTCAGGCGATACTTTGCATCTGCAAAAGTAAGACCATCCACATTCTTTAAAGAAAAAAACACCACCGGAAACCTTCCCATATAGGCATTGCAAAGTTCCTGATTTTTTGAAATGTCCAAACCGTCAAACAAAGAACGATCTGCTCCTATTTCAAAAAAACAGCGAAGCATGCTCATATTCAAAGTCTTTCCAAAACGGCGCGGCCTGGTAAACAGATTCACCTCTCCCCACTGTTCCAGAAGCTGCTCGATCAATGTGGTTTTATCCACATAATAAAATCCATCTTTCCGGATTTTCTCGAAGCTGTCTACCCCCACCGGCAATTTTAATAATGAAGATTTCATGGCTCACATTCCCTTCTATGCTGCTTTCTGTAAACATGGTTTTTATGAATATAGAATAGCAAAATTCGGAATGTATTGCAATGAGAACGGCTCGACAAACTTTTAGATACCAGAAAAGCACCGGGAGCATTCGCTCCCGGCGCTTTCTCTGTATTTCTTATGGTTGAAAACGATTCCATTACTTATCGTCTTCGCGTTTCTTGGTCACTGCCACAAATGCTGCAAGCATCATGCTGGACAGGAAGAATACCAGTCCGTTTGTTCCGCTCTGGCCGGTCTTCGGAAGTGCTGCTAACGGCACATCCTCATCATCGATCATAAGCAGATTGTCTGCTCCGTCTTCGTTCGGCAGGTTTGCTAACGGAACTGCATCCGGGTCAATGGTTACGGTTGTTGTTCCCGGGCCGCCGGACGGTGTAGAACCGTTGTCTCTCGGGCCAGAAGAACTTCCGCCGCCACCGCCAGAGGAGTTTCCGCCACCTCCGCCGCCATTGCCGCCGCCATTACTGTTGGCAGCCCACTGTGCGGTGTAAACAATGTCACCAGTTACTCTGGATTCAATGGTCTTATCCCAACCAGTGAATCTGTAGTTACCATTTGCAGTCTTGTCACCACTGAATCCCGGAGTCTGACTTCCGTAAGATACGGTGTAGGTCTGAGATTTGAAGGAACCATGATCACCAGGTGCATAAGTTACCTTGAATACCTGTTTGTAGTAAACCTTCAGTACCAGGCTGTTGTCTCCAGCAATTGTGCCTTCCAACACATTTCCTGCATTCTGGTCAAATACATATCCACTTGTCGGCAGATAAGTCTCTGCTGCTACAGTTGCCTTAGTATCAGTTGTACCTGCCAGAGTTTCGGTCTTGCTCGGAACTGTTGAATACTTGCCCTCATGCTCGTAATATACCTCTACCTTATAACCTGTGTCGCTATTTGCTGTAAACGAACCACTGATTACGACATCCTCAGCCGGCATCGTAAAGTTCTCGCTTCTGCTCCAGCCGCTGAATGTGTATCCAGGTGCGTTTGCCGCTTCTGCCACTGTTACTTCTGCTCCATACTTATAGGTTTCTACTGCCGGAAGGCTACTTGCCCCTACAGGTACCGTTCCTGTATACTCATAGGTTACCTTATAAGTATTTCGAACGTAGTACAGTTTCAGAACGAGACTTCCATCTCCAGCAATGATTCCGCTGCGTTGAGTTCCTTCTACATTTGCATCAAAGGTATAACCTTTAAAGGTTGTTCTCGGATTTGCGGTAGCTTTTGTATTAGTTTCACCTTCCAGGTTTTCTACAACTCTCTCTGTATAAGTTGTTCCATCCAGGTTCTGCAGATAATGAATTACTTTATATGGTGTATCACCATTTGCTGTAAACGAACCGCTGATTACAACATTCTCAGCCGGCATTGTAAATGTCACTGGCTTATTCCAACCACTGAATGTATATCCAGGTGCGCTTGCTGCTTCTGCTACTCTTACCCGTTCTCCATACTTATAGGTTTCTACTGCCGGAAGGCTACTTGTCCCTACCGGTACCGTTCCTGTATACTCATAGGTTACCTTATAAGCATTTCGAACGTAGTACAGTTTCAGAACAAGGCTTCCATCTCCGGTTACTGTTCCGGATGCTATGGTTCCCTCTACGTTAGAATCATAGGTAAAGCCTTCGTAGTTTTTCTGAGTTGCTGTTACGGTCGTATCAGTTGTTGCCTTCAGATTGTTATCTGTATCAGCAAGTTCATAACTTCCGTCCAGCGTCTCCTTATAGTGCTCTACCTTATAACCTGTGTCGCTATTTGCTGTAAACGAACCGGTGATTACGACATTCTCAGCCGGCATTGTAAAGTTTTCACTTCTGCTCCAGCCACTGAATGTATATCCAAGTGCGCTTGCTGCTTCTGCTACTGTTACTTCTGCTCCATACTTATAGGTTTCTACTGCCGGAAGGCTGCTTGCCCCTACCGGTACCGTTCCTGTATACTCATAGGTTACCTTATAAGTATTTCGAACGTAGTACAGTTTCAGAACGAGGTTTCCATCTCCGGTTACTGTTCCGGATGCTATGGTTCCCTCTACATTAGAATCATAGGTAAAGCCTTCGTAGTTTTTCTGAGTTGCTGTTACGGTCGTATCAGTTGTTGCCTTCAGATTGTTATCTGTATCAGCAAGTTCATAACTTCCGTCCAGCGTCTCCTTATAGTGCTCTACCTTATAACCTGTGTCGCTATTTGCTGTAAACGAACCACTGATTACGACATCCTCAGCCGGCATCGTAAAGTTCTCGCTTCTGCTCCAGCCGCTGAATGTGTATCCAGGTGCGTTTGCCGCTTCTGCTACTGTTACTTCTGCTCCATACTTATAGGTTTCTACTGCCGGAAGGCTACTTGTCCCTACCGGTACCGTTCCTGTATACTCATAGGTTACCTTATAAGCATTTCGAACGTAGTACAGTTTCAGAACAAGGTTTCCATCTCCGGTTACTGTTCCGGATGCTATGGTTCCCTTTACGTTAGAATCATAGGTAAAGCCTTCGTAGTTTTTCTGAGTTGCTGTTACGGTTGTATCAGTTGTTGCCTTCAGATTGTTATCTGTATCAGCAAGTTCATAACTTCCGTCCAGCGTCTCCTTATAGTGCTCTACCTTATAACCTGTGTCGCTATTTGCTGTAAACGAACCGCTGATTACGACATCCTCAGCCGGCATTGTAAAGTTTTCACTTCTGCTCCAGCCACTGAATGTATATCCAGGTGCGCTTGCTGCTTCTGCTACTGTTACCTGTTCTCCATACTTATAGCTCTTTTCTGTCGGCAGTTCACTTGCTCCTGACGGCACTGTTCCGCTATAAGTATAAGTGACCTTATAGCTATTCTTTCTATAATAGAAATTAATCTCATTCTTGCCATCTTCCTTAACAACAATTTGCTGTTGAGCATTACTTACCAAGGTATAACCAGGAACTGAAATTGCATTTTCTTTTATAATTGTTCCTGGTGTTCCTGCTGGTTGATTTTCCTTAGAAAACGCAACTTTCGTTGTTGTACCTTCCTCATAATAGTTAACCGTATATTTCAAGTCTGATCGCACATATTTCGCATAAAAATCAAGATTTGTGCTACCTACTTTATACGGGAACTTTACCGGGGTTCCAGTACATGCCTCATTGTCATACCAACCTACAAAAGTATAGATTTTGTTATTAACAGTCTTAGTAGCTGGATAATTTTTCTGAGGCTGTGTTTCACCTGTATTAACCTTAAAAGTCTTTGCCTCAACCTGATCGAACTGTGTAGCGCCTGCATCTAACAAATGATATTTAGCCGTTACTACTTTCTTGCAATTGATATCAATTGTGCAATCCACATGGTATCTCTCATTATCAGATATCTTATACGGTTTCAGTATAATACTTTCGACATCTGCACTCTCAATATCTACTCCAAGTTGCTGAGATAACTGCCCCTTCCAGTAGCTCACAATTTCATTCCATGCTTCACTGCCGCGCACCACATTGTAAGATGTACCAGTGCTTCCATCAGGCCATGCTACAACACGATTTGCTACATTATCATACGAATTCTTGCCAGTAAATGTTGCGCCAGTAAGATCGATTTTTCCGAAAGCATTTGATCCACCAAGCTGTTTTCCCCACTGATCCTTGCTATTAGAATCCTTATCCGATGTCGGAGTTTTAAGATAATAGAATTCTGTTTTATCGTAGGTATATATTCCAGTGACAGTTACAGTTGTTGATGCCGTCAAAGTACCAGACTGAGCTGCTATCGTCACAGTTCCCGGCTTTACTCCTGTTACCTGCCCATTTGCATTCACAGTTGCTATGCTGCTATCGCTTGTTGTCCATGTAATGATTGCATTCTGTGGTTCCAGTACTGTCGGAGTAATCGTTATATTCGAGTTGCGGACAACCGTCGCTGTTTCTGGAAGTTCTAACTTTGTCGCCGATACAATTTGGTCTTTCACAGTGATAGTTGCAGAATCCGATTTCAGCTTTCCATAATCATTGTAATAACTGCATGTAATCTCTGTTTTTCCAGCTGTTTTTGCTGTCAAAGTCGCTGTTGGTCTCCATTTATAACTATCAGTTGATTTTACATCTGCAATATCCGGGTTCGAAGATGACCACTGACCATCTCCATAAGCTTCTGATGTATAAATAATAAGACTATCGCCAACATAAATAGTCATATTTTTCAATTTTACATCTGCATCCCAATAATAACTACCTGTAACCGCATAAATCGTAAAGTGCTCTGCCTTAAATCCAACTTCGTCTACTGCAGTTCCCTCTACGTTCTGCTCGCCGACAGTCTCCAGCTTCAGTTCGCTTGCTTCTACCTCAGCTGCGTTTTCTGCGCTGAGTTTGGTTGCGCTGGTATCGTCAACTGCTACGATCTCTACGGTGTCAGCGGACTCGGACATTTCCTGGATCGGAGCGCCGGTGAAGGTTACGTCTACGTAGCCGTTCTCGGACCAGCTGTTGTCGAGTTTGTTTCCATCATAAAGAAGATTGATGTCGTATGCTAATACGGTGTTGACTGCAGCACCCTCGGACTCGCTCTCCATCTTTTCCTTGATGGTGTCGCCCAGTTCTGCGGTTACTTCGGTTACTTCAAGCTCGGTGCCTTCCGGAAGGATGCCTTCTTCTGCATGCAGGCTGATGGTTACGCCATCGCTGCTCACATAAGATGCGTTGAATTCCGGATGTGCCACGCCGTCGATCTCTTCCAGGGTTGCAACAATTTCCAGATCCTCGGTTACTTCTGCTACGGCATAGACATGCTCGTACTTTGTAAGGTTGGATGCGCTTGCTACGCCTGCTGCATCGACTTCTTCTACGTCTTCACCGTTGGCGGTTACTTCGGTGATCTCGTAGCCCACCTGCGGGTCTACTGCAAAGTACAGGGTCTCGCCTTCGTTTACGGTGTGTGCGCCTTTGATCGTTGCTGCACCCACCGGATCTACGGAGTAATCTACGCTGTACTGACCCTCTACTGCTGCCTCACCGGTCAGGTCCTCGGCCTTTACCACATACGCTCTTGCGTTTGCGCTGCCCCAGATGGTTACGGTGTTGTATGCCTTACCATTCAGCTCGCCTGCCAGTTCAATGGAGTCATCCTCCAGGAACTGCTCGTCGTTGTCAAAACCAATATTCTCGCTGCCGTCGTTGTCTGCCGGCTCTTCTCCGTTTGTTTCATCCGGAGCGGTAACGTCTTCAGTCGGAGCCTCAGTCTCATCGGTGAGCTCGCCGTCTGTCTCATCGGCTGCGGTGGTCTCGTCTGCCTGAGTCTCGTCTGCAATGGTTTCCTCCGTGCTGTCATCAGCAACGGTTTCTTCTGCGGTAGTCTCTACAGGAGCCTCAGTTTCTTTTTCCGGCTCCTCTGCTTCGGTCTCTTCCTCAGCGTCTGCTGCCGGAGCTTCCCCTGCTGCTTCTGCGCTGGTGCTTACACGGAATACCTTCTTTGCGGAGATGGATGCGCTTGCGCTTCCCTCTTCCGGAGTAAGTTCAATTTCTTTCTCAGCCTCGTCTGCTGCCGGTGCCTCTGCCTCGGTTTCCGGCTCAGTCTCTGCTTCGGTCTCGGCTGCTTCGGAGGTTTCTGTCTCAGCAGCTTTCTCTGCGCCGGTGGTCTCCTCTGCCTCGCCGTTCTCGGAAGCGTTTTCGCTCTCGGTTACGTCTGCTTCGGTCTCGGCTGCTTCGGTTTCGTCAGAAGTGCTCTCGGATTCAGATGTTTCGCCTTCCGGCTTTACAACCTCTGCCTGCGGCTTCTTTTCATCGTCCACCATGGTGGTGCCGCTGTAGTCTTCCGCGTTCTCCACGCCCTCTGCATCTTCGATGTTGGTGGTGTTCGGATTTACGGTGACACGTGCAGTTTCATATCCACTTACGTTTGCGCGGAAGGTGACTGCCATGTCGCTCTCGTTGATGAACAGGAATACCACATCGTCGGTGCCTGCGTTGTAGAATACCTGCAGATCTGTATGCTCTGTCGCATAACTGCTGTCGATATCTACATCGAGCTGATACACCTTTCCGGCCTTGCTTCCTATCAGCTTTTCATAGGAAGTCTTAAGGCTCTTTTGTTTTGCTTTCAGCTCCAGAGATGAAAAATCGAACACATCTCCACTTTCCAGAGCTGCGCTGATCGCATCCTCAAGTTCGCTGCTGTTAAGCAGGAACAGAGAGCTTTCTTCTTCGCCTGCCGCAAATGCTACGGTCAGGTTGGTGCCAAAGTTGGTCACAACCATGGCTACCGTCAGCATAAACGCCACGATGCGTTTATACTCGTGCCTGAGCATTTTTCTCAGGCCCAATGTTTTCGCTTCGAGTCCTTTCATACTTCTCTCTCCTTTTCCCTTAAATTTGACTATCTGAAGGTGAATAATAGTAAAAATCAGACAATGGTTTCATTGTCATTTTTAGTATACGCTGCCAGGCGTTACATGAACTGTTACTTTCTGCATTTTTCCTAACTTTTTTTCACAAAAATCAGTTTTCCCAGTCTGCCTGTGCGGCACGTTCCTGAGCCTGCGTTTCCAGTTCCTTGACGTTCTTTCCCATGTTCTTTTTTAAGCTGTCCCCGTTTACCGCCATGGCCGGTCTGCAGGCATAGTATACATCGATTTTCCGGCGGCGGTTGACGTTGTGGAAGTTTTTGCATACACGGTCTGCCGCGATCTTGCAGCCTTTCTGGTCGGTGCTGGTCACCAGGACCAGGAACTGGTTTTTGCCGTAGCGGGTATACAGATCGGAGCGGCGGACTGACCGGATAATGGAACGTTCCAGCCGCTGCCGTACTTCTTCCAGCTGCTCAGAGGATTCCAGCGGTTCTCCTTCCCGGTCGATGAGGGTAAAGAGTACCAGATGCGCCCTGGTATCTTCACGTCCCAGTACCCAGACAATATAACGGTAAATATCAATGAACGTCAGGTAATCGCACCGGGTTGCGCCAAATACATTCGGATCCGGTCTTAAGTGCTGCTGGATCTCATCGAGGTTGTTCATCTCGTACTGGATCATATTGCGGATGGCGCGGTAATGTTCCATCATCTCTTCCGACATGCTGATGCCGTACTCCTGTTGGGATTCCTGCGCGATCTGTTCGTAATACTCGACCGCTGTCTGATACTCCTTCATGGCGGTCAGGCATTCCAGTTTGACCAGCTGCCACTCCTCATACGGATAACGGCTCAAAGCCTGCTCACAGTACGGGAGCAGTTCCGTGTAACGATTCTGTTTTTTCAGCAGCCGGGTCAGTTCGCGCAGCACCTTAAAATAAAGCTCCTGATACTTCCAGTTTGCGGCAGAAACCCATTCATCCGCGATCATGAGCGGCAGGAACTCTCCTTTATAGAGGGCACAGGCTTCTTCCAGCAACGCGATCTCCTTCATCGGATCTTTTTCTTCCAGAGCTGCCATCACCTGCTTCTGGAAGATTTCCACATCCAGTTCCACATCGACATGATCTGCTGTCCACATGTATATGCCGCCTCTGGTGGAAATATACTCCCCATCCGGAAGTCCGGCCGCTACCAGGCTCTTTCTCAAACGGAAGATCATGGCGCGCAGGGAATTGGCTGCCTGCTCTGTGTCGCTGTCCCCATAAAGCTGCTCCAAAAGTCTGGTCCGGCGGATCCCCTCCCCGCGGCTGTAGATCAGAAGCATTAGAAGATGAAGCATTTTGCTGCTGAGACTCTTTCCCAAAAGGATCGGCTGTCCCTGATAGGTCATACTGAAGCCCCCGAGCATCTGGATATAGATCACATTCGGATCGTTCTGTGGTCTCTGCCATTTGGATGCCGTGGCTTCTTCCCTGTTTTCATCCTCTGTTTCATTTTCTGTCATTTCTGCCATTGCATTCTCGTTCTTGTTTTCCGTTATTTTCTCTGCCGTCTGGCGGTCTGTTTCCGTTACTTCTATGTTCAACCGGTCAAGGTCTTTTGTCTTTTTCATAATGTTCCCCTCCTTTTCCTCCAATATAGCGCGCAATTCCAGACGATGCAAGCACTTCGCCAGAATTGGTCAAACTTCGGCAAAATTGGTCATATTTTTGATGCAAGAAAGAATGTGCCTTGGCACATTCCCGCGCCGAGGCGCGGTTGCCGAGGCAACCATCTACCCTTGCGCCGAGTGCGCATCCCCGCGGAGCGTTTTTGTTTCATAGGACGCACTTTCCTATGAAATAAAAACGCCCGGCAGTTTTTCTCCTGCCGGGCATGTCTTTTTGTTATTCGCTGATGATTATGCCAGTTCTTCCTGCTGACTTTCCAGTGCCGCACTCTCGTATTTATCAAGAATAATGGTCTGGATCATATCGCGGGTTCCTGAATTGATCGGATGAGCGATATCGCGGTACTCACCATCTGCAGCCTTGCGGCTCGGCATGGCAATGAACAACCCTTTCTCTCCTTCGATGACTTTAATGTCGTGAACGACAAATTCGTTATCTATGGTAATAGAAACGATTGCCTTCATTTTCCCTTCTTTTTCAATCTTTCTCACTCTCACATCTGTTATCTGCATGTGGAAACCCTCCCCCGATTTTGCACGGTCACTGCAGGCAGGTTTCAATGCCTGTCCAGGTCAACCGGCTGTGTGTTTGATCATGTCACTACGATGTCTGCATTCTGTTCTGTGTCAGTCGCATGTCTGCACAGACAGTTCGTCTACAAAGTATAGCGCTCGTTTTTCTCAATAACGATCTTAATATCCTCCGGAGTACCGATGTACGTGGTATTTGCACGAATGGTATCCCGGCTCTCTACGATACAGTTTTCAATGACGGTATTGTCGCCAATGTAAACATCGTTCAAAATAATGGAATTCTTGATCACACAATTGTTTCCGATATATGCTTTCTTAAACAGAATTGAGTTTTCAACGGTTCCGTTAATGATGGAGCCGCTGGAGATCAGGCTGTTTTTCACCAGGGCACCCGGGTTATACTTGGCAGGCGGAAGGTCGTCCACCTTGGAGTATACATCTGGATATTCTTTGAAGAAGTAGTTGCGCACTTCCGGTTTTAAGAAGTCCATGTTGGTCTTGTAATAGGAATCTACGGAAGCGATGTTGCTCCAGTAGGTGTCCAGTTTGTATGCGTAGATACGTTTTAAGTTCTTATAACGTACCAGAATATCGCGTACAAAATCCACACGGTCTTCTGCTGCGCAGCGCTCGATGAGTTCGATGAGCTGGCGTCTGCGGACAACGTAAATACCGCAGGAAATGGTGTTGGATGTGGAAACCATAGGCTTCTCGTCGAAGTCGATGATGCGGCCGTCATCGTTCAGCTTTACCTGACCGAAGCGGGTGACATCTTCTGTCTCCGGCATATCCTTGCAGACTACGGTAATGTCTGCTTTCTTTTCGATGTGATATTCCAGAACCTTGTTGTAGTCCAGCTTGTAGATACCGTCGCCGGCAGCAATGACCACATAAGGCTCATGGCTGTTCTTTAAAAAGGTAAGATTCTGATAAAGGGCATCTGCGGTGCCGCGGTACCAGTCACTGTTCTCTGCGGTGATGGTCGGAGTGAATACATAAAGTCCGCCCTGTTTTCTTCCGAAATCCCACCACTTGGAGGAGCTTAAATGCTCGTTTAAGGAACGGGAGTTGTACTGGGTAAACACCGCCACGTTCTGGATATGGGAGTTGCTCATGTTGCTGAGCGCAAAGTCAATGCTGCGGTAGCTGCCTGCAACCGGCATTGCGGAAATCGCACGTTTGTTGGATAATTCCCGCATTCTCTTACTGTTTCCGCCTGCTAATACAATACCAATCGCTTTCATCGTACGCCACCTGCCTTTATAATGTAGTCTCCGCTTGCCAGTGCTCCGTCGGTATAGTCCTCCGGAGTGGTGACGCCGGAAATTGCGGTATTCTTACCAATTTTTACATGATCCGGGATCACGCTGTGCTCACCGATGGTAACCAGGTCGAACTGGTAAACCTTCTGGTCATATTTACTCGGTGCGTACTCGCCAACACCAAGCTCAGCGCCTTCGCCCACTGTGGTATCTTCTGCGACGATGGCCTTGTTCACTTTTGCGCCTGCCTTAATCACACAGTCACGCATGATGATGGAATCGTGTACCTCTGCCCCCGGCTCAATGGTAACGCCTGCGCCGATGACGGAATTGGTAATAGTTCCATGTACCTCGGTTCCCTCGCCGATGATGCTGCGCTCAATGACTGCGTCTGCCGCTACATACTGCGGCGGGATGATGTCGCTCTTGGTGTAGATCTTCCAGTATTCCTCATAGAGGTTGAACTCCGGAATAATATCGATCAGCTCCATGTTTGCTTCCCAGTAAGAGCCTAAGGTACCGACGTCCTTCCAGTAACCGTTGTACTCGTAAGCGAAGATGCGTTCGCCCTTTCCGTGGCAGTACGGGATGACATGCTTACCAAAGTCACAGCCCGGCTCCTCGGACATAGCGATGAGTGCTTCCTTTAATGCCGGCCAGCTGAATATGTAGATACCCATGGAAGCCAGGTTGCTGCGCGGATGCGCCGGCTTCTCCTCAAACTCGGTGATACGGTTATTGTCGTCGGTGATCACGATACCAAAGCGGCTTGCCTCTTCGATCGGCACCGGCATACATGCGATGGTGACATCTGCGTTGTTTGCTTTATGATATTCCAGCATAACCTCGTAATCCATCTTATAGATATGGTCGCCGGAAAGAATCAGAACATAATCCGGATTGTAGCTTTCCATATACTCCAGGTTCTGATAAATCGCGTTTGCAGTACCGGTATACCAGTCGCTGCCTTTGCTGCGCTCGTATGGTGGAAGAATGGTAACTCCTCCGACATTACGGTCTAAGTCCCACGGAATGCCAATTCCGATGTGACTATTCAGACGTAATGGCTGATACTGTGTTAAAACGCCAACTGTGTCAACGCCAGAATTGATACAGTTGCTGAGTGGAAAATCGATGATTCTGTATTTGCCGCCAAACGACACTGCCGGTTTCGCGACTTTTTGTGTTAATACCCCAAGGCGGCTGCCCTGTCCCCCTGCCAAAAGCATGGCAATCATTTCCTTTTTAATCACGTTATCACCTCGCTGTAGTGTTTTCTTGTATCTACCATTATAACACACATTTCAGAAATAGTGAACAAATAATTGTATTATTTTCAATAATTTTTGTACATTTTCCGACACTTTTTGTGTTATTTCGAGCATTGTCTATATATGGTAGCTGGTAAAAAATATAACACTATTTCTGCGATTGGCCGGGCCACTTTGCAAAACGGTGCTTCCAGCTTGCTGCATCTGTACGTGGGGCATGCCCGGCGGCACCTGCAAAATGCCTGTATTTCGATAATTTTTCTTGAATCACTTAATAAAATGAAGTATAATCTTGATTAAGTGTGGAAATCATTCCATAAATATCTGTTAAAACAGGAAAACACAGGGATTCATCGAAGAATCTGCTGCGAAAAGAACACAGATCAAAGGAGAAGCATCATGAATTTAGTTACTGTAAGAGAACTGTATAAGAACCGGGAGGCTTACCTCGACAAAGAAGTTTCCATCGGCGGCTGGGTGCGCAGCGTGCGTGCTTCCAAAGCGTTTGGCTTTATCGTAGTCAGCGACGGAACCTATTTTGAGACCCTTCAGGTCGTTTATCATGACAATATGGCAAACTTTGCTGAGATCAGCAAATTAAACGTAGGCGCTGCCATCATCGTAAAAGGCACCCTGGTTGCTACCCCGGAGGCAAAGCAGCCGTTCGAGATCCAGGCGGCTGAGGTTACCGTAGAGGGTCCGTCCGCACCGGACTACCCTCTTCAGAAAAAGCGCCACACCCTGGAGTACCTGCGTACCATCACCCATCTGCGTCCGCGCACCAACACATTCCAGGCTGTATTCCGCGTGCGTTCCCTGATCGCATACGCCATTCACCAGTACTTCCAGGAGCGTGACTTCGTATACGTTCACACCCCACTTATTACCGGAAGTGACTGCGAGGGTGCCGGCGAGATGTTCCAGGTAACCACCATGGATTTAAACAATGTTCCGAAGAACGAAGACGGTTCTGTTGACTACACTCAGGACTTCTTCGGCAAACCAACCAACTTAACTGTAAGCGGCCAGTTAAACGGCGAGACCTACGCTATGGCATTCCGCAACATCTACACCTTCGGGCCGACCTTCCGTGCTGAGAATTCCAACACCACCCGCCACGCTGCCGAGTTCTGGATGATCGAGCCGGAGATGGCATTCGCTGATCTGGACGACAACATGGAAGTTGCAGAAGGCATGTTAAAATATGTCATCCGCTATGTGCTGGAGCACGCTCCGGAGGAGATGGCATTCTTCAATAACTTCATCGACAAGGGTCTGTTAGACCGTCTGAACAATGTTGTAAATTCCGAGTTCGGCCGCATCACCTACACCGACGCGGTGAAGATCCTGGAAGAGCACAACGACCAGTTTGACTACAAGGTATCCTGGGGCTGCGACCTTCAGACCGAGCATGAGCGCTTCCTGACCGAGCAGATCTTCAAGAAACCGGTATTCGTGACCGACTACCCGAAGGAGATCAAAGCCTTCTACATGAAGATGAACCCGGACGGAAAGACCGTCGCTGCAGTAGACTGCCTGGTACCGGGCATCGGCGAGATCATCGGCGGCAGCCAGCGTGAGGATGACTTAGAGAAGTTAAGCGCACGTATGAAAGAGCTTGGTCTGAAGGAAGAAGATTACAGCTTCTACCTTGACCTGCGCAAATACGGTTCCGCACGCCATGCAGGTTTCGGTCTTGGCTTTGAGCGCTGCGTGATGTACTTAACCGGCATGGGCAACATCCGTGACGTGATCCCGTTCCCGAGAACCGTTGGAAACTGCGATCTGTAAATTTTGAAAATCAATGCGGGTATACTGCGCAGGACGAACTGCCGGCATACCCGCATTCTATTATAGTGCATATCAGGAAGGCGCCATGGCACACTTGCTATCGCACCGCATATCATGGAGGCGCCAGCAGCGCATCCGCTGATCAACAAGGAGAATCCCATGAAATTTATTCACATTGCCGATGTCCACTGGGGCATGAACCCGGACAGTGACCGGCCCTGGAACCGCGAGCGGGCCCAGGCCATTCACGACAGCTTTGCTGAGGTCGTACGACAGGCCAAGCTGCGGGACGCGGACTTTCTCTTTATTGCAGGAGATCTGTTTCACCGTCAGCCGCTCCTGCGCGATTTAAAAGAAGTCAATTATCTCTTTTCCACGATTCCCGGTGTGAAGATTGTCATCATCGCCGGAAATCATGACCGCATCCGCTTAAATTCCGCACTCATGAGTTTTACCTGGTGTCCCAATGTTACCTTCCTCATGTCTGAGGAGCTGAGCTCTGTCTATTTTCCAGATTTCAATCTGGAGGTACACGGATTTTCCTACTACACGGCTGAGATCAATGAAGCCCGCTTAAACGGCATCAAAGCGCCGGATGATTCCCGCATCCATGTACTGCTGGCACACGGCGGCGATGCTTCCCATCTTCCGCTCGACAAGGGCAGTCTCGCCCGCACTGGTTTTGCCTACACGGCACTTGGGCACATCCATAAGCCGGAACTTGCACCGGATTTTTCCTACGCATATCCTGGTTCCTTAGAGCCGCTTGACAAAACTGAGACCGGTCCGCACGGCATGGTAGTCGGCGAGATCCAGCCCGCCTCCGGCCAGGTCATCTCCCTGGAGTTTGTCCCGGTAAGCCGCGTCCAGTACATTCCGCTGGTCGTCCATGTCACTCCGGCTACCACGAATGCCGAGCTTTGTGACCGCATCACAGATGCCGTAAAAGAACGCGGACTGGAAAACATTTACCGTTTCCGCATCCGCGGCATGCGCGACCCGGACATTGTCTTTGACTTAGAACCACTGGAGCGCCGCCTGCAGATTGTGGAGGCGGTCGATGAATCGGAGCCGCAGTACGATTTCTGCCAGCTCTTTGCAGAACATCCAAGCGACATGATCGGTTTTTATATCCAGGCATTTCAAAAGGATGATCCCAGTCCGGTTGAAAAAAAGGCGCTGTACTACGGGATCGATGCCCTGCTTCGCACCAAAGACGAGAGGAGTTAGACTATGCGGATACTAGATTTACATATCGACGGATTCGGCAAGTTTCACGACCTCTCCGTCTCTTTCGACAAAGACTTAAACGTAGTTTACGGCAAAAATGAAGCCGGAAAATCTACCTTGCATACGTTCATCCGCTGTATGCTGTTTGGTTTGGAACGCGGGCGCGGACGTGCTGCCCGGGGCGACCTTTACAGCAAATATGAACCATGGAAGAACAAGGGCGTCTACGGCGGTCAGATGCGGGTAGAAAAGGACGGGGTCATCTACCGCCTGGAACGCAATTTCCAGAAGGATCAGAAATCCTTTGTGATCGTAAATGAAACTGCCGGAAAACAGGTGGAGCCCACCAAAAGCTTCCTGGACTTTCTCTTAGGCGGGCTCACAGAAACCGCCTACAACAACACCATCAGCATCGGTCAGCTCAAATGCGTGACCGAGGGCGGCATGGTGACCGAACTGCGCAATTACATTGCCAACATGAATACCACTGGCAATCTTTCCTTAAATATCACAAAGGCTTCTTCCTATTTAAAAGGGCGCCGGAAAGAGTTTGAACGGCAGCTCACCCCGGAGGCAGCACGCACCTACACTGCGCTGCTCACCGAGATCAAAAACATGGAAAAAGAAATTTCCGCGCCGGAATACGAAAACCAGCTGCGGACCTACCAGGATCTGCGCTCGCAGGTAAAGAACCAGCTTTCCGAAAAGCAGACCGAGCGCGAAACCCTGCTCCAGAAAATCGCAAAGGGCCGCCAGGCTTTGGAAGGCGCGCAGTTTACCGATGAGGCTTCCATCCACGCTTACCGGGAAAATGCGCAAAATACTTACAACCATTATCAGGAGTTGTCCGAAACCGCCTCCAAAAAAGGGCGCGCGCTCCTGCCGGTCATCATGCTCGTGCTGGCTGTCTGCTCTGCCATTGGCGCGGGAGTCCTTGGTTTTTTCAGTTCCCAGCCAATCGATACTGCCGCATCCGGCGTGGGGGCACTGATGTCCGTATCGACTGGCGTGTCCCGCTACACCATATGGCTCATCTGCATCTTAAGTGCTGCTGCAGTCTTCTTCTTCGCTGTCGGGCTCATCTTCTTTATGAAGAACCGCAGCCTGCGCCAGGAACTCTCCATGACGGAAAAGCTGCTGCAGGAAATTTTCTCCCGCCACTTAGGCGATTCCTCCATCTCTGAGGAGGCAATGAAGGCTCTCGAGGGACGCATGGAAGAATTCATCCGCTTAAGCCAGGTACTGGAACGCTCTGAGCAGTCCGTAAAAGAACAGGCTGCCGAGATCGCCGCCCTGCAGGAGAAAGAAACAAGCTGCGACGATGTCATCTCCCGCCAGCAGAAAACCCAGTGGGAGCTGGAGAAAAAGCTGGACCACCTGGCTCACTGCAAGGACCAGACCGAATCCTTAAAGCAGGTTCTGGCTGAAAATGAGCGGATCCGCGAAGAGATCACTGCCATTGACCTGGCTTTGGAAACCATGACCGAACTCTCCGCCACCATCCGGGATTCATTCGGGCTTTACTTAAATAAGACTGCATCCGACTTAATCTCCGGCATTACCGGCGGAATCTACGACAGCATGAGTGTCGATGAAAACTTAAATGTCTTCATGAACACCCGCACGCGCCTGGTTCCGGTGGAACAGGTATCCAGCGGCACCATGGACCAGATCTACCTCGCCCTGCGTCTCGCCGCGGCAAAGCTCATCCAGCCGGATGGCGACTACATGCCGCTGATCTTCGACGACAGCTTCGTGCTCTACGATGAAGACCGGCTGCACACCGCCCTCAAGTGGCTGAAGAAGGCGTATCCGGGTCAGATCATCATCTTTACCTGTCACCAGAGGGAAGCACAGATGATGACCGCCGACCAGATCGCATATCACCTCGTTACAATGTAACAATTTATTTCACTTTAATAGGGCCGTGTGAGTTGCCTTTCGGCAACTCACACGGCCCTTGTCATATACTTAAATTGTTATTTTTTAGAACGTAATCCGCACAGTGGTTCCTTCACCGAGCGCACTCTTGAGCTCTACCTTTGCCTTATGGTAGATGGCTCCGTGCTTTACGATGGAGAGTCCCAGTCCGGTGCCGCCGATCTGGCGGGAATGGCTTTTATCGACCCGGTAAAAACGCTCAAAGATGCGTTCCTGGTCTTCCGGCGGAATGCCGATTCCGTCGTCTTCCACGGTGAGGACCGGGTGGTCTTTGATCATGGCGACATTGACTTCGACTTCACCAAACGGCTTGTTGTATTTGATGGCGTTGTCGCAGAGGTTGTAGATCATCTCGTCGAGGATCTGCGGGTTGCCGTTTACCACGGTTGGTTTTCCGGTGAGCATCAGTGTAACCTGATTTTTCTTTGCCACGTCCTGCAGGCGTTTTACCACGTCGGAGGCAAGGAGGTGTAAGTCGACCGGACTTTTTTCCATCTGGACTTTTTCTTCATCCAGCTGGGACAGGCGGATGATATCACCTACCAGCGTGATCAGGCGCTGGGCTTCTTTGTAGATCTTTCCAGAGAAGCGGCCCATGTCGGCGGGCTGTACCATGCCGTTCATCATGATTTCTGCGTAACCGGAGATGGAGGTCAGCGGAGTCTTTAATTCGTGGGAGACATTCGCGGTAAATTCGCGGCGAAGTTCCTCGCGGCCCTGCTGCTCGGTGACATCCAGAATGACTACGACGGCACCGCTGCGTTCTTCGGATTCTGCCACCGGGTTCGCGATGATCTGGTAATGACGGTTTCCGACATCCAGCATTTCCTCACAGTGGCCGCCCTTTAAGGCTTCATCCACGACCCTGCGGAAGTTTTCGGAACGGTTGATGCTGATGATGTTTACATTCGCTTTATGTCGTTCCGCGTCATTATGAGTTCCTGTGTTTTGACTGTTTGCAGGTAAATCCTGTGACAGTGTGCCTTCCTTGCCCGGATCGGTATGTTCTTCCCACGCCGCATTTCCATGGCGGCTTAGCATTCCTTCCTCTCCTTCTGGGATTCCCAGCAGTTTCAGCGCACTCTTGTTGTAAGACATCACATCGCCTTTGCTGTCTACCACAAGAAAACCTTCGCGCATATTTTCTGTGATCGCAGAGAATTCTTCCTGTTTTTCTTTTAATATCTCCATCTGCTGACGGATGGTTTCCTTCTGTTTTTCCAGGCGGCGCACCAGCGGTGCCAGCTCATCGTACACATCTCCTGCCTGCGGATCGTCCGGATTCATCTGGTTGATCGGCGCGATGATCCGCTTGGTCTGGAACTCAGCCAGGATCAGGACTCCAAGCACAATCAGAATCGCCATGGCAATCATGATCGGAACGGTGTGGAACACGGTTGCAAGAGCGCTCTTGGTGGTGCTTGCCACGCGGATAACGCTGCCGTCTGTTAAACGGGCTGCGTAATAGTAGGTCTGTTCCGCAAGGGTGCGGGAAGTACGGACACTCTCACCGCGTCCATTCTTTAAAGCTGCCGCGATCTCCGGGCGGTCTTTGTGGTTTTCCAGGCTCTCGCTGTCCGCATAGCTGTCATAGAGCACGCTGCCGTTTTCATCGACCCAGGTAATGCGGTTGACGCTGTTGCCATCTCCACGGCTTTTTAAATGAACCAGGTAATCTTTGCCGGATACCTCCATGGCGGACTCCAGATACCGTACCTCGGTCATGACAGCCTGGCGCATCTGGGTCTGCAGATCCTGGCACAAAAGGAGCGTCGTGATCAACGCTGACACCACCATGGTCAGAAGTGCTACCAGACACAGATTCCAGTAGATTTTTCGTTTGATCTTCATGTTTCTGATTCCTCCAGCTTATATCCAACCCCGCGGATGGTCTCGATACAGCGGCTGGCCTCGCCAAGCTTCTGTCTGAGTGTCCGGATGTGGACATCCACCGTGCGGGTTTCTCCATCAAAATCATATCCCCAGATTTTGGATAACAGCTGATCCCTGGTTAAGACCATGCCCTTATTTTCGATCAGATAACAAAGCAGTTCGAATTCCTTGTACGTGAGTGCCACAACAGTTCCGTCTACTGTTACCACATGGCGGTTTAAGTCCACATGGATCGGTCCGGCAGTGCAGGCATCGGTGCGTTTTTCGTGTTCCGGCTCTGCCCGGCGCAAAAGGGCACGCACCCGGGAGACCAGCTCCATCATGCCAAACGGCTTTGGTATGTAATCGTCTGCGCCGCTGTCTAAGCCGACTACCTTGTCATACTCGGTTCCTTTTGCAGTCAGCATAATAACGGGAAGCCGTTTTGTGGGACCGGCATCCCGCAGCTTCTTTAAGATGGTCAGACCATCTTCATCCGGAAGCATAATATCAAGGAGCACCAGGGACGGGTACTCCTGCTTCATGGCATTCCAGAAATCCTTCGCGCAGGGAAACCCCTTTGCAGTAAGACCCGTGGTCTGCAGCGTATAGATTACAAGTTCCCGGATACTTTCATCGTCTTCAACCAGATAGATCATGTTCTTCTCCTTTTATTCCAGGTGGGTTCCCGTGATGGAATACTCCACCCACTCTGCAATGTTGGTAGCATGATCTCCGATTCGTTCAAAGTATTTGGCGATCATCAGCATATCAATGCAGAACTCGCCCATCTTCTCATCGGTGCTTCCGGCACTCAGCATGCCGATCAGCTCCTCTTTTACTTTGCCGAACAGATCATCCACCACATCATCGTACTGGACCACTTCTTTTGCAATGTTGAGATCCCGTTTTACATAGGAATCGATGCTCTGGGTCACCATGCGCATGGTCGCGTCGGCCATGTCGCGGATGTGCAGACGGCTCTTTGCCTCACGGTCACCCACGAAACTGCAGATTTCCGCGATGTCGGATGCCTGGTCGCCGATTCGTTCCATATCGGAGATCATTTTCAGTGCGGAAGAAACCTGACGCAGGTCCTTCGCTACCGGCTGCTGCTGCAAAAGAAGACGCATACAGAGATTCTCGATATCGCGCTCCTTCTGATCAATCTCGTGGTCGGCCTTGTAGACATCCTTGGTAAAGTCACCCTCACCCATCAGCGTGCGGGACGCGTAAGAGATCGCATCCTCACACAGTGCTCCCATGCGGATCAGCTCCACATTCAAAAGCTCCAGCTGTTCATCAAATCGATTGCGCATATCAGCCAAACCTCCCCGTAATGTAATCTTCTGTTTTCTTGTTCTTCGGCATGGAGAAGATCTGCTCGGTCTCGCCGAACTCGATCACTTCGCCCATCAGGAAGAACGCGGTCTTGTCGGAGATTCGTGCTGCCTGCTGCATGTTATGGGTTACCATGACGATAGTATAATCTTTTTTCAGTTCCACCGCAAGGTCCTCGATCTTGGAAGTTGAGATCGGGTCCAGCGCGGAGGTCGGCTCATCCATCAAAAGTACTTCCGGCTGCACGGCCAGTGCTCTTGCGATGCAAAGACGCTGCTGCTGTCCTCCGGAAAGTCCCAGCGCGCTCTTTTTCAAGCGGTCCTTTAACTCGTCCCAGATTGCTGCGTCGCGCAAGGATTTCTCCACGATGTCATCGAGCTGTGCCTTGGAGCGGATGCCGTGGGTACGCGGTCCATAGGCAATGTTGTCATAAACACTCATCGGGAACGGGTTTGGTTTCTGGAACACCATACCGACCCGCTTTCTGAGAAGGTTGATGTCCATATCGCCGTAGATGTCTTCGCCGTCAAGCAAAATGCTTCCGGTGATGCGGCATCCTTCTACCAGGTCATTCATGCGGTTTAAGGATTTTAATAAGGTGGATTTTCCGCAGCCGGACGGACCGATAAACGCCGTGATCTCGTTGGCCTGGATATTTAAATTGATTCCTTTTAAGGCTTTAAAATCGCCGTAATACAATTCCATGTTGCTGATTGTTAGCTTATCCATACGTTACCTCTCTGTTTTTGGATGCCGCGGCACCTTTTGCGCCGCAGCCAGAATACTGAGCCGTCTTTCCAGATTGTTCTTCCACCGGAAATTAAGCGGTCTTTCCGGATACTTTCTTTGCAATGAACCCGGATACTGCGTTGATACAAACTACGATCACCAGCAGCACTACTGCCGTAGCGTAGGACTGGTTGGTGTAAAGTCCTTCATTGGTCAGCACGTACATGTGCACTGCCAGGGTTCGGCCAGAGCCGAATAAGTTGGATGGAATGCCTGCAACGGTTCCCGCTGTATACATCAGTGCCGCGGTCTCGCCTACAATACGGCCAACCGCCAGAATGATACCTGCCAGAATTCCAGGTACTGCCGATGGCAGGACCACCTGGAAAACGGTGCGGAGACGTCCGGCACCAAGGCCGAAGCTTCCTTCCCGGTAAGAATCCGGGACCGCTTTTAATGCCTCCTCCGTGGTTCTCATGATCGTTGGAAGGATCATGATCGCCAGTGTCATGGCGCCGCCTAAGATGGTGTAAGACCAGCCAAGCGCCACGGCAAACAGAAGAAATCCAAACAGACCATATACAATGGATGGAATGCCGGTCAGGGTCTCTGCGGTGATCCGCACGATGCTCACCAGCCGGTTGCCGCGTTTGGCATATTCCACCAGATAGATGGCCGCGAAAATGCCAAGGGGAACTGCGATCAGCAGGGAAAGTCCTGTCATGATCACCGTATTGACGAGTGCCGGCATGAGAGATACATTTTCACTGTTGTATTCCCACGCAAACAGGCTCGGAGTCAGATACGGGATTCCCTTGATCAGAATATAAGCCAGTAAAAACAGTAACGTCATCACCGTCAGAAGTGCCGATGCCGATACCAGGATCAGAAGCACCAGAGACTGCGGACTGCGTTTATAGGACTTTAACCGCTGCCCGAAGGTCTGGCGGTTGATCGCCTGCATTTCGATATTTTTCTTTTCCATAGCTGCTTCCATTATGCATTCGCCTTTCTGCTGATAACTGAAAACGACAGGTTAATGATCAGAATGAATACGAAGAGGACTACCGCCGTGGCGATCAGCGCTTCCCGGTGGAGATCCGTTGCGTATCCCATTTCCAGAACGATGTTTGCCGTCATGGTGCGGACGCCCTGTAAAATGCCCTTCGGCATACGTGCCTGGTTTCCGGCTACCATGATAACTGCCATGGTCTCACCGATGGCACGGCCAACACCTAAGATCACACCGGCCAGAATACCGGATTTTGCCGCCGGAAGTGTAGCGAAGAATACGCTTCGCTCATGGCTGGCACCCAGTGCCAGGGAGCCTTCGTAATAACTGGACGGTACGGCATTGATCGCGGATTCTGACACGCCGATGATGGTCGGCAGGATCATGATTCCAAGCAGGATCGATGCGGTCAGCATGCTCTTGCCGCTTCCGCCAAACAGGGTGGAGACAACCGGTACGATCACAACCATACCGAAGAATCCATATACAACCGAAGGAATTCCGGCCAGCAGATCAATTGCCGGCTTTACAATCTTGTAAACACGCTTCGGACAAAACTTCGACATAAAGACTGCAGTCAGAATGCCAATCGGCACTCCGATTATGACGGCACCGGCTGTCACGTAAATGCTGCCTAAGATCATCGGCAGGATGCCAAAGAGGTTATTGCCCGGTTTCCACTTTTCGCCGGTTAAGAAGTTCAGGACTCCGATCTTTCCGATCGCCGGAATACCATTTGCGAACAGGAATACACAGATCATGGCAACACACAGAATGGACACGCAGGCACTGAATAAAAATACCGCGTGCATCAGCTGTTCTTTCAGATTTTTCATGGTTCTCACTTTCTTTATAAAAAAGCAGGGCAGCTTGTTTTGTCTTCCTAGCTGCCCTGCCGCACATTTCTACTGTTACTGAACGTCTGCCCAATCGGTAATCTCACCGGTGAAGATGTCTTTTACGTTCTCACTGGTCAGCTCGGTAACCGGGCTCTCATTGTTGACTACAACTGCGATACCATCCATTGCGATGACGGTCGGGGTCAGACCAGCTTCCAGTTCGCTGTCCTTTAAGTCTCTGGATGCCATACCGATATCACAGACACCTTCGATTGCGGAAGTCATACCAGTGGTGGAATCAGACTGCTGAACCTCGATCTCCACATCCGGGTTTACAGCTACATAAGCCTCTTTCAGTTTCTCCATAACCGGAGTTACGGAAGAAGAACCTGCAACAACAACCTTGCCCTTTAAACCAGAAGCGGTGTAAGCACCCTCGTTGCCCTGGCTGATGTAACCGTTATCCTCAACAACCTTCTGACCATCCTCGCTCATGATGAAGGTGATGAAATCAGATGCAACATCGCTTAAACCATCTTTTACTGCAATGTTGAACGGACGTGCTACCTTGTACTCGCCAGCTTTGATTGCATCGACGCTTGCCTCGGCGCCGTCAATCTCAACTGCCTTTACGGTGTCATTTAAGGAACCAAGGGAAACATAACCGATTGCTCCTTTGTTGCCTGCGATGGTGGTCATCATAACGGAGGTGCTGTTGGTGATCTCTGCATCCTCAGTGGTGTTGTCTACCTTCTCGCCTGCATCGTTCTTGGTCTCAATACCGAACAGCTCGATGAATGCGCCTCTGGTGCCGGATCCATCCTCACGGGAAACCACGGTGATCGGGCCTTCTGCCTTGCCGCCAGCTGCTTCGGTGGTCTCTTCTGCTTTTGTATCTGCCTCGCTTGCTGCCTCAGTCTTTGCTGCCTCGGTAGCTACTGCAGTTGTCTCTGCCGGTTTGCTGCTGCATGCAGTCAAACTTGCAATTGTCATACCCATTGCTAATACCATTGCTAATGTCTTCTTCATAATACGTGTTCTCCTCTTTTCTTTGTTTATGAACTCATTTCAGTTACTTGCATGTTTACTGTGGTTTCCGGGATTTTCTTTCTTCTCTCTCAACCACAAGTGCATTGTAAAATTTGAATGTAAAATCAAAAAGAGGGGATATGTTAAATCGAGGTAAAACAGAAAAAGTATCATACAAACCATCTGCCTTTTCCTCTAATATAATTGTCTAATGAACCATCTTATGATATACTTGTTGAACGGAAAGTCAAAACACCTCAAGGCGGTCTACCCTCCACTCCCGGAGGGGCTTACCCTCCAGTTTGAAAGGAGGGCGATGCCAATGTACGTTACATATTCGGATCTGATCCAGATAGGTATCTTCATTGTTGCACTTATAGGTCTCATTTATGAGATCTTTAAGGGAAAAAAATAAGCCGCCACTACTCGCAATAGTGACGGCAGGTCTCATAAGAGACTAACTTTAATCTGTTTTCGGGTAGGCCATGTGTCTTTGGCTTTCCCTTTTCATATTTAATATAACATGAACCTTTTTAAGAGTCAAATTCTATTTTTCATTATTAATTCTTTTTGGTAGGTAAAATCATCCTGAACAGCACGAAATTTTTCATCATCAGTCAGAAGGTCATAAACGGTCGCAGCCAGGATCTGACTACCCAGAGCAATTGCATGATGTGCCTGCAGTGTCTTTCCCCAATCCAGATATTCCTGAGAGTGAGAAGAACTTCCTTCCGGTACAAAAGCAACTCGAATACATGCACCTGGAATCATATGCATTACATTAGCAAAATCTGTAGATCCCGTTTTTTCCCGGTCAGGCTTACAATTTGGTGCATTGTAAAAAACAGCATTTCTCATTAACAATTCATTTAGCTTTCTGGCTGGAATTTTCCCTTCGATACGCTGATGGTAACAAATATCACAGGTTGTCTCAGTCATCATGGCCGCTCCCTTTACAACCAATTCAAACCGACGAATTAGTTCATCCAGATAGACGGAGTCGTAAGACCGCAAACCATATTCACCAACTGCTTTTGCAGGTACAACATTCATTGCTCCTCCGCCATCCGAAATAGCATAGTGCATTCGACTATCCTCTCGGACATGTTCCCGCAAAAACTCAATTCCCTGAAAAGACAATAACATTGCATCCAACGCACTACGTCCAGCTTCCGGTTTCAGCGCGGCATGGGCACTTTTTCCATGGAAAGTAACCGTAGCACTGATCTTTGCCATAGATTTGATATCCGTCTGAGTAGCAGGACCTCCATGCATCATAAGAGCGATATCCATATCTTTCAGATACCCTTCGTTCAGCATGATCACTTTACCGCCCTTCCCCTCCTCAGCCGGAGTTCCGTAAACAATTAAACTATAACTTTGCTCTGTAAAGAGTTGTACTATGGCAGCTGCCGCACCAAGAATCGCCGGTCCCTGCAGTTGATGACCACAGGCATGACCATTTGGAAGCGCATCGTATTCACAAAGCAAACCTATCCTGGGTCCACCACTGCCTTGGGTATATTCTGCACGAAAAGCGGTATTTAAAGTTCCAAGTCCCCGCTGAACCAAAAAGCCCCTGACCTCCAACCAATCTTCCAGAACACCCGCAGCAAATTTTTCCTGAAATGCCATCTCAGGTCTGTCATAAATTTTGTCTGCCATATCTGCTAACTCTGGCAGCAATTCCTCTACAAAATCTTTTATTTTCTGTTTCATAAGATCTCCTTATGCCCCGTAACCAATTATCTGCGCAATAGAACACAAGATGCTTCCAAGAAGCAGCCAGATAACAAACAACTTCCACATAAACTTCATCCAACGATCATATGGAATATTTGCAGCACCTAAAATACCCATCAAAGCGGAAGAATGAGGCAGAATATAATTACAGAAACCATCACCAAAGGTAAATGCCAGTACAGATGTTTGCCGGGTAATGCCAACAAGATCTGCAAGAGGTGCCATGATCGGCATAACCGCTGTAGCCTGTCCACTGCCAGAAACAATCACCAAGTTTACAAGAACATTTACCAGGAACATAGCAGGTCCTAACAAAAATCTCGGCACATGGTTCAGCAGATTACTGGAAGCAAAAATAATGGTATCGATAATACCGCCAGCTTTCAGCACGGAAGCAATGGTCCCTGCGAAACCAATGAGAAAAGCGGCACCCAACATGGTTTTACATCCATTGATAAATTCAGAAGCAATCTGGGATGGTCTCAATCCCAGTAACAGACCTTCCACCAAAGTAACAACAAGGAACAGAGCCGCATATTCTTCCAAATCCCAGCCCAATTTCGTATTTCCAACAATTAAACCAATTAACGAAGCCAGAAGGACGAGAAGAACGCAGACCTTTCTCCAATCCATTTTTCCAAAAACACTCAGATCTGCAACCCTGTCTTCCCGTTTCTGGTCAATATCATATACTGGACTAAGTTCAGGATTTTTACTGATCTTTCTGGCATAATTAACCAGGTACAGGCAAGTCACAACCAAAAATACCACAAAACAAAACGCACGATAGCGCAAACCGGAATAGACTGGAATTTCCGCAATTTTTTGAGCCAATACCGCTGTATTGATGTTCAAACCAGCAGTAGAAAAACCAATCGCACCACCTAACAGAATAATGGCCACTCCCACTATAGAATCAAATCCCATTCCCATAGCAATAACGACCATAACCGGTGCAAAAGCAATAAAATGATTGACCGCTTGCGTAGAACAAATTACAGCAAAAGCAGCAGTCATAACGGGAACAAACAAATATGCCTTATTACGGAATTTGCCTGCTGTGGAACCAACCAGGACCTGCAGAGCACCGGATTTTGCAATCATATGGAAGGCTGCACCAGCAAAAATAACCGTGTACATCAGATCGATTTTTGAAATCAGAGATTCTACGATCATCTTTGGAACTTTGAGCAGACTGACTGGAGAACTTTCCAAATACTGAAAAGAAGCAGGATCAACCACTTTTACGCCTTCTGCATTTTCAATACGTGCAAACTGACCAGCAGGTACAATCCAGGTCATTACAACGGCCAGTAAAATAATCATTACCATAATAACCAGTGCGTGAGGCATTTTGAACTTTTTCATTTACTTCTCCTCCATTCGTATTTTGATCATTTCATTTTCCATATACAATTCCGTACCCAATGGTGCACTGAGACGAACCAGTGTCTGATAAATAAGCCTGCTGTCAGCTTCATTGGCAGGAGTTGGAATTGCTTTAAAAGAACGTGACCGTTCATATCCAAGAGAAATCGGCATCATCTCAATACCAATACACTGATCATCTTCCATGATTATCCGCGGCAGCACAGACAGGAAGTTTTCTTTTGACTGCTGACCGCCGTTTCGAGCCTTGGACTTTCGATAGGCAATGGCTTCCCGTGCAGTAGTGGTATATGGAAGCTTGTATTTATCCATGAAATCTGGCGGCAGAACATCAACAAACTCATTCTGATAAATAAAATTACCCAGGGAATAGAAAATTGGTTTGCCTTTGTAAAGTTCAATCCCTTTCAATTGATGGCATCCTCCACCCAATACGATACTGGCCCCGGCATCAATAAACGCATGGGAACATTCCTTGACAAAATCCTCAATGGATTCCATATTATCATCTTTCATTTCATGAGAATGAAGCATGACCACAACATGTTCCACCTCTCGTTTTAATTCCCTAATTGCACGAAGAGTCCGATCCAAATCTACAGCGGAAGGAATCGTGATTTTCCCCTCCTGATCATTAAGACAGAATTTCATGTCTTTAAATTCAAAGATACTATCATCTTCCTGAAGTTTATAGCCTGTTTTCAATCTTCGTTTATTCTTCACGTTCACATCACAGACATCGGCAATTTTCTTTAACTGCTCCATATGCTCTTTATTTAGTAAATATCTCTGTTCAAAACGCATAGGATTAATACCAGGACGGGCTGGAAGATAAGGTCCCTGGACTCCCGCTCTGGCCGAATCATCGAAAGTGGACGTAAGCGCAATCAACGCGCTTCTTCCAGCCGATGACTCTGTGATTGCAGCTTTTGACGCCTGCTCCAGGCTTTCGCCTGCACCGGTAAAGGCAAGCTTGCGTTCACGAAGAGTCGAAAGTGTCTGAAACAATCCAGGATACGAATAGTCCAGCATGTGGTTGTTGGCAATACCAAAAAGATTAAAGCCAAAATTTTCCAGACTTTCTAATACTGATGCTTCCGCAGTCAACCATGTCCCACCAGAAAATGTAGAAGGATAACAGTTTTTATCGGTGATGGTAGTTTCAAGATTAACAATTCGAAAATCACCAGTCTGCAGATAGTCCCGAATCTGCTTCTGTCCTGGATAATTTGGCGGAAGACGATGCATAATCAATGCGTCTCCACAAGTAGTAAATACCGTTTTCAAATGATTCATCCCTCCTTTATATTAATATCCGATATCATAATTGTATCAAACAGCCCTTGCCAGAGACAGTACATTATGTTAATCTATAATTAAGGAAAACTTAATCATCATATTTACTTATTTTTAATAGAAGGGGAATTATTTTGTCACTGAAAGATGAAAAATATGTATGTGCTCTTGCGAAATATGGCACCATTCGAGAAGCAGCCGAAAAACTATATATTTCTGCCCCTGCGCTTAGTATGTATATAAGCCACCTTGAAAAAGAGCTCGGAATTGATTTATTTTGCAGGCACAAACAACGCTTCGTCCCAACCGATATTGGTAAAAAATATATCGAGCGCTGCCAAAAAATCTTGGAAATTGATCAGGATTTTTCTACGCAATTAGGAAGATTGCATAACAGAAAAGAGAATTGCATATCCATCGGTATGTATAAGCGATCTGCCGCTTATCTATGGATTCCTCTGCAAGAAACACTCCACACGATATTTCCGAATCTGGAACTCCATCTGACCGTGGACAAAGCAGACCGGTTGCGGGATATGCTCAACAAAGGCCAATTAGATATGATTCTGCTTACCACACCCGGTATGCCAAAATTTCAACAGGTTTTTGTTGGGAAAGACGAACTTCTTTTCGCCTGCCCTGCAACATGGAATCTGGGTCATGAATATCTCGGAGAAAATCGTTTTCCACTGACAGATCTGACCAAAATTCCCAGGGAACAGATTTTTCTTCCGGGAGAAACACAGAATATATATTCCTTTGTAATTCAGTTTTTAAAAACAAATAACATTGACTATTCCCATTTCTCTACATTAAACAACCTGGAAATATCCATGCAGAATGCAGCTGCAGGAATCGGATGCTGTTTTACGTTTAGGAGTTATCTGAATACTTTTCCATCATTATCCAATATTGCATTCTACTCCCTAAGTAAAAAACCCATCCGGGTTAACTGGTATCTGGAATGCCTGGATCATGTAATGGATGGCAAATATTTCCACACTGTAAAAAAAGAAATTACAAAACTGCTTTGTGATTCACAGCGCTCCATCGAAAAAACACCGTCGAAAAGCCAGCTAAACTAGGCTTTTCAACGGTGTTTTTTATGCCGCAATGATCATTTGATTTTATTCGTACAGCGGATATTTCTCGCACAGCTTCATTACTTCGCCGCGGATGTAATCTGCCTTGTTCTCGAAATCGGTTGCTGCCAGCCAGATACACTCTGCGATCTTCGGCATATCCTCTTCCTTTAAGCCACGGGTGGTAACAGCCGGAGTTCCGATGCGGACACCAGAGGTTACGAACGGGCTTCTCGGCTCATTCGGAACGGTGTTCTTGTTCAGGGTGATGAAGACTTCATCACAACGGTTCTGAAGTTCCTTACCAGAGATATCCATGCCGCGCAGGTCTACTAACATTAAGTGGTTGTCGGTACCGCCGGTTAACAGCTTGAATCCCCGTTCAACCAGTGCTGCTGCCAGTGCCTTCGCATTCTTGCGAACCTGTTTCTGATACTCGGTGAACTCTGGCTTCAATGCCTCGCCCAGGCATACTGCCTTTGCTGCGATCACATGCTCTAACGGACCGCCCTGGGTTCCCGGGAAAATGGCTTTGTTGAAGTTGAACTTGTCAGCAGACTCCTTGCTTGCCAGGATCATGCCGCCTCTCGGTCCGCGCAGGGTCTTGTGGGTGGTGGTGGTTACCACATCTGCGTACGGGATTGGGCTCATATGCTCGCCTGCTGCTACCAGACCTGCGATGTGTGCCATATCTACCATGAGGTATGCGCCAACCTTGTCTGCAATCTCGCGGAAACGCTTAAAGTCGATCTCTCTTGCGTATGCACTTGCGCCTGCAAGGATCAGTTTCGGCTTATGCTCTACAGCCAGACGCTCTACCTGGTCGTAATCGAGGAAGCCCTCATCGTTTACACCATAGGATACGATGTTGAAGTAAAGACCGGAAAAGTTCACTGGGCTTCCGTGAGACAGATGACCGCCATGGTCGAGGCTCATGCTGAGTACGGTGTCACCCGGTTTTAACATAGCCAGGAATACTGCCATGTTTGCCTGTGCGCCAGAGTGCGGCTGAACGTTGGCATACTCACAGCCGAACAGCTTCTTTGCACGCTCGATTGCAATGGTCTCTACCACATCGATGTACTGGCAGCCGCCGTAATAGCGCTTTCCAGAGTAACCCTCTGCATATTTGTTTGTCAGTACGGTTCCCATTGCCATCATGACCGGCTCAGATACGATGTTCTCAGAAGCGATCAGCTCCAGATTTCTTCTCTGACGTGCGGCTTCCTGCTCGATTGCCTTGCCGACTTCCGGGTCATAGTTTTCGATAAACTTCATTACCTCATTTACCATGGACTTTGTCTCCTTTTCCGCAGATACCCGCTCTCTGGTTCTCTCCAGGCATCCACTTTCCTTTGTTGTGATTATGTAACCTCAAAGAAATAAAACCGTTGCACCATGCGGCAATTCCGAAATGCCGGACTGCCATGTTGTGACAAAGGCACTGGATCATTGCCATTTACAGGTTTTTCCAGCGCCTTCGCAGTTATTTACAGTCGATTATAGTACAGTGCTTTCCATGTGTCAAGAAAGAAGATTCAAAAATGTAGCTTATATGCCCGCACCACAATCTGCAGTGTGCGGTTCCCATTATACTCATTGATATCCGGGTAGTAGACCACATCGATGCTCCGGCTTGCTTTTGCCTCTTCCACGAACTCGTCTGCCACGGTGAAGACCATAGCTTCCATGGGTCGCCCCTGCTCGGTCACCACCGTCATCCGGACGGCATTGTTGTTGCGGCCGATGGCCCGCACACTGCGGATACGCAAATTTTTCTGGGCAAACTGCGGCTTTTCATTGCCCTGCCCAAACGGCTCCAGGCTCTTTAACTCGTTTACCAGCGCTTCGGATATGCATTCCAGCGGCATTGCCACATCGATCCAGATCTTTGGAATGAAATCTTCTTTCGTAAGTGTGGACTGCTCATTTAAGCGGCGGCGGAATGCTTCCACATTTTCCTCTTTTAAAGAGAAACCGGCTGCCATCGGATGGCCTCCGAATTTCAGAAGCAGATCCTGCACACCGCACAGTGCCTTATACATATGGTAGCTTTCAATGGAACGTCCGGAACCTTTTACACAGTCCTCACCCTTTGTCAGTACAAACGAAGGCTTATTGTAAGCTTCGCGCACTCTTCCGGCAATAATTCCCGCCAGGGATTCGTGACAGTCCGGCAGGTATACGACCAGAACATCGTCCTCGGAAAGCTCAGTATCGACCTGCTCAAAAGCCTGCTCCATACCGGCCTGGGTCATGTCCTTGCGCTCCTCGTTCAGATTTTTGAGTTCTGTCGCCAGCGCTTCTGCCCGGGAATCATTCTCTCCGCACAGCAACAGCTCCAGTGCCAGCTGTGCGGTCTTTAACCGTCCACTCGCATTTAGGCATGGTCCGATCACAAAGCCGATGTGATACGCTGTCAGGTCGAAGATATCCAGACCACAGGCTTCCACCAGCGCCCGCAGACCGGCGCTGGCGGTATACGGCATCTGCTTTAAGCCCCAGCGCACAATGATGCGGTTCTCATCCTGCAGCTTCATCACATCACCGACGGTTGCAATGGCTGCAAATTCCAGCATGTCCAGCCATTCCTGCTTTGGTAGCCCGCTCTGTTCATAGAGCACCTGCACCAGTTTGTATGCAACAACACCACCGCAGATTCCGGCAAACGGGTACGAACAGTCGTCCCGGTGCGGGTTCACGACTGCATCTGCCTGTGGCAGAATCTGGCTGCCGTCCTCCGCGCGGACTACCTCATGGTGATCGGTCACAATCACCGTCATGCCAAGTTCTTTTGCCAGCTTGATCTGTTCCAGCGCCGCAATGCCGTTGTCACAGGTGACAATGGTGTCGATGCCGTCTTCCTTTGCCTTTTGGATGATGGATTCGTTGATCCCGTACCCATCGCGGATGCGCTCCGGAATCTGGTAATCGACCTGCCCGCCGCACCGGGTCAGTCCCCGATACAAAAGATAGGTAGAACACACCCCATCGATATCGTAATCACCCACAATGCGGATGCGGACCCCCTGCCGGATCTTTTCCAGGATCAAAGCAGCCGCCTTGTCCATATCCTTCATCTGGTGGGGATCGTAAAGCTGGTCGATGCTTCCATTTAAATAACGGTCAATCGCTTTCTCGCCTTCTACATCACGGTTCCGCAGGATACGCGCCGTGACCGGACTGATATGAAAGCGTGTGGCGATTCCGTTAAAATCTGCCCGTTTTGTCTGAAGCATCCAGACAGACTCCTGATTATTCTTCATATAATATCATGATCCTTTCATAACTATCAAAACATGCCGCGACCCAACGAAAATCCATGCTCTGCCAGACTTGTCCGTCCGGAACAAGCCAGGTCACAACAGTAATCATTCTACCATATCTCCCCTCCCATTTCCAGATTGCAATCATACCGCCGATGGGATATACTGTTACTGTTCCGGCAAAACTTTTTCTATATACAGATATCGTTTTGTCCAGATGCAATTACTAAAGGAGAAATTTACGTATGGGTAACAATAAGGAAAAATCCGACTCCGGCAACTTCCTGGTACAGGGAAGCATTCTCGCCGCAGCCGGTATCATCGTCCGCTTTATCGGACTTCTCTACAAGATTCCCATGACCCGCGCCATCGGAGACGAAGGAATCGGTTACTACAACACAGCCTACGAAATTTATAACATTGGTCTGATCCTGTCTTCCTACAGTCTGCCGCTCGCCATTTCCAAGCTGATCGCAGCAAGACGCGTGCACGGCAAGATTCAGGATGTCCAGCGTGTTTTCCGGGCAGGTCTGCTCTTTGGCCTTATCGCCGGTGGCCTTATGACCCTGTTTTTGCTGTTTGGCGCAGACTGGATCACCGTCCACATCTTTAACAGCCCCAACAGTGCCCTGCCGCTGAAAGTTATGGCACCGACCATTCTGGTCTTTTCCATTATGGGTGTGGTGCGCGGCTATTTCCAGGGACTTGGCAATATGGTACCGACCTCCATCTCCCAGGTTATTGAGCAGGTCGTAAATGCCGTCATCAGCGTAGCTGCTTCCTTTGCTTTCATGCACTGGTTTGCAAACCGGGAAACTCCGGCTGCCTACGGCGCTGCGGGCGGTACCCTCGGTACCCTTTCCGGCGCACTGGCTGCCTTTGTATTCCTGACTCTTTTGATGTTCCTTTACCGCAAACAGAATGCGGCAGCTTTCCGGAAGCCGCAGACAGACCGCCTGGAAAGCTGGCAGCATATATACACCGCGTTATTTCTGACTCTGACCCCGATCATTCTCAGCCAGTTTGTGTATCAGTTAAGTGGTTCTGTGGATAACTCCATGTTCGGCTTCTTGATGAGTGGAAAAGGTCTTACAGAAAAAGAACGCCTTTCCCTCTTAGGCATCTACGGCGGCAAATACCGCCTGCTTTCCAATGTACCGGTAGCCGTAGCTTCCTCCCTGGGTACTTCCATGATCCCAAGTATCGTGCGCTCCCGCGCCCAGAAAAACAAGGCGGATGTCATGTACAAGATCCGCCTCACCATCAAATTCAACATGCTGATTGCGATTCCCTGTGCGTTCGGCATGGCGGCACTGGCAACTCCGGTTCTGCGGCTGATTTTCCACGACAGCCGTCAGCTGACGACCAACCTGTTGATGTTAGGATCCCCGGCTGTCATTTTCTTTTCCCTCTCTACCGTCACCAACGCGGTTTTACAGGGAATTGACCTGATGCGCAAATCCGTAACGCACTCTGCAATCTCCCTGGTGATCCATGCCGCACTGGTCTATGTCATGTTAAAGTATTTAAACTGGGGTGTCTATGGCCTGGTCATCGGCAATGTAAGCTTTGCCCTGGTGGTCTGCCTCTTAAACTGGCGCGCCATCGGAAGAGCACTCCACTACCGCCAGGAAGTGCGGACGACCTTCCTGCTTCCGGGAATTTCTGCCGCATTGATGGGTACCGCTGCCTTCCTGATCTATAACGTGATCGAACATGTCACCGGCTATTACCAGCTGGGACTTCTCGTCAGTGTTCCGGCCGCGATGGTCATCTACGGACTCCTGATCATCCTGACCAAAGCCGTCACCGCCGAAGAACTCCCGGACATGCCATTCGGAATGCGGATCCTGCGCCTGTGCCGGAAACTGCACCTCATGTAAACAATATCGCACAGTAAGTATCAAAGGGGCGAAAGTTTCCACAGCCGCCATGCATGGCGGCTGCGGGAACTTTCGCCCCTCGTTCATTATCGTGCGATATTGTTTATTTAGGACCTGCTCCTCTCCACGGCCCGCACGGCGCAGTATACAAACAGCACCGCAAGACACATCTGGATCCCCATGCTGATTCCCATCCAGTGCGTTATGAGCGTTCCCTTTGCCTGATTGCCGAACCAGGTTCCTACCTGGACCCAGTTCTGGTTCCCGGCGGTCAGACGGCCGATGACCTGTGCAAAGGTTGCAATGGGATTCACAAGCAGGATATACAAAAGAGGACCCGAACCACCCGATACGCTGCCGGAAGCAGCGGCTGTCAGATAAGCTCCCATATGCATCTGTTTCATATATACTGCCAGGAAATTGAAGCCGTAAGTCCCGGCTGTCAGCACAGCCGTCACAGCGTAGGCTGCCACAGTCGCTGCAGTCGTACGACCAAACAGCGCAGAACAGCACAGACCAATGCTTCCCATAAAAACAGCTGCTGCAAAGAAGCAGCATAAGAGCAGGATCAGATCCGAAAAAAGTACCCCGCCATACACAAAGACCATGGCAAGGACCGGAAGGCTGGACACCACCATCAGAAACATGGTTCCAAGCGCTGCCTCCAGCTTTCCAAGCACAATATCCGCCGGTGTCATGCAGGTCGTCAGAATCAGATCCAGTGTCTGGCGCTCCCGCTCCCCGCTGATGCTTCCCGCGGTCACCGCTGGCATGATCAGGATCAGCATCAGAAATTCCAGTGCCGCCACAAACATGTAGAGGTCCAGAAATCCGGTATACTGCACCTCTGCAGTCAGGCGGACCTGGGTCAGCGCCGAATACATATTTAAGAGTGCCACCAGTGCCAGAATTCCATTAAAGACCAAAAGCACCAGCGCCAGCTTAAAGCTCCGGGCACTCACCATGCATTCCCGCTTATAGACCGGATTCGTCTTCATAGGACAACACCACCTTTTCCTTATTATGATCCGTGATCTGCATGAAGATGGATTCCAGACTGCCCGGCTCGCGCGCAAAGCCGCACACCGGAATGCCGGCTTCGATCATCTGCTTTAATAATTCACTTTCCATCTGTTCGTCCCCGGTAAAGCCCACCATAATGTCTTTCTCGCAGATGGTTATGGTACGGACCAGCGGGTTGTCTTTCAGGAAAGCAATTGCCTTTTCCATCTGTCCCTGCACGCGGATCATGATCTGTTTGGAGGTATAGATCCGCTCCATAATTTCATCCATACTGCCGGACAGCACCATTTTCCCGGAATCGATGATCCCGATATCGGTGCACAGTTCAGAAAGTTCTGCCAGGTTGTGGGAACTTAAGAGAATGGTCTTTCCCTGTTCGTGAAGTTCCCAGACCATCTGGCGAAACTCCAGATGCGTCCGCGGATCCAGTCCGGCCGTCGGCTCATCCATGATCAAAAGCTCCGGATCGTGGATCAGGGCACGGGCAAGGCAGAGTCTCTGCTGCATGCCGCGGGAAAGACCATCCACGAATGCATTCAGCTTATCGCCCAGTCCTACCTGTTCCAGCAGATTGCGGGAGCGCTTTCTCGCCTCAAATCCTTCCAGATGATAGCAGGAGGCAAAAAACTCCATGTATTCGGAGACCTTTAAATTGTCATACATTCCAAAATGATCCGGCACATAGCCGATTCTGGTCCGCAAAGTTACAGCATCTGCAAGCACATCCCTGCCATCTAACGTGACCGTTCCCTGATCCGGTTTTAAAAGCCCTGTCATGATCTTGATCGTGGTAGTCTTTCCGGCGCCGTTTGGTCCTACGAATCCAAACAGGACGCCGTCCCCAAGTTCCATGCTAAGTCCGTCTAAGGCATGATAATTTCCATATTTTTTATGTAATCCCTGAATCTTCAGCATCATCGTTCCCTCCCTGCCACCATCGGCATCGGAAGCTGGATCGCATCGTAGCCTCCGCCATTGTAGGCATAACGCACCGTTAACGTATTGCCCGGAGAAAGGTACGGCTTTAACTGCTCCACATTCAGCGTCTTTCCTTCTAACTCCATCTTGTCGAAATTGCCGGTTCCATAGTTATAGAAATAAATGCTTCCGGTAAAGATCCGGCTCAGACTTCCATTTCCAGTATCCGAAAATTCTTCCGAAACAGTTTCGAAGGTCAGGCTTTCCACTTCGATATCGGTTCCAAACTGGTATTCCAGGGTCAGCGGTTCTGCTCCGCTCATGGAATTTGTCTCCGCATCATAGCTTCCGCCGGTCACCTTCGGCGTTTTCATCAGCACAGAGCGGTAGATGGAACGGTCCCTGGACGCGTTGACCGGTACCGTCTGCGTCAGCATGGTAATCCCGTACGTCTCCTCCGACGGATTTTTCAGGAACTGGCTTTCCTCTTTCTGGGTGCTGAAAGCGATCACGCGCGCGTCGGCGGTATAACCGTTTAAATAGTTATCCAGGTAAAAGCGGGTCAGGTTCGAGCGCTCCACGGCCAGCATATAACTCTTGTTCCGGATATCAGCCGCCGCATAGGTATCCTCTTCGGAAATGCGTTCTGCTGCCAGATAAGAATCACCCAGCGGATAACGAAGCAGCTTGTAATCCTCCAGTTTTTTCGTTTCGCCCGGCTCCATGCGTCCGATCTGCACCATATTGCCATACAAAATCAGCGTTGCGTTCTCAATCGGATAAGGAAAACGGTTGGTCAGGCTGCCCTGGATCTGCCCCTCAAAGTAATCGACTTCCCCCGTGATTCCTACCTGATCCGTATTTTCTGTGCGGCGTTCCATACGGAAATAGCGCGGCGTAAAGGCGGAAATATTCTGCCCCTTCACTGTCAGGGCATCTTCCCCGGTACGGATCGCGATCTGGTACGGTTCGTCGACATCCAGTGACTCTGCGCCCACGGTGTACTGGCTGCTCCTGGTGATCGGAAGCAGACGGTACTCCGGATCGAGTTCTACCGTGTAAGGACGGTTGTAAGGATTCCGGATATTGATGTAAGTCGTATCGGTGACATAATCATCGGTTACATCCTGAATCGTTGCATAGGTATAGAAGGTGGAGCGGAAACGAGTCGGCATTCCCAGCACATATACCAGACCGGAAAATGCCACTGCCACGATCACCACGCCCTTCCGGTACAGATTCTGAAGGCCGCGGCTGCGCAAAAACAAGTATAAACCCGGTCCGAGAATGATCAGGTACAGACCGGTTATCCCCACATACAGCCAGAGGTTCGGGAGCTTATCCACATCTCCGGTGTTGATCAGTCCCTGAACCGACCAGAAACAGCCGGAATTTCCGCTGTATACAACCTCCGCCAGCTGGTTGATCCGCTCTTCGCCCAAAAGGTTCGTAAACAGATAGTCCACATAGGAGGTCTGTTTTTCGCAAAATTCTGCAATATCGCCCAGGTCAAAGGCCGCCACGGCAACCATACCCTGCTCTTTTGCAGCCGCAGTCAGAAGCGGGAAGCCATTGCTGGAGAGAATGACGTTGCCGCCGTGAAGCGGTACATCCACACAGGATATCGCCAGCATCCCGGCGCCCGGCTCATTCACCGCGGTAAAATCTTCTGCCAGATTGATATGTGTGATATTCGGTGTGCCATAGGAATCGTCCAGAAGCTCCGGTGCAAAGCGCCCCAAGGTATCATCTACCCGGTCCCCGGTTCCCAAAATCAGCACGCCGCCATTCTGAACCCAGTTCATGATCGCCGATGTCTGACCGGCAGAAAGATCCCTGAGTTTATAATCGTTCACAACCAGTACATCGAACTGGCTGAGTCCGACTTCATCTTCCGGGAACTCTGCGCCGTCAAGCTCAAAAGTCCTGGTCCGCAGCGTACTGTAATTGACGCCGACTCCGTTTAAGTAATGCAGTTCCCATGGATTATCGGATAAGATACCGACAAACAATTCCGGGACATCCCGGCTGACATTCAGCTTCACCTTACGGTTTAAGAGTACGGTCTCGGATGCATCGACCAGGGAGAGTACCAGCTCATCGGCTGCCGTCCCAAGTGGGATATAATAGCATTCCTCAGCACGCGCTCCTGCTTCCACGCTGACATGGTAATCGTAACGGTAGACCGTTTCATCCGACTCCCTGGTCTTGATCTCCAGGGTCCCATCCACCGGGATTTCCTGGTTATTTCCTATGCTAACATGCACCGGAAGGTAACGCCCTCCTTTGGCACTGTCCTCATAGCCATAGTTGATATCCATACTTACCGGATCTTCCTGTGCCCAGGCCGGAGCGCAAAAAGCCAGACCGCTAAGAAAGCCGGCCGTCAAAACTGCAACGGCGGCTTTTTTTAATGGTCTGACTGTCCGGAGTTTTAAAATTCGATCGTTTGTCATGTTTTACCGTTCTCCGAAATGTTCTTTCTCTACATCAAAATTTACCTGCAGCGTTACCGTAAACACGGTGCCGTTTAAATCGCTTTTTACCGTGATGGTTCCGCCGTGCATATCTACGATATTCTTTACAATGGCAAGGCCCAAACCAGTTCCCCCGGTATGGGTCGAGCGGGACTGTTCTACCCGGTAGAACTTGTCAAAGATCAGCGGAAGCTCCTCTGCCGGGATCACATAGCCATAGTTCGCAACGGAAACCTGTACGGTATCTGCCTCTGCCGTCACCTTCACCGTCACCCGTTTTCCTTCAGCGCCGTACTTGATGGCATTGTTAATGAGGTTGTCAAACAGGCGCGCCAAAAGATTTCCATCTGCCGTGATGATCTTCGCCGGTACATTGCTCTGAAGCTCATAGGAAAGCCCTTTGTTGGCAAAATTCGGGTACGATTCCTCCAGAAGCTGCCCTAAAAGCTTGACGATATCCACCTTCGACACATGCATGGCCAGCTTTCCGTAATTCATCTTGGTAAAACCAAACAGGTCCTCGATCAGCTTTTCCAGGCGCTTTGCCTTGCTGTAAGCAATATCTATGTATTTTTTCTGCATATCCGGCGGCAAAACCACCTGTCCGGATAAAAGCTCCAGATATCCAATGATGGACGTAAGCGGTGTGCGCAGGTCATGGGCAACATTGGTGATCAGCTCGTTTTTTGTGCGCTCCGACTCCCGCTCCTTGTCCATCAGCCGGCGGATATCTTCCACCATCTTATTCAGATTCGATGCCATGGAAGAAAATTCATCGTCCCCGACCACTTCCACCTGCGTATTTAAGTCTCCTTCGGAGATTCGTTCTACTGCATCGGAAATCCGCCCGATATATGCCGCTGACTTTTCCTGCAAAAGCAGAAACGTGATTGAAAAAGCCAGAATGCCGATCAGCACATAAACCAGGATAACTACCACGTCCGACTGTCTGACCATATTTAACAGGGCACTGGACTGTTCTGAACGCTGTGCATACTCCGCCAGCATCGTCAGGTTTGTAACCAGAAACAGATCGATCAGGCAGGCCACCAGGGTACTGTAGATGATATTGGTGATGACCCGCGTATGGTAACGGTGGCTCAGATCGGTTTTTCTGCCGTTATTTTTCAATTTTGTATCCTACCCCCCACACTGTGGTGATGATCTTGTCCTGACGCTCGTCTTCTTTCATTTTGCCGCGGAGACGGCGGATATGTACCATAACCGTGTTGTTTGCCTCGTAAACCTTCTCATTCCAGACCTTCTCGAAGATCTCGTCAGTACTGAAGACCTTGCCCGGATTGGATGCCAGAAGATACAGAATATCAAACTCAATCGGGGTCAGTTTTACTTCCTCATCGTAAACGGTTACCTTGTGATTGTCCTTGTTGATCGTGAGACCGCGGATGCTGATCTCGTTCTTTGCAGCCTCATGCACATTGCTGTTTGGGTTTAACTGGGTATAACGGCGCAGCTGGGATTTTACCCGGGCCGTCAGTTCCAGCGGGTTAAACGGTTTTACCACGTAGTCATCGGCGCCGGTTCCAAGTCCCAGGATTTTGTCGAGATCCGTGGATTTTGCACTCAGCATGATGATCGGGATATTGTTGGTCTCCCGGATCTTTTTGCACATTTCCAGGCCATTCATGCCCGGCATCATGATATCCAGAAGGCAGAGGTGAATGTCCTCCTTATCCAGAATGTCAAGTCCTTCCTGGGCATTGGATGCCTTAAATACCTTATATCCGTCGCTGACCAGGTAGATTTCCACCAGATCGGCGATTTCCTGTTCATCGTCCACTACCAGAATGTTGGTTTCTGTCATAACTGATTCCTCCTCGTGTATCTATCGTTATTCGGGAACCCCTGCAGTTATGCCGGTCCCTGCTGCTGCTCAGGCAAATGCCAGCAGCAACATACTTTCCTAAGCTTAAGTGTACCATAAATCAGGTCTTACTGCCTTACTTTTTTATTACATTTCCGGAAAGAAGAGGAAAAACAACACAAAAAGGAATGCACCTTCCTGTGGTCGCATTCCTTTCTATGCTTTCTAGCTTTCTATGACTCTCGTTTTTATCTGCAATTTCTTAGTGGCTTTCTGCCGGCACAAATACCCGGGTATTGTGCACATCGTCCTGTTTTACAGCTGCCTTTGCCATGGCGATTGCCTCCTCGCAGAACTGCTCCTGCGCGGTTACAAGAACTTTGCCCCGCTTGTCGATCTTTTCGTAAGTGCCATCCGGCTGCAGGATGTGAGCCTTGACATTATCCTCCAGCTGCACCTTCAGGATGTGGATCACCTGCTCTTTTAATACCGGATCCTCCACCGGGAACATGATCTCGACACGCTTGTCTAAGTTACGCGGCATCCAGTCGGCACTTCCCATGTAAACCTCCGGGCTTCCGCCGTTCTCAAAATAGAAGATCCGGGCGTGCTCCAGGAAATTGCCTACGATGGAATGTACCGTAATATTTTCGCTTAAGCCCGGCACGCCTGCTTTCAGACAGCAGATACCACGGACAACCAGCTCGATCTTCACACCGGCACAGGATGCCTCATACAGGCAGGCAATGATCTCGCGGTCGCAGAGGGAATTCATCTTCGCCATGATGTGCGCTGGTTTGCCTTCCCGTGCGCGGGCAGTTTCCCTGCGGATCATGCGGACGCAGCGGTTGCGCAGCCACAGCGGTGCCAGGATCAGGCGGTTCCAGGTCGGCGGCTCAGAATAGCCGGACAGCATGTTAAAGACTGCCGTTGCATCTTCCCCGATCAGCGGATGGCAGGTCATAAGACCACAGTCCGTGTAAAGCTTTGCAGTGGAATCGTTGTAGTTTCCGGTTCCCAGATGGACATAACGGCGGATGCCATCTTCCTCACGGCGTACCACCAGCGTGATCTTGCAGTGTGTTTTTAAGCCAACCAGACCATAGATCACATGGCAGCCGGCCTTCTCTAATTTCTTTGCCCAGTTGATGTTGTTTTCCTCATCGAACCGCGCCTTTAACTCTACCAGAACCGATACCTGCTTGCCATTTTCTGCTGCCTCTGCCAAAGCTGCCACGATCGGAGAATGACCGCTGACACGGTAAAGTGTCTGCTTGATTGCCAGCACATCCGGGTCCTTTGCAGCCTTCTGTACCAGTTCTACAACCGGATCAAAGGTCTGGTATGGATGATGCAGGAGAATATCGCCCTTGCGGATATTCGTAAAGATATCGTCGTCATTCATGAAGGCCGGTACCGGCTGCGGAGTATAGGACGGTGCCTTTAAGCTGTCAAATCCACTCATGCCGTACATTTTCATAAGGAACGTCAGATCCAGCGGACCGCTGATCCCGTAAATGTCCTCATTGCTGACTGCGAGCTCCCGCTTTAAGATCTTAAGCAGGCGCTTGTCCACCTTTTCTTCCACTTCCAGGCGGATGACTTCGCCCCACTGGCGTTTCTTTAACTGCTTCTGGATCTCTTCCAGCAGGTCCTCAGCCTCTTCTTCATCCAACGTAAAGTCCGCATTTCGCATGATCCGGAACGGATGGGCACTGACAATGTTGTAATTTAAGAACAGATCTTTCATGTTGCGCTCGATGATCTCTTCCAGGAGAATGACGCGGCGTTCTCCATCTGCGCCTTCCGGAAGTTCCACAATACGCGGCAGCACAGACGGTACCTGCACCATGGCAAATTCCAGTTCCTCTTCCTCACTGTCCTTCTTCTGGACCAGAGCCGCAATGTTTAAGGATTTGTTGCGGATGAGCGGGAACGGACGCGAAGAATCGACTGCCATCGGGGTCAGCACCGGGTATACATCTTCCCGGAAAAACTGATCCACAAAGGCCCCGTCCTTTTCAGACAACTCCTCATGCTCGCAGATGACCTGCAGTCCCTGCTGCTTTAACGCAGCCAGAAGAGAGCGGTTGTAGGTGGAATACTGAAGATTCACCAGTTCATGCGTTCTTGCCCCGATCAGTTCCAGCTGCTGCTCTGCCTTCAGCCCGGCAATGTCGGTTTTCTTATATTTTGCATGGACCATATCCTTTAAGGATGCCACACGCACCATGAAAAATTCATCCAGGTTGGAAGCGGTAATACTTAAGAACTTCAACCGCTCAAACAGTGGAATGGACTTGTCCCTCGCCTCGCCCAGAATCCGGAAATCGAATTCCAGCCAGCTCAGCTCACGGTTTACATAATTTTCAGGTTTCAGATATTTTTCATCAATCTCTGCCATGGCCTACACTCTCCTTTTTTGTCTTAAAACCGGACGGATTCCAAAAATCTCTTCAAAGAAATCTCCCTTATCTGCAATCGATATGGATTCCAGTGTTACATCTGCTGCACATTCTGTCTGAATCAGAAGCTGACCATCTTTTACGTTCAGACGGCAGTCCTTCAGTTTTCCCGCATGCCCACGGTCCATGGAATTGGCAAGCCGCAAAATGGCGGTCAGCTTTGCAATTACAATAGAAAGATCTTCCGTGGAAACCAGGCGGCTGTCACGGGATAGCTTCTCGGATACCTCCACCTCGTTATAGCGGAATTTCTGCTGGTGGTACTTTACTACATTCGCCACAATTTCCCGCTCCACATGCGACAGACCAATGATCTCAGTCGCCATAATGATATTGTAACCACAGTCTGTAGAGCCGCGCATGGTAACAAACTTGCCGCAGGAATGTAAATTTGCCGCGATCTGCAAAAGCAGGCGTTCCCGCTGTCCCAGACCATGGTATTTCTTTAAGCTGTCAAATACCTTCAGCGCAGCCTCTTCCACATTCTGGATATGCGGCATATGGCACTTATAACGCTTTGCCATATTGCGAGATGTCACGATAATATCATTTTCAAAGCTATGGTTAAAGCGGATCAGTTTTTTGTCCTCCGCATATTCGGCAGCCATGCCATCCGTCATGCGGATGCCCGGTACCCACATAAGCTCCGCCCCCGTGATCTCCAGCATCCGCTTGTAGATGGCTGCTGCCGGGAACAGAAGGCTTGCGTATTCCTCGTTTACATCAAAAAAGTCTTCCGCCTGAGCCAGGGTCATGCCCTTTAACCGCTCATAAAACTGGTTGAAGTCCTGAATCGTAATCTGCTCGGAGCGCTTTCCGCCATCCATCTTATAGTAAAGAGGAAGGATCGGTTCCCCAATTGCGATCAGATTTTTCACCTCACGGTCTTTTAAATACATTTTCCGGTAAGTAACCAGTTCATTGTCGATCAGTTCTGCGATCAGGTTCTGTGCCCCCTGCTGAGTGAGCTTCTCATGCGCGATCAGCTCCCGCAGGCGCAGCACACCGAGCGGCAGGTTCTGGGTGGAAACCAGCGCGTCTTTATCAAACAGGGATGCCTGCATGCTTCCAAAACCAACATCCACGATGGCAGTTCCGCGCTGGATGTTTTTCTGGAATTCCGCATCCTTTGCAGCGATCGCCTTGTAGCTGATAAAACGCTGCTCCGAGTTGCTGATGATCTTTACGTCCACACCGGTCCGGACCCGGAGCTGTTCCAGCACGATCTGACTGTTTCTTGCCTCCCGCATGGCGCTGGTCGCATAAGCCCGGTATTCCTTCACCTGATACTCCTTCATGATCTGCACAAAATCCTTTAAAACCTGGCACATTTCCTCTACCAGGCGATAGCTGATCTTTCCAGTGTTGTAGGTGTCCTTGCCGAGTGCGATCATATGCTTTACCTGATCGACCGAACGGATCACCCCTTTTTCTGTAATTTCATAGATGCCCAGTTCCAGTTCAAAAGAACCGACATCGATTGCTGCAAATGTCCGTACCATAAGCTCTCCTTCCCTGCCCGAAAACGCACACACCATCCATTTCTGCTTCCAGGCAAACCTTCCAAATGCGCATAACGGCCCGGCAAATCCGCACTGCCTCGTGCGGTTTTACCGAACCGTTATGCATTAGTAATTGCCAAGGATCTTAAAATTCAATGCCTCCGCGCCGATTCCGCGCAGTGCATTTGCCACACCTGCATCCTGCAGGCTTCCCTCAATGTCTACAAAGAAACGATACTCCCAGTTTTTCCCCGGGACTGGCCGGGACTCGATCATCATCATGTTGACATGGTTGAAGATAAAATGTCCCAGCATGTTGAACAGGGAACCGCTGGTGTGCGGAAGTTCAAAGCAGATGCTGACCTTTCCTGCATTCTTACAATAAACTTTCCGGTTTGTCAGAATGATAAACCGGGTCGTATTGCCATGATTGTTCTGAATGGCCATCTTTAACGGCTCTAATCCGTAAAGTTTTCCTGCGATCTCGCTGGCTATCGCCGCCTGGGTCTTGTCCCCCTCCGCAATGACGCGCTTTGCAGCTACCGCCGTGTTTTCCACGCTGATCTGCTTTAACCCATTATCATTCAAAAACTCCGAACACTGCATCAGTGCCTGTGGATGGGAATACACCGTCTTAATATCGGAAAGCTTCGCTCCAGGCACGCCAAGCAGCACATGATTGACCGGGACAAACGTCTCTGCCACAATGTAATTGTCATAGCGGGTCAGCAGATCATACATATTGACCACCGCTCCAGCCGATGAATTTTCAATCGGCATAACCGCATAATCCGCATTGCCCAGCTGGACTTCCCGCACCGCATCCTCAAACTGCGGTACATGGTACATATTGGCATGTTCCCCAAAATACTTGATCGCCGCAGCGTGGCTGTAGGCACCTTCTACGCCCTGGTAGACCACGCGCACACCTTCCATGGGAAGCTTATCCAGGCAGTCAAAGCCCAGCTTGGTACCCACACCATGCTGCGCCAGAATGGAATACTGGTATTTCCGGCTGATGGTCATCATCTGGGAAAACAGTTCATGCACCGCAATCTGGTTAAATTCACTGTTTGCCAAGGCACTCACCGCAGCCAGCTTCTGTTTTTCCCGCTCTGCATCGTATACCGCCATGCCGGAAGCGATCTTGGTTTCTGCCACTTTCCCACAGATTTCCATGCGTTTTTCAAACAACTCTACAATTTCTTTATCAACTTCATCTAATTGCATTCTGTACTTCGTTAAATCCACGATTTATCCCCTCCGCATCTGCCGGCGTTCTTCCTGCTCTCTTACCAGCATTTCTTTGATTTTTGCCTCGGTGTATGCACCGGCACGTTTCCGGTCCTCCGCTGGGAGTTCTTTGATGTAAAATGGCTCTCCAAATTCCATCGTCACATGAGACGGGCGGATAAACGGGAAATGCTGTTCCAGAATCTCAGCAGTACCGGTAATGGCTACCGGAACGACCGGACAGCCGGACTTCTCCGCAATCTTCAAGCTTCCTTCTTTAAAACCCAGAAGTTCCGTCGGATCCTCTGCCTTGCAGCGGGTTCCCTCCGGAAAGATCCACATGGAGGAACCGCCTTTTACCTTTTCAATTCCTTCCAGGATCGTCTTTAAACCTGCTTTGATGTCCTTACGATCCAGGAACAGACAGTTCACGTTGCGCATCCAGTCACGCAAAAGCGGAATCTTTTCCATTTCTTTTTTTGCCACAAAGCCAGTCTGCCCCGGCACAACAATATAGCCGCTCACAATATCAAAATAGCTTCTATGGTTGCCCACATAAAGCACCGGCTTATCCGGAATGTTTTCAAATCCTTTTACCGTTAACGTAGAACCAGTCAACCGGAAGATCATATAAAAAATCTGCTTCACTACCTTTAACGCATATTCTTTCTGGCGGTTTTCGTTGTTCTTCCAAACATATTTTTCTCCGATCAGAAGCGGCAGTGCACTCACCAGGAGAAATACCACAACTACCAGGAGAATCAGTATTACTCGTATCATCCCACACCTCATTTGTCTCGCAACTGTTTTTTGTTGCAGTTCACGCGTTGCGCAAACAGCAATGTTTTCTCACTGCTCCATTTTTAGATTTATACCGTAGATTCCAGTATATAAAAAAAGAGAGGCAAAAACAAGTCATTCGCCTCTCTTTTTTTCATCTCAGTTCTCTTTCTGTTTCCGCCCGGGCAGACATCTGCTCCGGATCATGGTGATCCGTTCAAATAAGAGTCCTGCCAGAAACCACAGCGGCGCAAAATCCAGACGGATCAGACCATTCACACTCGTCTGATACCCCGTGTAGTCCCAGGGGCAGATTCCTTTCGACTGTAAAAAAGCACCGGACAGATACTCTGCCGTGAAAATAAGTACCATATACAACAGACCATGCCGGATGATCCAGTCCGCCGGACTAAGCGGTCCGTCACCGATCCAGCGGTCAACCAGTCTGCCGATCGGTGCCAGAACAGCCCCGCAGCCATAAATCGGAAACATCAGAAGCGAGGTCTGCCCCATCAGCCGCCAGTCATGGGCAAGGATGGACTCTGTGGAAGTAAAGATTACTTCCAGGCACCAGCCGGTAACTCCACACAGGAAAAAATGAAATAGAAATCGTTTTAATGTGTTCATACGATTAATATAACGTTTTTTCCTGCATTTTATTCCGTTCAGATTTCCTGTTTTTTTATTTCTTATTCTGCGGCCGGGTTTTCTTTCATGAATTTCAGCAGTGCATCACGCTTCTCATCCAGATAACGTCCCCACTCTTCCGGATCGATCCATACGGTGCGATCCGCTCCGTTTTTGATCGCTTCCAGTTTTTCCGGCATGTGATTGTTAATGCAGTGGTTTCCTAAGAAGAAATCCACATGCTCGTTCCGTACTTTTTTGAGAGATTCCAGATAAACCTCGCGCATATGGCACTTTGGATCCCCGATCTCGGTCAGATAATCGGTTGCCAGGGTATTGAAGCCGAAACCGCCATAATATCCTGCACGCACGGTACGGTCTCCTTCTGTCACATCAAAGAAGATTGCAATGCATCCTTCGGTGTGTCCCGGTACCAGGTAAAACTTCATGGTGACATTGCCAAAGGTCATCTCATCGCCATCGCGGATCACACCATCCGGTTCACACGGAGCATCCACAAGATCCGGGCTGTCCTGGATAAAGGATTTTTCCGGATGTTCGCGGTACATAATCGCATCCGGTTCGCCCATATAAATCTTTGTGCCGAACATATCGCGCATAAATTTTACGCCGCCAACATGATCGACATGACCGTGGGAAAGCAGGATCCACTTCACATCAGCCGGATCAAAACCAGCTTTCCAGATGGAATGGATCAGCATGGCGGTATTGCCGCAGTTTCCGGCATCGATCAAAAGAAGTCCGGCCCCGGTATCGATCAGATGTACACAAACCCAGCTGTCTCCTACATAATAAACATTTCCGAACATACGAAACGGCTCCATATAACGCTCTGCCTGCTTCGTCCAGTATTTGGACATCGGATTCTTTTCAAATTCTGCTCTTTTTGCAAGATAGTTTTCATAATCTTTTACAATGCTCATGATAATCTCCTCTCTCTATTGTAAGCTGCATCGGCAATGATTTACCGAAACCTTCTGCTTATCATCTTATAATCCAAAAACGCGGCACAAAAGAATCCTCCCTGTGCCGCGTCTTCCTTATTTCATCAGTTCGCGCACCTGACGTACACGTTCCGTGATAAAATCTGCCCATACCGTATCATCCAGATATGGCTGATTTTCATGGGTATACTGTCCTGCTCTGTCTACGATCTCAATCTGGTTCGGATGACTCGGCAGTGCAATATCTACATGAATCTTCTTTAACTTCTCTGCATCCTCAAAGAAGCGGTCACGAAGAGCCGGAGTTAAATACTTGCTGGTCGCATAGTACTTATCGTTCATGGTATTCGCTCCGACACCACCGTGCATGGCAACCACATACTCATCACCGGTTACCGGGTTTTTCTCTTTCCAGAAAAAGCTGGTACAGCCAATGGTATGTCCCGGAGTCAGCATGGTCTGGATGCTGATGTTTCCGAGCGTTACCGGTTTCTCATCGGAATAGAACTCATCCGGTTCAAAGTTCTGTACATGGGAGCCGGAATCCGGAATCATGGTTTCCTCCGGACAGCTCTTCATGAATACATAGTCCTCTTTGGACATATAAACCTTTGCTCCGGTCAGCGCCTTCATCTCAGCTGCTGCTCCGCAGTGATCGAAATGCGCATGGCTGATCAGGATTTTCTTAATATCAGTCGGCTTGTATCCCAGTGCATAGATAGAATCTACAAGCAGATACGTGCTCTCCGGAATTGCGCTGTCGATCAGGATCAGTCCATCGCCTGTATCGATCAGATAGCAGCCAACCCAAGTCTGACCTGCTACATACCAGGTGTTCGGAGATACCTGAAACGGCTTGATTGCCAGTGTCCACGGCTCATGTACAAGAGTTTCTACCGGATGTGGGATTGCCGGGCTACAATGAAATGACATAATTTTTCTCCTAACTAACTATTATTTTGCCTTTTTTGTTTTTGCAAGAATGGTACGGATGATCGGTGAAAATACGCATCCGATACCGATCAGCATCATGATGCAGGAAATCGGTCTAGTGAAGAAGGTTGCTGCACTTCCGGTGTACTGGAATGCCTTTAACATATTGCTCTCCAGAGTCGGTCCCAGAATGAATGCCAGGATCAGCGGAGCAGTCGGCATACCGGCATAAGCCATGAAGATACCAACAACTGCGAATGCAAGCATCATGCCGCATTTGTACAGGCTTCCGGAATCAACATAGGCACTGACCATAGAGATGATCAGCAGTGCCGGATACATGTAATGATACGGAATCTTTAAGATCTGCGGGAACAGACGGATACCGAAAATCTGCATAACCAGTACCAGACATGCAACAACTGCAACCGTTGCAAACATCAGATATACGATATGACCACTGTTTTTGAATACCATCGGGCCCATCTCAAGGCCATGGATGGTCAGGGCACCAATTAACAGTGCAGTGGTGGAGTCTCCCGGGATACCAAGTGCTGCCATTGGGATCATTGCTCCGCCGATGGAAGCGTTGTTTGCAACCTCCGGAGCCCAGATACCAGCCGGATTACCTTTACCAAAAGAATCCGGATCCTTGGAAGCATTCTTTGCGGAAGAATATGCAACCAGGTTAGAAAGACCAGAGCCCATGCCAGGAAGGAAACCGATTCCAAGACCGATCAGGAAAGAACGGATGATATTCACGATCTGCTCTTTAAACTCTGCCAGGGTAATACCAAGACCACGTACACTCTTTGTGTCTACCTCCGGCAATGCGCCGAAACCTTTTGCGTAAGCAACTACGATGGTGCTGACACTGAATACACCGATTAATACGATGGTCATGCCAAGACCACTCATCAGATACATATTGTCAAATACAAAACGCGGTGCTGCATCGATTGGAGAATATCCTACAGATGCAAACAGAAGACCGATACATGCGGAAGCAAGACCTTTAAACATATTGCCCTTGGAAATAGCAAGTACCATGGTAATTGCTACGAAACAAAGTGCGAAATACTCCCACGGTCCCATTAAGAATGCCACATCTGCTACAAACTCGCTGCAGAACGATGCGATGATGGCGCTGAAGAAAGTACCGGTGAAAGATGCAAACATACCAATTGCAAGTGCTTTACCCGATTTACCCTGCTGGCTCATTGGGTAACCATCCCAACAGGTAGATACTGCAGATGCAGAACCAGGAATGCCAAGAAGAACGGAACCGATAAATGCACCGGAACATCCTCCGATCCAGAGTGCAAGCAGGAAAATAACTGCTGTGCCGGAATTCATGCTGTATGTAAGCGGCATAAACAACATAACTGCCAGTGTGCCGGACAGACCCGGAATTGCACCGAAGATAATTCCGATTGCAGTTCCCACAATCATCAAAAGGATGTTAAAGGGCTGTGCCAGCTGTGAAATGATATAGGGAAAATTAGCTATCATAAATTCTTACCTCCTAAAACAGCGCGCCGCTCGGCAGGCTGAGTCCGAATACGTAGATGTAAACTACATAGATAATTGCAGTGAGTAGTACGGAATAAATCACTCTTCCTTTTACCGTGCTCTTGCTGCCTTTCGCAAACAATGTAGTCAGACCATAGGTAACAAACGGGGTAGTAATCAGATAACCGATCAGGCTGGCAGCAAATACATAAACTGCTAAAACAACCATGGCAACCAATGCCTTAATCCAACCCTGCTTTGATAAAAACGGTTTTTCATCTTCCAGCTTTTCCTTGCAGCCCTCTAAAAATACTCCGGCGCCGCAAACAACAAAACCAAATGCTGCGATCATCGGCAGCGCTTTCGGTCCCGGGTAAGACAGGGTAAATGGAACAGAAAGCTGATTCGTCATCACAAATACGATGATTCCGAGGATTACCAGCACTGCGCCGGCAACCTGATCTCTCTTTAACTTCATAGAAACCTCATTTCCTTTCTTCATATCTTGAAACGAATGGGGCTGCCCTGCGGCAGCCCCATTTTGCCTGCATCTACTGCTGCAATATTATTTCTGTTTCAGACCAAGCATCTCAACAACGCTGTTTAAAGAATCTCTCTGAGCGGTCAGTTTCTTCATGCCCTCTTCCTGGCTGAAGAAAGTCATATCAAATCCTGCAGGTTTTAATACATCCTGTACATCCTTATTTACTACAGCGCTCTCAAAGTAATCATGTAAAGCGGTAACGGTCTCTGCTTTCATATCCTTCGGTCCAAGTACCAGGAACAGAGTAGAGAATGTGCAGTCATAACCCTGATCTACCAGGCTGGTAACACCCGGAAGAATGGTGCTCTCGCCGCCGTTCTCATCAACAGAGAAGCAAGCAAGTGCTTTTGCCTTACCGGACTCAACATACTGTTTTGCCTGGTTCTGGTTTACAAATGCTGCGGTAATGCTGCCGCCAACCAGTGCAGTCAGTTTCTCGGTATCGGAACCTGCTTCTACATATTTTACCTCGATTCCTGCTGCCTGTGCGAACAGACCAGACATGATGTGGGAGCTGCCGCCGGTCTCAACACCTAAAAGAACGCTTCCCGGAGCTGCCTTTGCTGCCTCTACCAGATCATCGGTGGTGTTGTAAGGAGAATCACCCGGTACTACTAATGCATATCCGGTCTTCTCGGTGCCCTCACCTACTGCGATTACGGTGAAATCATCTACTGCATTGTGGTCATATACACCCGTTGCAGATTTAATTAACATGGTTGTATGGAAGAATAACAGGGAGCTTGCATCCGGTTTTGCAGTACGGATCTTCTCCATTGCTACTACGCCGCTTCCATCTGTATTGTTCTGAACGGTTAAGTTGCTTCCGGAATCTTTTGCTACCTGGGTAGCGATTGCTCTTGCAACTACGTCGGTACCGCCGCCTGCTTTTGCCGGAACCTGTAACTCAATGTTCTTCGGAAGACCACTTCCTGAAGAGCTGCCGCCGCAACCAGTCAGAGCTGTCATTGCCATAACCCCTGCCAGCATCACACTTAATAACTGTTTTTTCATAACCCATTTCTCCTTCTCGCTTGTTTTAAAAACTTACATATTTTTATCGATATGCTTGTTTTTTTTGGATATTTTGATTATACTTCTTTTGTCATCTTAATTCAACTTATCATATTTTATATTTTTTCTTAGTTCAATTAAGAGGTATATCAAAGGGGGATTTATTATGGATTTAAAACAGATTGAAAATATGATCGCCATCGAGCAGGAACAAAGTATTTCCAGAGCTGCGGAAAAGCTTTTTCTGACCCAGTCAGCACTGAACCAGCAGTTATTAAAATTGGAAAAAGAACTCGGCACGCCACTTTTTGAGCGGCGCAAGCACAGCATGATCCCGACCTTCGCCGGGCGCATTTACCTTACAACCGCCCACAAGATGGTCGATATGAAAAAAGAAACCTATAAAATCATTTCCGATATTTCCGGAGAAAACCTTGGAGAGATTGCTGTTGCATATACGCCCGAAACCGGTGCTGCCATGTTTTCTAAGATCTATCCTGTTTTTCACCGGCAATATCCAAATATCACATTCCGAATCCGCGAAGAACGCGTGAAAAAAATGGAACAGCTGGTTCTGAAAAACGAAGTGAACTTTGCTTTTCTGACCTATGTAGAAGAAATGAAACATCCGGACCTGGATTATCTCGACATGGATACCGAGCACATGGTTCTCGGGCTGCCTATCAACCATCCGCTGGCACACCTTGCCGGAAAAAACAGCCATGAAACGCTTCCGCTGATTGACTTAACATTACTCAAAAATGATAGTTTCATCCTTTTAAGCAAAGAAACCCGCATGCGCGACATGATCGACCATGCCTTCGCCCATGCAGGTTTTCACCCGAATGTTTTATTTGAGTCTGTAAGCACCCACACCGTGATCAATATGGTAAAAGAACAGATCGCTCCCGCCTTTTTCCCGCAATCCTATGTAGACGGTTCTGCACCGATTGCTTACTTCACCGTGGCCCCAAATCAGCGTTGGTCCCGCAGTGTTGCCTTCTTAAAAGGATGCTATTTCACACGCCCGGAAAAATATTTTATTGCTCTTGGCACCGATTATATGCGCGGCAAACTGCCGGAACACTTAAGAGGACTCACACAAACTGATTCTTTTGTGGATCGTAATGATAATCAATCGCATCCAGTTTACTGCTGATTTCCTCTTGGCTCAAATCGTAAACCGCGCACAGTTCGTTCAGGCTGTCATAATTGTCCCGCAATTGGGTGTTTAAAAAGCTCATCAACATAACCGGATCTTTTGGAATTGCTGCCATAATTTTTTATTTCCTTTCTTTTTGCAAAATGCTATAATATTGTTATTGTTCAAATCCGTTGCAGCTTCTCCATGCATGGGCTGCAGCACAATATTATAATAGAACGAATTGACAAAGATCACAAGTTTTTTGCAACAGGAGGCCAGACCCAAATATGAAAACCCCAAAGAAGAACCTGAAACGTATCCTTATGATCGCCACCGGCGGCACCATCGCCTCCAAGCGCAGTGAGGATGGCTTAAAGCCACTGATTACATCAGAAGAACTCCTCGGCTATGTCCCGGACGTAAAAGAATTTTGTGAAGTGACCGCCATGCAGGTCATCAACATCGACAGCACCAATATCCAGCCAAAACACTGGCTGTTAATTTCTTCTACCATTGAAAAGTACTACGATCAGTTCGATGGCTTTGTGGTCTGCCACGGCACCGACACCATGGCTTACACCGCATCTGCGCTCTCCTACCTGATCCAGAATTCACCGAAACCGATCGTTATTACCGGCGCGCAAAAACCGATCGATCTGGAGATCACCGATGCAAAGACCAACTTAAGCGACAGTTTTCTCTTTGCCAGCTGCGATAAAGCACACGGTGTCAACATTGTCTTTGACGGTAAAGTCATTGCCGGTACCCGCGGCAAAAAGGAACGCACCAAAAGCTACAATGCCTTTTCCAGCATTAACTTTCCTTATATTGCTACGATCCAGGACAACCACATTATCTTCTATCTCGACGATAAAGACCGTCTGACCGAGGAAGTCACCTTCTATCACAAGCTGGACAGCAAGGTGACTCTGTTAAAACTGATCCCGTCCATGAACGGCAGCATCTTGGACTATCTGTTCAAACACTACGATGCTGTTATCATTGAATCCTTTGGTGTGGGCGGTATTCCTTCCTATGAAGATGACAGTTTCCACCGGGCGATCGAGCGCTGGGTCAATGCCGGCAAGTTTGTCATCATGACAACGCAGGTCACCAACGAGGGAAGCAACATGTCCGTCTACGAAATCGGCAAAACCATCAAAAAAGAGTTTGGTCTCCTGGAAGCTTACGACATGACCCTGGAAGCTACCGTCACCAAACTCATGTGGATCCTTGGACAGACCCACGACCCGGATATGGTAAGGGAAATGCTTTACAGCACCATCAACCGGGATATTCTGTATACAACGAAGTGGAAAGCATAAGAACCATCAGCGGTTCTCATCCGCGTTCTGGCTTTCCGGTATTACCGGAAGCCGTCCGCGGAAGAACCGCTTTTTTAATTCCTTCCAGCTGAACGGAATGATTGGGTAGATATAACTCTTTCCGGCAATCGTCTTGTTAAACACAATCGCACAGACGGAGATCACAAAGCCGATCACATAACCCCACACGTCAAACACCGCGGTAAACAACAGCATGATGATCCGCATAAATTTCAGTGCATATCCCAGTTCAAAGCTCGACTGGCTGTAATTTGCAATCGTCACAAATGCCATATACAGCATAGTCTCCGAGTTGAACCAGCCGGATTTCACCGAATATTCTCCCAGTACGATGCCCGCAATGACGCTGAGCGGCGTTGTCAGCATATTTGGCGTGTTGATCGCCGCCAGACGCAGACCGTCAATCGCAAATTCCAGGATCAAAAGCTGAAAGATCAGCGGCACATAAGTCACATCCGAAAGCTTGGTAAAGGCCAGCCACTGCGGCAGTGCATCCGCATGCATCATGGCAAGAAGCCAGGTTGGCGTCAGTAAAAGACATAATACTGCTGTTGCCATACGGGACAGCCGCAGATACGTCCCCGTCACAGGTGGAAAATAGTAATCATCTGCTTCCTCAATAATGTCAAACACGGAGGATGGCAGCACCATAGCCGCCGGAGAGTTGTCCACCAGAATGACGATATTTCCTTCCAGAATACACGCTGCCGCAGTGTCCGGGCGCTCCGAAAACTTGAATTTCGGAAACGGGTTAAACCATTTATGAGGGAAAATCCCCTCCGCCAGACTCTCCTGGTTCATCGTCAGCGCATCCACCCGCAGGTTTTGGATGCGGTTCCGGATCTTATTTAAAAGCTCTTCATCGACGCGTCCATCCATATAGCAGACCGCAATGTCCGTGTGGGAACTGTTTCCGGCTGTCAGGATCTCCATGATCAGCTTCGGGTCCCGGATCCGGCGGCGGATCAGCGCCGTATTAAAGATCAGCGTCTCCACAAAACCGTCCCGGGAGCCGCGCAGAACCTTGTCTTTTTCCGGTTCCTCCACACCGCGCGCCGGGTAAGTACGGCAGTCCAGCATCAGGCATTTGTCGTACCCGTCAACCAGAACCGCCGTGATTCCGCTCAGCAGCTGTACGATCATGTCCTTTTCGTTGTCGACCAGGCTTACTTCTCCATAAGGCATATATTTTTTGGAAAAACCGTGCGCGTCTTTTGGCATATTCTCCGGCTTAATGCTCCACCACGCCTGTAATACCTTTAAAAGGACCTCATCCTTGGTCAGCCCATCCACAAAAAGCAGACACGCCTGCTTTTCTCCGATCGTGATCGCCCGGTAAACTACATCGAAATTCTTTTCCAGGCTCAGCGTCTGTTTTAAATGTTCCAGATTTTCTGACAGATTTTTTGAAAACTGCATGCTGCAGTTCCTCCTTTCTTTCAAGAAACACGTTCCGTTCTTTCTGTTTCTCATATGGCATATCTGAAATACGCATAGAATCATTCCATTTTCCGTATAGTATGTCAGAATTCCCCTGTCTTATACCCGGCGCTGCCTCATGAAACTTGCACAAAGAATTTCCTGTTTCAAGCCCTAAAAAAAAGTTTTTCTGTCACATTTTTTGTTTTTCTTTAAGATGCACACGAACATCTTTGCATAGCGGACACGTGTATACAATTTGAGCAGTTTTCCCTCTCCAAAGTGCACAATCTTCTTAAAATTGCACAATTTTCCTTGACGCTACCACAAAACAATGATATAGTGTGTTTTGTAAGAAAGACATGAGCGCCATCACTCCGGCGCCTTTTATTTTCTTAACTGGTATGGGGATACCAAGCGAAGACTGTATTGTGTAACGGTTTTTGATCGTGACCAGGAGCTGCTTTCTGTGGGGGAAAAGCGGCTCCTATTTTTTTGTGTTCATAGGAGTTTCTTGACATAAAATAATACAAATGTTAATATCATATCATAAAGTTATCCAGAGTTATGAATAGTTATCCATCAGTATATAAGTTATCCAAAGTTATGAACAGTTATCCATTTATGCCAAACTGCAAGCAGATAGCTGCAGTACGTTCACACATATATGCAGACTCACTGCTGAGCATGCATGTCCAGATTTAGGAGGCTCATATGAAACGAGACAATCCCTTCACCCTCACATTCGGAAAACAGCCAATCAAATACATTAACCGTTATGAAAGCACCGATAATATCCTTTCCACCTTTGAGGCAGATAACCCGATCAGCCAGACTTATCTGATCAGCGGTATCCGCGGAAGCGGGAAAACGGTGCTTATGACTTCTGTTTCCAATCAGCTGCGGAACTCTGACGAATGGGTCGTAGTCGACCTGAATGCCACCCAGCCTCTGCTGCAGGAGTTTGCCATGCGTCTGCTCGATGCCAGCAAGCAGATTCCAAACATTTTTGAAAAAGGATTCGAGATTTCTGTCGCAGGCTTCGGAATCGGATACAATGGAATTACAGAAGAGCGGGACAGCGTGAGCAAAATCGAAACGCTTCTGGACAGACTCAATAAAAAAGGAAAAAAGGTACTGATCACCATCGACGAGGCTGTCGCAAACGAAAATATACGAATCTTCGCCAGTCAGTTCCAGATCTTTATCCGAAAAAACTATCCGGTATTCCTGATCATGACAGGACTCTATGAAAACATTTACGAAATCCAGAATGACCCGGTTCTGACCTTTTTGCTTCGTGCTCCCAAGATCATTCTTGGTCCGTTAGGCATCAATCAGATCAAAAACGAATATCAGAATATCTTCCAGATTGATGACGAAAAAGCCCGGCAACTGGCTAATATCACCATGGGCTATGCTTTCGCTTTTCAGGCGCTTGGCATGCTATACTGGGAGTATCACGATGAAAAACCACTTGACTGGATTCTAAAGGAACTGGACGGTCTTCTGGAAGACTTTGTTTACCGGAAAATCTGGAGCAGTTTATCTCCACTGGAAAAACAGATTGTCTCGGCCATGCCAGAACAGGGTACAAAAATAAAAGTAAAAGAGCTTTGCGATAAGCTGGAAATGAAAGGCACTACCTTTTCCAAATACCGGGAACGCCTGATCAACAAAGGGGTGTGCATTGCACCAGAATATGGCTATGTTGCACTGGCACTGCCAAGATTTAAAAATATTACAGAGTCTTACATCGAAACAATATGATTCTCGAAATTGAATAAACTGCTATAAAATAAGAAAATACTTGTGATTTTATTCCAAAAATGCTACCATTAAGTATCATGCGGAGTTTTGCTCAGGCAAAACTCCTTTTTTTAAAACCTAACGCAATACAGGGAGGAAAGAAACATGGCATTGATCATTCCAGCTAACTATGATCCCCATCTCACCGTGCGTGAGACTCAGGAAGCGATCAAATATATTCGCGACACATTCCAGAAAGAATTTGGCAAAGAGATGCACTTAGAGCGCATTTCCGCACCGCTGTTCGTCACCCAGTCCAGCGGTTTGAACGATAACTTAAACGGCGTAGAGCGTCCGGTCCAGTTCGACATCGCTGCAATCCCGGGAGAGACCGTTGAGGTCGTACATTCCCTAGCAAAGTGGAAACGTATGGCTTTAAAAGAGTATGGATTTGAGCCTGGCGAGGGTCTTTACACCAACATGAACGCGATCCGCCGCGATGAGGAGCTCGACAACCTTCACTCCTGCTATGTAGACCAGTGGGACTGGGAGAAAGTCATCACCAAAGAGGAGCGCACCATTGAAACCCTCGAGGCAACCGTTCAGACCATCTTCAAGATCATCAAGCACATGGAGCATGAGGTATGGTACAAGTATCCGCAGGCAGTAAAGCATCTGCCGGAGCACATCACCTTCATCACCACCCAGGAACTGGCAGACCGCTATCCGGACAAGACGCCGAAGGAGCGTGAGAACCTCATCACCAAGGAATACGGCTGCGTCTTCCTGATGAAGATCGGTGACAAACTTGCAAGCGGCGAACCGCACGACGGTCGTGCACCGGACTACGATGACTGGCAGTTAAACGGTGATATTCTCTTCTGGTATGACCAGTTAAACTGCGCACTGGAGGTTTCCAGCATGGGTATCCGTGTTGATGAAAAATCCTTAGAGGAGCAGTTAAAGAAGGCCGGCTGCGAGGAAAGAAAGAACCTTCCATACCACAAGATGCTCTTAAACGGCGAGCTTCCGTACACCATCGGCGGTGGTATCGGACAGTCCCGTCTGTGCATGCTGCTCTTAGACCGCGCCCATGTCGGCGAAGTTCAGGCAAGCCTGTGGCCGGACGATATGAGAAAGATCTGCAAAGAACATAAGATCATTTTATTATAATTAGAAAAAACAATGGGTCGTGTGAGTTGCCGAAAGGCAACTCACACGACCCTATTAAAGTGAATCAAATTGTTATTTATTCTCAATATCGAAGATCATATCAACTCTTCTCTGGTGGCGTCCACCCTCATATTCGTTGTCCAGCCACTCATCTACGATCATCTTCGCCATCTCGACACCAACTACGCGGGCACCGAAGGTCAGGACGTTGGTGTTGTTGTGTCTGCGGGACATTCTCGCGCTGTACGGCTCGCTGCAGGTGCAGACCAGAACGCCTTTTACCTTGCCTGCTGCCAGACCGATACCGATACCGGTTCCGCAGATTGCGATGCCGTAATCCGCCTCACCGGATGCTACCGCACGTCCAACCTTCTCGCCGTATACCGGGTAATCGCAGCTTTCGCTGGAGTTGGTTCCGAAGTCGATGACCTCGTAACCCTTCTGCTCTACGTATGCCTTGATGGCTTCTTTCATTTCTACTGCGGAGTGATCATTTCCCATTGCAATCTTTTTCATAATATTATCAACCTCACTAAAAAATTAATCTAATTTTGCATTCTTTCCCATTAATAACAGATCAAGGATTGTCAGCGCCGTCATAGCCTCTACTACCACAACCGCTCTCGGCACCACCACCGGATCATGACGTCCCTTGATGGCGATCTCTACATTCTCGCCATGGTTGTTCGCTGTTTTCTGTGGCTGCGCGATTGACGGAGTCGGTTTGAAAGCCGCACGCAGCACGATCTGGCTTCCATCGCTCATGCCGCCTAAAATACCGCCTGCATGGTTGGTCTTTTTCACAACCTTACCATACGCATCGACATAAAACTCATCGTTATTCTGGGATCCAAGCGCTTTTGCTGCTGCAAAGCCATCCCCGATCTCGAATCCTTTTACGGCGCCGATGGACATGATTGCTCTCGCCAGGCTTGCATCCAGCTTATCGAATACCGGCTCGCCAACACCAACCGGCATGCCATCTACCAGACATTCTACCACGCCGCCCACGGAATCCTGTGCAGCGATCATGCGCTCTAAAAATTCTGCAGTTTCCTCTGCTGCCACCTTATCCGGCATGTTCAGGCTGTTGTTATCGCGCTCAGAAAGATCAAAGCGCTTCGGATCGATCTCAAACTCGCCGATGCTTTTCACATAAGCGGTGACCGTAATGCCATAATGAGCCAGCAGCTTACATGCTACCGCCCCGGCTGCTACCCGGGCAATGGTCTCTCTTGCGGAAGAACGTCCGCCGCCCCGGTAATCACGGAAGCCATACTTCTGTTCAAAGCAGTAATCTGCATGCCCCGGACGGTACACATCCATGATCGCGCTGTAATCCTTGGAGCGTTGGTCGGTGTTGCGCACCATCATGGCGATCGGGGTTCCGGTTGTCTTTCCCTCAAATACGCCGGAAAGGATCTCAACCTGGTCTCCTTCGTTTCTTGCGGTGGCAAATTTGCTCTGTCCCGGCTTTCTTCTATTTAAATAAGTCTGTACATCTTCCTCACAAAGCGGAAGTCCCGCCGGGCAGCCGTCGATGGTAACACCGACGCCTTTGCCGTGGGATTCTCCCCATGTCATGATACGGAAGATGGTTCCATAGGTTGATCCTGCCATAGTTTCCTCCGCTGTTTTCCCATTTTTCTTTCACACAAAGGTACAAACGCCTGACGGCCTTGCACAGTGCTGCCAGATTTTTCGTCTTAATCAGTCGTCCACTTTCACAATGATGCAGCTGTTCGGCTCGTTGCACTTGATCGCATTGGAGCTCATGATCAGCAGTTTTTTCTCGTAATCGATCTTGAAAAATGTGATGGTATTGCTCTCATGGTTGATTGCCGCAATGTGCTTATCATCCGGGAAGACTGCGATATCCTTTGGATATTCTCCGCTGATCGGCAGACAGCACATCAGGGTCAGAAGACCGGTCTTCTCGTCTCTGCTGTACATGGCCACACTCTCGTCGCCTGCATTGCTGCAGAACATATGCTTCTCATCCGGAGAGAAGCGTAACGAGCAGGCTGCTGCCAAAGAGCTGTGCTTTTCTCCCATGGTAGAAATCGTCTGGATCTTCTCCACATTCGGGACACGGTCTCCGGTCTCGTAGGTAAATACGTCAATGACATTCTTCTGCTCATACATTAAATAGAAGAATTTGCCATCAGAGCTGAAGCGCAGGTTTCTCGGTGCAGATTCCATCTCACACGGGATGGTGTCTACCTGAACCAGATGCTCGTCCTTCTCGCTGAAGCGGTAGATCTTTACCTGGTCCAGACCGGAATCTACGATCATGACAAATTTGTTATCCGGAGTACGTCTGCAGCAGGTTACATGCGGGCGAAAATTACGCTCTGCTACGCTGCCCAGTCCCTTATGGAACACACCGTCCACGATCTCACCGACCCCGCCATCCTTGCGCAGGCGCAGTACCGTTGCCTTGCCATCATGGAAACCAGACACGAATACATACCGGTCTTCCTTATCCATGGACAGGTGGCAGGCTCTCATGCCTTTGGTCTTTGCGCTGTTTAAGCGGGAAAGACTTCCGTTTTCCAGAATACGGAATGCCACAACACCCTCATCCGCAACAGAATACAGGGTTTTATTATCATTGGATGCTGTTACATAGGAGGAATTGTCCACTTCCACCTCGCAGCGCTCTGTAAATGTTCCTTTTTCCACGTCTACATCGTAAACCGTGATTCCCTTGGCTTTGCCGTTGTACGAATAGGAACCGACATATGCCATATACTTTCCTTCAAAAGCCATTGCTCTTCCTCCTGTCACGCCTTCAAGTTTCTGCGTTTTTTAACCCGGTCTGCGCATAAAATGCGCAAACGTTCCAATCGTAAACAGCATACCACACATTCTCAAAAAAATCTATTCTGAATCTATTGACATACAGATATTTTCCAGTATAATGAATCTTGCTTTGTGTTTACTAAAGCTAAACTTTAAAGTGCATTTTACATTCATTTAATATTTCTAAACTTTTCGGATAGTATTATCATGGAGGACTGTTATGGATATCGGATCAAAATTAAAGGAGATACGGACGCTAAAGGGTCTGACCCAGGAAGAACTGGCAGACCGGGCAGAGCTTTCCAAGGGTTTCATCTCCCAGCTGGAACGAAATTTAACCTCTCCTTCCATTGCGACACTCACCGACATCTTACAGTGCCTCGGCACGACGCTTGGTGAGTTTTTTAATGAGACTCCGGAGGAGCAGGTCGTATTCGGAAAAGCAGATTATTTTGAAAAATACGATGCGGAATTAAAAAATGAGATCCGCTGGATCATCCCGAACGCACAGAAAAACATGATGGAACCGATCCTCATTACCTTAGAGGCCGGCGGCTCCACCTACCCGGACAACCCACATGAGGGCGAGGAATTCGGATATGTACTGCAGGGAAGCATCAACATCCACATCGGAAGCAAGACCTACCGGGCGAAGAAGGGCGAGTCCTTTTACTTTACCCCGGACAAAAAGCATTACCTTACGAGCCGTCACGGCGCATCGCTGATCTGGGTCAGCACGCCGCCAAGCTTCTAAAGCTGACCGGAGCGAACATCGCAAAGGCCGGTAGCCCGCTTTTGAGAGGGCAGCTGCATATGCAGTCAGCCCAGAGATTGAATATCACATGTAAATGAAAACAAATGTAACCATACTTTAGGAGGAATAATGCGATGGCTCAGCCCCTGATTGACTTAGTCAACATTTCAAAAAGCTTTGACAACACCATGGTCTTAGACGACCTCAATCTTTCCGTTAAGGAAAATTCTTTCGTAACATTACTGGGTCCCAGCGGCTGCGGCAAAACCACAACCCTGCGCATCATCGGCGGATTTGAGACGGCCGACACCGGAAAGGTCATTTTCGACGGAACCGATATCAGCAAACTTCCGCCGAATAAGCGCCAGTTAAATACCGTATTCCAGAAATACGCCCTGTTCACCCACATGAACATCGCGGAAAATATCGCATTCGGCTTAAAGATCAAGGGCAAATCCAAAGCCTACATCGATGACAAGATCAAGTACGCGTTAAAGCTGGTAAACTTAGACGGCTATGAGAAGCGTACCGTAGACTCCTTAAGCGGCGGCCAGCAGCAGCGTATCGCCATTGCCCGCGCCATCGTAAACGAGCCGCGTCTTCTGCTTTTAGACGAGCCGTTAGGTGCCCTGGACTTAAAGCTGCGCCAGGACATGCAGTATGAGCTGATCCGCTTAAAGAATGAGCTCGGCATCACCTTCATCTACGTTACCCACGACCAGGAAGAAGCGCTGACCATGTCCGACACCATCGTTGTCATGAACCAGGGCTACATCCAGCAGATGGGAACCCCGGAGCAGATCTACAATGAGCCGGAGAACGCATTCGTGGCAGACTTCATCGGCGAAAGCAACATTGTCCCGGGCATTATGATTCGCGACGAGCTGGTTGAGATCTTCGGTGCCAAATTTGCCTGCGTGGATAAAGGCTTCGGCAACAACACTCCGGTCGATGTTGTCATCCGCCCGGAGGATATTGACCTGGTAGACCCGTCCGAGGGCACGCTGGTCGGCACCTGCACCCACTTGATCTTCAAGGGTGTTCATTATGAAATGGAAGTCACCACCCCGGACGGCTTCGAGTGGCTGGTACACAGCACCGATATGTGCCCGGTCGGCAAACAGGTCGGCATCAAGGTGGACCCATTTGACATCCAGATCATGAACAAACCTGCATCAGAGGATGAGGAGGCCGTAGGAGTTAATGAATAAGAAATGGTTAGCCGGACCGTATCTGGTCTGGATGGTTGGTTTCATCGTCATTCCGCTGATCCTTATCGTGTATTACGGACTGACCGATAAATCCGGAGCATTCACCCTTGCCAATGTGCTTTCCATCTCCACACCGGAGCATGTGAAGGCCCTGTGGCTCTCCCTGGGACTTTCCCTGGTAAGCACGGTGATCTGCCTCGTACTTGCTTACCCGCTTGCCATGATCCTGCGTAACCGCGGCATCGGCCAGGGAAGCTTTATCGTCTTCATCTTCATTCTTCCGATGTGGATGAACTTTCTGCTGCGCACCCTGGCATGGCAGACTCTTCTGGAAAAGAGCGGTGTGATCAACGGCATCTTAAGTGCCCTGCACCTGCCAAACCAGAACCTGATCAATACTCCGGGCGCGATCGTGCTTGGTATGGTTTATAACTTCCTGCCGTTTATGGTCCTTCCGATCTACAACGTGCTTTGCAAGATCGATGATAACACTATCAACGCGGCAAGAGACCTTGGCGCAAGCTTTACCCAGACACTTCTGTGGGTATGGCTTCCGCTTAGCGTACCGGGCATCATCAGCGGTATTACCATGGTGTTCGTACCGTCCCTGACCACTTTCGTAATTTCCAACTTACTGGGCGGCAGCAAGATCCTCCTGATCGGTAATGTCATCGAGCAGGAATTCACCAAGGGCAGCAACTGGAACTTAGGCTCCGGCCTCTCCCTGGTCCTTATGGTCTTCATTCTGATCAGCATGGCGCTGATCGCAAAATACGATAAAAACGGCGAAGGGAGTACATTCTAATGAGTAAGATCCGACAGAATTTCCGGCGTATCCTGCAGGACTTCTACCTGGTGATCATCATGGTGTTTTTGTACGCGCCGATTGCCACCATGGTGGTATTATCCTTTAACAGTTCCAAATCCCGTACCCAGTGGGGCGGGTTCACCCTGCAGTGGTACACCCAGATGTTTGCAAGCCGCAACATCATGGCGGCCCTGCAGAATACTTTGCTGATCGCATTCTTGTCCGCGCTGATCGCCACCATCATCGGCACCGCGGCATCCATCGCGATCAACGGCATGAAACAGATTCCCCAGACCATCGTCATGGGGATCACCAACATTCCGATGCTGAATGCCGATATCGTAACCGGTATCTCCCTGATGCTGGCTTTCCTTGCTTTCGGTATTTCCCTTGGCTTTAAGACCGTGCTGATCGCGCACATCACCTTTAATATCCCGTACGTGATCCTAAGCGTCATGCCAAAGCTCAAGCAGACCAACCGCTACACCTATGAAGCGGCCCTGGACCTCGGCGCAAGCCCGATCCGCGCTTTCTTCAAAGTCGTGTTCCCGGATATCTTACCGGGTGTGCTGTCCGGCTTTTTGCTGGCCTTCACCATGTCTCTGGATGATTTTATCATCACCCACTTTACCAGAGGCGCAGGCATCAACACCCTGTCCACCCTGATCTACAGCGAAGTTCGCCGCGGCATCAAGCCGTCTATGTACGCGCTCTCCACCGTGATCTTTGCGGTGGTACTGGCACTGCTGCTCATCAGCAATTTTGCACCGAAGAAAAAGCAGGAAGCCTGACACGTTTTGATTTACCAAACAAAACAGGCAGGATATCTGACCTTTTTTGATTCACCAAACACCATTTGCTGCTCTGCGAAATGTCAAACAGACAGCACACAACCACACCACTAAGAGGAGATGACTATGAAAAAAAGAGTATTTGCAATTTCCATAGCAGGTCTGACTGCCGCTTCCACTCTTCTTTCCGGCTGCGGTGCATCCGGATCTGCAGGAGGTTCCACTTCTGCTGCCAATTCCGGCAGTTCTGACGCAGGCGAGCTTTATGTTTACAACTGGGGCGAGTACATTGACGAGGATGTCATTTCCCAGTTCGAGGATGAGACCGGCATCAAGGTTATTTACGATATGTTCGAGACCAACGAGGAGATGTACCCGGTCATCGAGGCCGGCGGCGTCAACTACGATGTTGTCTGCCCGTCCGATTACATGATCCAGAAGATGCGTGAGAACGACCTGCTTGCTGAGATCAACTTCGACAATGTGCCGAATATCGACCAGATTGACCCAGCTTACATGGAAATGTCCAAGTCCTTTGACCCGGAGAACAAATACTCCGTTCCTTACTGCTGGGGAACCGTAGGCATCCTTTACAATACCAAGCTGTTAGACGAGATCGGCGTACCGGCTCCGACCAAATGGGCAGATCTGTGGGATGAGCGCTTAAGCGGCGAGATCCTCATGCAGGACAGTGTCCGCGACGCCTTCATGGTTGCCTTAAAGAAAGATGGCTGCTCCATGAACAGTGCAAATGAGGACGAGCTCCAGCAGGCGAAGCAGGATCTGGTAGACCAGAAACCGCTCGTTCAGGCTTACGTCATCGACCAGGTAAGAGACAAGATGATCGGCGGTGAGGCTGCAGTCGGTGTCATCTACTCCGGCGAGATGCTCTACATCCAGGACGAGGTTGCAAACCTGGGACTGGATTACGAACTGGAATATGTCATTCCGGAAGAGGGAACCAACCTGTGGCTGGATTCCTGGGTCATTCCGAAAAACGCGAAGAACAAAGAAAACGCAGAGAAATGGATCGATTTCTTATGCCGTCCGGAGATTGCAAAAGCAAACTTTGAGTACATCACCTACCCGACCCCGAACAAGGGCGCGTTCGAGCTGTTAGACGAAGACCTGCAGAACAACAAGGCAGTCTTCCCGGATATCGATTCCCTGAACAATTCTGAGGTTTACGAGTATCTCGGCGATGAAACCGACAATATCTACAACGAACTGTGGAAAGAAATAAAATCCAACTAAAAATAAAAGACAGAGGAGATTGAGAAAATGAAAAAAAGATGGATCGCATCTGCTGCGGCTTTATCCGCAGCGGCACTTACTGTAACCGGCTGCGGAGCTTCCGCTTCCGGCACTGCTCCGGCTGAGGGCTCTGGCTCCGGCGATGCCGGTGAGCTCTACGTTTACAACTGGGGCGAGTACATTGACGAGAGTGTCATTGATGAATTCGAGGAAGAAACCGGCATTAAGGTTGTCTACGATTTATTCGAGACCAACGAGGAGATGTATCCGGTCATCGAAGCCGGCGGCATTGCTTACGATGCGGTATGCCCATCCGATTTCATGATCCAGAAGATGCGCGAGCATGACCTCTTAGCCGAGATCAACTTCGACAACGTGCCGAACATCGACCAGATCGATCCGCTTTACATGGAGCTTTCCAAATCCTTCGACCCGGAAAACAAATACGCAGTTCCGTATACCTGGGGCACCATCGGCATCCTCTACAACAAAGAGCGCCTGCAGGAGCTTGGCGTAGAGCCGCCGACCAAATGGTCCGACCTGTGGGATGAGCGCTTAAGCGGTGAAATCCTCATGCAGGACAGCATCCGCAGTGCCTTCATGACCGGCTTAAAGAAAAACGGCTACTCCTTAAACAGCACCAATCCGGATGAGATCAACAAGGCAAAGCAGGACCTGATCGACCAGAAGCCGCTGGTACAGGCTTACGTTGTAGACCAGGTAAGAGATAAGATGATCGGCGGCGAGGCTGCAGTCGGCATCATCTACTCCGGTGAGATGCTTTACATCCAGGGCGAGGACGGCACCGACAATCTCCAGTACGTGATCCCGGAAGAAGGCACCGACCTCTTCATCGACTGCTGGGTCATCCCGAAAAATGCAAAGAACAAGGAAAACGCAGAGAAGTGGATCAACTTCCTGTGCAGACCGGACATCGCAAAGAAGAACTTTGAGTACATCACCTACTCCACCCCCAACAAGGGCGCATTCGAGCTGTTAGACGAAGATATGCAGAACAACAAGGCAATCTTCCCGGACATCGACTCCATCAAGAATGCAGAGGTTCTGAAGTACCTTGGCGACGATGTGGACGAGATCTACAATGAGGCATGGAAGGAAGTAAAATCGAAGTAATCCTGCCTTATAATATAAACAAAGACGACCGGCATACGCAACGCGTATGCCGGTCTTTGTTTATTCAGGTACTTATACTCCCATCTTTTTTAACGTATCATCAACAAACTTTTTTGCCCTCGGGATGTCACTCTCATCAATATGCTCGATAATAATCGGAATATTTGGATGATTCTTTGCCAGCCGCTGAACATACAGCGGATAGTTTAAAACTCCAAGACCCGCTCCCGGCAGCTCTACAGCACCAGCGCCACGGAAACTGTTGTGTTCTGCTGAACCACCACCAAACTTTTCTTCCAGGTTTACCGCCCGCTTACAGTCCTTTGCATGTGCAATTTTGATTTTATCATCCAGAACATGGAAAATCTTTTCAATTGTCGGATCTACATCATCAATATTTGAACCATCAAAATAATTGGTCGGATCACATAAAAGTCCTAATCCCGGATGATTCACTTCCTGCAGCAGACGTGCTACCTGATCTACGGAGCCCACAATGTTATTTACATAGTTTTCAACAAGGAATACTGCATCATGATCATATGCAAACTTCGCCAGGTCAATTGCTACTTTTTTAAATTCCTGATAAGCTTCTTCTGTATAGTTCTTAGGATCTGCCGACCAGTCACTTTCTTCATTGTATGTGCCGGTCTCACTAACTACGTAAGGTGTACCAAAATCTCTGGCGTGTGCCAGAATTTCTTTTACATAATCAATATTCTCCTGGCGTTTTTCCGGATCCGGGTGCACAAGGTTTGTATAAGCAGAAATCGCTACGATCGGAAGATTGGCATCACGGAATGCGTCTCGAACCTGATTGGCTTTTTCTTTTGTGATATTGCCTCTGGAAAGGTCAATATCTTTGAATTCCAGGTCTAACTGCACGCAACTCATTCCATCCTTTTTCGCACGTTCAATCGTTTCTGCCAACGTATATGGATAATATCCTGTAAAAATACCAACTGAGATCATAAAAAACTCCTTTCCCTGTCCGTTTCAACAGCATCATACATTCCATCTGCTATATTACAATTACGCATTCAGAATCTGGTCCAGATAAATGGTTTTCTCCTGTGCAATGGACTGATAACATGCCTCTACGCATGCAAGTGTCTTCACGTTATCACGTGCACTGATTTCCGGATCTGTTCCCTTTTCTACTGCACACAGCAGATTTGCCATCGTTCCAACAAAAGCATCCGGGAACCACTGTGTCGTCCACTTTGGTTCAATCCACTGGTTCGGATAAGATTTACATGCAAGCTTCAAGGTACTGCCGCAGAATTCCGGAGCCCGCTTATGCCAGCCAAATTCTCCCTCTGCAAACCCTTCTGTGCCCTCTACCCGCCAGTTAATGTAATTGTGTTTCTCACACGGCTCTTCCGGCCATGCCCAGACATCATCCAGACTGGTTGCCATTAGCCCGTCCTTATACTGATAAGTATACTGTACAATTCCATCCGTGTGTTCAAATTTGGTTCTCGGATCGGTTCGGCATAATGCTGTTATTTTTTCAGGATCACCAAAGAGATAACGGAAAATATCCAGATGATGAACGGCCATCGCATAAATCTCCAGTTTATGATATTTCTGTAAAAACGTCTGCCAATCCGGAATGGCACGCATATCGATAGAAGCAATAACCGGTTTTCCAATCAATCCCTTATCCAAAATTCGTTTCAATGCGCGCATAGACTGATCATAACGCATATTGGAATTCACAGCGATCGGAATTCCAGCTTCGTCTCCCAGCGAAACAATCCGTCTTGCTTCTTCCAGGGACATCGCAATCGGTTTCTGGCACAAAATACCTTTTACATGATCTGCTGCATGTCTGCAGATATATTCAACGATATCCGGCTGTACATGCGGCGGAACTGCAATATCAATAATTTCTATGGATTTATCATCCACCAGTTCTTTCCACGTCGGATATACTGTCTGAATCTTATGTAATGCAGCTACTTCCTTACTCTGTTCCTGATCCAGCGAAGTAATGGCAACCGGATTAAAGCCGGCTTTTCGATAAGCTTCCAAATGACAATTTCTCACAATAAAACCGGCTCCAATAACACCAATCCGGTAATCAAGACGCTTTGGCATTTCCGGCAGTGTCGCCAGTTCCAGTTCCCGTTTGATTTCCTCCATGTTCTGTCCCCCTTTTCCTTTATAAAGCCGGAACCTCATTTTCTGATATACGTTTTCTACGCTCTACATATGCAGGAAGAATGGTAACATCTTCTTCCGTAAACCAGGCAAACGGATCTGTACTGCAGGTCAGGGCGAAATTCGCCCAGGCATTTAATGATCCGGAACGAATCACAACTTTTGCCTTTGGTGCAATTTTTTCCACAAGCTGCTCATGCGGAATTCCTTTAAAAACCGCACCGGATCCCGTATAGATTTCCTGGATATCCTGATACAATGCAGGATGATGTGTCTTTACCTCCGGTGCAAATGCTACTTCCTCCACAAAAATTTCCTTACGGAGCATCCTTAAAATATCAAGCACATCGACTGCTCCTGCATAATATCCCAGGTCAATGCGATTTGCATCTTTGGGTATCGGAAAACCTGCATCTGTTACAAGAATAATATCTGTATGTCCACATGTAGCAAGTGCTTTCGCTAATTCCGGGTGTAGAATACGTCCTGGTCTCATTATAGCATCTCCTCTCCAAATTGTCAGACAGAATGTATCTTTATAAATTCATCCACTTCTTTTGCAGTGTGATAGGACGGTACTGTTTCCCATTTTGTACAGCAAAGACCAGCCACGGCATTTGCATACGCTACCGCATCCTTCATGGAAGCTCCGTCTGCCAGTGCAACGGTTAAACCGGCATTAAAGCTGTCTCCAGCACCATTCGAATCCACAACATCAATTTTATAAGAGTCAACGTGGGCGCTTTCTTCCAATGTATGAATATCCACTCCATCTCCGCCCAAAGTCATGATCACCTTCTTACATCCAGTCTGCAGCAGTTTCGTTGCAACCTGCCTGTGGGTCAATGGTGCATCCGGCAATTCTCCAATTGTAATTCTCGCCTCTGTTTCATTCGGGGTAATGATGTCAACAAAACTCAAATCACGTCCCATCAGATTTACTGCCGGTGCCGGGTTTAAAATAGTCGTCTTCCCCAGCTCTTTCGCCCGCTTCAGTGCATACAATGCAATGTCGATCGGAATTTCCAACTGGGTCAGAACAACATCTGCATTCTGAATCTGATCGATATGGGCTTCAATGATCTCTTCAGAAATCAGTTCGTTTGCTCCCATTGCAACTACAATCACATTATTCGCTTTTACATCTTTCACAATAAAACCGACCCCTGTCGGTTTTTCGTCTGTGATCAGAATGCCCTCTGTATGTACCCCCTCCTGTTTCATAAGGTTTACAAACTCATGTCCAAACGGATCATTCCCTACCACACCAATATAACCAACCTCTGCACCAAGGCGTGCAGCCTGAACTGCCATATCGGAACCTTTGCCGCCATAAGTTTCCCGGTAATCATAGCCAATTAAAGTCTCACCTAGCAGCGGGATTCTGTCTGATGTCATGACTAAGGCCTTTGCATAACTTCCAATGATACATATCTTCACTTCCGTTCCACCTCCGTCATCCGAAATGTAAAGTTTTAATATGCATTAATATCTCCTACAAGCCCGTCTACAATAGCCGGACCGGAACTGGTACCCACAAGTTCCGCACCTGCTTCAAACATTATTTTCATCTTTTCCAGGGTATTTACCTTACCGGATACTTTGACACGGCATGGAAGTGTAATGTTTTCTTTCAGGATTTTCACGTCCTCAGCAGTAGCCGGGCATCCGCCGACGCCCCAGCCGCTCGACTGTTTTACCCAGTCAATTCCTGCTTCACACGCAAGCTGTGCTGCTTTTTTCTTTAATTCCGGGGTCGTAATATAACCAAATTCCAACATTGCTTTTACAATGACACCACTCGCATGCGCTACTTCAACAATCTGGCGCATTTCCTCAAAATATGCTTTTTCTTCCCCACCTAACAGCAGACCCGGGTTCGGCGGAAAATCAAACTGGTCGACACCGGTTTTGATCATTTCTTTCAATGCTGCAATCTTCATAGGTAATGTATCATTCGCAATTGGAAAATTCAGCGTCGATGCAACCTGAATTCCGGTTCCTTTTAAAACATCTTTTGCCAGTTCGATATAGCACGGTGCAACCATTGCTGCCTGAAAATCATATTTCATGCATGTTTCCAGATGTTTCAGCATTCCATCTCTGGTAAGGTTTGGATTTACATTCGTGTACTGAATTGCTTTCGCCACCTGCCGCTTATCATTAAAATCAATCATACCGTTTCTCCCTTCTTTTGACGTTTCATGAATCGTTTCATGGTTTTATGATATACTATCACCATCAAAATTACAATAGAATGTTTTCATAAAAAAAAGAAGAAATATTCAGCATTATCGCTAAATACTTCTTCTGTATCTTCTCATCTTGTCGTCCCAACGAAACAATTACCATGATCCATTCGCAGGAGTCATGATTTTACTTTTTATATGTTTCTCCATATTGATCAATGCTTCTTCTTCCGATATTTCGCCATATAAAATCCGATTAATCTCATGCGGAATGATGCGCGTATAAAGTTCGTTTTGCTGATAATCCTTCAACATTGGGGAAAAACGCCGTTTTCTGCTTTTTTCATAACTTTCCGGAATCTGCTTTTTCCACGGATAAATTTCTTCCATATCCGACCTCTGATAAAAGCTTTTTCTAACGGTTGATCCTCCGAGTAAAGATAACGGAATGCTGTTATATTCACTGCATACCCATTTCAAATATTGAAAAGCTTCTTCCTTTTGGTGTCCATGCTGATTCAGACCCAAACTCCAACCGCCAAGCACCGATACTCCTCCTGGAATCATAATACTGCCAATATTTCCTGCCACTTTGGATTTCGTATAATCATTGATCCGCATCGCGTGGGAATCATAAAATACAGCCATTGCTGTATCCCCTTTGCAATATTCTTCCACTGCGGCATCCCAGGAATTTATGTTTCTGTCCGGATTTGAATATTGAAAGCTTTTTATATAATTTCTCAAAGCAGTCACTGCATTGGGACTATGAATCGTCAGGTTTCCATCTAAATCGAAAATATCTGCACCATACGACCAAAGACGGTTCAAAAATCCAATCGTATTATAAATATTCTCTCCCCTGACAGAAATGTTTCCATAATGTACCGGAGACTTTGAATTAAAACTTCTTGTAAAAAACTCAGAAACAAGATTATATTGTGCCCAACTTTCCGGCAGACATAACTCCTGACCATAATTTCTGAAAAACTGACGTTTCAGCGCAGCATCTTCAAACAGGTCTTTTTGATAAAGTAATATCTGGGTACCTGACATAAACGGCAATGCATACAGTTCATTTTCATACATTCCATATTCTCGTACCATTCCATCAATAAATCCGTCCAGATACTCCCGGTTATTTCGGAATTGATCAGTTAAGCAGGCAATTCCACCGCTCTTAGCAGCTTCTTCCACCCAGGATATATCAATCATAAAACCATCATATTCACTTTCCTTTTCTCTCGCACTTCTCAATATCAGAGTTTCCAATTCTTTATATTCCAGCAGATCTATAAAAATCCGGATCCCCGTATTTTTCATATACAGATCAGAATACATCTGTAAACCTCTTGCTGCCGGGGAATCATATAAAGCAAATTTCAAATGAACATTCTCTTTCTTCTCTAACTGAGGCAGTGCCTCTTTATATTCGAAAGTCCCCGTAATATTTTGTGTCAGATACTCATGTGTATACGACTGTTCCAATGCATCCATCAAACGGTCCACAGCCCCTTGCGCAACTACATTTTGAGAGACATTCGCACAACCGATGCTGCAAGTGTTTTGCTCTGCCCATTGACTCTCCTTACAGCAGAAAATAACAACATCTTTTCGGTCTAATAATTCAAGTGCGCGTTCAATTCCAGCTTCAATTTCGCTATTGCTTGCGATAATTCCCCTTACTTCCGGATTTTGATGTAAAAGTTCATATGCAGCCTGAAACGCCCGTTCCCTGCTGTCTACAATTTTTGTATAGTTTGTAAGCTGATAGGAATGTACGTATTCTGTTGCATATAAAAAAAATTTCATAGAATCAAATATAAATCCTATATTCTGTATTCCAAGCTGCAGCATTTTTTTATAAGCCTGCTCAACAGCAGGACGATAATCAATCTGGATCAGATCTCCTGTATACCCAGATAATGGATATTTCGTAATAATCACATATGGAATTTCTTTTTTCTCTTCCGGAATGGTAAGCTGCTCTTTGGCGGGTGAATACCAGATTATTCCATCTACACATTGTTCCACACACTGCATCAGACTTTTCTTTTCTAAAAGCCAGTTATTATTACTGATTTTAAGTATCAGTCCATATCCTTTTTCTCTAAGAAAGTTCTCCAGGCTGGAAAGAAAGTGTGCATGATCTGACTGACATACTTCTGGCATAATAACGCCAATCAACTTACTTTTTGTATTTTTCAGGCTTCGTGCATTGGCATCTGGCCGATAAGATAATTGATTGATTGCATTTTCTACCCGCTCAATTAATTCATCGTTTGATGTTTTTCCATTTAAAACATTCGAAACCGTTCCAACTGAAACTCCGGCTAACTTTGCTACTTCTTTTATCGTCGCCATAAAAACTCACTCCTTGAATCTTTTCCGCTCTATTTCATGAGTTGTTCTGTGATATCCGCATAGGTTATTCGATGCACATTTCCCATATAATCTGAAAAATATATATGGCTGCATTAACATTATTTATAATGTAGCATGCAGCCATGTTTTAATCAATTGAATTTTCGTTATTTATGATTTCCACGCCTTAGATCAGTGCCAGCGTCTTCAGCACATACAGCCAGAACGTCAGGGAAAATGCACTTCCCAGCGTAGTAATTGCCACAATGCTGGAACTTAAAACACCACTGTGTCCCATATTCCGTGCCATCACATAACTGCTGACCGTCGTGCTGGAACCCAGCATAACCAGGATTGCGATAAGTTCTGCTTCACGGAAGCCCAGAAGTACAGCCACTGGAAGAAACAGCGTGCACAGACCAAACAGCTTCATAAAGCTTGCCACGAATGCTGGTCCCATACCGGTTTTCGCCTCACCCCAGTTAAAAGCAGCGCCCATCGTCATCAGACCAAGAGGCGTCGTCAGACTGCCAAGATTGGAAACCGTCTTTGACAGAATAGTCGGCATCGGAAGCCGGAGAAGTGACCATAACGCACCAGCCAGAATCCCCAGGATAATCGGATTGGTCACAATTCCTTTCAGTGTCTTTTTGAGCAGTTCCGGACTCATACCGTTCTGCCCCGGCTTTGTAAAGGAAAGAACCAGAACCGCCATGATATTATAAAGCGGCACACTGCCGATGATCATGAGCGGTGCCATACCAGAATTGCCATAGATATTGGTGATAAACGCAATTCCTAAAATTGCCGCACTGCTGCGATAAGCGCCCTGGATGAATTCGCCCCGCTGGGACTTATCTTTCAGCGCCATGGACATCAATGCTACAAGGGAAATGCTAAGCAGTGTCGCCATAAAACAAAATGCCACAAACTTTCCATCCCATGCCTTAGAAAAATCCTGTTTTGCCAGATCTCCGAACAGCAGCACCGGCAAGGTTGCCTTAAACACAAACTGGTTCAGCCCATTGATCATGTTTTCTTTTAAAAGTCCCACTTTTCTGAAAAATACGCCCAGGACCATAAGCAAAAAGATTGGTATGGTCGCATTCAGACTAAATATCAGATTATCCATGTACCTCATTTCCTCCCATTTCCAATTGTAACGTTCTCTTTGTGTAAACTTCCATTTACCGTTACCTATTATAATCTTGACCAATACAATTGACAAGCGAAAAAGGCGCTGCAGGGAACAACTTCCCCGCGGCGCCTTTCTGGCAGTAATCGGACATTACATTTGTTGCATTCTTCTGTTTTACACGAATCTTATTTAATGAAGCTTACATGTTTGCAGATCTCTTCGATCGCTTTTTCTTTTCTCTCGTTGAAGACTACCTTGTTCTCCTCGAACAGGTTGCGTCCCTCGGTATCGATGGATACGATCAGCGGACCAAACTCTTTGACACGGCAGTGCCATAAGGTCTCCGGCATACCCAGATCTCTCCACTCAGCTTCCATGATCTCCTCTACCTCGGTAGCAGCTACAACTGCATTGCCGGCCGGGAATACACAGTGGATTGCCTTGTAATTCTTGCAGGCATACTCGGTATTCGGACCCATACCGCCCTTGCCAATGATCACTTTTACACCGGTCTTCTCTACAAATTCTTTCTCGAATTTTTCCATACGCATGGAAGTAGTCGGTCCTACAGAAACCATCTCAAACTTATCATTCTCAAGCAGGCGGATGATCGGACCTGCATGGAAAATTGCAGCATCACGTACATCAACCGGCAGCTCCCGGCCCCCTTCTACCAGACGGCGGTGTGCAACGTCACGACAGGTTGTCATACTTCCGTTTAAGTAGATAATATCGCCAATATGAATGTCTTTTAAATCCTCCTCAGAAATCGGAGTCGTCAAAATTTTCTTTCCATCTTTCATTTCCAGCATTATAAAGTCACCCCCGAATGTGTAGTAATGGTATAGTTCAGATCCTTATCAAAGATGATGTGTCCGCGGCGGTGGGACCAGCATCCTACGTTGACAGCCACACCAATGGTGGATGGATGTCTTGCAGTGTTCTCGATATGTACGCCCATAACGGAGTACTTACCGCCCATACCCTGCGGTCCAAGACCTATCGCATTGATACCGTCTTCCAGAAGTTTCTCCATGGAAGCTGCGCGCTCGTTCTCGTTGTGGCTTCCAAGCGGACGCATCAGCGCTTTCTTGGAAAGCAGAGCTGCGGTCTCTACGGAAGTTGCAACACCAACACCAACTAAAAGCGGCGGGCATGCGTTTAAGCCATAGGAGGTCATAACATCCATAACGAAACGGGTAACACCCTCGTAACCTGCGCCTGGCATCAGAACCATTGCTTTACCCGGAAGGGTGCAGCCGCCGCCTGCCATGTATGCGTAGATCTCGCACTGGTCGCTGTTTGGAACGATATCCCAGAATACCGTCGGAGTTCCCTTACCTACGTTCTTACCGGTATTGTACTCATCGAAAGTCTCAACGCTGTTGTGACGGAGCGGTGCCTCGAAGGTTGCTTTCACAACGGCTTCCTTTAACAGCGCCTCCAGCTCACCGATTAACGGGAAGTTGGTGCCGCATTTTACCCAGAACTGTAACACACCGGTGTCCTGGCAGCTTGGACGGTTCAAGGTCTTTGCCAATACCTGGTTCTTCTTCATTGTTTCATAGATTACTTTGGACAGTGGGCTGTCCTCCTTCTCTGCCAGCTCGTCTAACTTGGCAATGATGTCATCCGGCAGCACTTTACCGATATAGGACACGAAGTTCGCCATATACGTGGTAAGCTGCTCAACCTGTTTTTCTTTGCTGCTCATCGTTTTATTCTCCTTTCTTTGTAAAGCGTGAATTCATGTGAATATGTTGGGTTTATCATTTCTGGCAACTGCAATCTTGCGATTGCCTGGCACATATGCATGACAATCGCAGTTTGCGCGACAATCGCAGTTTGTGCAACAGTTGCGGTTTATGACAATTCCGTTTACGGGAAAAACGGAAATGCAATCGGTAAAATCACCATGCTGACAATCGTCGCAATGACGATCAGCGGCAGTCCGGATTTGACATAATCCATAAAGGTATATCCTCCGGCTCCCACCACCATGGTGTTTGCAGGCATGCCGGTCGGGGTTGCATAAGCGCAGGAACCGCCGATAACGCAAGCCATCAGAACTGCTCTCGGATCCGCGCCCATTCCCTGGGCAATGGAGAGGCAGATCGGAACCATAAGGGCTGTGGTCGCTGTATTGGACATGAAGTTTGTCATGATACAGCAGAGGATGAAGACCACAAAGGTAAGAACATAAGGGGATGGGCTTTCTCCCAAAGCACCCATGACCGTTTCCGCGATCATGGCACCCGCTCCTGTCTGGCATAAGGCAGATGCCAGGGACAAGGTTCCGCCAAACAGGAAAATGGTTTTTAAGTCGATGGATTTTAATGCATCTTTCTCGGAGATGACTCCGGTCAGGATCAGCGCCAGTGCACCCACACATCCGGAGATGCAAAGCTTGATGCCGATCTTCTTTTCAAAGATCATGGCAAGCAGGGTCAGCACCAGGATCACCAGAGATAACGTCTGCTTCCACTTCGGTACATCGTCAAAGTTCTTGGTGTCATCGAAGGTTCCGCCGTCTCCGCTTACCTTCTTATTAGGAAGGAACCGGTAACCAACCGTTGCGTAAAAGAGGATTCCGCAGATCAGGATTGGCATTCCGACAATGGCATACTCAAAAAATCCGAAGCTTAAGTTCATCTCCTCCAGCGCACTCTGGGCGATCAGGTTGCCCGGCGCACCGATCAGGGATAAGTTTCCTCCCATCGCTGCTGCAAATACCAGCGGCATCAGCAGTCTGGAACGGGAATACCCGGATTTTGCTGCAATTCCGATCACCACCGGGATCAGCACTGCAGCGGTTCCTGTGTTGGAAAGGACACCACTCATCAGTCCGACGATCACCATGATGGCAATGATCAGCATCTTCTCTGTCTTCGCAAACTTTGTTACAATTCCACCGATTTTATTCGCCATGCCGGTCTCAAAAAATGCTCCTCCGACAATAAACATGGCAACGAATAAAATGACGTTGCTGTCGATGAATCCGGCAAATGCCGTCTTAACATCTAAAACCCCAGTCACGACCAGTCCACAGCAGACGATCATGGATGTCACTCCAAGCGGTATCTTCTCAAATACGAACATGACTACCGCAAAGAGAAGAAACAGTAATGTGATTGTTGTTGGATTCATACTTACCTCCCATACTCTTCAATGCATTCTTCGTTCAAGAATTTCTGTTACAGATGCATGAAACATAAGAGCAATAAGGCGGCCGTGTTATTCCCTGTTGTTCATGATTCGATTATATCTGGTGCACTTTCATTTGTACATTTACTAAAAGTGATGTATCCATAAAAAAAGATTATTTTACTCGTCTTTTTTCGTCACATTCTCCTAGTTTTATGCTATAATTTCAATCAATAAACACTGTTTTTTGGTGTATTTTTCCCAATAACCCCCCATTCTCAAAAAGGTGAAAAAAGGCATCCCATGAAAATTGTCCAGTTAGAATATTTTTGTGCTGTAAGTCAATGTCACAGCATTACCCAGGCTGCCCAGAAGCTTTATGTAACACAGCCCGCGATTTCCAATGCAATTAAGGAACTAGAAAAAGAATTCTCTGTCAGTCTCTTTGTCCGCTCCAAAAACCATATGACACTGACAACAGAAGGCGAACTTTTTTACCAGAAAGCCAGCGAGCTTCTGGATTCCGTAAAGCAGACAACGCAGCAGTTTTACGACCTTGGCAAACAGATTCCTCCGATCCGTATCGGGATTCCCCCTCTTTTGAGCACGATTTTTTTCCCTGATATCCTGATTGATTTTCAAAAAAAATACCCGGACGTTCCGGTAGAACTATTTGAATACGGCTCCATACGGGCTGCCTCCCTGGTACAGGATGAAAACCTGGATCTGGCTCTGGTGAATCTTCATTTTTATGATATTGACAAAATGAATTCCCTGCTTTTGCAGACAGAACATCTGGTATTTTGTGTCTCCAGGGATCATCCTCTTGCAAAAACAAAGGAATTGTCGATTGAAATGCTGGAAAATGAACCGATCATCATGTACAATACCGATTCGGTTCAAAATGCGAATCTGACTTCCCGCTTTGAAAATGCAGGCATCAAACCCAATATTATCATGCATGCAAGTCAGCTCTATACGATCGAACGGTTTTTACGAAACGGGAACTGCGGAGCTGTCCTTTATTCTTCCCTGGTAAAAAACATGTCCGGGATCAAAGGAATTCCGATCACACCGATCATCCAACAGGAAATCGGCATTGTATGGAAAAAGGGGAAATATCTCAATGGAAGTGTGGAAAAATTTTTGGATTTTATGAGAGAACAGCAAAAGACCGGCAAATAAATCAACAAAACACAACCATATTGCTGTTATGGCAGACAGAACGAAGATTACTGTTTGGGCAATGCATGACCAATAACGAAAGAAAGCCGCAGGGGAAACCTCTCCTGCGGCCTTTTTCTATCATAAGAATCGAATTTTTATGGTTTTGAATTCCGGATTAGCCAAAGTATCTCTTTAACAGACCCTCAAATGCTCTTCCGTGTCTTGCCTCGTCTTTTGCCATCTCATGAACAGTGTCATGGATTGCATCAAGATTTGCAGCTTTTGCGCGCTTTGCCAGGTCAAACTTGCCCTCGGTTGCACCGTGCTCTGCAGCAACACGCATCTCCAGGTTCTTCTTTGTGGAATCGGTTACGACCTCGCCCAACAGCTCCGCAAACTTTGCAGCGTGCTCAGCTTCCTCGAATGCTGCCTTCTCCCAGTAGAGACCAATCTCCGGATAGCCTTCTCTGTGGGCAACTCTTGCCATCGCCAGATACATACCAACCTCAGAGCACTCACCCTCGAAGTTTGCGCGAAGATCAGCTAAGATATCCTCGCTGACACCCTGTGCAACGCCTACTACATGCTCAGCAGCCCAGGTCATCTCACCTTCCTGCTCTTTGAACTTGGAAGCCGGTGCCTTACAAACCGGGCAAAACTCCGGTGCAGCCTCTCCCTCATAAACATAACCACATACAGTACAAACCCATTTCTTCATAACTCAGATCTCCTTTTCTTAATATAATGTGTGATATTCTAACTTGTGTTCCTTTATTAATATTAGTAATTGTTACTGATATTAATTTAGCACAGGTCGCCGCGTTTGTCAACACTTTTTTTATAACAATTTCGCCCTTTTGACTTACTGTGCAATATTGTTAAAATACATACTGCTCCAGCCGCCCAAACGCCTCTTTCACTCTGCTCAGCGGCAATGCCAGATTCATCCGGATATGGCACGGTCCATGGAACGGGCGACCATCCTGCCAGATCACCCCCACTTCCACCCCGGCTTTTAAAAGTTCATCGATACTTTTCCCATGCTTCTCGCACCACGTTGTGCAGTCCAGAAACAGCATGTAAGTACCTTCCGGTTTTGATACTTCGACTCCGTCAAAATGTTCCTGAATAAAATTGCAGGCGAATTCTGCGTTCCCGGTCAGAACCTGTCGCAGCTCATCCACCCACTCATAACCTTCCTGCTTGTATGCACCGATCAGGGCATGCATGGACAAGACATTCATTTCATTATAATGCGACAGAGAGGACTCTTTCAAAATCCGCTCCCGCAGCCAGTCATTGTAAATAATATGATAGCTTCCCACAAGTCCCGCCAGGTTAAATGTCTTGGACGGCGCATACATGGCAACGGTACGGTTTCTGGCATCTTCACTGACCGACTGAGTTGGAATATGTTTGTGTCCTTCCAGAATCAGGTCCGACCAGATTTCATCAGAAACCACATAAACATCGTGTTTCTTGTAGATTTCCATGGCTTTCTCAAGTTCCCAGCGTTCCCAGACGCGGCCACACGGGTTATGCGGAGAACAGAATACCGCTGCATGAATATGATTTTCCACAATTTTCTGTTCCATGTCCTCGAAATCCATACGCCAGATGCCGTTTTCATCCTTTACCAATGGCGAATGAACAATATGATATCCGTTATTCTCAATACATCTGGTGAAACCGATGTAGGTAGGGGAATGCAGAAGTACATGATCGCCCCGTGAGCACATCACGTTCAGAGCACTGACTACGCCGCCCAGAACCCCGTTTTCATAACCGATATGCTTTGGCTCCAGCCCGGTTACCCCATTTCGTTTCTCCTGCCACTGGATAATGGAACGATAATATTCTTTTGTCGGAGTGAAATAACCGTAAGCCGGATGCTGGACACGCTCCATCATAGCTGCCGGTATGGTTGGCACCGTTGGGAAATTCATATCTGCCACCCACATCGGAATGCGGTCAAAGCCCGCTTTTACCTGCGCTCCCGGAATCGGGATCTGATCTGCCGCGATGGAATCTCTTCCTGCACGGTCCATAATGGAAGTAAAATCGTATTTCATAGTTTTCTTTTGTCCTTTCGTTCGTATCATAAATCTGATTTCATTTTACTGCGTTCTGCAATAATCTGCAATCATTGCCGGATTTTTCTGATAGAAAGCTTTCTGATAGAAACACCATGTATAATTTTTTTCTTTCTGCGCAGAATGATTCCTGTAAGGAGGGAATCTCATGAACAACAAAGCTATGGATTGCACCGCGCTGACACTTACCATCATCGGCGCCGTCAACTGGGGACTGATCGGATTTTTTAACTTTAATCTGGTTGCATTTTTGTTTGGCAGCATGACCTGGATTTCCCGGATCATCTATGCCCTCGTCGGTCTTTGTGGGTTATATCTTATTAGTTTCTATATGAAAATCGGAGAGGTGGAAGCGTGAATGCGCTTCCACTTTTTTTCTGCTTATGTTATGATAAATGTAGATTCACAGCTTCATTTCCCTTGAAAAGTTACTAAGAAAGTGAGCAATCTATCATGAAGATCACATACATAAAACACAGCGGCTATCTTCTGGAAACAGACCAGGCACTGCTGCTTTTCGATTTCTGGAAAGGCACCCTGCCGCCCCTGGATCCGGCGAAAGACCTGTTTGTATTTGTCAGCCACCGTCACGAAGATCATTTTAATCCGAAGATTTTTGATCTGGCTGCCACCCATCCAAACATTCACTATGTCCTCTCTGACGATATCTGGCAGAACAAGGTTCCAGAACATCTGCATGGCCTGACCTGGTTTGTGGATCCCGGAAAGATCCGGGAATTCAAAGAGGGAGGCGGTATCCGCATTACTGCATTTAAGTCTACCGATGAAGGGGTTGCTTTTGTTGTGGAGACCGGGATTTTTTCTCCCGGCACCAATTCAAGCACAGATTCTGGACTGGGACCAAAAATTGCTTTGACAAATCAGGAACACTTCACCATCTACCACGCCGGTGACTTAAACAACTGGCGCTGGAATGGAGAACCGCTTGCCTGGAACAATAACATGAGCACCAACTACCGCCGGGAACTGGAAAAGATCAAAGCAGCCGGGTTTCATCCGGATGTCGCCATGGTTCCATTAGATGGCCGGCAGGAAGATTTGTTTTACCTGGGACTTGATGATTTTATGCGTACAGTCGGCGCAAAGATGGTATTTCCCATGCACTTCTGGGAAGACTTTCGCATGATTGACCGGTTAAAAGAGATGGAATGCAGCGCCAGTTACCGAAATCGCATCGCAAACCTTACAAAAGAAGGGCAGAGTTTCTGGTATCCAGAGACTTCGTCTGATGGTGAAGCAGGAGTTCTCTCATGATGACCAGGCACCCTATACCCGGAATGCTTCCAGATTCACAGGCTGATCGTTCGGATCATGCTTTTGCCAACATTTCCACCACGGATTCAACACAAAACACAAAATCCGGAGCTGAACTCGCTCTCGCGCAGGAAATCCTGCTGCTTGCCATGAAGGCCGGACAGATCCAGCTGGAAAACGGAGCGGAAATCTTCCGCGTGGAAGATACGATCATGCACATCTGCCGTGCCTACGGACTCCACTCCGTCAACACATTTGTCTTAAGCAATGGAATCTTTGTAAGCTGCGGAGATGAAACAGAACCTCAGTTTGCAAAAGTCCAGCAGATTCCGGTGAACAATACCAATCTGCGCCGGGTTGCAGAAGTCAATCAGCTTTCCCGCCGGATTGAAGAAGAAAAGCTCAGTCTGGAAACCGTCCGCCAGGAGCTGAAGCGCATCGAGGAACAGCCTGGCTTTCCTGCTGCCCTGCAGATTGCAGTGGCTGGAATTTCCGGTGCATGCTTTGGTGTCATGTTTGGCGGAACCCCACGGGATTTTGTTTGTTCGCTTCTCATCGGAGGCCTTTATCAGGCCTATGCGCTGTATCTGGGCAATCCGCATTTTAGCCGGATCGTACGAAGCATTCTCGGCAGCGCATGGATTACCTTTTTGTGCATTCTCTGTTACCGGTTCGGTCCTGGGCAGAACTTCGATGCCATGATCATCGGCGGCATTATCCTGATGGTGCCGGGCGTTGCCTTTACCAATGCCATCCGCGATATGGCTGACAGCGACTACATTGCCGGTTCGGTCCGCATGATGGATGCCATACTGGGATTTTTCTGCATTGCGATCGGAGTTGGCTTTGTGATCGCACTGTACGGAATTCTGGCGGGCGCTCCGCTGCTTCCCTGAATACTTCAAAGTGTTCCAGATTGCTTCTGAACTATCCTGATCGCTTCAAAACGTTCCGGACTGCTTCTTCTGAACTGTCCTGACCACTTCGAAACGTTCCAGATTTCCTCATGATGTTCCAGACTGCATTCCCGGCTTAGGATAACAAGCGGGAATCCTCGGTTATTCAATTGCCGAGATGAAAGCGTCTGAAACGCAAACGAAATCGAAAGTTTGTTCGATTTTGCTTGCGTTTCCTTCCGTATGACAGTATACTATGTGTATGAAAGAAAAATTAATACATTCAAGAACTTGTGTATACAATATC
>NZ_QULW01000048.1:365-570 GCF_003481825.1 Clostridium sp. OM02-18AC | reverse complement strand
GATTTCATTAGAGAAATGTTTCTTACGTTACTTCTATATAGTTTTCAAAGAACGATTCTTCTTATTCCCTCAGTGTTACCCGAGGGAATAAGAAGAATTGTTCTTTGAAAACTATATAGAAGTAACGTAAGAAAGATTTCATTAGAGAAATGTTTCTTACGTTACTTCTATATAGTTTTCAAAGAACGATTCTCCTCATCTCCAC
>NZ_QULW01000048.1:0-201 GCF_003481825.1 Clostridium sp. OM02-18AC | reverse complement strand
GAGGGAATAAGAAGAATTGTTCTTTGAAAACTATATAGAAGTAACGTAAGAAAGATTTCATTAGAGAAATGTTTCTTACGTTACTTCTATATAGTTTTCAAAGAACGATTCTCCTCATCTCCACCATACCTCGGGTAACACTGAGGGAATAAGAAGAATTGTTCTTTGAAAACTATATAGAAGTAACGTAAGAAAGATTTC
>NZ_QULW01000047.1:433-644 GCF_003481825.1 Clostridium sp. OM02-18AC | reverse complement strand
TTATTCTAACCCCAAACAGGCAGTTTTGCCAATACTAATTCAAGATTATCTGGACATTTGTGATCCGGTGCTGACATTTGATCGATTTATGGGAGAAATCGATTTGGAGAAATATCTGAAGGAAATCCCGAAACATGAGATGGGAAGACTTCGGTATAACCCGGTCAGTATGCTGAAAACAATCCTGTTCGGATTTATGACAAATGGATAT
>NZ_QULW01000047.1:0-423 GCF_003481825.1 Clostridium sp. OM02-18AC | reverse complement strand
ATTTATGACAAATGGATATGTCTCTCTTCGTGAGCTGGAAGATAGTTGCAAAGTGAATCTAAGGTTCATGTATCTGATGGATCATGAAGTCCCATCCTATCGGACTTTTGGATATTTTATCAATGAGATACTCAGCGATTCTATTGAGAAACTATTCTATGATATCAACCAAAAAATTTTTGAGAAAGAACATACGGACCTGCAACATTTATATATTGACGGTTCTAAGTTTGAAGCCAACGCAAACAAGTATTCCTGGGTATGGAAGAAAGCGACTGAAAAATCCAGATACCGCTTATTTGAGAAGATCACTTCCCTGTTTCAGGAAATCAATCTTGAGCTTCAATACACGGGGATAAAGTTCAGTATTAATACGGAATACTCGCCAGAATACTTAAAGGAAGCCGCATCGAAATACGTAGA
>NZ_QULW01000046.1:448-775 GCF_003481825.1 Clostridium sp. OM02-18AC | reverse complement strand
AATATCAACTACCATGTGGTGTGGTCTGTGAAATATCGCAGGAAGATTTTATCGGCAGAGATTGAGACTTATCTAAAAGAACTGGTTCAGAAAATAGCATCCGATAAAGGGTTTACGGTTCATCTGTTTGAAGTTGGTGAAGGTGATCATATCCATTGCTTTGTGTCTGCACCGCCGAAAATGTCAGTGACTGATATTGTAAAGTATTTAAAAGGAATTACAGGAAGAAAACTCTTTGAAAAATATCCGGCGATTCGCCAGAAACTTTGGAAAGGTCAACTTTGGAATCACTCATATTATGTAGAAACAATCGGCTCGGTATCGGAA
>NZ_QULW01000046.1:0-438 GCF_003481825.1 Clostridium sp. OM02-18AC | reverse complement strand
AACTTTGGAATCACTCATATTATGTAGAAACAATCGGCTCGGTATCGGAAGAAAATATCCGACTATATATCGAGCATCAGAGCAAATCTTACTAGAAGGAGGGACAATATGCTGTTAACACATGAAACAACCATTGTATTAAACAAAAATGATGCAAATATTGTAGGACACATGTGTTATGCGGCTTACAAGCTTTGGAATGTTTGCAATTATGAGAGAAACAACTACAAAAATCTGGGATTGGAGAAATATCCTGACTGGTATTATCAGAAATCAAAACATAAAGATGATCTGTGGTTCAAATCACTTCCGTCACAGACTGCACAGGAAATCTGTAAGCTTTTGGACAAGTCATGGAAATCCTTTTACCGGTTAAAAGAAAGTGGCGGTATCGAGAATCCGGGATCACCAAGATATAAGAAAGATAAAATGCCGATC
>NZ_QULW01000045.1 GCF_003481825.1 Clostridium sp. OM02-18AC | reverse complement strand
CCGGATACGGCATGATACTTTCTCAAAATATTATAAGCTCCTACTGCATCTGCATTGTAAATCACGGTACCTACAATGTAGATACCACGCTTTTTTCGATTCCTTTTCTCTGCATAAATGCACGATACTTCTTCTGACTGTGGCGGGCATTGACTGGAATAACTTTCTTCCTGTCTTATCAGGCGAATCCCTTTCATTTTAAGCTTATACTCTAACTGCATATAGATACGGGCATATGGCAGACTGTGAAGTTTCTGGTTGGTTTTCCTTCCCAGATTTTTCTCTTTACGAATCCCCTTGATATCTCCAATTACAACCGTATGAATATCATTCTTTACACAATAGTTCGTGATATACCGTGTCATCTTATGAATATAATCTTTGATACAGTTATTTTTCTTTCGATAAAGCTTCTGCAGATGCTTAGATGTTTTCAGATACTCCCTTTTCCGTACAGCCTGGATCCGATCCCATTGCGACTGGACTCGCGCGATTTCCCTGTTATAAAAATAAGAAAGTGAAAGATATTCTCTCCCAATAATGAACGTTTTTCCTGCATTATCATAACAAGTCATAAGATTATGCAAGCCCAGATCAATCGACAGATAATGTCCATTGTCCTCTTCAGGCAAAACATCTTCCACCTCATAAATAACAAGGATCCTGCTGGTTCCGTCATTTGCCGGTGGATATATTTTGATCTGTTTTATGATATCCATGTTTGAAAAAACAGGATTTTTCAAATAAAGGTATGCAGCACGAATATCATAGGTATGAGCCATATACTCCTTCAGCTTTTTCGGTAAAGAAAGTCTTACTTTGAAAGAGCCTTTTTCATGTTGAATGCCATTTTGCATATAGGTGATCGGCATTTTATCTTTCTTATATCTT
>NZ_QULW01000044.1 GCF_003481825.1 Clostridium sp. OM02-18AC | reverse complement strand
GGGCGTGTGAAAAAATGAGAAATCATTTTTCACACGCTCTTTTAAACTAAAAAATCATAAACGAAGTAGTCTCTAAAAGCGCACTTCCCCCTTACCCCATAAATTTGTTGATTTTCAAATCTATGCAGCTGATTTTGTTTTCATCTGTTTGTTGTGGAATTTATAAAGATTGTGTCCCAGTGAAACAAGGTATACTTCAAGTTGAACGGATTTTATCCCTCTTCGCACAATCCGTTTATACCAGCGGTCATTTTTTATAATACCAAAAGTACCTTCTGCCTGGATGGAACGGTTCATTCTAAGCAGCGCGCCCTGGATACTCTCAAGGTTTTCAATTACCTCCTGATGCATCTTTGTTAGTTCCTGATTGACACGCACGGTACGATTTCCTTCTCCCTTTTTGCATTTTTCCGCGTAAGGACATCCACTGCAGTCTTCGCACTGATAAATTTCCTCTTCCCGTCCATACGCATTTCCTTTTATTGCCTTACGGTACTGCAAATGGAATCCCTTTCCATTAGGGCACCGCATTTTTCCATCTCCGTCGATCTTGAAATTAACTGCCCGGAATGGGTCTTCATGATAGTTTCTGTCGGTGGTTTCTTTCTTAAACATTGGGAATTTCATATATTTTTCCAGTCCATTCTGTTCACAGAAAATATAGTTATTATAAGAGCCGTAACCGGCATCCGCTACCGGATATTTGGGGTAGAATCCATAAATATCATGGAACTTATTCATGAGGGGGATGAAACAGTCCATATCTGACCGGTATTGGTTCACATCAACAACCGCTATATACTCATCCGCCACACCGACCTGGACATTATACGCCGGGAGCAGCTGATCATTCCCCATATAGTCCTTTTTGATTCGCATGAAAGTAGCGGAATGATCAGTCTTGGAATAGCTATTGCGTCCATCTCCACAGATTTGGATCTTTTCTACATATTCATTCAGCTTTGACAGATATTCCTTCAGTTTTTCATAATGGCGCTGCTGGACTGACTTTCGATGTCCTTTACCGGCGACAAACGTTGTTTCATCCAACTGCCAGATTTCTACGTATTTCGATGCGGCTTCCTT
>NZ_QULW01000042.1 GCF_003481825.1 Clostridium sp. OM02-18AC | reverse complement strand
AAAACGGATGATATTTCCCAGTTCCGTGCAGGCAAGACCAACAACGATATCAAATAATCTGATATTATTTCAGTAACCGGCAGGTCAGCGCCATGCTGCGCTGACCGCATCAAAATAATAATTTCATATGTGAAAAGAAGGAGATCAAAATGGACAAAGTATTACAGGGTTACATTGACAAACTGAACAAACTGAACTTTAAAGATATGTACGAGGGCGATTTCTTCCTGACCTGGGAGAAGACCGACGACGAGATCGAGGCTGTTTTCACCGTTGCTGACGCTCTGCGCTACATGAGAGAGCACAACATCTCTACCAAAGTATTTGAGTCCGGTCTGGGCATTTCCCTGTTCCGTGATAACTCCACCCGTACCCGTTTCTCATTCGCATCTGCCTGCAACCTGCTGGGTCTTGAAGTTCAGGATCTGGACGAGGGCAAGAGCCAGATCGCTCATGGTGAGACCGTTCGTGAGACCGCTAACATGATCTCCTTCATGGCAGACGTTATCGGTATCCGTGATGATATGTACATCGGCAAGGGCAACAAGTACATGCATGATGTAGTAGATGCAGTAACCGAGGGTCACAAAGACGGCGTTCTGGAGCAGAAACCTACCCTGGTTAACTTACAGTGCGATATCGACCATCCGACCCAGTGTATGGCTGATATGCTTCACATCATCAACACCTTCGGCGGCGTTGAGAACTTAAAGGGTAAGAAAGTAGCTATGACCTGGGCTTACTCCCCAAGCTACGGCAAACCGCTTTCCGTACCGCAGGGTGTTATCGGTCTGATGACCAGATTCGGTATGGATGTTGTTCTGGCTCATCCGGAAGGATATGAGGTAATGCCGGAGGTTGAGGAAGTTGCACGTAAGAACGCTGAGAAGACCGGCGGCAGCTTCACCAAGACCAATTCCATGGCAGAGGCATTCAAGGATGCTGATATCGTATATCCGAAGAGCTGGGCTCCGTTCGCAGCTATGGAGAAGAGAACCAACCTCTACGCTGAGGGCGATACCGACGGCATCAAGGCTCTGGAGAAAGAGCTGCTGGCTCAGAACGCAGAGCACAAAGACTGGTGCTGCACCGAAGAGTTAATGGCTACCACCAAGGATGGCAAGGCTCTGTACCTGCACTGCTTACCGGCTGATATCAACGACGTATCCTGCAAGGACGGCGAGGTAGAGGCATCTGTATTCGACCGCTATCGTACTCCTCTGTACAAAGAGGCAAGCTACAAGCCATACATCATCGCAGCTATGATCCTGCTTGCAAAACAGCAGTGCCCGCAGGAGACTCTTGCAAAGCTGGCTGAGAAAGCAAC
>NZ_QULW01000041.1 GCF_003481825.1 Clostridium sp. OM02-18AC | reverse complement strand
GAGACCGTTTCAAGTTTTGTGTAAATTCAAAAAACTGATATAAGATATGTCATTAGTTATTCTGGGCAGAGCCGATTTTTTGAGGTTCTGCCCTTGCTTGTATTATAATGCAGTTTCCAGACATGTCAAGCAGGGCTGGCTAGGCCAGCCCTGAAAGGCCAGAAACAGCTTATAATCCGGATAATCGTTCTTCAAAAAATATTTCCAGCTGCGAATGGATCTGTCCCCAATCCTGTCGGTGTCCAGTCCATTTTTTCGTGATATCCACCATGGCCAGATACAGCATTTTCAGGAGACTCTCATCCGAAGGGAATACCGTCTTGGATTTCGTGACCTTCCGCAGCTGCCGGTTAAATCCCTCGATGGTATTCGTGGTATAGATTAAGCGGCGGACCGCTTCCGGATACTTGAAATACGTTGAAAGATTCGCCCAGTTATCCTTCCATGATTTTGCGATTTTGGGATATCTCCCGCTCCATTTCTCATCAAAACTATCCAGTTCAGCCCGTGCGATTTCTTCCGTTGGGGCTGCATATACACGTTTCAGATCAGCCATCAACGGCTTGAGTTCCTTGTAAGAAACGAACTTTGTCGTATTCCGGATCTGATGAATGATACACTGTTGGATCTCAGTATCCGGGAAAACGGCTTCAATCGCCTGTGGAAAGCCTGTCAGGCCGTCTACGCATGCGATCAGGATATCTTCTACGCCACGGTTTTTCAGTCCGTTCAAAATGGAAAGCCAGAACTTTGCACTCTCATTTTGCCCTACATACATGCCGAGCACGTCTTTATGCCCTTCCATGTCGATTCCGATAGCGACATAAACCGCACGTTTTACAATCCTGCCTTCATTACGGACATGGTAATGGATAGCGTCCATGAAAACGACCGCATAGATTTCCTCCAAAGGCCGTTCCTGCCATTCTTTTACGATGGGCAGGATTTTATCCGTGATCCTGCTGATGGTGCTGTCAGAAATCTCGATGTCATAGAGTTCCCGCATATGGCTTTCGATATCATTCGTAGTCATTCCTTTGGCATACATGGAGATGATCTTTTCTTCCATGTCCTGAGTGACCGTATTCTGATACTTTTTGACGATCTGTGGTTCAAACTCTCCTTTCCGGTCTCTTGGGATATCAATCTCCATATCGCCGTAGCTGGTATGCATGGTCTTCTGGGAATGGCCATTTCTGGAATTATCTGTTTCCTTGTTCCGATAATCATACTTGGAATATCCCAGTTCCTCATCCATTTCCTGCTCCAGGGCACCTTCCAAAATGATGGACATCATATCCCGCATAATGGAATTGACATCCGTTCCATCCTTGACCTTTACATTGTTCTCTTTCAGATAGTTGCCCATCATTTCCCGAAGGGCTGCTTTTTGTGGTGTATCCTTTTTCCTTGCCATAAAATAAACCTCCAAACTGGTAAGTCTATCTTACATCAATTTGAAGGTTTACACAAACTTTGGGATACTCCC
>NZ_QULW01000040.1 GCF_003481825.1 Clostridium sp. OM02-18AC | reverse complement strand
GCTGACTTGAAAAAGTAAATTCCAGTGCAAAAGTAAATTCCACCGCTCTTTTAAAAGTTGCTTATAATCTAGTGATTTTTAAGAAGAAAAGCGGAATCTATGCTATAATACAAGTAATCTATGGCGAAATTTTCTGTTTTTCTGTATGGCAAACAAGCTGCTGGAGGTCGGTGTGCACGACTAAATTCCACCAGCCACATTTGAAAAATGTGAAAAGTTTACTTCCAGTCTGACAGCAGATTTCTTCATGGGTTAGTGGTTATAGCGGATCAGCTTAGGTGTTAAGACGACTTTGTCAGGGTCAATACGCCTAAGCTGAAATGCTTTTAAGACGTCTTCCCCAAAAGCCTCCAGGGCGACATCATACGGTGTACGCCCATTCAAACTCTCCCGCGGTGTTGAGTTGATGTGGCTGGTGATTAGATTCACATCCCATTGAGTCAGGAATTCAAAGGTAGTTCGTTTCGGCAGTATCATGCGGAGCATGGTGTGTACCTGTTCAATGCCGCCTTTCTGTCCGCTTCTCATGGGATCACAGTAATAAATGTTGGTTCTCTGGATACCGGTAACACCGGTTTCGAGAGAATCAGGATCACCGAATTCAGCGCCTCTGTCGGTGAGTATATATTCAAACAGAGTCAGGAAATCAAAGGTACCAAAACGCTTTTCTAAACGGTCCAAAACGAGTCGTACAGATCCTTCCGTATTCCGGTTCATGAGGAACGCAAGAAACAGCTTTTCCCTTGTAAAAAAGAAGGTAAGCAGTGTTTTAGAGGAACCAACAGCGGAGTGGACGGTGTCCATCTCTACAAAAGATTCCAGGTGCAACTGTTGAAAATCAGCGTAAGTTCTGCCATTAAAGACACGGCGGTCAGATATCTGTGATTTATGGACTTTTCTGGGTTTAAACTTCACTTTACGTTTCAGATCAACGTTTCTGGCAGTCAGAAGTCCCATATCAAGGTAGTTGTAAACGCTGCGGACGGAAAGATTCAATTCCGGATGGTTTGCAACGATCTGGTAAGGAGACTGGCCCTGATCGATCAGAGGAGTGATGATCTTATCCTTTTTGTGGAGTTCCTGTCTGGTCATAGCGATTCCGGACCTGGAATCCTTGAGACACTCCCGGTATTTCCGATCAGCGAACCTGGCATTGTAGGTATATTTGTGGGCAATCGTACAATGATTGATCTTTTTACTGCATCCATTGCAGACGTAGGGAGCCCGATCAAGTTTGCTGCAGCGTTCTTTTTGAAAATCTGGACAGGTCTGGTTACAGGTGGGACAGGAAGCACATTTAACGCCGCAAAGAAGGATCTTATTGCAGGCATTCGTTTTCTTACAACGGAAACGCTTGGTACAGAAGTTCTTCGCATTAAGAAAAGTCCCTTTGTGAAACCAATCGGAGGATCTTCTGGCCTTCACTTCTTTTGAAATCGTAGTAGGGTCCTTACAGAGAAAGCGGGCAATATCTTTAAAGGATGTACCCTTATCCAGTTCATTCTGGATATAGATACGATCCTCTATGGTGAGATGCTTCTGGTTGCCTGGGATATATTTACTCATAGTCAAACTCCTTCTACTGCTGTCAGAAGGACGATTAAAGTATCATATCAGTATGCATGAGTAAATATCAACTGTGCAAGAGTAAACTCCACCGCCCTTTGGAGAAGTGGAATTTAAATTTTCATTTTAGG
>NZ_QULW01000004.1 GCF_003481825.1 Clostridium sp. OM02-18AC | reverse complement strand
CATACGCAAGTAGTAAGACCCCTTGAAGACGACGAGGTAGATAGGGCAGAGGTGGAAGCATGGTAACATGTGCAGCTGACTGTCACTAATAGGTCGAGGGCTTAACCAAGACGGTTTAGGTAAGAGAAAACGGATGAAATTCAATATGTGGTTTTGAGGGTATATACCTTCCTATTTAGATGTATTCCTCGATAGCTCAGTCGGTAGAGCACGCGGCTGTTAACCGCGCTGTCGTAGGTTCAAGTCCTACTCGGGGAGCTGGTCTGAAAGGACCTCAAGGTTTCGGACCTTTAGCTCAGTTGGTTAGAGCAACCGGCTCATAACCGGTCGGTCCTGGGTTCGAGTCCCTGAAGGTCCATTTTCAAATCCAATTTTATTATTATTTTGGCCTGGTGGCTCAGCTGGTTAGAGCGCCGCCCTGTCACGGCGGAGGTCGTGGGTTCGAACCCCATCCGGGTCGCTGATCTGTCGATCAGATCGTTACAATTCCATATTGGAAAAGGGGTCTTAGCTCAGCTGGGAGAGCATCTGCCTTACAAGCAGAGGGTCATAGGTTCGAGCCCTATAGGCCCCATTTGGCGAGTCAGCCATAGATGCCGCAGTGGCGGAACTGGCAGACGCACAGGACTTAAAATCCTGCGGGACTAATCTCCCGTGCCGGTTCGATTCCGGCCTGCGGCATTTACGTGAAAGGTATTTCTGTATTTACAGAGATACCTTTTTTTGTTACTCTAAGAGAGTAGTGAAACAGAAGGAGAATTGAGAGCAGATAGGGAAAAGAACTTTAAAGAAAGAATATTGTTTTCAGGCAGCAACAAAATAGAGACGATCAAGAGAAGGGAAGATAGCGATGATAAGAAAAACAGCACGCGAAACAGTACTTTATTATAATCCGGAAGCATCATCAAAAGTTGTAAAATTAAAAGGAGTCCTGGTGCGCATGGGGATTCGAATCCGAAATGTGACGCCAGAACAGTTTGACGAAACGGTAGGAGCCCTTGCCGGGATTTCAGGATTTGAAAAAGAAAATCAAAATAAAGAGCAGTTGGTAAGGAATCTGCAGGAGCAGCGCCAGGAACCAAGCCAGGATCAGAATCAAGACCAGCATCCGATGATTCAGGATGAAGTACTGGTTATGCATGGATTTACGAGCCGCCGGATCGATGAACTTCTGGCGGCATTTCGAAAGGCAGGAGTTGCGAAGGTAGAATTGAAGGCCATTGTGACGGAAACGAATGCGCACTGGACATTTTACCATCTGTATGAAGAAATTAAAGAGGAACATGAACGTATGACGAAAGGCGGGGCAAATGCAGAGGGATAAGGCAATGTCAGATGAGCCGATTTTGCGAAAAAGAGTTTCTGGCAAACGGGCGGGGCTATTCCTTCTTTGTGTTATGCTGCTGTGCAGTGCCTGCTCAGCTCCAAAAGAGGAAAAAACGAAAGAAAAAACAGTGCTGGAATTATGGCATTACTGGGCGAGACAGGATTCAAGACAGTGTTTGGCTGGCATGATCCAGGAATTTAATGCGATGCATGAGGATATTGAGGTTCGGGCGAATTATATCGCAGATGAAGATTTTAAAAAGCGTCTGGTATTGGCGGCAGCCTCCGGAGAAACTCCGGATTTGGCGATTGTAGACTCTTCGGATGTCCAATATTATGATAAGGCGGGGATTTTATCCGATCTTTCTGAAGAGGTGAACGAGACGGAATATCTTTCCAGGGCTATGATCAGCTGCCGGGCAAAGGATGGACGCATCATAGGACTTCCATTAGGCTTAAACTGTCTGATTTTTTATTACAATACGGATATTTTGAAGCAGGCAGGGATAGAACCGCCTGAAACACTTGAGGAGTTTGTAAGAGCGGCAGAAGCGGTCACAACCGACCAGATATCCGGATGCGCATTTCCGGCCTTGCAAAGTGAGGAAAGCAGTTTTTGTTTTTTACCGATCCTATGGAATTATGGGGGAAGTCTTGCCCAGATTGATTCCCCGGCGGGAGAGGAAGCCTTTGGATTCCTGAAGCAGCTTGCGCAGAATGGTGCATTGAGTGAAGATAATGTCAATATGACCTTATCGGATATTGGATGGGAATTTGCGAATGGAAATATAGCAATGGCGTTTATGACATCTGGTTATGAATATGAGATTCGAAAAGAAAATCCTTCTTTGCATTTTGCGATGGCAAAGCTTCCCTGTGGAGAGAACGCGGTTACGGTTAGTGGTGGGGAAGTTCTCGCCGTGACAGGTCCGGAACACGAGGTGGCTGCTAGAGAATTTGTAAAATTCATGTCGGAACCGGCACAGGCGAAGAAGTGCCAGGATAGTATGGGATATCTTGCTGCAAGAAGAGATATGCTGAAAGAGCAGATCGGCCGGGACCCGGAGAAAAAGGCATACTGGGATTATCTGAAACAGGCGAAACTCCGGGAAATAGAGGCTTACTGGCCATCCTTGTCGATGGAAATTGCAGAAAGCATTAACCGTGTGATCCTGGGGCAGGATGCCCCGGATGAGTTAAAACAGCTTTCTGAACGCATCAGCCGGATCAGGAGGGAGAACTATGAAAAAGAGTAGAAGCCTGCGCTCCATGATTTTTTTCCTGGCAGTTGTTCTGGTAATCCCCATTCTTGGTTTTTCTTTGTATTTGCAGCTGCAGACGTGGAAACTTATGCAATCGAATTTGCAGAGAGAATTGGAGGGGGAGTTATATACAGAGAATCACATGCTTCAAATGATCATGGATAAGTACGATATGGTCCTTTATGATTTTTGTACAGATGATGAGATCATAGATCTGGTGGAGCAGATCAATGAAGCAGAGAAGGCCTCCGATGCAGTAAAATATCAGATTCGGCGGAATCTGTCGCATCTATGCAACCGAAATGCCGGGATTGAAGGAATTACGCTGATTACGGAGTCTGGCACGATCTGCTTTTATGACCGGAGAGCAGCCTCTTTTGTGTCAACCAAATGGGCGAATCAGGTATCTCCCGGAGACATGCAGGGAAAGATGGCTGTCTATCACGGAAATTCTTATCAGAATGAAGAGGAAGATACTTCGCTCCATATGCTTCAGCTTACAAGAAAGCTCGCAGATTACCGGAATATCAACCGCAGAATCGGGACCGTGATCCTGAGTATTGACCAGTCTGTACTCTGGGAAGAAATTCAGGCCGATGGGAACTCTTCGGTATATGTCTGTGAAGGGGATACTATCATTGCAGCGGCAGATGCCAGACAGATCGGGAGCAGTATTTCCACGAAACCGCACCGGGGATACCGGGTACTGGAAACAGAGAATAAAAAAACAGGATGGAATATATATCATTTTTATTCGATCGCCCAGTACGATCAGGTGGTAAAACGTAATATTGGAATTGGTCTTGGGACTTTGGTAGCGTTAACGATTTTATCAACATCCATTGTCTGGCTCATGACCAGACCGGTATTGGATGAGGTTGGAAAACTGGTGTACGCAATGTCCGAAATAGAAAATGGAAATTTTTCGGTTCAGATTTCAGGCGTTGCGAATCCACAAAATGAAGTGGAGCGGATTGAAGCCGGCTTCAATGAGATGTCCAGCCAGTTAAAGAAGCTGGTTGAGGCGGTGAAGCAGTCAACAGTAGAACAGAAAAATGCGGAACTTCAGGCAATGGAAGCACAGATCGATCCTCATTTTTTGTACAACACCCTGGATACGATCAACTGGAAGGCTCTAGAGCATGATGATTATGAGGTAAGCGCAATGGTTGGGGCCCTGGCAGATATCCTGCGCTATTCGATTCGGAATCCGGGAGATATGGTAAGCATTAGCCAGGAGCTTTCCTGGCTGGATCATTATATCATGCTTCAGAAGGAAAAACTGGAGCAGCCACTTCAGGTGATCACGGATGTTCCACCGGAACTGTTAGGGTATCGGATTCATAAAATGCTTCTTCAGCCGTTTGTGGAAAACGCGATCAATCATGGTTTTCGCCGGATGATATCGCCGTGTAAGATTGAAATTTCCATGAAACTTCTGGACGAACAGTTTTATATCCGGATCCGGGATAACGGATGCGGAATTTCGCCAGCGCTTGTAAGAGAATTGAATGATAAAAACAGTGATTCCGGCCATCATGTCGGCATTGCCAATGTCAGAAAACGTCTGGAACTTTACTACGGGGAAGATCACGCGATGTATTTTGAAAGTCAGGAAGGTTCCGGAACCAGTGTGCATCTGTTTATTCGAGCGGTATGTGGAGGCAATCAGAATGAAAATTATAATAGTGGAAGATGAGAAATCGATTCGCAACGGACTGACGAAGATGCTCCCGAAACTGAGTCCGGATTATGAAGTTATGGGTGCGGCAAAAGATGGTCTGGAAGGATATCACAGGATTTTGGACGAAAATCCGGATCTCGTGATCATGGACATCCAGATGCCGGAGATGGATGGGTTGACCATGCTGGAAAAACTGCGGGAAAAGGGGTTTCAGGGAAAGGCTGTAGTTTTAACGGCATATTCGGATTTTTCGTATGCCAAACGGGCGATTGAACTGGGAATTGAAAATTACCTGCTGAAACCGATTAAAATCGATGAATTAAAGAAAACACTGGAGGCTGTGAATTTATCACTCCGTCAGGAAGCCGGTACGCGGAAAATGCAGGAAAAGCTGCTGTCATTAGAACAGATATTTCGCTCTGCGCTTTTGGCAGAGCTTACGGTGGATGAAGAACTGGAGTCTTATGCAGAATCCATGTACGGGTTAAACAGCCATGGTACATTTGCGGTTCTGATGGCATATCTGAGTGATTATTACGATGAGTATTATGGACCGGCAGAGCGCTTTCTGGAGCCATATCTGTCGGCTGGAACGGAATATTCGGTCTGCATGCTGACAACCGTGCGCTATCGTGCGATCGTGATGGTATTTTACAATATGAGAGATCCGGAAAAAATTCGAAACTGGTATGAAAAACGTGTGATCCCTGCAGCCTACCGAAGTCTGGAGCATGCGCCGATCTTTTGCTGGACGGTTTGTGAGGGACTGACCTCCCTGTCCTCAGGGTTTGAAAAACTGGAACAGGCCAGAATGTGGAAGCTGTGCTTCCCGGAAGGAAGTCTGATGACAGAGGAACAGATCCGGGCGACCAAAACGGTTCCAATTAAGTATTCACCGGATCTGGAATCCCAGCTGAAGCAGGCAGTGGTAAAGCGGGATAAGGTGGCTTATGACCGGATTTTAGAGCAGCTCATTGCCTATTGCGTGGAGGAGCCGCATCATCCGGATGAAATCCGTGAGGCGTGGGCGAGACTGGTCGTAGCGATGGTTACGGTTTCCAATTCCATGGGACGGGTTACCGATAATATTTCCATGCGTCATATTATGGAGGGATTGTCCCAGGCGATTTCCTGGCAGCGAATCCGGCAGCTGATGCAGCATTTTTATGATGAGATCACCGGAGTACACGATCAGCCGGAACATGTCAGTTTATTGGTAAAAAAAGCACTTTCCCTGATCGAGACTTACTATAGCCAGGGGATTACACTGGAGGAACTGGCAGAACGTCTTTGCGTGACCGACGAATATTTGAGTACGCTGATCAAAAAAGAAACCGGGATGTCGTTTACGGAAACCCTGCGGAAAGTGCGAATTGAACGCATGAAGGAATTGCTCCTGCATTCCGGGCTGAAGCTGAATCAGATTGCGGAAATGGTGGGATATTCGGATCCAAAGTACATGAGTAAGGTATTTAAGGAAGAAGTTGGCATGCTTCCGGCCCAATTCCGGAAACAGAATCATTGACAAAGGAATAACACCTTAAATAGTTACTCCTTTTTAAAAAATTTCCTCTTTGCATTTTCTGCGAAAATGGTAGAATAATGTCAACATAAAAAAGATGACATCATACAATTGTGTATTGTTTTATAGGATGCAGGTAACGGGAACGATAGGAACCGTTATCAATGCAGAGTAAAGAAGGAGTGACCATTATGAGAGAGATGAATCTGACTTTCCGTAATCCGGATGAAGTACTGGATTTTGTAAAAACAGTAGAGCAGTACCCGTTTGATATGGATCTCTGCCGCGGCAGCGTTGTAGTAGATGCCAAATCTTTACTGGGTATCATGAACCTGGGTTTTAACCAGACTGTAAATTTAAAGATTTACAGCAATGACTGCACCGATCTTTTCCACAATATTGAGAAGTTCAGAGCAGCATAAGAATACGAGACTTTCAATTATTTGTTCCCCCATACCGGACAGGATAGCGCATGCTATTCTGTCTTTTATTTTATGGAAAGATGTGGTAAAATCGAAGTAATTTCGCAAAAAAATCAAAGGATTCTGATGGTAAGAAGCGTAAGTCCGCTATGTACGGATTCATCTTTCCAAGATGCACAGTTACCACAAAGAATAAAAACAGATGAGGAGAGAAAAATGTACAAGATTGTTTCCCGCTTACTGATCTACGGCGATATGCCGAACGATACGATTTTAATGCAGCTGGCCGATATCACCCGCAAAGCAGACGATAAAAGCCAGACGAAAGAAGAACTGCTTACCAGGACTTTTACCCAGATCAAACACCTGCTTCAGGTGGCAACGGATTACGGGTTTGATAAAAACTTATGGCAGAACTATCTGACCTTTCTGCTGATCACCAATGAAAATCCGTTCAGCATTACCTGCGAGAAGGTAGGGGCGAACGACGGCAGTGTCAATTATTTTGCGAAGAGTGATTTTAAGGCATTTATGGAGCTGTTCCATTACGATTTCAGCGGTCTGGAGGAGTATCTTGGTATTGATTGCTTTACCCGCCTGACCAACTATAAGGCGATTGGCAAAAAGGACCTGATGTACAATAAGAATGTTAGTGAAAAGGTTCGTATGCTGAGCGAAAAGCTGGCGGCAGCAGCAGATGAGGAGGCATTCTTTGACGCAGTGACCGGCTTCTACAAAGCTTATGGTGTCGGCATGTTTGGTCTGAACAAGGCATTCCGCATTCAGTCCCGTGAGGATGGCGGCGTGAACTTCTGTGCGATCAACAATATGGATGCCGTTATGCTGGATGACCTGATCGGTTACGAAATCCAGAAGAAGAAACTGGTGGACAATACCCTCGCTTTTGTGGAAGGCAAGAAAGCCAACAATGTTTTGCTGTTTGGTGACAGCGGTACCGGTAAGTCTACCAGTATCAAAGCGATTGTCAATGAATTTTATGATCAGGGTCTGCGCATGATCGAGATCTATAAGCATCAGTTTAAGGATCTGTCTTCCGTGATCGCCCAGATCAAGAACCGCAATTACCGGTTCATTATTTACATGGATGATCTGTCTTTCGAGGAGTTTGAGATTGAGTATAAATTCCTGAAAGCTGTCATTGAGGGCGGCGTTGAGACCAAGCCGGACAACATCCTGATCTACGCAACCTCCAACCGCAGACATTTGATCAAAGAAAACTGGAGCGACCGTGATGATGTCGAAAGCCAGAATGGTATGCATCGTTCCGATACGATGGAAGAGAAGCTGTCCCTGGTAAACCGTTTTGGTGTGACCATCAACTACTCCAAGCCGTCCCAGAAGGAATATTTCAACATTGTGGTTGAGCTGGCTCACCGTGTAGGACTCACCACGTCGGATGACGAACTCCGTGCGGAAGCAAACAAGTGGGAATTAAGCCACGGCGGAATTTCCGGACGTACTGCACAGCAGTTTATCAATTATCTGCTGGGAACCGTGTAAAATTAGTCTGGCAAAACGGTCTGTCTGCGGGATATGCAGGTGCATGTGTGCAAGAAAAAATTTGGAATCCTGTTTTGAAAAACAGGTTGGGAAGCAGCAAAGAATGGCGTATCTAAGCCATTTCTTAGCTGCTTTTTCCTTGTGAAAAACCAGGAAAAAAGGCTTTTGAAATTTTTAAAAAAAATTTTTCAAAAAGTGTTGACAAAACAAGAAACATGCGGTATCATATACATCGTTGCAGCGAACAAGAGCTCAACAAAATAAAAGAATATGTGTGCGTAGCTCAGCTGGATAGAGCACTTGGCTACGGACCAAGGTGTCGGGAGTTCGAATCTTCTCGCGCACGTATCGGAAAGGCATTCTCATGAGAGAGTGCCTTTTTTCTTTGCTTTATAGAAAATTTTCTTCTATCATAAAAATAAAAGAATCTTTTTGGCGATTACTGCCATTGTCAAAAAATGACCAGCAAATATAATAAGGATGATCTTTGAAGGCGATGAGAAAAAACCTCATCTCTTCTAAAAACCGGTTGATTTTGTCTGTATTCATTCTGTTTGGCCAGCAGCGAGATCGCGGTGCAAAATAAATCGGGGATGACTATGGTTAAATAAAAAAAAGGGGGTCATTTTTCTTATTCTTGTGAGTATCGCAATTGTAATCCTGCTGGTATTCAAAGGTGTCCCGGTATTCTATTCTGCATTTATTGCGTCGTTGGTATACCTTCTGACTGAAGCATTGTTTACTGGTGCCGGTGCAGGTACTTCTTCCGGATGGTTCCTTCATATGCAACCCTGTGTGGACTTCTGGTAGGTACATTCAGCAACCCGGTTATCGCATCGGCTGTTACCGTAGGTGGTCTTGCCGCTGTTACCGGATCTGGCACCGGTGGTATTGGTCTTGCTATGCCGGTAATCATTGAAAACTTTATTGGTGATATTGCAACCAACCCGAATCATGTAAATCTGGAAGTTCTGTCCCGTTGTACTTCCATTGCAGCACTGACCCTGGATTCCCTTCCGCATTGCGGACTGGTTGTTTCGGTTATCAGTTATACCGGAAACACCCATCGGAATTCTTATCTGCAGACAGGTGCAGTTAACGTAGTCTGCCCGATCATTACACTCCTTCTGATGCTTGCATTTGTAGCAGTGACAGGATGTGCATATCTTCCGGCATAACCGATTGTAAAAATAAATTTCATTGGCCAACAACACACCCTCCGTTTTACAGAAATGTAAGCGGAGGGTGTTGTGGATGAAAAAGAGTCTGCTATAATAAAAGAAGATCACGCGAGAGGAGAGAAACGATGGAACTTAAGTATATTTTACTGGAAAAGAACGACAGGATCGCGACCATTACCTTTCACAGACCGGAGGCGCTGAATGCACTCAACAGTGCGCTTCTTTCTGATCTGGATGCTGCGGTGGATGATGTCATCGCGGATGATGCCGTGCGTGTGGTAGTATTTACGGGAGAAGGAAAATCTTTTATTGCAGGAGCGGACATCAAAGAGATGGATGGCGGCAGTGCCATGGAGGCAATCCGTTATTCCCGCAAGGGTGCTGCATTATTCCGAAAAATCGAGCTGATGGATAAGCCAACGATCGCGGCAGTGAATGGCTATGCGTTTGGTGGTGGATTTGAGTTCATCCTGTGCACGGACATCCGTTTCGCCTGCAGCAAAGCCAAGCTCCGTCTTCCAGAGGTGACTCTGGGAATTACAACAGGTTTCAATGGAAGTCTTCGTCTTCCGAAGTGTGTTGGAATCAACAAGGCAAAGGAGATCATGTTTACCGGGAAGATGCTGACGGCTGCGGATGCACTGGAGCTTGGTATTTTAAATTATGTGACGGAACCGGAAAATCTGATGGAGGAAGTTTACAAAATGGCCAGTCAGATTGCAGATCATTCGGCTTCAGCGATTGCGATGGTGAAGGCAATGGTGAATGCCGGAATCGATGCAGATATCGACACTGGCATGAATATCGAACTTGGCTATATGGCGGCCTGCTTTGGAACACCGGATCAGATTGAGGGATTTACTGCGTTTAAGGAGAAAAGAGCAGCAAAGTTCCGCTGATGATAAAAATTCAGGATGAGAAAAACGAGAAGGAGATAAAAGAATATGGCAGGAATGTATCTGGAAGAGTTCTGTGTCCCGGTGAAGCGGAATCAACACCTTTCCGTAAATGATCAGGATTGCTGGATCATTTTGATGAAAGATTTTTAAGTCTTCCGCTGTGCGGACAGTCCAGAGTGTAATGCCTCGCTGGTCTTTGAAAGAAACCTGCTTTTTCCTGATACTGGGAAAGGTACATCTGACGTTCGTTTTCCGTCAGTGTACGGATGGTAGTTTCATGTGGAGTATTGAACTGTTTGGCGTTCTGTTGTTTTTTCCCGATGACAGTACTTGCAAAATTGGCGGGAACAGCGATGATCTGCCGGGCATTTGGGTGATCTGCAAGGATCAGGCGGACACGGAAACCCTCTCCGATCTGGTTATAAAGATCTTTCATGACCAGAACATCGTCCAGATAGAGATCCTTGGAAAAAACAATGCGCAGTTTATAGTCCGTAATGGTTCCCATAAGACTTTTGCGTGAGGAGATATGCTTGGAGGAGCATGTCCCGGTACCGATCAGAAAATGGCTGCCGAACTCCGATTCGATGTGGCACAGGCCGGAATTTTCATGACGTTTCTGACTGATCTTGCGGTAATAGGGAAAGAATGCAAAAGCCATGGCAGCAGGCATGAGAAGCATGATTGGACTTATTCCCACAGTCAGGATGCCTGCCAGCGCAAGAATGGCAATCACTGCGATGACTGCGGGGGAAGAATATTCTACGATCTGCATAAAATGACTTTGGAAAAGAGCATGGGCTGACTGATAAAGTCCGAGTGCTATGTCAGTAAGATAAAAAAGCAGCTGACGGATGCCATAGCAGATGGATCAGCAGCTGTCTGCTATCGTAACACAGACAAATGGGAATCTCCATAGAGATCGTGACCAGGAACGACTTGTAAAAAAAGTGTGAATAACGTATAATTGTGATATAAATGATAGAATACTCACATGATGGGACAGAAAAAGAGAATAAAAGAAAGTGAGCGGGAAAGCGAATTATGATGCCGCAGGAATATGTGAGCAGTGATGCGATTTACGAAGATTTATGCAACAAGATAGAAAAACTGGTTTATCTTCCAGGAGAGAAGATCAGTGAGAATGAATTATGCAAACAGTATGGAGTTACCAGACATATTGTGCGCAGTGCGATCAGCCGTCTGAAGGAACGGTTGCTGGTAACGGTTTATCCGCAGCGGGGAACCTTTGTCAGCCTGATCGACATGAAGCGTGTGGAGCTGATCCTTTTTATCCGGGAGGCAGTGGAGCAGGAGGCGATTCGTCTTTTACAGTTTTCATCCCAGGAAGTGCTTGATAAAATGCAGGAAAGCATGAAAATCTGTCTGGAAAAACAGAAAGAGGCCATGCAGCAGCAAATTGATATGGATGCGTTTTATGAGCTGGATAACGAATTTCATGGATGCTTTCTGGAGGCAGTCGGAAGAAAAGGTGTAATGGCGCTCATTAGCGAAGATTACATTCATTTCCGCCGCTGGAGAAATTTTGATGTTGGAAAGAGCCGCCGGCAGCCGGAAATCATCGAAGAGCATACCACGATCATGGAAGCATTGATGCGAAGGGATACCAAGACAGCACATGAATTGCTTCATTCACATCTAAATACAGAGAACCGGCAAAAGTATATCCAGGAACGGGTATCTCCGGAATATTTTATTTATTCCTGAGGAAAACACGGCTAAGATTGTTAAAAATGGGTCAACAACCTGGGTGCGTCGGTCTGCAAAAACGGAAAGGAAAATCACGATTTTACGTGGTTTTCTTTTTTGCATAGCGGCAGGGACACTCGCGGCAGATTTGCTGATTTTGCAAAAAATCGTTTCAAAGCACGGCGAAAAACCAGAAAAAAGCCAGTATTTCAACAAGGTGCGGGTGGTTCACATGAAAAATACGCTTGCCATGAGCACGATTGAAGTGTCGGAAGCCCTGTACGAATCAATCAAAGAACTTCCGGGCATCAGCTATGTAAGCGGACCGGTTCCGATGGAGTTTGATCCGGAAGGAAATCTGGTTGAGACGGTATGGCCGGAGCAGGGCTGAGCAAATAGCGCAAAAAGGAGCAGACGATTGTGGTATATACATTGGGAATTGATATCGGATCCACAACTTCCAAGTGTGTGATCCTGGAAGATGGAAAGACGATCCGGGCGAAAAGCCTTGTGAAGGCCGGAACCGGACGGTTTCTGGATGTGATGGCTGGAATTTTGCAGCTGGATGTCGATGAACTCGGAGCTTACGCATTAAAAGCAGAAGAGCCGGTCCGGATCTCCAGTACCTGTACGGTATTTGCGGAATCCGAGGTCATTTCCCAGCTTTCCAAAGGTGTGAAGCTTCTGGATCTGATCGTCGGAATCTGCAATTCGGTTGCAAGCCGTACGGCAGCACTGACAAAACGTGCGGATGTTACCGAAGTGGTCTATATGACGGGAGGTGTTGCGAAGAATATTGGTGTGCGCTCGGCATTTCCCAGAGAGCTTGGCGTGGAAGTCCATACCATTCCGGATGCCCAGTATATGGGGCTATGGGGGCAGCCGTGGCAGCGTACGAAACGTGGTCAAAGGAACATTCCAACGGAAAAAATATGTCGAAATTGACATATCTGTATTTACATGCATTCCCTAATGTGATATAATTTTAACAGAATTATGGAACATAGGTCAAAACTGCTCCAATGTGGTCGAATCTGTGCATGCTATATGGAGGGTGACATGGAAAGACTGCAGTTTGCGGGCAGGAAGTTTCTGAATGGAATGAAGGAGTTAAAGGGGAGCTATCATGAGGCTGATTAAAAAAACAATTGCGGAATGTCTCAGAAGCAGGGTCAAAGAAAGTGCGGATAAAATTGCGCTGGAAGCAGATGAGCAGCGTTACACCTGGAGGGATCTGGATACTCTCAGTGATTATATGGTGGGGCGTATGCTTTCCTGCGGGATCCGGAAAGGAACACATGTGGGAATCTGGAGTACCAATTCCCCAAACTGGATCATTGTCTTTCTGGCACTGACCAAGATCGGAGCAATTCCGATTCTCTTAAATACCTGTTACAGTACCGAGGAGATGGCAAAGGTCCTCCGCTATGCAGATGCAGAGTTTGTTTATTATGGCGAAGGGTATAAGAAACTGGTTTACGAGGACATGGTTGTTTCGCTGAAAGAAGAACTGGAAGGTGTCGTAAAACGCTGGATTTATATAGGAAGAGATACCGCACGCCGCTGGATGACAGAAGAAAGCTTTGTTTTTGCAGAACGCATGAAAAAGGTCACCAAAGAAATCGGCGGCTATATCCGGAAGGTAAACCCGGACGACACAGCAGCAATTTTGTTCACCTCCGGAACGACTGCGATGCCAAAGGGCGTGATGCTGAGCCATTACAATTTGGTGAACAGTTCCCTGGAAACCTGTGAGCATATGAAATGGGATGAGTCGGACAAAATGCTGATCGCAGTTCCTTTATTCCATTGTTTTGGAATTACATCCAGCCTTTTATCCAGCATCCATACCGGATTCTGTATGCATGTGATCGAGTATTACAAGACCGTAACCGTGTTAAAGTCAGTGCAGGATTATCACTGTACGCTTTTAAATGGTGTTCCGTCCATGTTCCTTGCGGTTGTCAATAATCCGCTGCACAAGGAGTATGACTTAAGTAGCCTGCGCCGGGGAATCATTGCAGGTTCTCCGTTAAGCCCGCAGGATTATATGCTGATCCGCCGGGAAATTCCGAGTCTGGTCCTTCATGCTTCTTATGGCCAGACCGAGACATCTCCCTGTGTCAGTATCGGTGATGTGGGAGATTCGGATGAGGATAACGCCAATTCTGCAGGCAGGGTGATCCGTCACTGCGAGGTGGGAATCTTTGACAAGGATGGAAACAAGCTTCCGGTTGGAACGGATGGAGAAATCTGTGTGCGCGGATACAATGTGATGCAGGGATACTACAATCTTCCTGAGGCGACAGCAAAGGCAATTGATTCCAATGGCTGGCTTCACACCGGAGACCTGGGGCATGTAGATGAACGCAACTTCCTGTATGTAACGGGGCGCATCAAAGAAATGATCATACGGGGCGGCGAAAATATTTCCCCGCGGGAAATCGAAATGGCAATCTTAAAATATCCGGGAATCAAAGCAGTGAAGGTGATCGGGCTCCCGGCAGAAGTTTTACAGGAAATGATCGTTGCGTGCATTGTGCCGGAGGATGGAAGGACCATCAGCAATACCGGTCTGATGACGCATCTGGAAAACCATCTGGCATACTATAAGCTTCCAGCACACATTGTGCGCTTTGAGTCGCTTCCGGTCAATGCCAGCGGTAAGATCATGCTGGGGGAACTGAAAAAGCAGGCAGCGGAGATCGTCAAAGCCAATTCGGAAGCAACCGCTACCGGAAAAGACGATCACCGGAAGAGATGATCCAGGCAAAAACAGTCCGGGTAATTTACCTGGATGCCATGTCAAAGCGGGCAGCTTGAAGAATAGAATGCCGGACACTGTATGAAGTGCACAAAATAATCATTTTGATTTCGTACAAATTAGCAAAAACGATCACAAAACAACATGTCTATGTTTACATGTTGTTAAGGATGTGTTATAATCAACACAGGTGTTAAAGAAATAACAAACGCGCCGGATTACGAAGAATCTTGTCGGAATCAGACGTGAAACGTAAAAACACGGAAATTTCATTCCGTATAATTAAAAGGAGGCAAACAATGATTCTTTCTGCGAAGTATGAATTAATGAGAAAGAACTTCCGCAATTTCGCGGAGACTGAGTTCACAACCGAGATTCAGGAACAGCTGGATAAAGAAGGTGGATTCAACGAGGAAATCTGGAAGAAGATGGCAAAATACGGCTTCTCCGGTGTTAAGATCCCGACCAAATACGGCGGTCAGGGTGGAGACAGCCTGGCATACGTTCTGATGAACGAGGAATTCTCACGTGTTTGCCCGGTACTTGCAATTTATGCAAACACCCCGAACTCCTTAGGTGGCGGTCCGCTGCTTGCATGCGGCAATGAAGAGCAGCTGCAGAAATATCTGGTTCCGGTTGCAAAAGGTGAGAAACACATCGTATTCGCACTGACTGAGCCGGGTGCAGGTTCCGATGCAGGAAGCATGACCACAAGAGCTGTGGAAGATGGTGATTACTATGTATTAAACGGCCGTAAGTGCTTCATCTCCGGTGCACCGATCGCTGATTATGCAGTTGTATTCGCAAAAACCAATCCGGCATTAAAGGGCGCAAGAGGCATTTCCATTTTCGTAGTAGATATGAAGCTGCCGGGCGTTTCCTGTGGTAAGCCGGAAGCTAAGATGGGTATCAACGGATATCCGACCAGTGATATCGTATTAGAGAATGTACGCGTACATAAGAGCGATCTGGTAGGCCCGTTAGACAAAGGTTACGGCGTTGCAATGTCCACTCTGGACGGCGGCCGTCTTGGTGTTGCAGCTCAGTCCCTGGGTCTTGCACAGGCTTGTCTGGAAGAAGCTACCAACTATGCAAAAGAGAGAAAACAGTTCGGCAAACCGATTTCCTACAATCAGGGCATCAGCTTCATGCTGGCTGATATGGCAACTGAGATCGAAGCAGCACGCTGCCTGATCTACAACACCGCTATGGCAAAGGACGCAGGTGACAAGAATGCCTCCGTTATGTGCTCCATGGCAAAATATTACGCATCTGAGATGGCAAACCGCGTAGCAGGCAAGGCAATCCAGATCCACGGTGGTTATGGTTTCATCAAAGAGTACAAAGTAGAGCGTCTGTACCGCGATGCACGCGTTATGACTCTGTATGAAGGAACCAGCCAGGTACAGCAGATCGTTATTTCCAGAAGTCTGTTAAAGTAGGAGGAAGCTTAGAATGAGAATTTTTGTATGTGTAAAACAGGTTCCGGATACTTCCGGAAAAGTTGCTGTAAAAGCAGATGGAACCCTGGATCGTGCATCCATGCAGACCATCATCAACCCGGATGACCTGGCTGCTACGGAGGCAGCTCTGGAATTAAAGGATGCTACCGGTTGTCAGGTAACCGTAGTTACCATGGGACCGCCGCCAGCAGAGGGCATGTTAAGAGAGCTGATCGCTATGGGCGCAGATGACGCAGTCCTGATCTCCGGTCGTGAGTTCGGTGGATCCGATACGTTCGCAACTTCCCAGATCATCGCAGGCGCACTGCACAACCTGGGTGTTGGACCGGAAGATGTGATCTTCTGCGGACGTCAGGCAATCGATGGCGATACCGCACAGGTTGGTCCGCAGATCGCAGAAAAATTAAACATTCCGCAGGTTACCTACGCAGCAGACATCAAGAAAGAGGGCAACTCCCTGAATGTAAAACGTCTGCTTGAGGATGGTTACATGACCGTTCAGGTTCAGACTCCTTGCCTGATCACCTGCGTAAAAGAGTTAAATGAAGTTCGTTACATGACCGTAAAGGGCATTCTGGAGTGCTGGGATAAGCCTCTGACTGTTCTGGACTACAATGCATTAAAAGACGAGCCGCTCATCGATCCGACCACCATCGGACTGAAAGGTTCACCGACCAACGTATTCCGTTCCTTTACCCCGCCGCAGAAGGGCGCAGGACAGATTCTTGGCGGTACTGCTGCAGAAGCTGCTAAAGAGCTTGCAAGTCTGCTTGCAAAGAAACACGCAATCTAGGAACAGGGAGGAAAAAGAATATGTCTTATAATAGTGCTGAGATTAATGAATTCAGTGATATCTGGGTATTCTGTGAGCAGCGTGACGGCAAGCTGATGAATACTGACTTCGAACTGATCAGCGAAGGTAGAAAGCTGGCAGACGAGAGAGGTTCCAAGCTGGTAGGTATCTTACTTGGCGGCGAGGGAATCGAGAATACCGCAAAAGAGCTTGGCGGATACGGCGCAGACAAAGTCATCGTATGCGCAGATAAAAACCTGGCTGTTTACACCACCGATGCATACAGCAAAGTGCTGTGCGACGTGGTTATGGAAAAGAAACCGGAAGTTCTGTTAATCGGCGCATCCAACATCGGACGTGACCTTGGACCGCGTGTTGCTGCAAGACTTCACACTGGTCTGACTGCAGATGCAACCCACCTCGACATCGATATGGACCGCTATGTGCAGTTCTTAAAAGAGTCTTCCACCATCGATCTGGAAAAAGTTAAATTCAAAATGGATGATACCAACTTAAAGATGACCCGTCCGGCATTCGGCGGTCATCTGATGGCTACCATCATCTGCCCGCGCTTCCGTCCGTGCATGTCCACTGTACGTCCGGGCGTTATGAAGAAAGCAGAGTTTGATCAGGCTAAGGCGGATGCATGCGAGATCGAGATGGCTCAGTTCTCCTTAACCGATGCAGATTTAAGAACCAAGGTTCTGGAAGTTGTTAAGGAAACCAAGAAGCTGGTTGACTTAATCGGTGCAGATATCGTTGTCAGCGTAGGCCGCGGTATCAGCAAGGATCCGGAGAAAGGTATCGCACTGGCAGAAGAACTGGCAGAGGCTCTGGGCGGCGGCGTTGTAGGCGCATCCCGTGCAGTTACCGATGCAGGCTGGCTGTCTTCTGACCATCAGGTAGGACAGACCGGTAAGACCGTACATCCTCGTATCTATGTTGCACTTGGTATCTCCGGCGCCATTCAGCATAAGGCAGGCATGCAGGATTCTGAGATCATCATCGCAGTGGACAGCAATGAGACCGCTCCGATCTTTGAGTGCGCGGATTACGGCATTGTAGGAGACCTGTTTGAGGTTGTTCCGCACATGATCGAGGAAATCCGGGCAGCAAAAGAAGCCAAGTAAAAATTTAAATGAATAGCTAATAAGGTCCGAAGTGAATGAGCCCGCTTTCCGGGATTTTCAGCATATCAGGTGTTTGCATCTTGAACACACGTGTACGAATGCAGCGTATGTAATCCGATGCAGGCGAACGCGTGTTGTGAGAGCAAGCAAACAACGATATGTGAAAATAGAGGAAGGCGGTCTCGTTCTCTTCCAGACCTTTATTCGTTCCGTCCTATATTTGCCCTGCGGTTGACAGCAGCAAAATTCTGACGTAGAATGGTAAAAAATGAAAGCAGCGGGGAGAAGTAAGTATGATTTATGCGAAATTTGGTGAGAGTCATCCGAATACGTCAGATGAAATTTTTGAACAGATGCTGAACCGGATCATCCAGCTGCGCCTGGAGCCTGGACAGCTGATCAGCGAGAATCAGATGTCTGCGGAGTACGGAGTGTCCCGCTCGGTCATCCGCACTGTATTTACGCGTCTTAAGCAGCTTGGCTTTATTGAGATTTATCCGCAGCGGGGTACCTATGTCAGTCTTATGGATTTAAGCCATATCGCGGATCTTCTGACATTGCGTACAGCGGTGGAAAAGGAAGTCCTCTATGAGATTTTTACCGAACTGGGCGAAGCAGAGCGCAGCCAGATGCTGAAGCGGCTGGAAGCGAATCTGAAGGAACAGGAGAAATACAGGGATGAGGCCGATTACTTTGGTCGTTTTCCGGATCTGGATGCCGAATTCCATAAGATTATGATCGACAGTGTAGGACGCAGCGCCATGATGTGCATGTTGGATAGCCTGATGCTGCACCTCGCGCGCTGGCGCAACTTTGATGTGGCTTTCGATAATCGTGTGCCGCAGCTGATCGAGGAACACAAAAAGATAGTTGAGGCTATTGTGGAAGGGAACATCCAGAAAGCTCAGGAATGCATGGGAAGGCATCTGGAAACGATCACAGCCATTGCGGACAGGGCTACGGCCAAGTATCCGACCTATTTCAGAAATGGTTGATCCGATCTGTTATAGAAAGGAAGAGACGGAATATGCAAAGAAGCGCATAGTTCCGTCTTTTTCTTTGCTTTTCAGACAGTTGCCCCGGAAACGAGAGTGTTTAAAAATAAACAAAAAATACTGGATTTATGTAAACTGAAAGAAACAAAAGAAATGGTGTGCAAATAAAATTCCGGTGAAAAACACAAAAAATACAAAGAAACTATTTACATTCATTGATAAATTTGATAGTATAAGGTCATGAGTTGAGCTGTTTGTTGGCGATATTGAGGAATCGTACAACAAATTTTTTTGGCGTTTATCTTGTATACTAGAATACCAAAGTGTGAAACACAAGCAAGACGCCGTTTTTATTTGCTCAAACTTGTTTAATTTTTAACAACTGCAAAGAAACATAGAAATAACAGTTAAAAATTTTGAAGAGGTGTCAGTTATGTATACACTGGGAATTGATATTGGCTCTACTACATCCAAGGCAGTAATCCTGAAGGATGGAAGCGAAATCGTGGCCTCCTCCATTGTGGTAGCTACCGTCGGAACAGACGGAGTCAGCAAGGCACTGGAAAATGTAATGAAAGAAAGCGGTCTTACGCAGGCAGATATGGCATGCACCGTGGCAACCGGATACGGACGCCAGACCTATGATGGGGCAGATTATCAGGTCAGTGAGCTGACCTGTCATGCGCTGGGTGTCCACTATGTTTGTCCGGGCGCAAGAACAGTAATCGATATAGGAGGCCAGGATGCCAAGGTTCTTTCTCTGAATGAAGAGGGACGCATGATTAACTTTGTTATGAATGACAAATGCGCGGCAGGAACCGGCAGATTCCTGGATGTTATGGCAAATATCCTGAAGCTTGATATTTCCCAGCTGGAAACCGAAGCCGCAAAAGCAGTAAAGCCGGCAAGCATCTCCAGCACCTGCACGGTATTCGCAGAGTCCGAGGTAATTTCCCAGCTGGCATCCGGAACTGATATCCCGGATCTGGTAGCAGGTATCTGCCAGTCTGTGGCAACCAGGGTTGCATCTCTGGCAAAGCGTGTAGGCATCCGCGAGGAGGTCTGCATGAGCGGCGGCGTGGCGCAGAACGGCGGTGTCCGCAATGCCATGGCAAAGGAGCTTGGCGTGGAAATCTACTACGACAAGCGGGCACAGGAACTTGGAGCTCTCGGCGCAGCAATTTACGCATACGGAAAGAGCAGCCAGTCATAGATCAAACAGAAAGCTTACCGTGTTCCTTTGCGGAGGACGCGAGCTGATACAGACCGGACAGACGCCGCAAGTGACGTGCGGACGGCCAGAACCTATTTAAGTTTAGGAAATGAAAATGTATAAAGGAGGTTTTTCACAATGGCTGAAGAAGTAAAAAAGAGCAGACCAGCACCAGATCCGAACTCAGCAAAGTTTAAGCTGGGCCAGATCGCGGCAAAGGCTTACAGTGATGCGATGGAGGCCAAAAAACGCGGAGAGATGGTTGGCTGGTGTGCCAGCAACTTCCCGGTAGAAATCCCGGAGACGCTCGGACTGTATGTCTGCTACCCGGAAAACCAGGCAGCCGGCATTGCAGCAAGAGGCGGCGGTGAGAGAATGTGTAATGAGGCAGAGGGCGAGGGCTACTCCAACGATATCTGCGCATATGCACGTATCTCCCTTGCTTATGCAAAACTGAAATCCGCTCCGGAGCAGGATATGCCGATGCCGGACTTCGTACTTTGCTGTAACAACATCTGTAACTGTATGATCAAATGGTACGAAAACCTGGCAAAAGAGCTGAACATCCCAATGTTCATGATCGATATTCCGTTCAACCCGGATTACGAGGTATCCGATGCGGAGACCGAGTACATCAAGGCTCAGTTCTGGGATGTTATCCATGGTCTGGAAGCGTATACCGGCAAGAAATGGAGCGATGAGCGCTTCAAAGAGGTTATGGCTTCCTCCGGACGCGCAAGCCGCGCATGGATCGAGGCAACCTCCCAGGCAAAATATGTTCCATCTCCGTTTAACGGATTTGACCTGTTAAACCACATGGCAGTTATGGTTACCGCACGTGGTAAAGAAGAGGCAGGCGACGCTATGGAAACCCTGTTAAAAGAGTACAAAGAGAACCATGAAAAGGGCACTTCCACTTTCCGCGCAGAAGAGAAATACCGTATCATGTTCGAAGGTATTGCATGCTGGCCGTGGCTGCGTGTTACCTCTACCGGCTTAAAGGGCAGAGGCATCAACATGGTAACCACCATTTATGCTGACGCATTCGGCTTCATCTACGATGACTTTGACGGAATGTGCCGTGCATACGCAAACGTTCCGAATGCCATGAACCTTGAGCATTCCAGAGACAAACGCATCAAGCTCTGCAAGGATAACCATGTAGAAGGTCTGTTAGTACATACCAACCGCTCCTGCAAGCTGTGGTCCGGATTCATGCCGGAGATGAGCCGTCAGATCGGCGAGGCATGCGGCATCCCGGTTGTTTCCTTCGATGGCGACCAGGCTGATCCGAGAAACTTCTCTGAGGCACAGTACGATACCCGCGTACAGGGTCTGACAGAGATCATGGAAGCAAACAAAGGAGGGAAATAGAGATGGCAGCAAAGGAATTATTAGCACAGCTTCATGAAGTTGCTGCAAATCCAAGAAAACAGCTGGACAAATATCTGGCTGAAGGTAAGAAGGTCGTTGCAGTAACCTATTATACACCGCAGGAGATCGTTCATTCCATGGGCCTGGTACCGATGGGTGTCTGGGGCGCAGACATGGAGATCAACGAGGCAAAGAAATATTATCCGGCATTTATCTGCTCTATCATGCAGACAATCCTGGAGCTGGGAATCAAGGGCGAGTATAAGGGCATTTCTGCTATCATCATCCCGTCTCTGTGTGACTCCTTAAAGACTCTGGGCCAGAACTGGAAATACGCAGTAAAGGATATCCCGTTCATCCCGATGACCTATCCGCAGAACCGGAAACCGGATTTCGGCATCAAGTTCACCAAGGCCGGTTATGAGAGAGTCATCAATGACCTGACCGTTGCAACCGGAGCACACTTCTCCGAATTCGCGCTGTCTGAGTCCATTAAAGTATACAACGAGCACAACGCAGCTATGAGAGCATTCTCTGAGGCAGCAGCAAATGCAGATATCACCGCAGCTGAGAGAAGCGATGTATTCAAGAGCGCATGGTTCATGCTTCCGGAAGAGCATACCGCAATTGTAAAAGAACTGACTGCTGAGCTCTTAGCCGGTCCGAAGAGCACCCGCACAGCCCGTGTTCTGGTAAGCGGCATTCTGGCAGATGCTCCTGGCATGTTAAAGATTTTCGACGACAACGGCATCCAGATTGTTGCAGATGATGTTGCGAACGAGACCAGACAGTATCGTACCGATACCCCGGAAATGATGAATCCGGTAGACGCACTGGCACAAAAATTCGCAAACATGGACAACTGCACACTCCTTTATGATAAGGAAAAGAAACGTGTGGATTATATCATTGAGCAGGCAAAGGCCCATGACGCAAAGGGCATCATCGTTCTGATGACCAAGTTCTGTGATCCGGAGGAGTTTGATTACGTTCCGATCAAGAGAGCATGCGAGCAGGCAGGTCTCCTGAACTTAAATATCGAGGTTGACCGCCAGATGGTAAACTACGAGCAGGCAGCCACCATGATCCAGGCGTTCAAGGAAATGCTGTAACAAAATGTTGATCGAGAGGCGGGCCGGAATCGTCCGCTTTGCGATATAAAAGAAACTGTGGGAACTATGTCAGGCGGGAAGCCTTTCATAGAACAGGATCTGCAGAAAAAAATAGGGGGATGGCATTATGATTAGTAAAGACAAAATGTCCGTAACAGTAGGTGTTGCATTTGTGTGGTTTACGACACAGTTCGGCGGCGGTTTTGCATCAGGCAACCAGCTTCGTCAGTATTTCGTACAGTTCGGAATCTGGGCATTCGTAACCTGCATTATGACTCAATTTCTGGGTGCATTTTTCCAGTGGTATGCACTGAGATATGCAAAGAAGCATGAGGTTTATGATTACAGAAGCTTCAATAACAGTTTTTATGGCAAGTATGCGCCGATTTTTTCCAATCTGTATGAGCTGGTATATATTGTGACGATATGCGTAGCTCCGGCAGCAGCATTCGCAACCGGTGTCAGCACTATGGAAAGTGCATTTGGCATTAATCACTGGGTTGGAACGATCTTTGTAGGAATCTTTATTTTTGCGGTAGCTGTATATGGCACCAACGTAGTACGTAAAGTGGCTGCTACTTTATCGGTACTGATTGTTGCGGGACTGTTGATCGTTTATATTCCGAATATCATCGCACAGTGGGGTGATATTTCCGCAAACATTTCCGCGAGCATGGCAAATCCGGCACCGTTTGGCAAGGCACTGTGGATCGGCTTCGTATATGCAGCCTTCCAGCTGGCATCCATCGGTCTGTTAGTACAGCACGCAAAACCGTTCGCATCTCCGGATGACGCGAAGACCTCTATGGTTCAGGGATTTTTCGTAAACGTTCTGATTTGCCTGATGGCTGTTGTTGGTCTGATGGCAATCGCAAATGATCCGAACTTCGCAACCGAGAGCATTCCGCTGCTGATCCTGGTAAACAGAGGTGTGGCACCGGGCGTCCTTCGCCCGATCATTTCCATCCTGATCGTACTTGGTTCTGTATCTACTGCAGTAAACATGATCGCCGGTATGTCCAACCGTGTATGTTCTTCTCTGGACAAAAACTTTGATCCGACTGCAAAACCGGGCGCAAAGGTTATTGCTGTTACCCTGATCTGTACCGTAGTAGCATTCGGTATTGCTCAGCTGGGTCTGAATAAGATCGTGGCAGTAGGCTACAAGTACCTGGGCTATTTAACCATTCCGGTTATCATGATCCCATATCTGGTACATATGGCAGCTACCAAGTTCGATACCAAAGACTGAATCTGTTAGGAACATTATATTTTTCAAAAAGGAGTGTAACATAAAATGAGCAAACCATTGGAAGGTGTAAAAGTTATTGAGCTGGCAACCTTTATCGCTGCGGCAACCGCAGGCAGATTTATGGCTGACCTTGGAGCAGATGTTATTAAAATTGAGTCCGCAAAGGGTGATCCGTTAAGATATACCGCTCCGTCTGAGGGACGTCCGTTAGATATGTATGAGAATACAACCTGGGATCTGGAGAATGGTAATAAGAGATGTATCTCCCTGAACATGAAAACTCCGGAGGGCAAGGAGGCATTCTTCAAGCTGCTGGATTCCGCAGATGTCCTGATCACCAACTGGCGCGTACAGGCTCTTCAGAGAGCTGGTCTTGACTATGAAACCTTAAAGGAAAGATATCCGAAGCTGGTTTATGCAATCTGTACTGGTTATGGTGAGTATGGTCCGGATAAGGATCTTCCGGGATTTGACTTTACCGCATTCTTCGCAAGAGGCGGATACTTTGAGACTCTGCGTCAGAGAAGCGATGTCCCGTTCAACGGTGCACCTGGTGTCGGTGACCACAACGTAGGTATGAACCTGGTAGCAGGTATTCTGGCTGCATTATATCAGGCAAAGACCAAAGGTGTCGGTGAGAAGGTTGAGACTTCCCTGTTTGAGAGTGCTGTATACAACATGGGCATGATGGTTCAGGCATCCAACTATGAAGGTATTGCACAGCAGTATCCGATCAACATCCGCAATGGTGCTAACCCGTTCAACTCCGCATGGCATACCGCAGATGACCGTTATATTCAGACCTGTATGCCGGATTACAACACCTATTACAAGAAGTTCATTGCAGCAGTAGGCCGTGAGGATCTGGTAGAGAATGAGAATTACTTCCCGATCCTGACCTGTCAGGAAAAGGGTCTGACTACGGAAGTTTATGATATTGTTATGGAAGCTTTCGAAAAGAAGACCGCAGCAGAATGGAGAGAAATCCTGACTGCAGCAGATATTCCGTTCGCACTGTGCCAGAACTGGATCGAGATCCGTAACGATAAGCAGGCAGAAGCAAATCACTGCTTCTACGATATGACCTATTCTAATGGCAATACCAGAAGACTGGTTCGTACACCTGTTAAGTTTGAAAATATGGGTGTTCCGGATTACAGACGTGGACCGTTAATCGGTGAGCAGGGTGTTGATGTTCTGAAGGAAATCGGTTATAATGATGAGCAGATTGATGCACTGAAAGCAAACGGAACTCTTTATATCTGGGAAGATCCGAAAAAAGCATAATGAGTGTTCCTTAGCATTGTAGTAAGGAAGCAGGGCTGCGCAGGCGCAGAAGCCACGCAGCCCTCTATGCGGCAATGACTTGTATACAAGTTGGAGAGAACATGGAATTGACGAAAAAAACAATCGGGCAGTATCTGAAGGAACAGGCAGCCGTGATCGGAGATCACACCGCTATGGAAATGTTTGGCTGGAGCTGTAGCTTCGCCCAGCTGGATGAGACATCAGATCTTATGGCAGGCAGACTGGACGATATGGGAGTCACACGGGGAACCCATGTGGGAATCTGGAGTGTCAACAGTCCGAACTGGGTATTTACCTTTCTGGCGCTGGTGAAGATTGGTGCCGTTCCGGTGCTGATCAATACCTGTTACCGGGATGAAGAACTGAAGGGAATCCTGAATTACTCCGATGTGGAATATGTGTTCTGCGGCACTGGCTGCAAGGATATTGTCTATGATGATGTGATCGCGGATATCCGGAAGGATACGCCGAGGGTAAAGCGCTTCCTTCATCTGGATGAAAAGGAAGCAGGAACCTGGATGAGCCCGGACAGCTTCGGCCGCCGGGAAAAGTCACCGGAACTTCTGGCCCGTGTACAGGAGCTGAAAAGCCAGGTACAGCCGGAGGACGCGGCCTGCATGATCTTTACGTCCGGCACCACATCCCTTCCAAAGGGGATCCTGCTGAGCCATGAGCAGCTGATCAACAACAGCCGTGCCATGGTGGAGGCAATGCACTGGGGCGTTACGGATAAGATGTGCATAACCGTTCCACTGTTTCATTGCTTCGGCATCACTGCCGGCGTGATTGCGTGTATCACAGGAGGCATGGCTATGTGCCTGATCCCGTATTTTCGGACAGCCCATGTGTGGGACGCCATTGATCAGTACAAATGTACGATCTTAAACGGTGTTCCGAGCATGTTTCTTGCATTGATCCGCAAACCGCAGTACGCGGGACGTCAGGCACCAGATCTGAAATCCGGCATCATCGCAGGCTCCCCGTGTACCCCGGAGGATTTTCTGGAAATCTGCAGACGGTTTCCGCAGATGCATCTGCAGCCGTCTTACGGACAGACAGAAACATCACCATGTATTGCCATTGCAGACTGGGATGATCCAAATGAAATCAAGGCGGTATCGGCCGGACATGTGATCGAACATGTGAAGGCACGTATCGCAGATCTTGCAACCGGGAAAGAAGCAGCACCGGGGAAGGCCGGAGAAATTCAGGTTCAGGGCTATAATGTCATGCTGGGGTATTATCATCTGCCGCAGGCCAATGCCAAAGTCTTCACAGAGGATGGATGGCTGAGGACCGGAGATATCGGCTACTTCGACGAAACGGGTGAGCTTCATATTACCGGACGCCTCAAAGAGATGATCATCCGTGCGGGAGAAAATATTTCTCCGAGGGAGATTGAGCTTATGATCCGCCGTTATGAAGGGGTGGCGGATGTTAAGGTAGTAGGAGTTCCGGCGCAGGTTCTTCAGGAAGAAATTGCAGCCTGCGTGATTTTGAAGCCGGGAGTGCAGATCGATAAAGAACGGATGCTTTCCTATTTAAAACAGCATTTGGCAGATTATAAGGTTCCGGCCTATGTATTCTGGTTTGAGAAATTCCCCATGAACGCGAGTGGCAAGATTGAATTAAAGGAGCTGCGAAAAGAAGCAGCGGAGCGTGCCGCAAAACAGCGTGAGACGGCTGGCGGCACACAAGAATAAGCATACAGCCGGAGCAATCCGGTTTAGATACCAATATGTATGAAGGAGGAAATAGAGCAAGATGGCAGACGCATTTTTCACAGAGCAGCATGAACTGGTCAGAAAACTGGCAAGAGAATTTGCAGAGACAGAGCTGACAAAAGAAATTCTTGACAAAGTCGAGGAAGAGGAGGTTTTCCCAGAGGAAATCCTCGACAAGATGGCAAAAGCCGGTTTCTTCGGAATCAAGGTTCCGAAGCAGTACGGTGGACAGGGCGGAGACGCGCGTTCTTACGTTATCGTAATGGAAGAGATCGCAAGAGTATCCGGTGTTGCAAGTATTTATGTTTCTTCCCCGAACTCCCTTTCCGGCGGTCCGTTCCTTCTTTCCGGAAACGCTGAGCAGAAAGAGAAATATTTACGTCCGGTCGTAACCGGCGAAAAGAAGGTCTGCTTCGCGCTGACTGAGCCGGGCGCAGGTTCCGACGCAGGCGGCATGCAGACCACTGCAGTAAAAGACGGTGACTACTATGTCCTGAATGGCCGTAAGACCTTTATCACCATGGCGCCTCTGGCTGACTGGGCGGTTGTATACGCAAAGACCGACATGAGCATGGGAACCAAGGGTATTTCCGCATTTATCGTAGACATGAAGCAGGAGGGTGTATCCTGTGGTAAGCCGGAGAAAAAGATGGGTGTCGTAGGCTGCGCAACCAGTGATATCATTCTGGAAAATGTACGTGTACATAAAGACAACCTGCTTGGTCAGGAAGGCAAGGGCTTCATTAACGCAATGAAGACTCTGGATACCGGACGTATGGGCGTTGCTGCACAGTCTATCGGTGTTGCACAGGGCTGTCTGGATGAAGCAATCAAGTATGCAAAAGAGAGAAAGCAGTTTGGCCGTCCGATCGCAAAATTCCAGGCGATCGCATTTATGCTGGCTGAGATGGCAACCAAGCTTGAGGCAGCCAAGAACCTGGTTTACAAGACTGCATGGCTGATCGATAACGGTCAGGATGCTTCCATGGCAGCTTCCATGGCAAAATTCTATGCATCTGAGGTCTGCAACGAGATCGCTGCAAAGACCGTTCAGATCCATGGTGGATATGGCTTCATCAAGGACTACAAGATTGAGCGTATGTTCCGTGACTGTCGTGTATTCACGATCTACGAAGGAACCAGCCAGGTACAGCAGATGGTAATTTCTGGTAAATTACTGAAGTAATTAGGAGGGAGCAGACCATAATGAAGATCTTAGTATGTGTAAAACAGGTGCCAGACACCACAGAAGTAAAGATTGATCCGGTTAAGGGAACCCTGATCCGTGAGGGTGTTCCGAGTATCTTAAACCCGGATGACGCAAATGCGCTGGAGGCAGCACTTCAGTTAAAAGACAAAGACCCGGAGGGAACCTCTGTTGCAGTCCTGACCATGGGACCGCCTCAGGCAACCTACATGCTGCGTGAGTGCCTGGCAATGGGCGCTGATGAAGCATATCTGTTAAGCGACCGTGTATTCGGTGGTGCAGATACCTGCGCAACCTCTACCACCATCGCAGCTGGTATCCGCAAGGTCAATGAGCTGGGCAAGGTTGACATCATCTTCGCTGGCCGTCAGGCAATCGATGGTGATACCGCTCAGGTTGGACCGCAGATCGGCCAGAGACTTGGTGTTCCGGTTGTTACCTATGTACAGGATTACAAAGTAGAAGGCGACAAGGTTATCGTACAGAGACAGCTTGAGGATGGCTACGAGGTCATCGAGGTTGGCATGCCGTGCCTGCTGACTGCAGTGAAAGAGTTAAATACCCCAAGATACATGAGCATTGGCGGTATCGTAGATGCTTACCAGAAAGAGATCACCGTATGGGATCACGTTGCAGTTGACCTGGATCCGGCAGACTGTGGACTGAAAGCTTCTCCTACCCGTGTATTCCGTTCCTTCACCCCGCCGCAGAAGGGCAAGGGCGAAATGCTTGAGGGCAGCATTCAGGAGATGGGTGCAAAGCTTGTAGGCAAACTGGTCGAGAAGCATTACATCTAAGCACAAGTGAAAGGAAAGGGTACGAAGAAATGGCAGACGTAAAGGATTTAAGCGCCTACAAAGGCGTATGGGTATTTGCAGAGCAGAGAGAAGGCAAGATCATGCCGGTAGTAATCGAGCTGCTCGGAGAGGGCCGCAAGCTGGCTGACGCAGTTGGATGTGAGCTGTGTGCCGTACTTCTTGGCGAAAACGTAGGAGGACTGACCGATGAGCTGTTTGCATATGGCGCAGATAAGGTATATCTGGCAGATGATCCGGAATTAAAGGATTACCGTACCGACGCTTACAGCATTACCATTGGCAAGGCAATTGAGGAATACAAACCGGAGATCGTTCTGTTAGGTGCAACACATATCGGACGTGACCTTGGCCCGTGTCTGGCAGTTAACTGCAACACTGGTCTGACTGCAGACTGCACCAAGCTGGAGATCGACCCGACCGATAAGAAGATTCAGCAGACCCGTCCGGCATTCGGCGGAAACTTAATGGCTACGATTATCTGCCCGGATCACAGACCGCAGATGTCTACCGTACGTCCTGGCGTTATGGAGAAAGCACAGTACCAGGCAGGCCGTAAGGGTGAGGTTATAAAATTAAACGTTTCCTTTAAGGAAGGCGAGATCCGTACCAAGGTTCTGGAGATCGTTAAGAGCTTAAAAGAGACGGTTTCCCTGACCGACGCAAAGATCATCGTTTCCGGCGGTATGGGACTTGGCAAGCCGGAGGGCTTTGACTTATTAAAGCAGCTGGCAGATAAGCTGGGCGGCGTAGTAGCAGCTTCCCGTGCAGCAGTAGATGCAGGCTGGATCGATCATTCCTACCAGGTAGGACAGACCGGTACCACCGTAAAACCGAAGGTATACTTTGCATGCGGTATTTCCGGAGCAATCCAGCACGTAGCAGGTATGCAGGACTCTGAGCTGATCGTTGCCATCAACACCAACGAGTCTGCACCGATCTTCGAGATCGCAGACGTTGGCATTGTAGGTGATCTGTATAAAGTGATTCCGGCAATCATCGAGGAGCTGGACAAGGCAGAAGCAAAAGACTGATCATAAAACGAACCTTTATAAGAGAGTGGGATGCAGAAGTGTCCCGCTCTTTTGTTTGTATGATAGGAAATTTTTTCAATTAAGGCAAAGAGGAGGACTTAGACATGACGGGATATGACATCAGGGAGGTGCTGCCGGAGGTGTTCCGGATTCCGGTGCCTCTGGAGGGCAATCCACTCAAAGAGTTAAACAGTTATCTGTTCCGGGGCAGCAGGGAGACGAAGCAGCGCAATCTGCTGGTGGATACCGGATTTCGGACAGAAGGCTGCAAAAAAGCGCTCCTTAAGGGACTGGGGCAGCTCGGTGTATCCATGGAGGATACGGATATTCTGCTGACACATCTTCATGCAGATCACAGTGGAAATGCTCCGGAGCTGATCCGGCCGGGCGGAAGGGTATATATCAGCCGGGAGGATTACCGGTTTATGGACGGAACATTGCAGGAGCACCGTTCGGAACGGTTCCGGGAAAACGGAATTGAGGAATCACTTTTGCAGGCGATGCTGGCCTGTACGCCGTCCAGAACCATGGCAGCGCCGCTCTCCTTCCGGGATTATACGCTGCTGGAGGAAGGAGATATGATCTTAGCAGGGCGGTACACACTGAGGGCCATCTGGACACCGGGACATACACCAGGGCATTTCTGCTTTGAAGTCTGCGGTACCGGTGCCATGCTTCTGGGGGATCATGTGCTGTTTGACATTACGCCCAATATCACAGACTGGTGGGATGTGCCGGACTCCCTGGGCAATTATTTAAGGAGCCTGGACAAGCTGGATGCCTATCCGGTTACCCTGACGCTTCCGGGACACCGGGAAGCAGGGGATATGAAGCTCAGGATCCGTCAGCTGAAGGAGCATCATAAGAAGCGTCTGGCAGACTGTCTTAGAATTGTCCGTGAATTGCAGCATGATCCGGTGAAGAAGCCCTGCCTTTATGATATTACGGGCTGCATGAAATGGAAGATCCACTGTGATGGCTGGGATGATTTTCCGCCGGCCCAGCGCTGGTTTGCCCTGGGTGAATGCTTTGCGCATCTGGACCATCTGAAACAGGAAGGACTGATCCGGGAGGTCTGCGGGGAGCATGGCGTGCATTATGAACCTGTTGAGAAATAAAAAGATCCGGTAAAAAACTTTTAAAAGCCTCTTTTTTTTGCTACACTGTTACCAGTAACAAAGAAAAGAGGTTTTTATGTTATATCAGATTACGGATGGTACCGTTTCGGTGGGCGGACATGTGATTTTGTCCCATGTAGATTTTGAGATAAAGGGAAATGAAAAGATTGCCCTGGTGGGGCGAAATGGCGCAGGAAAGACCACGCTTTTAAAGCTGATCGCAGGAGAGCTTTCTCTGGACCGGGACGACAGGCGCCAGGGAGCAGGTGTGACGTCTTCTCGTCGGCTGACCGTGGGAATGTTAAAGCAGCAGGCTTTTTCGGACCGGGAACAGACCGTGGAGAAGATTCTTCTGGCGGCATGCCCGTTTCGCGATACCTTTGCGCGGGAACGGTTTGAATATGAGCAGGAGTATGACCGGATCTTTACCGGCTTTGGCTTTGCAAGGGCTGACAAGCAAAAAAAGATTGGAGATTTTTCCGGAGGTGAGCAGACGAAGATCGCGCTGATCCGTCTGCTTCTGGAAAAACCGGATATTTTACTGTTAGATGAGCCGACCAACCATCTGGATATTGCCACGATTCAGTGGCTGGAGCAGTATCTGAAGTGGTATGAGCATGCAGTGGTGCTGGTGTCTCATGACCGCTTCTTTCTGGACCAGGTAGCGGAGGCTGTTGTGGAGGTTTCAGATGGAAAACTGACCCGGTACGCGGGCAATTACAGCGAATACCGCACCGAAAAGCGAAAGCGGATCGAGCGGCAGCAAAAGGCCTGGGAACGCCGGAAGGAGGAAGAAGACCGGTTAAACGGCGTGATCGAGCGGTTCCGGCACAAGCCGACAAAGGCCTCCTTTGCGCGGGCCAAGAAAAAGCAGCTGGAGCGCATGGAGCGGGTAGAAAAACCGGTGGAAGATGATGTCCATCTGTTTACCGGCAATATCGAACCGCTGATCCCGGGCAGCAAGTGGGTGTTTGAGGCAGAGCATCTGAAAATCGGTTATGACCGGCCCCTTTTAGAGATTACCCTGCGGATCCGGAGAGGGCAGAAGCTTGGTATTCTGGGAGCCAACGGAGCCGGAAAAAGTACATTTTTAAAGACGGTGGCCGGACTTTTGCAGCCGTTTCAGGAGAAGGACAGATCGGTCGAACGACGATGTGTGCTGGGGAATAACATTACCATCGGATATTTTGACCAGCATTCTGCGGAAATTCAGTCAGATAAGTCTGTGGCAGAGCATTTCCACGACCTGTTCCCGGCTCTGACGGAAAAAGAGGTGAGAAATATCCTGGGGATGTATCTGTTCACGGGCAAGCTGGCATCCCGGCGGGTGAGTGATTTATCCGGCGGCGAAAAGGCAAGGCTTGTGCTGGCAGAGCTTTTGCAGAGCCGACCAAATTTCCTGGTCTTAGATGAGCCGACCAACCATATGGATGTGCAGGCGAAGGAAACACTGGAATCGGCCTTTCAGGCTTATCAGGGAACCATTCTGTTTGTATCCCACGACCGGTATTTTATCCGCCAGGTGGCACAGAGCGTGCTGATCTTTGAAGAGACCGGTCCGATGTATTACCCATTCGGGTATGAGCATTATCTGGAAAAAAGGCAGAAGGCGGAGGCGTACGGCGAGGAACTCTCTGCCCAGGTGAAAGCAGAGGACGCGGCTCTTTTAGAGGGGATGCGGACTGTGCCGAAGGCGGAGCGCCACCGGCTTCGGGAATTCTCAACGGAAGAAGCATATGCGGACTGGAAGCTGCGGCTGGTTTACGAAAAGCTGGAGCCGGAGGAACTGGAATATGGACGGCTGGAGGCGGAGTACCGTGGGCTGCTGGCTGAGTGGAAAATGTCGGAGGCATACTGGACGCTGGAACAGGGAATTCCTGACGCGGTGGCAGCTGCGAAAGCCCGGCAGGATGAGGCCTTTAGACGGTGGCATGAACAGTGCATGGCATGGCTAGGGGTGTATGAAGAAGTACACGGTGAGACAGATTTGAATGTGTGAGGGACTGCAGAAAAAGCAGCAGGATAAAACAGAAGATTTCAGGAGGATACAGGATGGATACAGAGATGATACGTGCGCGCCTTGCAGGCTGTCAGAAGCTTTTGATCGGACTGGGCGAGGAGTGGAAATGGAAACGCGGTGATGAAGCGCAGGAGGCGCAGCTGCGGGCGGCTTATGCAAATCTGTATGAGCTGGTGAAGGATAAGGATTATTTTATCATCACCATGGCCACAGACGCGCTGATTTTTGACACAAAGCTCGGAAGCGGGACTGAGACTGCGGTGACAGAAAAAATCCAGATGGAGGAGGTCTCCTGCCCGGCAGCGGATGAGCAGACCCAGGTTCTTATGGACCGTCTGTTCCCGGTACAGGAAAGGCCGAAGGACAAACGGATCCAGAGGATTGTAGCGCCCTGCGGCAACGAGACCTGGAAACAGTGCTCTGCGGGATGCACCAAAGACATCTGGGAACCGGATGAAATTCCGTCCGGTATCTGCCCGCACTGCGGTGCGCCGCTGACCGGGAATACGATCGAGGCGCATCCGTACATTGAGGAAGGGTATCTCCCGCAGTGGAACCATTATACCCAGTGGCTGGCCGGAACCTTCCGCAAGGATCTGGTGATCCTGGAGCTGGGCGTGGGCTTTGCAAATCCCGGCGTGATCCGATTCCCGTTCGAGAAGACTGCATTTTTTCATCAGGACTCGTTGCTTTTGCGGGTGAACCAGACCTTCCCGCAGACAACCGAAGAACTGAAGGACCGGGCACGGGGAGTGCATAAAAATTCAGTAGACTGGATGATAAAAAGTGATTATAATGTAGAATAAAAAAGAATCTGATAACCAGTAACTGCATGGAGGACACCAATGATTGCGATAATTGACTACGATGCCGGAAATATTCGAAGTGTGGAAAAAGCGCTGATCGCTCTGGGTGAGCAGCCGGTTGTGACGAGAGACAAAGACGCCATTCTTGCTGCAGATAAGCTGATCCTGCCGGGCGTGGGCGCCTTTGGAGACGCCATGGAGCGCCTGCACCAGTACGGCCTGGTGGATGTGATCCGGGAGGCAGTCAAGAACGGTACGCCGCTTCTTGGGATTTGTCTTGGACTGCAGCTGTTATTTGAGCGCAGTGATGAGAGCGACGGAGTGAAGGGACTTGGTATCTTAAAGGGCCAGATCTTAAAGATTCCGGACAGTCCGTGTCTGAAGATCCCGCATATGGGATGGAATTCCCTGGAGATAAAACCGGATACAAGGCTGTTTGCGGGAATCTCCAATGGAGCCTATGTATATTTTGTACATTCTTATTATTTAAAAGCAGAGGATCCAAAAATCGTGGCGGCCACCACGGAGTACAGCACTCATATTCATGCTGCAGTAGAGCAGGGCAATGTGTTTGCCTGCCAGTTCCACCCGGAAAAGAGCAGTGAGGTGGGACTTCAGATCTTGAAAAATTTCATCAGCCTGTAGCGGATAGGGCAGTTTGGAGGAGCATATGTTTACAAAGAGAATCATTCCCTGCCTGGATGTTCACAATGGCCGGGTAGTAAAAGGTGTTAATTTTGTAAATCTGCGGGATGCAGGTGATCCGGTGGAGATTGCGGCAGCATATGATAAGGCCGGTGCCGATGAACTGGTATTTCTGGATATTACGGCATCTTCCGATGCGCGAGAGACTGTGGTGGATATGGTACGCCGGGTGGCAGAAACCGTGTTTATTCCGTTTACTGTGGGCGGAGGCATCCGCACCGTGGAGGACTTCCGACGCCTTCTCCGTGAGGGTGCGGATAAGATTTCCATCAATTCTTCTGCCATCAATACGCCGGAGCTGATCAGTGATGCAGCAGACAAGTTTGGCCGTCAGTGTGTAGTCGTGGCCATTGATGCGCGACGGCGGGAAGATGGCTCCGGCTGGAATGTATACAAGAACGGCGGACGCATTGACACCGGCCTGGATGCGGTCGAGTGGGCCATGAAGGCAGACTCCCTGGGAGCCGGCGAGATCCTGCTTACCAGCATGGACTGCGATGGAACCAAGGCAGGTTACGATAATGAACTGACCTCCCTGATTGCGGAACATGTTTCGGTTCCGGTCATTGCTTCCGGCGGTGCGGGAACGAAAGAGCATTTTTATGATGCCCTGACGAAAGGAAAAGCGGATGCGGCATTGGCTGCATCTCTGTTCCATTATAAAGAACTGGAAATCCGCGATCTGAAAGCATACCTGCGGGAGCGGGGCATTTCCGTGCGGTTGTAAGGAAGAAACGCGTTTAGCAGCACGAAAAAAATGATGTTGTCAGAAAGTGCTTGGCAGCATCGAAAGAAATACAGATGAGAAAACCTGCTTTTGTGGAAGGCAGGAAAGAAACATCGAAAGGTGGAGGATGGAATAATGGGTGCCATCGCAAATGACTGGCTTGCCCCGTTAAGTGGGGAATTTAAAAAGCCATATTATAAGAAACTGTACGAGACGGTAAAGCATGAATATGAGACCAGACAGGTCTTTCCGGATCCAAACGATATTTTTAATGCGTTTGAATTTACCCCGTTATCTGAGGTAAAAGTGGTGATTCTGGGGCAGGATCCCTACCATAATGTTGGGCAGGCGCACGGGCTTTGCTTCTCGGTGAAGCCAGATGTGGAGATCCCGCCGTCCCTGGTGAATATTTACCAGGAGCTTCACGATGATCTGGGTTGTTACATACCAAACAATGGTTATCTGGTGAAATGGGCGAAGCAGGGTGTCATGATGTTAAACACCGTACTGACCGTGCGGGCACATGCAGCAAACTCCCATCACGGGATCGGCTGGGAAGAGTTTACGGATGCCGCCATCAAGATTTTAAATGAGCAGGACCGGCCAATCGTCTTTATTCTTTGGGGACGTCCGGCGCAGGCGAAAAAGGCGATGCTGAACAATCCGAAGCATCTGATCTTGGAGGCACCGCATCCGAGTCCGCTTTCTGCGTACCGGGGATTTTTTGGCAGCAGGCCATTCAGCAAGACCAATGCATTTTTGGAGGAGCATGGACTTAGTCCGATCGACTGGCAGATTGAAAATGTGGAGAAATAATGGTTTAAAGTCCGAGACTGCAGACAGTCCTGTTTGGCAGAAACGGGGCAGGATGCAGCGAAAAGACAAATAGAAATGAGGCAGAAATATGGATTTTATTGAATTTTTAAAGGTTCTGGTGCTTGGCATCGTGGAAGGCTTTACCGAATGGCTTCCGATCAGCAGCACCGGACACATGATTCTGGTGGACGAGATCATCCACTTAAATGTAACCGAGGCATTTATGTCGATGTTCCGCGTGGTGATCCAGCTTGGTGCGATCCTGGCGGTTGTGGTTTTGTATTTCAGGCGGCTGAATCCGTTTGATCCGGGAAAGACAAAAGCGCAGAAGATCGGAACGGTCAGACTGTGGATGAAGATCATCGTAGCCTGTGTGCCGGCTGCTGTGTTTGGACTTTTGCTGGATGACTGGATGGACGCGCATCTCTATAACGGTTATGTGGTAGCTGCTACGCTGATCATTTACGGTGTGCTGTTTATCATACTGGAGAATCACAATCAGTATACGGATTTTCCAATCCAGCGTACCAGCCAGATTTCTTACCAGACTGCACTGTTTATCGGACTTTTCCAGGTACTTTCCCTGGTTCCGGGAACTTCCCGCTCTGGTTCTACCATCTTAGGAGCTATGATCTTAGGATGCTCCCGCAGTGCGGCCGCAGAATTTTCCTTCTTTTTGGGAATTCCGGTCATGTTTGGTGCAAGCCTGTTAAAACTGGTGAAGTTTGGGTTCCATTTTACCGGACTGGAGCTGTTTTACCTGATCGCCGGTATGGTGATCGCGTTTGTAGTATCCGTGTATTCCATCAAATTCCTGATGGGTTACATCAGAAAAAACAACTTTAAGGTATTTGGTTATTACCGGATCGTGCTGGGCGTCATCGTGCTGTTCTATTTCGGGGTAACTGCATTTCTTGGATAATGGAGGAATCGATGAACCGATTTGGAATACAGAGACCACTTTCAAAAAACAAATGCTTTTTGATCCTGTCCCTGCTTCCGGCATATTTTATTGTGGCCGGACTGTTTATGCAGCCCATAGATGAGATTTTTCGGGGCATTGTGGAGATCATACGGGAGCCGGACTTTCTGATCACGGATTATTTCGTGATCGGAGGAGTCGGTGCGGCTTTTATCAATGCCGGTGTGCTGACGCTGATTTGTATCGGGATCATGTATGCACTGGATATGAATTTTGACGGACATACCATTACATCAACCTGCCTGATGTTCGGCTTTTCCCTGTTTGGAAAAAACCTGCTGAACATCTGGATGATCTTGCTTGGTGTATTTCTCTATGCAAAATACCATAAGACTACAGTAAAACGATACCTTTACGTGGGCTTTTATGGGACAAGCCTGTCTCCGATCGTGAGCCAGGTCATGCATATTGTGAATCTGCCGCTGCCTTTGAGATTTCTTCTTTGTGCAGCTACCGGTATCATCATTGGGTTCGTGTTGCCGCCTCTTAGTACCCATGTCCATTACTCCCACAAGGGATATTCCCTTTACAACGTGGGATTTGCAGGGGGAATCATTGCGACGGTGATCGTGTCGGTCCTGAAATCCTTTGGCGTCACCATTGAGTCCCGCCTGATCTGGTTTACCGGACAGAACCAGACCTTTATCATTTTGCTGTCGATCCTGTTTGGTGCCATGATCCTCTACGGCATTGTGACTGATCCGATGGCGTTGGAAGATTATCGCAGCATCCTGCGGTCCTACGGACTGGGAGGAACCGACTACTATGAGTCTGAGGGTGGTGCCGCTGTTATGATCAACATGGGTGTGAATGGTCTGGCGTCGATGCTGTTTGTTGTCATGGTAGGTGCGGACCTAAACGGTCCGACCATTGGCGGTATTTTTACGGTGGTCGGCTTTAGTGCGACCGGTAAGCATCTGCGCAATATTCTTCCGGTCATGGCCGGAGTGCTGATTGCCAGCGAGGCAAAAAGCTGGAACATCACCGACCCATCGGCGATCCTTGCACTGCTTCTTTCTACCACCCTGGCACCGATCGCCGGGGAGTTTGGAATCATCGCCGGTGTGATCGCAGGATTTTTACATTCCTCCGTAGCACTGAATGTGGGAATCGTATATGGAGGTATGAATCTTTATAACAACGGATTCGCAGGCGGCCTTGTGGCTATGTTCCTGGTTCCGGTGATCCAGTCGATCCGCGACCGGAGGGCGCGGGCACGGGGCGGACTGTCGCTGTAACAGCGTATTGTTTATTTTCAGAAGGTCAGCCGCATCTGATACCACGTCACATTGCCGTGCACGGATGCGGAAACACCTTCATTTTGAAAGCCGAATCTGGCGTAATAATGGATCAGTTTGTCTTTGCAGGTAAGTACCAGCCCTTTGCGGCCCTGGTCTCTGGCGTCGGCAATGGCGCGTCGGATGAGTTCTCCGGCATAACCATGATTGCGGTATTGCGGAATGGTGTTTACACCGAAAATCATCTGCCAGGCACCTTTTTCATCGTGCAGATCGGCACACTCATACATTTCATCGGTGAGGTCGGCGGCATCTGTCACCATACCGTCTACAAAAGCAATTAGTTTGTCCTCATCGAACATCAGCCAGAAATGGTTGGCGTAGTGGGAGAGACGTTTGGCAAATTCAGCGCGGGTAGCTGCTTCTGCTGCAGGAAAGCATTCGGATTCGACTGCTGTGACTGCGTCAAGATCGTTCATGGATGCGGTTCTGATCAACATGGGAAAATCCTCCTGAATTTTATGAAAAATGTGAAAAATCCAGTATTCAGACAAAGCGTAACAACTAGCCTGAATACTGGATTTTTAAATAATGCGTCTGATAGGAATCGAACCTACGCACGCGGCTCCGGAGGCCACTGCTCTATCCACTGAGCTACAGACGCATCTCTATCATGATACTATACTTTTTTCTAATTTGCAAGGGGATTTGTTGATTTTTTATTCCTCATTTGATATGATGTTAGTACTGATTGGAGGTCCTATTTTATGAAAGATAACTGGAATTCTTTTGGGAAAAAAGATACAGATACAGAGAAAAAGGCATTGCTTCCGGTTCTGGTTGTTCCGCTCGTAGTCATTGTACTCATGATCATCATTGTGCTTGCAGACTACGGGAAAAAGCGGGCAGCAGAACCGGCAGCAGCGACGGAAACGGTGGAAACAGAACCGTCAGAAACAGAGACAATGGCTGCAGAGCCGGAGAGCGATTCTACGGAGTTAGACACTGCGGATGAGTCTGCAGCAGAAGAGGAAACTTCCGGGGATGAAAACGGAGATCCTTATGCGACAGAGACCCTGATGCACGACAGTGTTCCGGAAGTACTGGATCTGATGAAAAAATACTTTGCAGCACGGGCCAGTGCGGATGCGGATACCATGAATGAGATTTATGGTATCTCTGGTCTTTCCTTTACGGAGCTGGAGCACGAGAAAACCCGCCTGCGCAGCAATTCCAAGTATGTGCAGGAGTTTGACAATATTACAACCTATGTGCGCGATGGCGCGACGGCAGACAGCTGGCTGGTCTATGCACTGGCAGATATTAAGTTTCATTCCGTAAAAACTGCGGCACCTATGATTATGTGGTGCTACGTGGAGAAAGACAGTGAGGGCAATTACCATATCATCCAGGATGAAAACCTTTCGGAAGAGGTTCTGCAGCTGATCGATGTTTCCAATCACTCGGAAGAGGTGAGAAAGCTTGCTTCCAGTGTGAATGTGAAATTGAAAGAAGCGTTGAATTCAGACGAGGATTTAAACAGCGTTTACGGTGTGCTGCGTGACGGCTCTCCGGTTTACGACAATGGGGACGAGCCGGAGGTAGTGATTGGAGACGGGGAAACCTCTGAGAGCGGGGAAGATGGTGCAGCAGCTTCTTCGGAATCGAGTGAAGGAAGCGTGCAGGAGACAGGTGCAGAAACAGCCGTGGAAACAACCGCAGGTTCCGAGGTAAGCATCGGTGCGGAGTCTGGTGACAGCACAGCAGCGGATACCGCAAATTAGAATGAAAGATAAGCAAAGCAAGAGCAAGGCGTAAAGCAAGAGCAAGGCACAAAGCGAGAGCAAAGAGCCAGGCAAGAAAAAACAAACAAAAAGTGAAGAAAAGAAAGAAGATAAGATAAATGGAAACCATGAATGTAAAAGACTTTGATTTTGACCTCCCACAGGAGCTGATCGCCCAGGATCCGCTGGAGGATCGTTCTGCCTCCAGACTCCTGGTGCTGGACAAGAACACCGGAGAGATGGAGCACCGCCATTTCCGTGACATTACGGAGTATTTAAGACCGGGTGACTGTCTGGTCATCAACAACACCAAGGTAATCCCGGCGCGTCTGTTTGGCGTGAAGGAGGATACACAGGCGAAAATCGAGGTGCTTTTGTTAAAGCGCCGTGAGAACGATATCTGGGAGACTCTGGTAAAGCCGGGCAAAAAGTGCAAGCCGGGCACGGTGATCGTGTTTGGCGAAGGTCTGTTAAAGGGTACCGTCATCGATGTTGTGGAGGAGGGCAACCGCCTGATCCAGTTTTCTTATGAGGGCATTTTTGAGGAAATCCTGGACCAGTTAGGACAGATGCCGCTTCCGCCATACATTACCCATCAGTTAAAGGATAAGAACCGTTATCAGACCGTGTACGCGGAGCATGACGGCTCTGCTGCTGCGCCGACCGCAGGTCTGCATTTTACGAAGGAGCTGCTCGCGCAGATCGAGGCAATGGGCGTGAAAATTGCCCATGTAACGCTGCACGTTGGTCTTGGCACGTTCCGTCCGGTTAAGGTGGAGAATGTGCTGGAGCACCACATGCACTCGGAGTTTTATATGGTAGAAGAATCCGAGGCGAAGAAGATCAACGACACGAAAGCAGCGGGCGGACGCGTGATCTGCGTTGGTACGACCAGCTGCCGTACCATCGAGTCTGCAGCCGGGGAAGATGGAATCTTAAAGGCTGGAAGCGGCTGGACGGAGATTTTTATTTACCCGGGTTATAAATTCAAGATCCTGGATTGCCTGATTACAAACTTCCATCTGCCGGAGTCGACTCTGGTGATGCTGGTTTCTGCGCTGGCAGGACGGGAACATATTCTGAATGCGTATAACGAAGCAATTAAGGAACGGTACCGTTTCTTTAGTTTTGGGGATGCCATGTTCATCCACGACTAAGGACGCGGGGAAGCAATACAGGCTATCTCCATGGTTTGGGGATAGCCATTTTCGGCTTATAAAAGGAGCCGGTGCATGATAAAAGAGACCTGTGCAAAAAAGGGATTGAAAAAGCCTGTGCATGCAAAGAAACCTGTGCAGAAGGTACGGAAAGGGTTACTGTATACTGTTTGGGCAACGCGTGAACAGTAACCGGAAAGGAAGCAAACATGGAAGAAATCCGTTTAAACAAATATTTGAGTGAGCAGGGAATCTGCTCCCGCCGTGAGGCAGACCGCCTGATCGAGGCAGGAAAGGTGACCATCAACGGCCGGAAGGCCCAGATGGGAGAAAAAGTAACAGGTCAGGAAGTGATCGTCTGTGATGGAAAGCCGGTTGGAAAGGCGGCGGGCGGCAAAAAAGTAAAACCGGTGCTTCTGGTTGTGAATAAGCCGCGTGGAGTGGTATGCACCACTTCCGATAAGGACCGTGCGATGAACGTTGTGGATCTGATCCAGTATCCGGCGCGTGTGTATCCGGTGGGACGTCTGGATAAGGATTCCGAGGGACTTCTCCTTATGACGAATCAGGGAGAACTGGCTAACGAGATCATGCATGCAGGCAATTTCCATGAGAAAGAGTATCTGGTCACGGTAGATCAGCCGTTCAATGCCGCATTTTTAAAGAAGATGCGTGAGGGTGTGGAATTAAAGGAGCTTGGAGTGACCACAAGACCATGTCAGGTGGAAGCAACCGGCTTGAAATCGTTTAAGATCATCCTGACACAGGGATTAAACCGCCAGATCCGCCGCATGTGCGCGGAGCTCGGCTACCGTGTGGTGACTTTAAAGCGGATCCGTATCATGAACATTCATCTGGGCAAATTAAATACTGGGGATTTCCGCCGGGTAACACTGCAGGAGATGGAAGAATTGGAATGGCAGTTGGAGCAGGCGCGTCTGGAGCGTGAGGAACTTCTGGAAGGCGGAGACGAGTAGAAAATGAATCCAAGACAGGAAAATGGCAGGTGACGAGAATGGATCAGAGAAAGAATGATGATAAGATCATGCGCATGAAAGAGCTGCACCGGCAGCTTTTGGCGGCATCCAGGGCGTACTACCAGGAGAGCCGCGAGATCATGAGCAATTTTGAATATGACCGGCTGTATGATGAATTGCTGCAGTTGGAAAAGGAAACTGGCATGGTATTGGCCGGAAGCCCGACCCAGAAGGTAGGTTATGAAGTATTGAGCGAACTTCCGAAGGAGGCGCACGAGGCACCGATGCTTTCTTTGGATAAGACAAAAGAAGTTCCGGTTCTTCAGGAGTGGCTGGGAACCCAGAAGGGACTTTTATCCTGGAAGCTGGATGGTCTGACCATTGTTCTGACATATGAGGGCGGTGAGCTGGTGAAAGCAGTCACCCGCGGCAATGGCGAGATCGGTGAGGTCATCACCAACAATGCGAAGGTATTTTCCAATGTGCCGCTTCGGATCCCGTATCAGGGACAGCTGATCCTTCGCGGGGAGGCAATCATCAAATATTCGGACTTTGCACGCATCAATGAAGAAATCGAGGATGTGGATGCGAAGTACAAGAACCCGAGAAACTTATGCAGCGGCTCTGTGCGTCAGTTAAACAATGAGATCACGGCGAAGCGGAATGTGAATTTTGAGGCATTCATGCTGGTGCGGGCGGTAAATCCGGCGGATACGCAGGCACCAGATGCAGCAAATGCAGATGGCGTGGATGCAATTGTGGACGATGGAACAGATCATGGTCGTTTCCACAATTCCCGCAAAGAGCAGTTCGAGTGGCTGAAGACACAGGGCTTTGATGTGGTGGAATACAAGGAAGTGACGGCTGCCACACTGCCGGATGCAGTGGCAGAATTTGCCGAGGCAATCCAGAGCTATGATATCCCCTCTGACGGTCTGGTACTTCTGATGGATGACATTGCCTACGGCGATGCGCTTGGCCGCACAGCAAAATTCCCGCGCAATTCCATTGCTTTTAAATGGGCGGATGAAATCCGCGAGACCACGCTTCGGGAGATTGAATGGAGTGCATCCCGGACCGGTCTGATCAACCCGGTGGCGATTTTTGATCCGGTGGAACTTGAGGGGACCACGGTAAGCCGGGCCAGCGTCCACAACATCAGCATCATGGAAGCGATGGAGCTGGGGGTAGGTGATACCATTACGGTATATAAGGCGAACATGATCATTCCGCAGATTGCCGAGAATTTAACTCGCAGCGGAACGATTGTGATTCCGAAGATCTGCCCGGTCTGCGGCGGCGAGACCCAGATCCGCCAGATGAATGATGTAAAATCCTTATATTGCACGAATCCGGACTGCCAGGCAAAGAAGATCAAGAGTTTTTCTCTGCTGGTGAGCCGTGACGCGTTAAACATTGACGGCCTTTCCGAGGCAACCCTGGAGAAGTTTATTGCAGCTGGGTTCATCCACAGCTATGCCGATATCTTTCATCTGGACCGCCATCGTGAGGCGATTGTTTCGATGGAGGGCTTTGGCGAAAAGTCCTACGAGAATCTGATGGCAGCCGTGAAAAAGGCTTCCCACACCAATCTGGTCCGTGTGGTTTACGGCATTGGTGTGGCAGGCATTGGGCTGGCGAATGCGAAGATGCTGTGCCGGTCTTTCGACTATGATTTCGAACGGATGCGCCATGCCACGGAGGAAGAACTGACTGCGGTTGATGGAATCGGCGCAGTTTTAGCCGATGCGTGGATCGCATACTTCGCATCTGAGAAAAACGCAAAGCTGGTGGATGATCTGCTTGCAGAGCTTACCATAGAGAAAGTTTCGGAAAATACAGAGGCAGCGGTATTTGCGGGGATGACTTTTGTCATCACCGGAACGGTAGAGCATTTTGCAAACCGGAAGGAACTGCAGGCGGCCATTGAGGCACGCGGCGGAAAAGCGACCGGTTCGGTCACCGCAAAGACTACGTATCTGATCAACAATGATGTGACTTCGAATTCGTCAAAAAATAAAAAAGCAAAAGAACTGGGGATCCCGATCATTTCCGAGCAGGATTTCCTGAACATGATGGGGGAAGAAAACAATGCCGATTAAAGTACAAAATGATCTGCCGGCCAGAGCCATTCTGGAATCGGAAAATATATTCGTGATGGACGAGAACCGTGCGATGAGTCAGGATATCCGTCCGCTTCAGATCCTGATCTTAAACCTGATGCCGATCAAGGAGGATACGGAAACCCAGCTTCTCCGGGCACTTTCCAATACACCCCTGCAGGTGGACTGCACCTTTTTGATGCTTTCCACGCACGTTTCCAAGAATACCTCGGCCAGTCATCTGAATAAATTCTATGTGACGTTCGATGAGATCCGCCGTCAGAAATTTGATGGTATGATCATCACCGGGGCACCGGTAGAAAATATGGAGTTTGAGGAAGTCAATTACTGGGACGAGCTGACGAAGATCATGGAGTGGAGCAAGACCCACGTGCATTCCACCCTTCATATCTGCTGGGGAGCGCAGGCAGGTTTATATTACCATTACGGCATTCCGAAATACAAAAGAGAAAAGAAATTAGCAGGAATCTACCGGCACAAGATCTTAAACCGCAAGATCCCGTTAGTCCGCAGCATGGACGATTACGTGATGGCGCCGCATTCCCGCTATACTGAGGTGCGCCGGAAAGACATAGAAAAGCATCCGGAGCTGACGATTGCGGCAGAGTCCCCGGAGGCCGGTATTTTCTTGGTACTTAACAATACCGGAAGCCAGATCTTTGTGCAGGGGCATCCGGAATATGACCGTATGACCTTAAATAACGAGTATCACCGTGATTTAAAGAAGGGACTGCATCCGGAACTTCCATGCAACTATTATGAGGACAATGATCCGTTCAATATTCCGGTCCTGTCCTGGAGAAATGCCTCGAATACCCTGTATGCAAACTGGCTGAACTTCTATGTATACCAGACAACCGATTATATTCTGACAACGGATGAAGAGTAAAGACAGCAGTTCACCGGCAGGAATTTTCGGAAGGGAAGATTCCATGTGATATCGTTTGGGGAGCAGATGTAAGGCTTTTGTGGCTTTGGGTAGAACGCTCATTTCGAAGGCATGGAGCCGAACCATACAATCCGGTGCGGAAGAACCGGATCTGCGCGACCATGATCCTGCATGTGCTTGGATTTGGGGAGCTGATCGGGCGTCAGGACTCGGAGGCAGCATTTACCATTTATGAAGAACTGGCAGGAACAGAGTATAAATAGGAGATAAAACAATATGAAAACACAGATGGAGAACCACTACCCGGTCGTGATCCTGGCTTCGGCTTCTCCGCGCCGCCTGGAGCTTTTGCGTCAGGCGGGCATAGAGCCGGTGGTAGAGCCGAGCCATGTCACGGAGGTGATCCGCAGCACAAAGCCGGATGAGGTCGTGATGGAGCTTTCCAGGCAGAAAGCAGAAGACATTGCTTTCAGACATACCGGTGAGAATGCTGTGGTGATTGGCGCGGACACGGTGGTGGCATTTGACGGAAACATCCTCGGAAAACCGAAGGATGAGGCAGATGCCATCCACATGATCTCATCCTTTCAGGGGAAAATCCACCAGGTATACACAGGCGTGACCCTGGTATTTTGTGGAAAACCGGGAGAAAATCCAAGCGAGCAGTGGAAAACCATAACCTTTGCGGAAAAGACCGATGTACATGTATGCCCAATGACAATGGAGCAGATCAAAGCATATGTCAGAACCGGGGAATCTATGGATAAGGCCGGGGCCTACGGAATTCAGGGACGTTTTGCGGTCTGGGTAGAAGGAATCCGGGGAGACTATAATAATGTGGTCGGGCTTCCACTGGGGCGCGTCTGCCGGACACTGCTTGAAAATATAGCAACACAGGAATGACATCAGGAGAATCTATGATCAAGAAAAAAGATTTTTTGAAAGAATATAACATTGAAAAAGAAACCTTGAAAAAGACAGGGATGAAGTGGGAAGAGCTGAATTCCATTTACGACAGCTACTGCCGCATTGAGCCGCAGTTAAAGAAGATCGGCAAGGATTTCGTTAACGATTATCTGTATGACATTGAGAAAGCAGGGATTCACTCTTACCGCTATCGGACCAAAAAGGCAGGGCATCTGCTGGAGAAGATCATCCGCAAAAAGAGCGAGCAGACGGACCAGTACAAATATATCAACCGGAAGAACTACTATAAGTATATGACGGATCTGATCGGAATCCGTGTCTTCTTCCTTTACCGGGAGGACTGGATCCATTTTCATAATTACATTACTTCGGTATTTGAGAATGATCCGGCCAATTATATTGAGGACCGGCTTCTGGACTTCGATGATGACCCGGACCATTACTACATCGCAGAACGGCCGAAGGTCTACCGCAGAACCGGTGATACCCGGATTTACGATAAAAAACTGATCGACATCAAGTCAGACGGCATTTACCGTTCCCTGCATTATATCATCAAGTACAAGGGCTACTATGTAGAGATCCAGGGCAGAACCCTGTTTGAGGAGGGATGGAGCGAGATCGATCACGATATCGTGTATCCGTATTACCAGAACGATGAAATGCTTTCCGATTTCTCCACACTGTTAAACCGTCTGGCCGGCATGGCAGACGAGATGAGTTCGTATTTCCGCCGCATCAAGCAGCAGCGTCAGGAACAGCTGGAAAGCGAGCATGCGGAGAAGGAAGTGCAGAAGAAGGCGGCTGCCAAAAAAACGGAATCGTAGGATTCAACAAGATCGCACAGTAGCGAACGAGGGGCGAAAGCTCCCGTAGCCGCCAGGCCTGGCGGCTGTGGGAACTTTCGCCCCTTTGACTTACTGTGCGATCTTGTTATTGATGTTTACGCGTTGCGAAAACGTTTCACCGCCTTAAAATATGTGCGTAGAGCAGCAAAATTCCGTAGCAAGAAGAGAGCAGCAGAATCTGGAGTGCGGTCTTAAAAAAGAGCGGCATGCTTCCGGAAACTTCCGGCAGCAAGCCGGACAGGGCATAATGGATGCCGGTTGCCAGAAATAACAAAAGAGCCGGTTTTAAGATCATATCCCAGGCGCTCCAGGTAAAGGCTACCCGCTTTTTCAGGGAGTACAGGTGCATCAGTGCCAGAAATATTTCACTGGCGAGCATTCCGCAGAGATAGCCATAGATTCCGAGGCGGGGAATCGCGGTCAGCACAAAGAACAGACGCAGAAGCATGGATGCAGTGTTTTGCAGAAAGGTAATCCTCGTACAGCCAAGTCCGTTTAAGATGCTGCCCATGGTCGTTGCGAGGTAGAGAAACGGACACAGCCAGGCAAGAATCTGCATATAGCGTCCTGCGTCCTCATTTTTAAAGACGCTGTCGCCGAGCGGAATGCCAAACAGCACAAAGATCCCAATGCAGAGGATGCCCATGTAGAGACTGTAGCGCAGGGCCATGGCGACACTTTGGGCGATGCTTTCTGCCTTCCCCTCTGCCTGGTCTTTCGCTACACTGGGGAGAAGGAGCACGGCAATGGAATTGGTGATGGCAGAGGGAAAGAGGATAAAGGGCAGGGCCATACCGGTCAGGACGCCGTAAACAGAAAATGCCCCGGCATCGCTTAGTCCGTATTGCTGGAGACGGTTAGGAATCCAGACTGCTTCGGCTCCGGCCAGCAGGTTTAGAACCAGGCGATTGCCCATAAGCGGCAGGGCAAGGGCCATGAGCGGGATGAGGCAGGAATCGGAAAGTAGAGTGGTATCCTGCGCAGTAGATGGAGTTGTGAACACGGAGTGTGCTTTTTCTGCCGGAGATGCAGACCGGGACGCGGAGGGAGTTGTCTGTACCGGAGCTTGGGACACGGAACCGGAGTTTTTTCGTATCCGCGGCTGCGGCGGAAACAGAAGCAGGCACAGGAAATTAAAAGAGGCGGCCCCGATCTCCCCGATCAGATGACCGTAAACAGCCAGGCGCACGGTAATCTCCTGACCGGCCGCGGTGCGCTCTGCAGCGATCAGAAAGACCAGAGTCATCCGGACGATCTGCTCTGCAACTTGAGAAAATGCCGGTACTCTGGATTTCTGGGCACCGTAGCAGTAGCCATTGGCGCAGGCATGGAAGGAGGCGAAGGGCAGGGAAAGCCCCATGACCGGAAGATAGGGGCTGCAGCGCGGCTCCATGAGGATGCGCTTGGCAATCCAGTCCGGATAACGGCAGATGAGAAAGGCCAGAAAGCCGGAGAGCAGCATGGAAACGCTAAGACCGGTGCGGAAAACACACTGCTCTTTTCCTTCGTGGGCAGCTATGTACTGGGAAAGCGCAGTTTGGATCGCGCCGCCGCAAAGCGCAAAGCAGATCCCGTAGACGGGATGAACCATGTTGTAGATGCCGAGTCCTTCGGCACCGATCGTGCGGGATAAAAAAATACGGTAGAAAAAGCCCAGAAGCCGGCAAAGAAACCCTGCTGCGGTAAGCAGCAGGGTGCCGGTGAGAAAGGCGCGTTTTTTTTCGGAAAGACCGGAATAAAAAGACATAAAGGCAACCCCCGGCCGGAAATCTTATTACAGGATATGTAAGTCCTGCGATAATCAGAACCGGGAACGGGGCTGCCTTTTTGGAAGATCGGATCAGAACCGGGGATCTGGTCGGGGTTCGTTTAGTTTTTTACATACCGCTCAACCAGAAGTCCGCTGTGGTAAGCCATGAGAAGCTGCTCCAGATCTGCAATCTTTTCGCGGAGCACGGCACCGGTGTCGGTATCGCCTACCAGCTTTCTGCGGTCTGCGTGGCGGACGATGACGCTGTCGGAATGAATGTCAATCTCGCGCTCAATGGCTGCTTCCGTAGATTCAAACGGCTCTAAGGCAGACAAGATCAGACCATAGGAGTTGTAGGTTAAGGTATATCCGGCAATGCCGGTCTCTTTCTGGTATGCCTTAGAGAAGCCGCCGTCGATGACCAGGATCTTGCCGCCGCATTTGACCGGGCTTTCGCCGTTTTTCGAGCGGACCGGGACGTGACCGTTGATGATGTGGCTGCCGGTCTCCGGAAGACCGAATTCGGTCAGAATGTGGTTCACCACGGTTTCATTTTCCAGATACTTGTAATACGGGTTTTTCTTTTCTGCATGGGTCTCTTTTTCGGCCAGGAAGTAGCGCTCAAAGGTAGCCATCTTATCCTTGCCAAAGAGTGGTGAGTCCTTATTCAGCCAGATGTACCACATGATGTCGCGGCCAAGGCGTTTTTCACGATCGGAAACTCCCATGAAAGCTTTGCGGATATAGCTTTCCAGAACATCGTAGAGTGCTCTGCCGTGGAAGTAGGAGCCGTTGATCTCTACTTCCTGGAAGGTTCCGTCCGGATTTAACGGGATGCAGCCGTGGTAGAGCAGGTTTCCATTGTAAATTTTGTAGAGGCTTCCCTTGGCGAGCAGGAATTTGACATGCTGCTGGAGTTTTTCACAGTTTAAAAACGCTTTGATCAAACGATCCATGATATCAGCCTCAATCGGGGTGTAAGCATATGGATCCTTCGGGTCGATGGTAGGGAAGTTGTTGTCTAACAGGGTGTAGGTGTGCGGGGTCAGATTCCCCTTTTCGTCCGGCATATCCAGGGTGATGGTGCCATGCTCGTAGTCGATGCGGTGCAGCAGGTTGCGGTGCTCCATGTGGTATTCCGGATGAGCTTTGATGAGCTGTCCTTCTGCCTTAAACTGGATGATGGAGATGGCCTTGTGCATTTTTAAGTTGACTTCCACTTCGTACTGGTTCAATTCATTGGAGCCTTTTAATTTAAAGCAGGTACACGGATCGTCGCTGTAGGTGTTTAAGGCAAACGTAGCAAGCGGCAGCAGGTTGATGCCGTAGCCATCCTCCAGAATGTCCAGATTTCCGTAGCGGGCACAGATACGGATCACGTTGGCAATGCAGCCTGGCTGACCGGCGGCAGCACCCATCCACAAGACGTCGTGGTTGCCCCACTGGATATCTACGGAATGGTAACTCATGAGCTTGTCCATGATCTTGTGCGGCCCCGGGCCACGGTCGAAGATATCCCCCACAATATGTAAGTGGTCAATGACCAGACGCTGGATCAGCTGGCTCATGGCAATGATGCATTCCCGGCCGCGGCCGACATGAATGATCGTGTTGACGATCGCATTGTAATAAGAGGCTTTGTCCACGCTGTCATCTTTCTCGGTGATCAGCTCCTCCAGAATGTAGGCGAAATCCGGCGGCATGGCCTTGCGTACCTTGGAACGAGTGTATTTGCTGGCAGCCCGCTTGCAGATCTCGATGAGGCGGTACAGGGTGATGCGGAACCATTCATCTTTGTCTTCCGTAACCTTTAAGATCTGGTCCATTTTTTCTCTTGGGTAGTAGATCAGTGTGGCAAGGGTCCGTTTGTCTTTGTGGGACAGGGTATTTCCGAATACTTCATTGACCTTGCGGCGCACGGATCCGGAACCGTTCTTCAGCACATGGGCGAAAGCTTCGTCCTCTCCGTGGATATCGGTCAGAAAATGCTCCGTTCCTTTGGGCAGGTTTAAGATTGCCTCCATGTTGATGACTTCGGTAGAAGCGGCTGCGATCGTGGGATACAGATCCGCGAGACGTTCTAAATAACGGATTTCCGGATAATTCATAAAAACCCTCCTTGTGAAAGAACATATTATATAGTAGATTATATCATAGATAAGGGAAAAAGCCGAAAAAGGGATTGTACTTTTTCGGAAAATCGAGAAAAATTTTCATAAATTCATTAATTCCTATTGAAATACTATGAAATAAATACTATAATAAGCCTGTCATAAAGACAGTCTGGCTGGCATAGCTCCCAGCTGGAATTTTATGTATATTTTCCAGAAAGGTGGATTTATATAATGAAGAAAACAATCTATTTGGATAATGCGGCAACAACCAAGACCAGACCGGAAGTCGTAGAGGCTATGCTTCCGTATTTTACCGAATTTTACGGAAACCCGTCCTCGATCTACAGCTTCTCCGACGAGCCGAAGAAGGCAGTCGCAGCAGGACGTGAGGCAATCGCAAAATCAATCGGTGCGAAGACCAACGAGCTGTACTTCACCGGCGGCGGCAGCGAGTCCGACAACTGGGCATTAAAGGCAACCGCAGAGGCATACAAGAGCAAAGGCAACCACATCATCACCAGCAAGATCGAGCATCATGCAATCCTGCATACCTGTGAGTGGCTGGAGCAGCACGGCTATGAGGTTACTTATATCGATGTAGACGAGAACGGTGTATTAAAGCTCGATGAGTTAAAGAAGGCCATCCGCCCGACCACCATCCTCATTTCTGTTATGTTTGCAAACAACGAGATCGGAACCATCCAGCCGATCAAAGAGATCGGTCAGATCGCAAAAGAGCACGGTATCCTGTTCCACACCGATGCGGTTCAGGCATACGGACATGTGCCGATCAATGTTGACGAGTTAAACATCGACATGATGAGTGCCAGCGGTCACAAGATCAACGGACCGAAGGGAATCGGTTTCCTCTACATCCGTACCGGTGTGAAGATCCGTTCCTTCATCCATGGCGGTGCACAGGAGCGCAAACGCCGTGCAGGTACCGAGAACGTTCCGGGCATCGTAGGCTTTGGCAAGGCAGCTGAGATCGCTGCAGCAAACATGGAAGAGCGTTCCAAGTACGAGAGCGAGCTGCGTGATTACCTGATGGACCGTGTCATTGCGGAGATTCCGTATGCACGCATCAACGGCGGCCGTGAGAACCGTCTTCCGAACAACGCAAACTTCTCCTTCCAGTTTATCGAGGGTGAGTCCATGCTGATCATGCTGGATGATAAGGGCATCTGCGGTTCCAGTGGTTCTGCATGTACCTCCGGTTCCCTGGATCCGTCCCATGTGCTCTTAGCCATCGGACTTCCTCACGAGATCGCTCACGGTTCCCTGCGTTTAACCTTAAGCGAGGAGACCACCAAAGAGGATATCGATTACACCGTAGAGAGCTTAAAGGCAATCGTCAGCAGACTGCGCAGCATGTCCCCGCTGTATGAGGATTTCGTAAAGCACCAGGCAAAATAAACAAAGACCTGTTTTAAAAACAAACGTATTAGCCAGACAAAAAGGCCGTGACCATAAGAAACCCGGTCCGGCTTTAGAAAAGGAGATAAAACATATGTATTCAGATAAAGTAATGGATCATTTCCAGCATCCGAGAAATGTAGGCGAGATTGAGAATGCCAGCGGTGTCGGCACCGTCGGCAACGCAAAGTGCGGCGATATCATGAGAATCTACTTAGACATCGACGACAACGGCGTGATCCGTGACTGTAAGTTCAAAACCTTCGGCTGCGGCGCTGCAGTAGCAACCAGCAGCATGGCAACCGAGATGGTAAAAGGAAAAACCATCCAGGAAGCACTGGAAGTAACCAACAAGGCCGTTATGGAGGCCCTGGACGGACTTCCGCCAGTTAAGGTACACTGTTCTTTACTGGCAGAGGAAGCCATTCATGCAGCTCTGTGGGATTACGCTGAGAAGAACGGCATCAAGATCGAAGGATTAGAGAAGCCGAAGAACGATATCAGCGAAGGCGAAGAGGACGAAGAATATTGATCCAGGCAGAAAACAAAAAGAAAGTAGTAGTAGGAATGTCAGGCGGCGTCGATTCATCGGTTGCCGCCTGGCTTTTAAAACAGCAGGGGTACGATGTGATTGGCGTTACCATGCAGATCTGGCAGGATGAGGAAGAGACCGCGCAGCAGGAAAACGGAGGCTGTTGTGGTCTTTCTGCCGTTGATGACGCAAGACGCGTGGCATGGCAGTTAGAGATCCCCTACTATGTCATGAACTTTAAAAAAGAGTTCAAGGACAATGTCATGGACTATTTTGTGGACGAGTATTTATGCGGACGGACTCCGAACCCCTGCATCGCCTGCAACCGCTATGTCAAGTGGGAGTCCCTGTTAAAGAGAAGTCTTGATATCGGTGCGGACTACATTGCGACCGGTCATTACGCGAGAGTGGAGCAGCTGCCAAACGGCAGATATGCGCTGAAAAAGTCCGCAACTGCGGCGAAGGACCAGACCTACGCCCTGTACAACCTGACTCAGGAGCAGCTTTCCCATACGCTGATGCCGGTGGGCGAGTATACCAAGGACCAGATCCGTAAGATGGCTGAGGACATTGGTCTGCAGGTGGCGCACAAGGCAGACAGCCAGGAAATCTGTTTTATCCCGGATCATGATTATGCGGGATTTATTGAGCGCGAAGCAGAGAACGTGCCGGGACCGGGCGATTTTGTGACGGCAGACGGTACCGTGATCGGCCGTCATGAGGGCATCACCCATTACACGATCGGCCAGAGAAAGGGCTTAAACCTTGCTATGGGACATCCGGTATTTGTAATGGAGATCCGCCCGGAGACGAATGAGGTCGTCATCGGCGGGGCAAACGATGTGTTTACCGATACGCTGGTCTGCAACAAGTTAAACTGGATGGCGATCGACGGTCTGCACGGTGAGCCGATGGAGGTCAGTGCCAAGATCCGCTACAGTCACAAAGGCGCTCCCTGTGTCATCGAGGAGATCGGAGAGAATCTGGTACAGTGCCATTTCTCAGAACCGGTCCGTGCCGTGACACCGGGGCAGGCAGTGGTATTCTATGATGGCGATTATGTAGTAGGCGGAGGAACGATCATCCGATGAGAAAGAAAACATTTGTATTTGCCATGGCGGCAGCTGCAGCTTTGATGACAGCAGGCTGCCAGTCAAAATATGAGAAAGTAGAAGTGCCGGGGAATGCGGCAGAAGCACCGGAGACTGCCGGGAAAAACCAGGCAGCGGACGGGGTAAATCCACAGTCAGACGGCAAAAACCAACAGAAAGGCGGAGCAGACAGTGCTGGACTTGCAGCAGATGGTGAAGCCGGAAACAAAAATCAGCAGGCGGAGGTCAGCGTGAACAAGGCAGAGCTGACCACAGAGTCTGCGCCTTCCATGGAAGCACGGGATGAGACTGTGTATGTGAAGGCAACCACATTGAACCTGCGTGTTGCTCCGGAGCCGGGCGCAGAAGTTGTGGCAGCACCGGTAAACGGAACACAGCTGAAACGGACCGGTGACAATGGAAACTGGAGTCAGGTGGAATATCAGGGTAAGACCTGTTATGCCGCATCTGCTTATCTGAGTACAGAGCAGCCAGAAGAACAGTCTGCTGCTTTGGCACAGCCGGCAGGAAATTCTGGTTCGGCAATGTCTTCTGATTCCGCAGCTTCTTCCGGATCGGCAGCATCCGTTCAGAATGCCGGTGAAGTGGGGCTGAACATGGATTGGAAATACGCTTCCCTGTCTAAGATCAACAGCGGAAAAGCGGTGTTGTACCGCTCCGAATCTGCTTCCCGCAAGAACAAAGTGGTCTGCGTCAATGCAGGACACGGAACAAACGGCGGCAGCAGTGTGAAGACCCAGTGCCACCCGGACGGAACCCCGAAGGTGACCAGCGGCACCACAAGTGCCGGTGCGACCACCGCGGTGGCAGTATCCGGCGGCATGACCTTTGCGGATGGAACCCCGGAGGCGAAGGTGACCCTGGCGATGGCGAAAGTATTGAAGGATAAGCTTCTGGCAAAAGGGTACGATGTCTTAATGATCCGCGAGAGCGATGATGTCCAGTTAGACAACATAGCCCGCACAGTTATGGCAAACAATCTGGCAGACTGTCACATAGCCCTTCACTGGGATTCCACGAAGAGCAACAAAGGCGCGTTTTACATGAGTGTGCCGAATGTGGCTTCCTACCGTGCCATGGAGCCGGTGGCATCGCACTGGAAACAGCACAATGCGTTGGGGGAGAGCCTGGTTGCCGGTCTGAAAAGTGCCGGTGTGAAGATTTTTTCCGGCGGCAGCATGGAGATGGACCTGACCCAGACTTCGTATTCTACGGTTCCGTCCATCGATATTGAGCTGGGGGACGGTGCTTCCGACCATTCCGCAGCAACGCTCGATCAGCTTGGAAATGGTCTTGTCGCAGGATTAGACCAGTATTTCGGGAACTGAACATAAGAATAACAGGTAAAATTACACAAAAATTGTGAAAATCAGCAGAAAAAGCGAAGAAAATGAATTTCTCTATAGCTTTTCTGCTGATTTTGTATTATACTGGCATCGTTGCACATGTCTTTCTGGGAAAGATATTTGTACGCGATTGTAAAAACAGAATCGTTTTTTGTGCAGCGAGTATGAGGGAAAGGAATCAAAACAATGAATCTTCAGTGGGATTGGGATTATCTGCTTGATACAATGAAAAAACTGATCGAAACACCAAGTCCGGTCAGCTACTTTGAACAGGTAAATCCGCTGATGGAGCAGCTTGCTGCTTCACTTGGGTATGAGGTGGAGTATGACCGCAAGCACACGGTTTACATTAAGGTACCGGGAAAAGACCGTACCAGAACTGTATGCGTCGGCGCTCACTTGGATACCCTCGGCCTTATGGTCAAACACATCGATAACGATGGAATGCTCCGTGTGAGAAATTTGGGCGGCATCAACTTTAACAGCATCGAAGGAGAAACGGTTACCGTATATGCAAGAAACGGAAAAACCTATACCGGTCTTGTGGCATGCCAGTCACATTCTGTTCATGTATTCGACGATGCAAAAACATTAGAGCGTAATGAGAACACCATGATCGTAATTCTGGATGAGAATGTACATTCCGCAGAGGAAGTACGTGCCCTGGGGATTGAGAATGGCGATATCCTGTCGATCGAGCCGCATTTTACCGTAACGGAGAAAGGGTTCATCAAATCACGCTTTATTGATGACAAAGCCTGTGTAGCCTGCAGTCTGGTTATGTTAAAGCTTTTAAAAGACCAGAACCTGACACCGCTTTGCGATACCTGGTTCGCGTTCCCGCATTACGAGGAGATCGGACATGGCGGCTCTTTTGTGCCGGAGTGTGTAAGCGAGTACCTGGCACTGGATATTGCCGTGATCGGACCAGACCACAATGGCCGGGAAGACCGCGTCAGCATCTGTGTGAAAGACAACTTCTCCCCGTATGACAGAGAAGTTACGGATCGTCTGGTAAGACTGGCAGCAGCCAATGAGTTAAACTACGCACCGGATGTATTTTACCGTTATGGCACCGACGGCGGCGCAGCAGTGCGCGCAGGAAACAACCTTGTTGCAGGCGCATTCGGCATGGGAACCTTCTGCTCCCACGGCATGGAGCGTACCCACCTGGACGGTGTGAAGAACACTGCAAAGCTTCTGGCAGCTTACCTGTTGGAAGAATAAAAAACGATGCCTGTGAAACACACAGGAACGAAAGGGAAAAGAAAAAAGGAGTACATATCTTATGAAAAAAACAGGAAAAATCCTTCTGGGATGCCTGCTTGCAGCTTCTGTCTTCATGACAGCCTGCGGCGGTTCCAAGAGCAGCAGCTCTGCAGACAACACACAGACCGAAGCTGGTAAAACGGAAGGCAGCGCGGCTGCAGGTTCCAGCGATGGCATCATCCGTGCAGCGATGAAGGCTGACATCACATCTTTGGATCCGCATGACCACAACGATGTACAGTCTTCTTACGTAACCCGCCACATCTACAGCAACCTGGTTCGTGTCAATGAGAACAATGAGGTTGTCGGCGATCTGGCAGAGAGCTGGGATTACGCAGATGACACAACCGTAAACTTCAAATTAAAAGAGGGTGTAACCTTCTCTGACGGCACTCCGCTGACCGCTGAGGATGTAAAGTTCTCCCTGGAGAGACTGAAAGCATCTGCAAAGGTTGGACATCTGGCAGCCATGATCGATTCCGTAGAAGTTGTGGATGACTTAAACTTCATCATCCATATGAATCAGCCGTCTAACGCACTGCTTACTTCCCTGGCTCACTCCGGCGGCGCAATCATGTGCAAGAGTTATGTGGAAAAACTGGAGAGCGAAGGCAAGAAGGTTGCAGACGCACCGATGGGAAGCGGTCCATACACGTTCGTTTCCTGGATGCCGGGCTCCAGCGTTGAGCTGAAGAAAAACCCGAACTACTTCGATGAAGAGCGTGCCGCAAAGAATGAAGGCATCATCTTAAAGGCAATCTCCGAGGAGACTTCCAGAACCATCGCATTGGAGAACGGCGAGGTTGACCTGCTCTTAGACGTTGGAAGCAACGATGCACAGAAGATCCGTGACAACGAGAACCTGGCTCTGGATGAGTATGAGTCTTCCCAGATCGAGATGATGAACTTAAATACTTCCAAGGCTCCGTTCGACAATGTTTTAGTAAGACAGGCCATGAACTATGCCATCAACAAGGAGGATGTTCTGATCGTTGCGATCAATGGCGAAGGTACTACCGTAGACGGTTACCTGGCACCAGGTGCGATCGGCTACAAGGATACCGCTGTAAAATACGAGTACAATCCGGAAAAGGCAAAAGAACTGTTAGCTGAGGCTGGCTACGCAGATGGATTTACCTTTACCGCATATCTCTCAAACGATACCCGTGCAAGAAGTGCAACTGCAGTTCAGGCAAACTTACAGCAGATCGGCATCACCATGAACATCGAGCAGATGGAGGCTTCCACATTCTTCGAGAAGACCGGTAACGGTGAGCACGATGCATGCTTTTCCGGCTGGGTAGCAAACGCAGAGCCGGATAACACCTACCGTCCGCTGTTCATGAGCACCAATGCAGGTGCAGGCGGAAACCGTGCATTCTACAAGAATCCGGATGTAGACGCACTGATCGATGATGCTGCAACCAACCGCGATGAAGCAAAGGTTGATGAGGATTACAAGGAGATCACCAAGACGATTTCCGAGGATGCGATCTGGGTTCCGTTATATTCCCAGACTGGCTTTATCGCAAGAAATAAAGATCTGCAGGGAGTTGAGATTTCTTCCTTCAGCATGCATGTTCTGTCCGGTGCACATTACGAGTAAGCACCACAGGAAAATTTGAATGAAATGCATGAAAAGCACATCCCGTATGGGTATGTGCTTTTCATGTTTTGTTGCTTTGCATATCAGAGAGGCGCCAGAGGTATCCTGGCTGATCCCTGCAATGGCAAAACGGCTACAAGGTTTTTATAGACCGCGAAATTTCGCAGAACAATAAGGAAGGAGTTGCGAAATGCATAAGTATATCATCAAGCGTCTGCTGATGCTGATCCCGGTTATCATCGGTGTATCATTTCTGGTGTTTTTTATCATGTCACTGGCTCCAGGTGATACTGCCCGCACCATTCTCGGTGAGACAGCCCCGATTGAGGCGGTAGAAGCTTTGCGGGAGGAACTGGGACTGAATGATCCGGTTCTGGTCCGGTATTTTCATTATATGGTAAATCTGCTTCACGGTGATCTGGGCGAATCTTATAAGTCCGGTCAGCCGGTATTCAATGAGGTTATGACACGTTTCCCGGCAACCATTAAGCTGGCTTTCTGGGGTATGCTGTTTGCTGTGGTATTATCCATTCCGGTGGGCATCATCTCCGCGACCAAGCAGTATTCCCTGACCGACAGCATCAGCATGGTCCTGGCTCTTTTGGGCGTTGCGACCCCGAACTTCTGGCTGGGCCTGATGCTCATCATTGGTTTTTCTTTGCATTTAAAATGGTTCCCGTCCGGTGGTGATGAGACCTGGCGTTCCCTGGTGCTTCCGGTCATTACACTGGGTACCGGCTGTATGGCGAGCATTACCCGTATCACCCGTTCCTCCATGCTGGAGGTCATCCGTCAGGATTACATCCGTACCGCGAAGGCAAAGGGTGTGAACCGCCGCGTGGTTGTGTACAAGCATGCGTTAAAGAATGCGCTGATTCCGGTTGTTACGGTCATTGGTCTGCAGTTTGGTTCCCTGCTTGGCGGTGCAGTCTTAACGGAGGCTGTATTCTCCTGGCCGGGTGTTGGTACCTATCTGGTAAACAGCATCAAGGCGAAGGACACCCCGGCGGTACTGGGCTGTGTAATCATCTTCTGTATCTGCTTTAGTATTGTAAACCTGGTGGTCGATATCCTGTACGGATACATTGACCCGCGGATCAAATCAAAATACAAATAGGAGGTGAAGAAGATGGTAAGAGTAGCAACGACAAATAAAAAACGCAGCATGGCAGCCGATGTATGGCACAGACTGAAACGAAACCGTATGGCTATGGTTGGTCTGGTTGTCTTGCTGATTCTGGTATTCATGGCTGTTTTTGCAGACGTGATCGCAGATTATGACACCAAGGTTATCGCACAGGATATCAAAAACCGTCTTCAGGGCCCGAGTATGGCACACTGGTGCGGCACCGATGAGTTCGGCCGTGATATTTTTGCCCGTCTTGTCCATGGCTCCCGTGTTTCCCTGGTCGTAGGCCTGATCTCCGTGAGTATTTCCCTGACCATCGGTGGTATGCTGGGAGCGGTCGCAGGTTATTACGGCGGCAAGATCGACAACATCATCATGCGTATCATGGATATCTTTCTGGCAGTTCCAAGTATCCTGCTGGCTATGACCATTGTTGCGGCACTGGGAACCAGCCTGGTAAACGTGATGCTGGCGATCGGAGTATCCGGTGTGCCGCAGTATGCCCGTATTGTGCGCGCATCCGTTATGAGTATCAAGGATCAGGAATTCGTTGAGGCATCCCGCGCGATCGGTGCGAAGAGCCCGACCACCATTTTCCGTGAGATCCTTCCCAACTGCCTGGCACCGATCATCGTTCAGGCAACTTTATCCGTGGCAAGTGCGATTCTTTCTACGGCATCCTTAAGCTTTATCGGCCTTGGCGTACAGCCGCCGTCTCCGGAATGGGGCGCAATGCTGTCCGGCGGACGCGGTTATTTAAGAGATGCCCTGCACTTAACGTTATTCCCGGGTCTTGCGATTGTCATTACGATCCTGGCACTGAACCTTCTGGGCGACGGTCTGCGTGATGCGCTGGATCCACGTTTAAAACAGTAGGAGGTATATCATGGAACAGAAAAATTATACTGTTGATATTGAAAACCTTTCCGTCCGGTATACCACATCCGACGGCGTGGTGGAAGCGGTCAACGGCATAGATTTAAAGATTGAAAAAGGAAAAACACTGGGACTGGTAGGAGAGACCGGTGCGGGCAAGACCACTACGGCGCTGTCCATTCTCCGCCTGATCCCGAATCCGCCGGGCAAGATCACCGGAGGCGTGATTCGTCTGGAGGGAAACAATATTTTTGAATACAGTGAAGACGAGATGGAATCCATCCGCGGCAAGCAGGTTTCCATGATCTTCCAGGACCCGATGACTTCCTTAAACCCGGTTATGACCGTAGGCGACCAGATCGCGGAGGAGATCCAGCTTCATGAGAAGAAGATGTCCAAGAAGGAAGCCATGGACAAGGCACGCGAAATGCTGGAAATGGTTGGAATCCCGGGACAGCGTGCGGATGAGTACCCGCATCAGTTCTCCGGCGGTATGAAACAGCGTGTTGTCATTGCAATGGCTCTGGTCTGCAACCCGGATCTTCTGATCGCGGACGAACCAACCACGGCACTGGATGTGACCATTCAGGCACAGGTGCTGGATCTGATGCAGAAATTAAAAGAGCAGTATCAGACCTCCATGCTCATGATCACCCATGATCTGGGTATCGTGGCAGAGGTATGTGATGAGGTCAGCATTATGTACGCAGGACAGATCGTGGAGCACGGCAATCTGGTAGATATTTTTGAGAATACCGCGCATCCGTATACCGAAGGTCTGTTTGGCTCCCTGCCGGATATCGAAAACCGTGAAGAAGAGCTTCACCCGATTCCGGGACTGATGCCGGACCCGACCAATCTGCCGAGTGGCTGTCCGTTCCATCCGCGCTGCAAATATGCAACGGAGCTTTGCAAAACCAGAAAACCGGTTCAGACGAAGCTGTCTGAGACCCATATGGCTGCATGCCTGGCATACGAAGAGGGAACCGGAGTTGTAGTAGGAGGAAAGCACAATGTCTGAGCCGATCTTAGAAGTCAAAAACCTGAAAAAATATTTTAATACCCCGGGCGGTGTACTCCATGCAGTCGATGACATCAGCTTTACTCTGGAAAAAGGAAAGATCCTTGGCGTGGTAGGCGAGTCCGGCTGCGGAAAATCCACGATGGGTCGTGCTATTCTCCGTCTGCATGAGCCGACCTCCGGCGAGGTAATCTTTGATGGACGCGATATCACGAAGGTTTCCTTAGAGGAGATGCGCAAACTCCGCTCCGATATGCAGATCGTATTCCAGGATCCGTTTGCATCCCTGAATCCGAGAAAATCGGTCAGCGAGATCATTGGAGAGCCGCTGCGCCTGCACCATATTTACCGCACCAAAGCGGAGCGCGAAAACCGTGTACGCGAGCTGATGGAAGTCGTAGGACTGGCAGAGCGACTTGTGAACAGCTATCCGCATGAGCTGGACGGCGGACGCCGTCAGCGAATCGGAATTGCCCGCGCGCTGGCACTGAATCCGAAGTTCATTGTCTGCGATGAGCCGGTATCTGCACTGGACGTATCCATTCAGGCACAGATCTTAAACCTGCTTAAGCAGTTAAAGAAAGAGATGGGACTGACCTACATGTTCATCACCCATGATCTGTCGGTTGTCAATTACTTCTCCGATGATATCATGGTTATGTATTTAGGAAAGATGGTTGAGTACGCACCGTCTGCAGAACTCTTCCAGAATCCGACCCATCCGTATACCAAAGCGCTGTTATCTGCAATTCCGCTTCCGCGCCTTGGCGAGAAGAAAAAACGAATCCTGTTAAAAGGTGAGATCACTTCCCCGATCAATCCGAAGCCGGGCTGTCGTTTTGCACCGCGCTGCATGTATGCCGAGGACCGCTGCTTTGCGGAGTCTCCGGAGTTAAAAGACATGGGCAACGGACACAAAGTAGCCTGCCACTTCTGCGAGAAGTTTTATCAGAAATAAAAGCGGCCGCACAGACCGCTGCAAAGGAGATACAACGATGGAAATCAGAATCGACAAACAATTTATTGGTGACTGTTTCCGGGACTTTGTCAATGTACCAAGCCCGGTCAGCTACTATGATGAGATTCTGCCGCTGATCGAAGAGTACGCCGCAAAGTTCGGCCAGACTGTGACCTACGACAGAAAAAACACTGCTTACATTACGTTAGACGGTGAGGATAATTCCAAAACGGTTATGATCGGTGCCCATATGGATACGCTTGGTCTGATCGTGAGAAAGATCGAGAAAGACGGTACCCTGCGGGTACGTCAGCTTGGCGGTGTGTCGTTCCAGAGCATTGAGGGCGAGACGGTAACCGTGCATGCAAGAAACGGGAAAAAATATACGGGCCTTTTTGTCTGCCAGTCCCATTCCACCCATGTATTTGATGATGCCAGAACCCTCGAGCGCGATGAAAATACCATGATGATCAGCCTGGATGAGAAGGTTGAGAGCAGAGAAGATGTCCTGGCTCTTGGTATCCGCCACGGCGATGTGGTATCGTTTGAGCCGCATTGCAATATCCTGGACAATGGCTATGTGAAGTCCCGTTTCATCGATGATAAGATGGCGGTTGCAGCTGTATTTGCAGCCCTGAAATTCATGACGGAGAATGGTTTCAAGCCAAAATACCGGACCCTGCTTTCTTTCCCGTTCTACGAGGAGATCAACCACGGCGGTGCTTATATCCCGTCTGAAGTAGAGGAGTTTGTAGCAATCGATATCGGCCTCATCGGACCGGATTACGATGGAAATGAGCATGCAGTCAGCATCTGCGTAAAAGATAATTTCTCTCCGCATGACCGGAACTTAACCGGCAAGATCATCGCGGAGGCAGAGGCGAACGGTATCAACCATGCGATCGATATTTTCTATCGCTATGGTACCGACGCCAATGCAGCTGTACGTGCCGGAAACAATGTCCGCGCAGCAGCGTTCGGCATGGCATGCTACTGCAGCCATGGCATGGAACGCACCCATTTAGACGGGGTTGTGGAGACTGCGAAACTGGCCGTCGCTTACATGATGGAATTAAAATAGTCAAACTGGCTGCTGCCTGCGAAATGCAGGAACAGCAGCGAAGTGAGAAATGCGAGAAAAAGTGAGATAAAAAAGTAAGATAAAAATACAGGATTACAAATGGCGGATATTTACAATTTGCTGATTTTCGTGTATACTATAAAAGCTGTTTTGCATGTTGCGGAATTCCGCATGCAGGACAGCTTTCAGGAGATATACCCAAGTGGCTGAAGGGTCCGCACTCGAAATGCGGTAGGTCGGGCAACCGGCGCGAGAGTTCAAATCTCTCTATCTCCGTATAAGACCGGAATTCCCCGGATAGAAAACGGGAGTTCCGGTCTTTTTGTATTTCCGCAGGCAGCAAGTCAACGTTCATGCTTGTATGAAGCTTTGGCGCCTGCCGCGATCCCCCATATCCAGAAAACAAAGGAGAACAAACTTATGAGCATCAGAGTTGGTATTTTAGGTTACGGTAACTTAGGAAAGGGCGTTGAGAGCGCAATTGCCCAGAACGCTGACATGGAGCTGGCAGCAGTCTTCACCCGCAGAAACCCGGAGAGCGTGAAGGTCCGCACCGCAGGTGTGAAGGTTCTTCATGCAGATGAACTTTCCCATATGCAGGATGAGCTGGATGTCCTGATCCTCTGCGGCGGCAGCGCAACCGATCTTCCGGTTCAGACTCCGCAGTACGCTTCCATGTACAATGTAGTAGACAGTTTCGACACCCACGCAAGAATCCCGGAGCATTTCGCAGCAGTCGATGCAGCAGCAAAGAAAGCCGGCAAAGTCAGTCTCATCTCCTGCGGCTGGGATCCAGGTATGTTCTCCTTAAACCGTCTGTACGCAAACTGCGTTCTGCCGGAAGGCAAGGATTACACTTTCTGGGGCAAGGGCGTCAGCCAGGGACATTCTGACGCAGTACGCCGCATCGAGGGCGTAAAGGACTGCAGACAGTACACCATCCCGGTAGAAAGCGCCGTTGAGGCAGTCAGAAGCGGTTCCAATCCAGAACTGACCACCAGAGAAAAACACACCAGAGAGTGCTTCGTAGTCGCAGAGGAAGGCGCAGATCTTGCGAAGATCGAGAACGAGATCAAGACCATGCCGAACTACTTCTCCGATTATGACACCACTGTACACTTCATCACCGAGGAGGAGATGAAGCGTGACCACAGCGGACTTCCGCACGGCGGCATGGTGATCCGCACCGGTGTGACCGGCATGGAGAAAGAGCACAAGCATGTGATCGAGTACAGCTTAAAGCTGGATTCCAATCCGGAGTTTACCGGTTCTGTCATCGTGGCTTACGCAAGAGCAGTTAGCCGCATGAACAAAGAGGGCATGAGCGGATGCAAGACCGTATTTGATGTTGCACCGGCATACCTTTCCCCGAAGAGCGCAGAAGAGCTGCGCGCACATATGCTGTAAAATATAACAGTTTAACACAGTAAATATCAATAAGTCCGAAAGCCCCCGCCCCGCCATGCGTAACCGCATTCACGCGAATTTTCGCCCGTTTTGCTCCGCCGCCTATTGACCGTTCCTCCGCTAACTCGCTCACTGCGTTCGCTCAGACAGAGCTCCGAAACGGTCACTATGCTCACAAAACGGGCAAAATTCGCTAAAAGAATGCGCTTACGCATGGCGGGGCTGGGGCTTCCTACTATACTGGCTCCATTACATATAAAAAACCTGCAACCATTACTGAAACGGCGAAAATAGGATAACTATCGGCAAAATCAGTAATGGTTGCAGGCTTTTTCGTACGCAGCGGTGCCAAAAAAGTAGGGCGTGTATGAGTCTGACTTCTGGAATTTTCAGCATATCAGTTGTTTCGCCTCTTGAGCACACATGTCCGAATGCAGCGGATGTAAATCCGATGCAGGCGAACATGTGTCAGCGAAAGCAAGCGAACAACGATATGTGAAAATGGAGGAAGTCAGACTCGTACACGCTCGGACCTTCTATTTGTTACTGTGCGATATTGTTTAAATAAGACTTTATCGGATCTGGAAAGTGTGATAAGATTTTCCGTAGACAGGATTAAACGTAGAAGGAGGACTGGACTTCCATGATCAAACTGGTGGTATCAGATATAGATGGAACGTTGTTAGAGGACGGAGGACATGAACTGAATCCGGAGCTGTTTGAGGTGATTTTGAAGCTGCGGGAGAAGGGCATGCAGTTTGCGGCTGCCAGCGGCAGACAGTGGGCGAGCATTGAGCAGGTGTTTGACCCGATCAAGGAAAAGATTTTTTATCTGTCTGATAATGGTGCTTATGTGGGGTGTCATGGAAGACAGTTGTTTGTGCATCCGATCGAGCGTTCCCTGGTGGAAGAATTGGTGAAGGATATTCGGAAAGCCGGTCTTACGGTTATGGTAGGCGGACCGGATGTGGCTTATATGGAAAATCCGGATCCGGAGTTTGAGGACTGGATCTTGAATGGCTACAAATTCCAGGCAAAGAGTGTGGCAGATGTGCTGGTCGTGGATGACCAGTTTATTAAGGTGTCGGCATACCGCAAGACTGATATTGAAGCGCATACAAAAGAACTGCGCGAAAAATACGGAGACCGTTTGAAGATGACCATTTCTGGTGATATGTGGCTGGATTGTATGGCAACCGGTGTGAATAAGGGCGAGGCAGTGAAACTGCTGCAGGAGAGTCTGGGCATTTTGCCGGAGGAGACCATTGCGTTTGGTGACCAGTTAAACGATATCGAGATGCTGGGACGTGCTTATTACAGCTTTGCCATCGGAAATGCAAGACCGGAGGTAAAGGCAGCCGCCCGGTTTGAGGCCGATACCAATGTGCGGGACGGTGCGCTGAAAATTTTGAAGCTGTTGTTGTAAATGGTATCCTATGTGTGGGTGAGAAAGTGACACATGAAAGAACATGGAAAAGTTATGCCAGACAGGTCAAAATGGTTGTTTGAAAAAAGTGTACCGGTAACGGTGTTGCTATGAATATAGAAGGATTTCGATAAATATGGAAAAGAAACTGGTATGTCCCAATTGCGGGGAGCCCTTTGAAATCGATGAAAAGGGCTATGCGGCGATCGCAAAGCAGGTGCGGGACAGGGAATTTAAGGAAGAACTGAGCCGCCAGCAGGCTTCGTTTGAGTCGGAAAAGAAAACGGCGCTGGAACTTGCAAAGGCGCAGACCGCAGAAAATTATGAGAAGCAGCTGGCAGCACGAGAGGCAGAAATACTGAAGCTGAAGGCTCAGAGTGAGCAGGCAGGGAAAGCACAGGAACTGGCAGTCACAAAGGCTGAGGCAGCAATAAAGGAACAGCTGCAGGAACAGATTCAGAGTCAGCAAAAGGAGCTTACAGAGCTGAAAGCACAGGCAGAACTTGCAAAAACGCAGGCGGAGCTGGCTGGAAAGCAGGCTGCGAAGCAGGAGCAAACGCTGCGGGAGAGTTATGATGTGCGGCTGAAGCAGCAGCAGGAAAACTACGGCATGCAGCTGAAACAGCAGCGGGAAAGCTATGCCGTGCAGTTGGAGCAGCAGAAGGAGAATTATGGAGCACAGCTCAAACAGCAGCAGGACTCCATGGCGGAGCTGAAAGCGCGTTACGAGGAACAGTTAAAGCAGCAGGAGCAGGCCATGAAGGAACGCTACGAGGCGGAGCAAAAACTTCAGGAACAGGCTGTGAAAGAGCGGTATGAGATCCAGCTGAAAGACAAGGAAGAGATGATCGAATACTACCGGGACTTAAAGGCGAAGCAGTCTACGAAGATGGTGGGTGAGACTTTAGAGCAGCATTGTGAGGTATCCTTTAACCAGGTGCGCGCGATCGGCTTTCAGAACGCTTATTTCGAAAAAGACAATGAAGTCTCAAAGAGCGGCAGCAAGGGCGATTACATTTTTCGTGATTACGATGAAAATGGATTGGAATACATCTCGATCATGTTTGAGATGAAGAATGAGAACGAGACCACTGCGACCAAGCATAAAAACGCAGATTTCTTAAAGGAACTGGACAAAGACCGGAAAGAAAAGGGCTGCGAGTATGCGGTTCTGGTGACTTTGCTGGAGGCGGACAATGATTTTTACAATACCGGGATTGTGGATATGTCCCACAAGTATCCGAAGATGTATGTGATCCGCCCGCAGTTTTTTATCCAGATCATCACGATCTTACGCAATGCGGCCATGAATTCGCTGCAGTATAAGCGGGAACTGGAGGCTGTGCGCAACCAGAATCTGGATATTACCCATTTTGAGGAAAAGCTTCTGGATTTTAAGGATAAGTTCGGCCGCAACTACACGCTGGCGAGCGATCGCTTCCAGAAGGCGATCGACGAGATTGATAAGACCATCGATCACTTGCAGAAGGTGAAGGATAATCTGCTGGCTTCGGAAAACAATCTGCGTCTGGCAAACAACAAGCTGGACGATCTGACCATCAAGAAGCTGACCTGGAAGAATCCGACGATGCAGGAGAAATTTGCTGAGGCACGGGCGGAAAGACTTTCTGAGCGTGAAGCAGCATCCGGGGAACAGCAAAGCGGGCAGAAATAGAAACAGAAGTGGAATGGAAAGTATGACAGATCAAAACATAGAGCGAACGGCTCAGAAAATAGAGAAAATAACCCAGAGAACAGAGACAGACTGGGAACAGCGAAGCATACAAAACAGAAAAAACAGAACAGACAGAAAAAACAGAACAGGCAACTGGAACGCAGGCAGGTGTACAATCAGAAAATGGCTGGCAGCGATTCTGGCAATGATTCAGATTTTTCTTCTCACAGCCTGCAGCGTAAATCTTCCCATGGTTTCAGACAGCACCGAGACAGATGGTTACAGCGATGCACAGACCATGCTGATCATTGCCACGGAGCGCAACCGCTATCGCCAGGTTTACACGGACCAGATCTGGAATGTGGAGATCAGTGATGCCAAGACGCCGTTCCAGACGTATCTGCTGGATCAGATCCGCAGCTTTTTAGGAGAAGTGAAAACCATGAATCTTCTGGCAGATGAGCAGGGCCTAACGCTGAACAGCCAGGAGCGGGAGCAGTTAAAGCAGCTGGCAGACGATTATTATGATACGCTTACCGATGCGGATAAGGCTTACACCAAGGCAACCCGGGATGATGTCTATACGATGTATGAGGCATACCATCGTGCAAACCGGATCGTGGACGAGTTGACGAAGGACGTCAGTCTGGAGATCAGCGACAGCGAGGCGCGTGTCATCCAGGTACAGGAGATCGCGGTCAGCGAAGAAAGCAAAGCACAGGAACTGTATGACCAGTTGACCAACAGTGGAGCAGATTTTGCAGCCACAGCAAGAAAGGAATCGGAAAATCCGGACATTGAGATTTCTGTGGGACGGGGAGAACGGGAAGCTTCCTATGAAGAGCCTGTTTTTGCTTTGGAAAGCGGACAGATCACCGAGCCATTTTCCTACCAGGGAAAGTGGTATCTGGTGAAATGCGTGAATGATTTTGATGAGGAAGCAACACTGGAGCGGAAAAACAAGCTGGCGCTGGAGCGGAAAAATCAGGCCTTTCATAGCATTTACGATTCCTTTGCCGCGGAACATCCTGTGGAAATCCAGGGAAGCATCTGGAATAAGGTTTCGTTAAGTGATGGTGCGGACTGCACCACGTCGGACTTCTTTGAGCGGTACCAGGAATCGATGGGCCAGTAAGAAAATCCGTAACACAGAAACAAGGCAGCAAAACAGAAACACAGGATCAGTAAAACAGAAACAGCAAAAACAGAAACACTGGATCAACAAAACAGAAACAGCAAAAGCAGAAACAGCAAAAGCAGAAACAGCAAAACAGAAACAGCAAAACAGGGGGATTTGCGGATGATCGCATTAAAAATAGAAGATTTGAAAAGCTTCACGGCACAGCTGTTTATGGGGGAAACATTCGATGGCTGGCTGGTGCGGGAGGCGAACATTGTTACATTTAACAGCTTTACCATAGACGGGCATATTCGCCAGGGCTATTACTCAGACGAAGAACTTGAGGCAAACCGCGTGGAAGAGTTTTCTTCCTGGAAGATGCTTCGTCCCATCTGCTATTCCCTGATCAAGGGGAAGCGGCTTCCAGAAAGCTTTCAGATCACGCTGCAGCTTTCCCCGGAGGAAAACGAGAAGTTCCTAAGACGTGTGAAGCCGGATTTTCCGGTGGACCAGCTGGCGGCTTTGTATCTGAATATCCGCTATGAAAACCATGCAGCGTCCTGCGTGACCGGGACGTCGCTGAACGTTTTTACGCTGGACAGGCAGATCGAGCATGAGTGGGACGATACGGTCCGCAGATATTTCAAAAAGCTGCAGATCCCGTACGTATCTGCCGAGTAGTGAGATGGTTCATGCAGTGCAAATAACAACAGGCTGATGCTGGTGCAGCGCATGAACCGGCTGTTACGGGGAAATGTGACCGAAGAGGGGGAAAACGGGTATGGTGAAGGTATTTCTTGTGGAGGATGAAGCAATCATACGACGCGGCATCAAAAAAAATGTAGAGTGGGAGAAAAATGGGTTTACCTTTGTCGGGGAAGCCGGTGACGGGGAGTATGCGTATCCGCAGATCTTAAAGACGGAGCCGGATATCCTGATCACGGATATCAAGATGCCGTTTATGGACGGGCTGGAACTCAGCCGTCTGGTGAAAAAGGCACTTCCCGACACAAAGATCATTATTTTGAGTGGCTACAATGAATTTGATTATGCAAAAGAGGCAATCACGATCGGGATCAGCGAATATCTCTTAAAACCGGTCACGGCAGCCAGCCTGACGGCGGTACTCCGGAAGGTGAGGGAGGAAATCCGGGAGGAAAAAGAGAAATCCAGGCTGTTAGAGCGCTATTTTGTGAGCTATGAACAATACAATGAGTTTCTCGATAAGACCGATTATACCGGAGTGAACCGGAAACTGATCGAGGATTTCTTAAAGCTTGGCTCCGCAGGAGAAGAGGGCCTTTTTGTGGACGAATATTTTGCCGCTGTGGGAGAAAATAATTATAAATCGTTATTGCTCCGCCAGTATATGACGATCGATATTTTTTATTGTGTCCAGGAATTTTTAAAGGGACTTCATGTCAGCATGGATGAGCTTGCGCCGGAGTTTGGGGACATTAAGTATATCCCGAAGATTGCCGGAAGCGTGGAAGAAACGATGCATTACCTGAAGAAGCTGTTTGAGACCGCTTTGGCCGAACGGGACAAGGTATCTGGAAACCGCTATGGTTCCCTGATCGATACGGCCAAGCAGTATCTGAAGGAGCATTTTGAAAGCAATGAGATCTCGCTCAATACGGTTGCCGCAGAGGTCGGTGTCAGCAGCAGCTATTTTTCTTCTATTTTTAAGCAGGAGACCGGGCAGTCCTTTGTGGAGTATCTGACAAAACTCCGGATCGACAAGGCCTGTGAGCTTTTGCGGTGTACGACACTGCGGAGTGCCGAGATCGGGGAGCGCGTGGGCTACAATGACCCGCATTATTTCAGTGCGACCTTTAAAAAAGTGACCGGGGTATCGCCAAAAGATTATAAAAACGGCAGTCAGGAACCGGAAAGAAGGGATGTATGAAGGCGGGAGCGTGGATCGCCAGAAAGGTATCCTTAAGAAACCGGCTGCGTCTTCTGATCATCCTGACGGTCATTCCGCTTACCATGATGGTGCTGGCGATCGCAGGCATGATCCATAATTACTCCAGCTCCTACAATAAGATCATGAATAACTTAAAGGTCATCAACACCTACAACATGAATTTTAAATCCGATATGGAATATTCCATGTACCGGGTTATGATCGGTCTCATCAACACGAGAAAGTTTGATGCGGGGGATATCATCGAAGGCCAGACGCAGTATGCCACAGTGGTAAAGAACCCGTTCCACATGATCGAGGATGCCCGGTACGATATGGAGTACAGAATCACAAGAAAACCGGGGACAGACGGGGACATTAACATCAAAGGAATCCTGTCATGCCTGGATTCTCTGGAAAAAGCGGTGCAGAAGATGATCGAAAATTCCCATAAGGCCGGAAGATACGATGAAAACCAGGCAATCTGGGAAAATGATGTCCAGGGCCTGTGCTCGATGATTCAGGATTACATCAATAAGTACATTTACTATGAGACACATAATATGGAAGAACTGCAGCAGGATCTGGAGCAGCAGACCAACCAGATCGTCTATGGATTTCTGGGACTTCTGGGGGTGATCCTGGTAACGGGAATCTTCTTTTCTACTTTGCTTACGAATTCGGTGACGAGACCGATCAACAGCCTGAAGATGACGGCAGAGCGTCTTGGAAGCGGAGACTGGGATGCCCGGGCCGAGCTTGGCAGTCTGGAGGAGATCAATGTCCTGGCCCGCACGTTTAACCAGATGAGCGGGGAGATCGCCGGACTGATCGGGCGGATCCGCAAGGAGCAGAAAAATCTGCATATTGCGGAAATGAAGCTGTTGCAGGCGCAGATCAACCCGCATTTTCTGTATAATACTCTGGACTCGATCGTCTGGATGGCGGAGGACGGCGATAACCAGAAGGTCGTGGAAATGACAGCCGATCTAAGCGATTTTTTCCGTACTGTCTTATCCGAGGGACGCGATTTTATCACGATCAATGAGGAAAAGCGGCATATCGAAAGCTATTTAAAGATCCAGAAGATCCGTTATGAAGAGATTCTGGATTACCGGATCAGTATCGATGAGCGGATCGGACAGAAACAGATCCTGAAGATGATCCTGCAGCCGGTCGTGGAAAATGCACTTTATCATGGCATTAAAAACAAGCGGGGCGGCGGCATGATCACCATACGCGGCTATGAGGATAAAAGTGGTCTGGTGTTTGAAGTGGAAGACAACGGGCGTGGAATGGATACCGGCACCTTAAAGCGTCTGCGGGAAAAGGTAAGCGGCAGTGATGCAGCGCAGGAGGTCAGTGAAAAAGGCGGGTTTGGCATGTCAAATGTGGCGCAGCGGATCCGCATGTATTATGGCGGCGATGCGGCGATCACAATCGAATCGGAAGAATATGTGGGCACCTGTGTAAAGATTTACATCGGACATGGACGTCCGAATGGAAAAACGGAATGAAAAAGAATGTCCGGACCGAGATCCTGAACGCGAAAAAAACACAAAGAAATGGATAAAATCCAAAGAAAACACACGTCTGGTGAAAAAAAACACACCGATTTGCCTGAAACGGGAAAAAATTTCAAAAGAACCGGAAAAGACAGTAAAATAATCCCATTTTTTCAAAAAATGCTCTGTTTCAAAAAACAGGGCTTTTTTTTATAATGAAATTACGATATGGATACGAAAACATATTCAAAAAGGAGGAAGGTATTTATGAAAAAGCAACTCACAGCAATCGCACTTACAGCAGCTATGGTAGGTTCTCTTACCGCTTGCGGCGGCAGCAAGCCTGCTGAGACAACCGCAGCTCCGAAGGAAGAGGCTAAGACCGAGGCACCAGCAGAGACTGAGGCGAAAGCAGAAGAATCTAAGGAAGAGGCAGCAGCAAGCGGAGATTTGATCACCGTTGGTTATGCACAGGTTGGTGCAGAGTCTGACTGGAGAACTGCAAATACGGAGTCTTTCAAATCTACCTTTACCGAAGAGAACGGCTATAAGCTGATCTTCGACGATGCACAGCAGAAACAGGAAAACCAGATCAAGGCAATCCGTTCCTTCATTCAGCAGGAAGTTGACTACATCGTAGTAGCACCGGTTGTAGAGACTGGTTGGGAAACCGTTCTGGAAGAAGCAAAAGAAGCAGGAATCCCGGTTATCCTTTCTGACCGTCAGATGCAGCTTTCCGATGACTCCCTGTATGAGGCATGGGTAGGCGGTAACTTCGTAAAAGAAGGCGAGACCTGTGGTGACTGGCTTGCAAAATATCTGGAAGACCAGGGACGCGGCGAAGAAGAGATCAACATGGTAACCATTCAGGGTACCATCGGTGCTTCTGCACAGGTTGGCCGTACCGAAGGTATGGATAACAAGTTAAAAGAGCACTCCAACTGGAAGATGTTAGACAGACAGTCTGGTGAGTTCACCCAGGCAAAAGGTCAGGAAGTTATGGAGTCCTTCTTAAAGAGCTACCCGGATATCGACGTTGTCATCTGTGAGAACGATAACGAGGCATTTGGTGCGATCGATGCGATCCACGCAGCAGGCAAGACCTGTGGTCCGGAAGGCGACATCATCGTAGTAAGTTTCGACTCTGTTAAGGCGGCATTTGAATCCATGATCAAGGGCGACTTAAACGCAACCTTCGAGTGCAACCCGCTTCATGGACCGCGTGTAGCTGAGATCATCCAGAAACTGGAAAAAGGCGAGAGCGTAGAGAAGATCCAGTACGTAGACGAGGCATATTTCGATACCTCCATGGATCTGGAAAACATTCTGAAAGACAGAGCATATTAATTAGAAACACCCATCCGGAATTGAGCGGAATGGCAAAAGAAACGTGAGTTCCGTCAGGAAGAATACAAAGTGCGGAGCCGGAGGCGTAGGCTTCCGGTTCTGCACTTTTTGACTTTATGGGATTGGAAATAGGGCTGTTCGTTTTTCGAGGAGTAGTAACAACGTTTGGAGCAGGCAAGATGAAATGATAGGAGGCAAAGCTTTTATGGAACAAGGATCAGTTCTTGAAATGAGAGGGATTTATAAAACATTCCCGGGCGTAAAAGCTCTGCAGAATGTGGATTTTACACTGAAAAAGGGTGAGATCCACGCACTCATGGGGGAAAATGGTGCGGGAAAATCTACCCTGATCAAGGTATTGACAGGCGTGGAGGAATTTGAGACAGGACAGATCATGATCGACGGATTCGATCAGCCTGTAGTAAACCGGAGCCCTCAGGAGGCACAGCAGAGAGGAATCAGCACGGTATATCAGGAGGTAAACCTCTGTCCGAACCTTTCCGTCGCAGAGAATCTTTTTATCGGCAGAGAGCCGAGAAAGGGCGGTCTGATCGACTGGAAGACCATGAATAAGAGAGCAGGAGAGCTGTTGAAAAGTCTGGATATCAATGCCGATGTCACACAGACGATCGACCATTATTCCATCGCAATCCAGCAGATGATCGCGATCGCGCGGGCCGTGGATATGTCTGCGAAGGTCCTGATCCTGGATGAGCCGACCTCTTCCCTGGATGACAATGAGGTAGAAAAGCTGTTCGTTCTGATGCGGAAATTAAAGAGCGAAGGCGTAGGAATCATTTTTGTCACGCATTTCCTGGAGCAGGTCTATGCGGTCTGCGATAAGATCACGGTACTTCGAAACGGACAGCTGGTCGGACAGTTTACGACTGCAGAGCTGCCGCGTTTCCAGCTGGTAGCAAAGATGATGGGCAAAGACTTCGACGATCTGGCTGCGATCAAGCACAGCGGAGAAGAAGAACGAAACTTCGATGGCGCTGACATTGTCATCAAAGCGGCAGGTGTCGGAAAGAAAGGCTACATCAAGCCGTTCGATCTGGTCATCCGCAAAGGCGAAGTCATTGGTCTGACCGGACTGCTTGGTTCCGGACGTTCCGAGACCGTCCGCGTGATCTATGGCGCAGAAAAACCGGACACCGGTGAACTGGAAGTAAAAGGAGAGAAACTGATCTCCAGACATCCGCTGGATTCCATGAACCGTGGAATGGCATACCTGCCGGAAGACCGGAAAAACGAAGGCATCATCGCTGATCTGTCGGTAAGGGAAAATCTCATTATCGCACTTCAGGCAAAGCAGGGAATCTTCCATCTGTTAAGCAGAAAGCAGCAGGAGGAATACACCGACAAATACATCGACATGCTTCAGATCAAGACAGCCAGCCGGGAAACACCGATCAAATCCTTGTCCGGTGGAAACCAGCAGAAGGTAATCATCGGCAGATGGCTGCTGACCAACCCGGATTTCCTGGTTCTGGACGAGCCTACACGAGGCATCGATGTCGGAACCAAGACCGAGATCCAGAAGCTGGTCGTGGAACTGGCAGAAAAAGGAATGGCAGTTGTATTCATCTCTTCCGAGGTAGAAGAAATGCTGCGTACCTGCGACCGCATGATCGTCCTGCGTGACGGCGCGAAGGTCGGAGAACTGAGCGGCGCGGAGATGAACCAGGCTTCCATTATGACAACGATCGCAGGGGGGCAGTAACTATGAAAGAATTCAATATCAAAAAACTGACATCGCAGAGATTGTTTTTGCCGATCTTCTGCCTGGCGCTCGTTCTTTTCGTCAACGTCATGACAACGCCGGACTTCTTTGCAATCTCAGTCCGTGACGGCGTTCTTTACGGCTATATCATTGATATCATCAACCGCGCATCCGAGCTTGTGATCCTGGCGATCGGCATGACCCTGGTGGTATCGGCTTCCGCAGGTACCGATATTTCTGTAGGTGCGATCATGGCAGTGAGTGCAGCGGTATGCTGTAACCTTCTGACTGGCGGTGAGCGCGCGGCAACCGAATATGCATGCCCGCTGATCCTTGGTTTCCTCGCAGCCCTTGTGATCGGCGCATTGATCGGATGCTTTAACGGTGTCCTGGTTGCAAAATTAAAGATCCAGCCGATGGTGGCAACCCTGATCATGTTCACAGCAGGCCGCGGAATCGCACAGCTGATCACCGACGGTCAGATCACCTACGTGCGTGTGGAAAGTTACAAGGTATTAGGAAGCTTCCTTCCGCATGTTCCGGTACCGACCCCGTTCATTGTGGCGATGCTTATGGTGATCGTGACATCGCTGATTTTAAAGAAGACGGCGCTCGGCCTGTATATCCAGTCTGTCGGCATCAATGCAAAGGCTTCCAGGCTGGTCGGCATCAAATCAACGATGATCGTCTTCCTTACATATGCATTCTGTGGAATCTGCTCCGGTCTGGCCGGTCTGATCGCTTCCAGCCGTATCTACTCTGCAGATGCAAACAACATCGGTCTGAACATGGAGCTGGATGCGATCCTGGCCGTAGCGATCGGCGGGAACTCCTTAGGCGGTGGTAAATTCTCACTGGCAGGCTCGATCATTGGTGCTTATACGATCCAGGCGCTGACGACCACCCTTTACGCCATGCACGTTTCATCGGACCAGGTTCCGGTCTACAAGGCAATCGTGGTAGTCATCATCGTGGCCCTTCAGTCCCCGGGCTTTGCGAAATGGCGTAAGTCCCTCGCACAGAAAAAAGACGCGCAGATGAACGCAGGAAAGGAGGCTGCATAATGAAACAGAAAAAAAAGCTGAACCAGACCAGCTTCCTTTTGCTGATCACGATCGTATTGTTCTTTGTTATGTATGCCATCGGATGTATTGTTTTTAAAGAGCAGGGCTTTGCAAAGACCCAGAACTTCTTAAACCTGTTTATCTCCAATGCCGGACTGATCGTCATTGGTGTCGGCATGACCACCGTCATGATCACCGGTGGCATTGATATCAGCGTCGGCTCGTTTGTAGCGATGGCCTGCATGATGCTGGCCTGGATGATGGAGCGTGCACAGATCGGTGCAGTCCCGGCCGTCATCATCGTGCTGGTAACCGGTATCGTATTTGGACTGGTGCAGGGATTTTTAGTAGCTTATATGGATATCCAGCCATTCATTGTGACCCTGGCCGGAATGTTCTTTGCCAGAGGTATGACCGCGATCATCTCCAAGGACATGATCAGTATTACCAATGAAACTTTCATGGCATGGGCAAAAGCCAAGATCTACCTTCCGTTTGGCGGCTACGTAAACCGGAAGGGCGTCATGATCTATCCGTACATTTACCCGACCGTTGTGATCGCGCTGATCATTCTGATCCTTGCGTTTATCATGCTGCGTTATACCAAATTTGGCCGCAGCATCTACGCAGTCGGCGGCAATGAGCAGTCCGCCCTGATGATGGGCTTAAATGTACGCCGCGTGAAATTAAAAGCGTATGTGCTGGACGGATTCCTCTGCGGAGTCGGCGGTATCCTGTTCTGCTTAAATACCCTGGGCGGCTTCGTGGAGCAGGCAAAAGGCTTTGAGATGGATGCGATCGCATCTTCCGTTATCGGCGGCACCCTCTTAACCGGTGGTGTCGGCAACGTGATCGGAACCCTGTTCGGTGTTCTGATCAAGGCAACGATCGAGGCATTCATTACCTTCCAGGGAACCTTATCCTCCTGGTGGACCCGTATCACGATCGCAGCACTCCTGTGCTTCTTCATCGTGCTGCAGTCCGTACTTGCTATGATTAAAAAGAAAGATTAAACGATAGGTGAATGATATGATGGCGGCCGGTTTCTGGTGAGAAATCAGAAACCGGCCGCTTGGCTTTCCTCGTATATCGGGAAATCTACCTACTTTTCACGTTGAATTGAGTTTGGAGAAAAATAAAAAAAGTATAAATTATTAGCACTCAACACAAATGAGTGCTGATTTTTTATTGACTTTTCGATTCTAAGGTATTAAAATACCGTTATGACAAGGGCGAAAACAGGAATGGAATTCCGACTTTTCGTTGCCGGGCACGCATGCGTGGACAGGAACGAATTATCATCCCATGTGCCGGGAACTTTCGGAGCATGGAACCAAAGATGCCCTGCTTTAGAATGGAAAAGGAGTGTTAGCTATGAGCAGAACAGGTAATTTATCGATTAACAGTGAAAATATATTCCCGATCATTAAAAAGTGGCTGTATTCCGACCACGACATTTTCTATCGCGAGCTGGTTTCCAACGGCTGCGATGCCATCACCAAGTTAAAGAAACTGGAACTGATGGGCGAGTACACCAAGCCGGAGAATATGGAGTACAAGGTACAGGTTACCGTAAACCCGGACGACAAGACCATTGCCATCACCGATAACGGTCTTGGTATGACTGAGGCTGAGGTAGAAGAGTACATCAACCAGATCGCATTTTCCGGCGCACAGGATTTCCTGGAGAAATACAAAGACAAAGCCAATGAGGACCAGATCATCGGTCATTTCGGCTTAGGCTTCTATTCCGCATTCATGGTAGCGGACAAGGTGACCATTGATACCCTTTCCTACAAAGAGGGCAGCAAGCCGGTTCACTGGGAGTCCGAGGGCGGTTTTACCTTTGAGATGAAGGACGGCGAGAAAGCAGAGCAGGGAACCACCATTACCCTGTACTTAAATGAAGACAGCTATGAGTTTTCCAACGAGTACCGCGCAAGAGAGGTCCTGGAGAAATACTGCTCCTTCATGCCAGTGCCGATCTTCTTAAACAACGAGAAGGCAGAGCCGCAGTATGAGACCATCGAGAAGGACGAGCTGACGGACAAGGACACCATCATCGAGACCATTGTAGAGCCAGCCAAGACTGAAGAAAAAGAAAACGAGAACGGCGAGAAAGAGACCGTTGAGACCGAGCCTGCAAAAGAGAAATACAAAATTCTCAAACGCCCGGTTGCATTAAACGACACCACCCCGCTTTGGAGCAAGCATCCGAACGAGTGCACCGACGAGGAGTACCGCGACTTCTACCGCAAGGTTTTCCACGACTACAAGGAGCCGCTGTTCTGGATCCACTTAAATATGGATTATCCGTTCAACTTAAAGGGTATCCTGTACTTCCCGAAGATCAACACCGAGTACGATTCCATCGAGGGAACTATTAAGCTGTACAACAACCAGGTATTCATTGCCGATAACATCAAGGAAGTCATTCCGGAATTCTTAATGCTGTTAAAGGGCGCCATCGACTGCCCGGATCTGCCACTGAACGTTTCCAGAAGTGCCCTGCAGAACGATGGATTTGTAAAGAAGATTTCCGACTACATCACCAAGAAGGTAGCCGATAAGTTAAGTGGTATGTGCAAGACCGACCGTGAAAACTACGAGAAATACTGGGATGACATCGCTCCGTTCATCAAATTCGGCTGCATCAAGGATGAGAAATTCGCAGAGAAGATGAACGACTACATCCTCTTTAAGAACCTGGACGGCAAGTACTTAACCTTAAAGGATTGCCTGGAGGCGAACAAAGAGAAGCATGAGAACACCGTCTTCTATGTAACCGACGAGAAGGAGCAGAGCCAGTACATCAACATGTTCAAGAAGGAAGGCCTGGACGCTGTCATCCTGCCGCACAGCATCGACAGCCCGTTCATTGGTCACTTAGAGCAGAAGAACGAGGGCTTAAAGTTCCTGCGTATCGATGCAGACTTAAACAGCACCTTCAAGGAAGAAGTTAAGGAAGATGACGAAGAATTCAAGAAAACTTCCGAAACCCTGACCGAGACCTTCAAGAAAGCACTCGGCAACGACAAGCTGGAGATCAAGGTGGAAAAGCTGAAAGATGAGAACATCTCCTCCATGCTGACTGTATCCGAGGAAACCCGCCGTATGCAGGATATGATGAAGATGTACAACATGTACGGTATGGATCCGTCTATGTTTGGCGGCTCAGGCGAGACCCTCGTCTTAAACGCAAACAACAAGCTGGTACAGTATGTCCTGAATCACGGAGACGGCGAGAACACCAACAAGATCTGTGAGCAGCTCTACGACTTGGCTCTGCTGGCACACGGCAGCTTAAGCCCGGAGCGCATGACCGGATTCGTGGCACGCACCAATGAGATTATGATGATGCTCGCTGAGAAGTAACAATTTAGCACAGTAAGTCGATTAGAAGGTCCGGGCGTGTACGAGTCTGACTTCCTCCATTTTCCCATATCGTTGTTCGCTTGCTTTCGCTGACACATGTTCGCCTGCATCGGATTACATCCGCTGCATTCGGACATGTGTCCTCAAGAGGCGAAACAACTGATATGTTGAAAATTCCAGAAGTCAGACTCATACACGCCCTACTTTATTGACACCGCTGCGTACGAAAAAACCTGCAACCATTACTGATTTGGCCGATAGTTATCCTATTTTCGCCGTTTCAGTAATGGTTGCAGGTTTTTTATATGTAATGGAGCCAGTATAGTAGGAAGCCCCAGCCCCGCCATGCGTAAGCGCATTCTTTTAGCGAATTTTGCCCGTTTTGTGAGCATAGTGACCGTTTCGGAGCTCTGTCTGAGCGAACGCAGTGAGCGAGTTAGCGGAGGAACGGTCAATAGGCGGCGGAGCAAAACGGGCGAAAATTCGCGTGAATGCGGTTACGCATGGCGGGGCGGGGGCTTTCGGACTTATTGATATTTACTGTGCGATATTGTTTATATGGGAGAAGTTATGGTAGAATGAAGAAAACAGATTGCGGAAGGAGATACGCGTATGGGACTGATCAGAGCAGCATCGGAGGCATTTAGGGGAAGCATGGCAGACCAGTGGAAGGAATTTTTCTACTGCGACGCCCTGGAGAAAGATATTCTGGTGAAACGGGGGCAGAAACGCACATCTTCCCGTTCTTCTAATACAAAGGGAAACGATAATGTCATTTCCAACGGCAGCGGCATTGCGGTGGCAGACGGTCAGTGCATGTTGATCGTGGAGCAGGGAAAGGTAGTAGAGGTTTGTGCAGAGCCGGGCGAATTCACGTATGACAGCTCTACCGAGCCGAGTATTTTCACCGGAAACCTGGGAGACAGCATCAAGGAAACGTTTAAGCTGATCGGCAGGCGTTTTACATACGGCGGCGATACAGCAAAGGACCAGCGGGTGTACTACATCAACACCAAGGAACTTGGAGAAATTCTGTTTGGAACGGCAACCCCGATTCCGTTCCGCGTGATCGTGAGTGAGGAGATGGGCTATAAACTGTCAGTGGACATTCGCTGCAATGGTCTGTTTACCTATAGGATCTGCGATCCGATCCTGTTTTACACGAATGTGTGCGGAAATGTGACAGATACTTACGACAGCGACGAGATCGCGGCCCGCTTAAAGAGCGAGATGATGAATGCCCTGCAGCCGGCGCTGGCAAAGCTTTCTGCGCAGAGGATCCAGTATTACGAGATTCCGGCGCACACCATGGAAATTTCGGATGCGTTAAATGAGGTCCTTTCCAGCAGCTGGCGGCAGAAACGTGGCATTGAAGTTTATTCCGTCAATATCAATTCCCTGAGCATTCCGGATGAGCAGAGAAAGAAGCTGACCGAGTGGGAGGAGAATGCCATGACGACCAACCCGAACACGGCGGCAGCCCGTCTGGTCGGCGGTCAGATCGATGCCATGAAGGCGGCAGCAGCCAACAGCGGCGGTGCCATGACCGGATTTATGGGCATGGGTATGGCGATGAATGGTGCAGGCGGCACAAGTGCGCAGAATCTGTTTGCGATGGGGCAGCAGGGACAGTATCAGCAGTTTGGAGGTGGACAGCCGATGCAGGGACAAGCGTTTGGCGCTGGACAGAACGGACAGCAGTTCGCTCCAGGACAGCAGCCTGCAGCCAGACAGTCTGCACCGGCGGGCGCATCAGATACATGGACTTGTACCTGCGGAGCAACCGTAAGCGGTAAATTCTGCCCGGAGTGCGGCACGAAGAAGCCAGAGCCGAAGATGCAGCCTGCCGGAAGCTGGACCTGCGCAAAGTGCGGCACTGTGGCAACGGGCAAGTTCTGTCCGGAGTGTGGTTCTCCGAAGCCTGCAGATGCAGACGGATGGACCTGCTCCTGTGGAACATTGAATAAAGGAAAATTCTGCAGCAACTGCGGTGCAAAGAAGCCAGCAGGCGCATTGCTTTACAAGTGCGATAAGTGCGGCTGGGAACCGGAAGACCCGGCACATCCGCCGAAATTCTGCCCAGAGTGTGGAGATGTGTTTGATGATGGGGATATCGTGAGATAAGAAAGGAACCTACATGGGAGAACTACAGGAATACAAGTGTCCCTGCTGTGGCGGTGGAATCCGCTTTGACAGCAAGGCGCAAAAGCTGAAATGTCCGTACTGTGACACGGAATTTGAAATTGAAGCATTGCAGCAGTACGACACGACCCTGAAAGAAGAAAAGACCGATGATATGCAGTGGGAAAAGGCAGAGGGCAGTACCTGGCAGGAAGGCGAGGAGCAGGGACTGAACACTTACCACTGCGAATCCTGCGGCGGTGAGATCGTAGCAGACGAAAACACGGCGGCATCGACCTGTCCGTTCTGCGGAAATCCGATCGTGTTGTCGGGAAAGCTTTCCGGTGACCTGCGCCCGGATGTTCTGATTCCGTTTAAACTGGATAAGAAGGCGGCCAAGGCCGGGCTCATGAAGCATCTGGAGGGAAAGAAGCTTCTGCCGAAGATCTTTAAGGACCAGAATCATATCGATGAGATCCGTGGGATCTATGTTCCGTTCTGGCTGTTCAACACTGAGGCAGATGCGGATATCCGTTACCGCGGAACCAGAACCCGTTTCTGGAGTGACAGCAAATACGATTACACAGAGACCAGTTATTTCCTTATTAACAGGGGCGGCACCATTGGATTTGAAAAAGTGCCGGTCGATGGCGATTCCAAGATCCCGGATGATCTGATGGAATCCATTGAGCCGTATGACTTAAAAGAGGCCGTTCCGTTCCAGACTGCATATCTGGCCGGATACCTGGCCGACCGTTATGATGTGGATTCTGAAAAAAGTGCGCCGCGGGCGAATGAGCGTGTGAAAAAGTCGGTAGAGCGGGCATTTGAGGAGACCGTGATCGGTTACAGTACGCTTGTGGCTGAAAACAGCAGCGTGCAGCTGCATGACGGCAGTGCCCAGTACGCCTTGCTTCCGGTATGGATCTTAAATACCACGTGGGAAGGAAAGCATTATCTGTTTGCCATGAACGGCCAGACCGGAAAATTTGTGGGTGATCTTCCGGTCGATAAGAACGCGGCACGAAAGATGACCATGAAGCTTACGGTGATCATTACAGTGGTAGTCTATATCCTGCGTCTGATCTTGTGGATGTTTGGAATTTAACGGGAGGAAACGGAAGATGAAAAAGAGAAAAACATATGCAGCCGTTATGTTTGCGGCAGGTCTCCTTTCCCTTTTTGCCTGTGTCCCGGCATTTGCAGATACGGAAGGGTTTTCTGAAGAATACAGTCGTTTCCAGAATCCGGATGGCCTGATGGATGAGGAAGATGCAAACCAGCTCAATGAAGAACTCGACGAGATCAGCCACAACCGGAATTTTGATGTGACGGCCACGTTGGTAAACAGTCTGAACGGACAGTCTCCAGAGGCTTATGCAGATTATCTTTATGATGTTTGTGATTTTGGTTACGGCGATAACCGTGACGGAGTCCTGCTTTTAGTAAGCCTGGAGGACCGTGACTGGTATTTATCTACATCTGGTTATGGCATTACTGCCTTTACGGATGCTGGTATCCAGTATATCGGGGAAGAAATCACATCACAGCTTGCGGACGGGGAATATCTGGAGGCTTTTGAAAAGTACATAGAATTGTGCGATGATTTTATAGATGCGGCGAATAACGGAGAGGTCTACGATACGGACCATATGCCGAGAAAGCCGCTGTCCGCGATCTGGCTTGGCATTTCCTTTGCTGTGGGGCTTGGCGGCGCACTTTTGTTGGTTGGAGTCAATAAGAGTGAACTAAAGAGTGTCAGAATGCAGGAGGAAGCAAAAAATTATGTTCGTCCGGGCAGCATGAAGGTGACGAAGAGCGGAGATTTCTTCCTATACCGTCATGTGACCAGAACGGAAAGACCAAAGGCGAATCCGAAGAGCTCTGGCGGCGGTGGAAGCAGTACACATACCTCTTCCTCCGGTCGGACTCATGGCGGAGGTGGCGGAAAATTCTAAATTTCGCTGCTGTTCACGCTTGCGTGCCTGGCAACGGGATTTTCAGTTCAGAACATTCCTACCTGTGAACAGCAACTTCCATACAATATGTCATATGTCCTGAAAAAAGAACAGGAATCTTACTTGCCAAATTTTGTCATTTCCTTATAATATATAAAATAAACATGCGTTGTGGACGCAGTATACAATCTTAGGTTAGACAAGAGGTAAGAAGACAGATGTACAAAGGCATAAAGAAATTAGCAGAACTGATTTTGGAATCCGAAGAAAAATTTCTGACAGGCCAGGACGAACAGGAAATCTGCCTGGGCAGTCTTTTACAGACCCAAAGCACAGATGAAATCTGGGTAAGCGAAGATGGGGAATATCATACCGTGATGATCGGCAATAAAGAAACGCAGGAGAGCAGCATGCAGGTGTGCCATGAGGCAGAGCATCCGGTATGTCTTCCGAAATTACTGTGGGTTGCCAATGCACTTCAGAAACTGCTGGAGCAGGCGAACGGTAATCTTCCGATCGAGGAGAATGAAAATCCGGAGCTGATCCGCTATGCAGCTGAGATCATTCGCAAATACGCGGACGGACTTTCCCACGATGCACGCAGTGCGAAGGAAATCTGTGCAGACGGCAGTCAGAATATCGCGTAATTTTATAACAAATCGTTTTTATAACAAGAAGTCTTTTGAACAAAAGTCTCTTATGTTCCGGTGAAAATGATACACCGGCATAAGAGACTTTTTGTTATTGATTGTGCAACACTCGAGCAGTAGCACGTTTGATTTTCTACAGCCGGATGGTCAGCCCCAGATAATCCTCATAATACCGCATGATCAGGCAGGACATGATCATCCGATGGCGGGTATAGCCGTCTTCCAGCGGAATTTCCGTGATCTCATTGATCTTGTTTAACTTGTTCAGTACAGTATTGCGGTGCATATACATGGCAGCAGCTGTTTTATTCAGGCTACACCCGCAGAGCAGATAATAATACAGGACATCGCGCAGATTGGAGCGGTGTTCGGCATCATAGCGGCAGATCTTGATGATCGAAGGGTGGATCAGGTAGATCAGATCGTTATGGTGATGGGTTTCGATGTATTTGGTGGCGCACAGGTCAATGATGTAATACATGCTGTAATCTTCATAGGAAAAGACATGTTCTTCGTCGGAAAAACGGTGCAGCTTGCATCCAAGACGTATGGTAGCGGATGCGATGGAGTATAAGGTGAACAGCCGCACCCGTTGTCTGGAAGCATTGCTGACCCCGGCATGGGCATGAAATTGTTCCATGAGCGCAGACAGACGGTCGTAATTGAAGTCTAATTTTCCCTGTGGGCGCTCTTCCTGGGAAAAGAGGATCACAATGTCGCTTCCGCAGATGGCCATATTGGTTTCCGGGAAAATGGTCTGCAGCCGCTGCATAAAATAGCTGAGCTGGCTGCTGTGCTCCGGCGGTGTTTCCGGGCGGACCAGGACAAAGGCGCAGAAAGCCTTTACCGGGTAGGCCAGCATGGAAAGCCGTTTCCGGATCTCGGTGTCATCGGTCAGAAATCCTTCGGTCAGATCCTTGAAAAATTCTGCGCAGACGGTATCCTGGTTCAAGAGCAGTTCCAGACTTTCCCTTAAGGTATGTGCGACGATATCACAGAAATCCAGTAAGAGATGCCGGTAATCGATCTGTTCCATTTGCGGATTTACAGCAAGAAGGGCGGTTACAGCGTGCCGGTCGTCTGTGTGGATGCGGCAGGCAAAGAACAGCCCTCCTTCTTTTACGGAAAAACTGCAGCAGTCTTCTTTCGGACAGGCAGAAAAGGCCTCCTGGATCTGGCTGGCATGCTCAAATGAGAGGCTTCCCTTTTCTGCCAGTTCCAGTCCGATGGGATCATCGAAATAATGACCGGAGTTTCCGACGATCAGCTTAAAACCGGAGTTTAGAAGATAAATCTGCGACTGGATCATTTCAGAGGCCGTGTTTAAAAGCTGCGGCAGGGTAAGACCGTCGCACAGTGCTTCGCGCAGGGTGCTGCTCCAGTGCCTGTAGTTGCACAGGATGATATTGATGCGGTTGTACAGTTCAAACAGATCCAGCGCGGAGACAACGACATTGTGGTTTTTACAGTCGGAGAGCCGGGTCTGGTTGATGTCTTCCGCGGAAAGAAACATCGTGATGGGGCGGTCTGCCGGGCACTTTTTTAAGAGCCGCATGCCATCGGAATACCGGCCGACATAAAGATACTCCTCCAGAAGTTTTGACTGGTCTTTTAAAAGAATGATGCCCTGAAATTCCCGGTCCGTGCAGGTGCCGGTATGCTGTTCCAGGATGGTTTTTTCCAGAGTCTGTAGGATGTACATGATGTCCATAAAGCAGGTAGTCCTTTCTTTTGTTTGTTGCAGTGCACCTTTGTCTGGGTGCAGCTGAGATTGATTGTTTTCTTTGCCTTTTTCGTTCTCAAAAGCAATTCCATTTTATAAAAAAGAAATTAAAAAATCAAGATATCTGCAGGGTGAGCTGAAGATATCTTGATTTTTGCAGTGTTTGACTATTTTACAGTTACTACTTTTTTGCGGTTATGGTCGGATCAAACATGGTCAGATCAGACAAAAGTACTTTACAGATCGTGGTCCATACGGTTGATGACTTCGTCCTGAATGCCAGGGGTCAGTCTGGTGAAGTATGCGCTGTAGCCGGCTACGCGCACGATCAGCTCCGGATGATCTTCCGGATGTTCTTTTGCGTCAACCATTTCTTCCTTATTTACTACGTTGAACTGAACGTGTTTTCCACCGTGGGTTAAATAAGTCTGGATCATGCTTCCAAGTTTTTCCAGATCGGATTCGCTCTTTAATGCGGAAGGGTGGAATTTCATGTTCATCAAAGTTCCCTGGTATGGATCCTGGTCTACCTTCATCGCACTCTGGAAGACTGCGATCGGACCGTGGGTGTCGGTTCCGTGAGCCGGAGACAGGGATGCGTCGGCTAAGATCTCGCCGCCCTTTCTGCCGTCCGGGGTTGCGCCGGTTACTGCGCCGCCTGGCTGGTGAGCGGAAATTGAGATTGCGTTCGGCTTTAAGGTGTCGCCGTATACACACGGAAGACTTAAGCAGGTGTCAGCATGTAGCTTGTACATGTCAGCTACAAATGCATCGACTTCCGGAATGTTGTTGCCGTATTTTGGCTGGGAAGCAAAATCAGCACGCATCTCGTCGTAGCCTTCCCAGTCAGCATCCAGGGCTTCCATTAACTGTGCCATGGTATATTTCTTCTCATCAAAGATGAGTTTCTTGATCGCATACAGACCATTTCCGGCATTGACTGCGCCAACAGCGCCAAGTACGGCACCGTTCTCAAATTGGAAGCGGCGGTTGAACATATCTTTTCCGACTTTTACGCCGTCTTTCATCAGGCTGGAGCGGAATACATCCGGGAACAGATCACGCTCTGCGATCATCTCTACGTTGATGCGCTCGTTTGCCATGCGCATGAGGTGGCGGATTTCATCGAAGACAGCTTCTTTGATCTCGTCAAAGGTTTCCATCTTTGTGACATCGCCGACTTCCTTGCCGACCATTTCTTTGGTGTAGCGGCAGTAGCCATTGTGAAGGGCGATATCCATTGCCTGCGGGATGATGAAGAAGCAGGCTACCTGGGTACGGGTCTGTGCCTGAACGTTGCCATCTACACAACCGGTGCAACACCAGTCACGGGCATCCTCGATCGGGAGGCAGTTGGTCGGGCTCTGTTTTGCGAAGAAGTTAATATAGCTTTCATCGCCGACAAAGGCCGGCATGCCGATACCGCTGCGGACACATTCCAGTGCTTTGATCATCAGCTTCATCGGGGTGTTCTTATGAACACGGACGGTTACGGTATGGTGTGGCAGGTGGGTATCCTGCGCTGCTTCCAGAAGCAGGTAAGAGAGTTCGTTGGTCGCATCGCTGCCATCTGCCTTCACGCCGCCGATGGTCCAGTTGTACCATTTTGCCATACCTGCATTCTTGGCGCGGTTTGCCTTGCCGGATACACGGTTGATCTTCATGCACTTGCAGCGCATGATCTCTAACAGCTCTAAAACCTCATCATCGGTGATGATGCCGGCTTCGATATCTTTTTTGTAGAACGGATACATGTACTGGTCAAAACGGCCTGCACTGGTGGTCGGGCTAGGGCAGCACATTAAGAATGTGAACCAGAAGCTCTGCAGTGCCTCGCGGAAGGTATCAGCCGGCTCGTAAGGAACCTTGCGGCAGATGCGGGCCATTTCTTTTAACTCAGCAGCACGTTTTTCATCTTTTTCTTCGGCAGCCATTTTTTCAGCCAGGTCTGCATAGCGGTTTGCGAAGCGGACCCATGCCTCGAATACGATGATGACGCCTTCCCAGAAATCACGTTTTTCGATGATGTCCGGGCTTTCATAGCGCAGATTCTTTAAGCATTCCTTTGCTTCTTCGATAATGCTCTTTGCGCCTTTGTTTAAAATTTTTGCGTAATCCACGGCAACCAGGGAGAAGCCAGGTCCAAGGCCATATCCGGACATTGCGAAGCCGCCGCCGGAACCGCCGGTCTTATCTTTCCATGGCGGAAGGATGGTGCCGGATTTCATAAACGGCCACAGACGATCGTTCTGTCCTAAAGATTTGCCCATGGTTTCTACCAGGTTGGAGTTTGCGGTGTTGCCGGCGAACTGCTCGTTTAAGCGGTAAAGTTCTTCCTCATCTTCCGGGGTGATGGTGTAGATCTCGCTCTTTAAGCTCTCGACCTCATCCTTGGTCCAGACACCATACTCGTACTGCATTTCCAGGCCAAACGGTTTGGATGCGCCGGAACCGCACAGCAGATCCTCCGGCTCAATGAAGATGGTGATATTGTCTAAGATATTGGCATGGAGCTTGGAACGGCGCAGCAGCATCGGCTCGCCTCCGGTTTTCTCCAGTGATTCATTTGCAAGGCGGAACAGTTCTACACACAGCGGATATTTGCTGATGCGGAGACTTTCTTTCATGCGTTTTACGCGGTCTGTCATATTCATAAACCTCCTTGATCATCTCTGATAAAAAGGTAACATTATCGGGGGTGAGAATGCAAGAAAATGGGAAAGATTCGCGGAAAGTTGTAAGAGATGCACAGTGGAACGGAGGGAATCTGTGCGAAAATCACAAGACAATTTCAGAAAAACAGGAAGGAACGAAGAAAAACAGGAAAGAAAACAGGAAAGCCGGAAAGCAGAAAAACAGGGAAGCAGAAGAGCCGAAAGGAAAAAACGAAGTGCCGCGGCAGGCATCTAGTGTGCCGGCCGCGGTTTTACTGCGCTGAGCTTGGAGAAGGAAACGCCCTCGCGCTGATAGAGCTCCCGGTAACGTAAGAGGAGACAGGAAAAGATCAGGGCGTGGCGCAGATAAGGGTCGTCCATCGATTCGCCGATCAGTTCTTCGATCTTTTTGATCTTGTAGATCAGGGTATTGCGGTGCAGAAACATTTCCGCGCTGGTACGGGCAATGTTGCGGTCGTTCATCAGGTAATAGAACATGATATCGCGCAGGTTGGTGCCATTGGCTCGGTCATAGCGGGTCAGGTTGACCACACCCGGATGCGTCAGGATGACGATATCACTTCCACCATACAGCGATGCGATGGAGCGTGCACAGATGTCGATGACATTGTACTGGGTGTAGCGTCCGAAGGACATGCAGCGTTTCTCATCCGGCTGCTTTACCGTCATGGCAATGGGGAAGAGGCGTTCGCACATGCGGCAGGTGACCCGCATGGACATGATCGAGGTAAACGGATTGCTCAGGATGGCAATAGCCTTCTGTTCTTCCAGAACCTGTTCGAAAGATTCTGTGTCGATCGGGAGCGGGCAGTAAGCCGTATCGGAAGAGAGCAGTACAACCAGTTCCGTGGCGGTTACAGCCAGGTTTGCTTTTGGAAAGCAGCGGCTGATCGGTTTTACCAGATAATCCAGGGAAAGGCGTGTGCTTCCTTCCGGACAAAGCTCAGAACGGATCAAAAGCAGGCGCATGTTCTTTTGCGGTGGATTGGCAATGCTGTGAAGCATGATCATCAGCGCATCGTCTGAGTTCCCGCTTTCTGACATCAGACGAGAAAAGAAAAGCGGAAAGGAAAGACCGTGTTCGGTTGATACTTTGGTGCGCCCGGAAAGCAATGGTTCGCACTGATCCCGGAAAATCATGGCTGTGAGGCAGACTGCAGGATTATCGGAATCTGCACAGCAGAGCAGGTAATTGTCCGGGTTTCGAAGAAACGGTAAGAGCAGAACCGTGCGGTCGGCACCGGACTGTGCAGCGGTGCGAAAGAGCGGGGTATCCGGGTAGGCGGCTATGCCGAACAGGTCGCGGACCAGCTCATGGAGCGGCTGCTTTTTCTGGATGAGCGGCGCAAAAAAGTCATTATCCTCCAGACGGATGCTGTCATAGAGAAAGGAAGAGCTGCTGTCCAGGATCGCGAAAGAGGCATCGGAAATCTGGTGTGCCAGCTGGATCAGATGACTGAGCTGGTACGGGGATGTCTGGGATAGTTCGTTTAAGATCCGGTTCTTCTCAAACAGCATACTGTTTAACAGATTGTTCAGTGCAATGGCAGACAGATCGGTAACAATCAGGCACATCTGCTCCGGGCAGGAGAGACGGAGCAGTTCTTCAGAGCTTCCGGCGCTGATGAGACAGCCCTGTTTATGTGTTGTTAAAATGGAAGCGGAAACAGCGGCATCTGCAATACACAAAAATTGCGGGTCGTACTGGTCAGCCTGCTCTAAAAGAAGGACGCCGGGGATGGAAAGAAAATCCTGATGTGTCTCCAGCCGCAGGATGTGCGGGTCTAATAACTGTTTTAGTGTGTGCAGAAAGTACATCATAATGAAAACTCCTTTTGTTTTAAGATAAAGCAGGATAAAAAAATAGCATAGTCTGTGGGAAAAGGCAAAATCCCACGGTTTTTTAAGCTATTATATAAGACTGTGTTCTATTTTTCAATGGTTTTTCTCTTGTGGAAAATGCCTTGAAAGAAGAAACAGGAGACCAACTCTTGTGCAAAATGTGCAAAATGTTGTGCGGATTAACCATAGACCCCGGTGGAAAAACTTTGTTAGAATATAGACAAATGAAAAAGGAGAGGGGATCGTATGGCCACTGAGAGAATTAAAAGAATGCAGGAAGCATTGAAGGTTGACAAGTTTCCGTTTTGCGCAGAGAAAGCAAAATATGTGATCGAGTCCTGGAAAGAGAACGAAGGACTTCCTTCTATTTTGCGCCGTGCAAAGGCAACTGCCAATTATCTGGATAAAAGAACCATCTATATCGATGATGATGAATTGATCTGCGGAAACTGCGCAGCAAAACCAATGGGACTGGAGGCATCCTGCTGGGGTCCGTTCTGGGATGATAAAGACTTAGACAGCATTCTGGAAGGAAATTACACCATTTCCGACGAGGACCGCAAGACACTCAGAAGCCTGGATTCTTTCTGGGAAGGACAGAGCCGTCAGATGTACGAGTGGCAGGGCCGCTTCTACGATGACTTCCATTTATGGCCGTTCATCCGTTCCGGAATCCTGTGCCCGCCGTGGACCAGTAAGGTCAAGGGCCGTGGATCAGGCGGAGCCGGATTTGGATGGGGACTTGGCATTGGCTTAAGCTTCTTTGTTCCGGACTATGAAAAGGTTATCAAAGAAGGTGTTGCTGCCCGTGTAAAGGAAGCACAGGAGGAACTGGAAAAGCTTCGTTACAATGACAACGATTCTTTCGATAAAGGCGATTATTTAAGAGCCTGCATCATCGCACTGACTGCAATGCAGCGTATGTATCACCGCTACGGGGATGCTTGCACAGCTAAAGCAGAAGAGACTGCAGATCCGGTAAGAAAAGCAGAGTTAGAGCGCATGGCAGACACCTGCCACAGCCTGGCTGAGAATGGCGCACGCGATTTCCGCGATGCGATCCAGGCATTCTGGTTCTACTGGATGATGATCACCCACGGTACTGTTCCGGGCGGACGTTTCGACCAGTTCATGTATCCTTACTACAAACAGGATATTGAGGCAGGAACCCTGACCAGAGACGAGGCACTGGAACTGATCGAGTGCCTGCGCATCAAGATCATGCAGTTTAATTTTGTGTCCGGAAACGCAAAACAGAGAGATAAATGGGCCGGCATGGCAAGATGGCACAACTTCATCATCGGCGGCTGCGACAAAGACGGCAAGGAATGCTCCAATGAGTTAAGCTACCTGCTCTTAGAGGCAGCAGACGAAGTCCGCACCCCGCAGTTCACCATCACGCTCCGTGTGAATGAAAACACGCCGGATGAACTGATGATGAAAGCATTAAAGCTGGTTCGTACCGGTATCGGTATGCCGGCATTCGTATCCGATAAGAGCTACATCAAAGGTCTGGTAGACCAGGGTGTGCCGATCGAGGATGCCAGAAACTATGCACTTGCCGGATGTCTTGACTTAAATATCCCGGGCAAATCCAGAATGAACGCCGTAGGCATGTTCATCGTTCCGAAGGTTATGGAGATCATGATGAACAACGGTGTTATGCGGGAGACCGGCGAACAGCTCGGACCGAGAACCGGCGAGATGAAAGACTTCAAGACTTACGAAGAGTTTGAGAAAGCATTCAAAGAGCAGCTGTATTACTTCATGGGCCTGTACAACGAGGAGCACAACATCCTCTGCCGCGTAACCCGTGAGATCAACAACGACGTCGTACATTCCGCATTCGCATACGATGGAATCAAGTGCGGCCGCGACATTTCCAACCGCAAGATGCCTTACGAGAACGGTTCCATGATGAACCCGGTCGGCATCATCGGTGCAGTCAACTCTCTTGCAGCAGTCAAGTATGTGGTATTCGAAAAGAAATACTGCACCATGGAAGAGCTGCATAACGCTCTGGAAGCGAACTGGGTTGGCTATGAAGAGCTTCAGAAGCTTTGCAAGGAAGCTCCTAAGTATGGTAACAACATTGACTTTGTTGACAATATTGCTACAGATCTGTTTGATTTCTGGTCTGACAGCACAAAGACCTTTACGGGTATCTACGGAGAACCGCCGAGGGCAACCGGAGTTTCCATCACAGCATACGCTCCGGGCGGTGCCTATACCGGTGCAACTCCGGACGGCAGAAAGTTCGGTGAGACTCTTCCGGACGGAACTGCTTCTCCTGCACAGGGAACCGATACCCACGGCCCGACTGCTTCTCTGGCCAGTGCAATGAAAATCCATCAGGATCCGTTCAACGCAATGCTGCTGAACATGAAGATTCATCCGTCTGCATTAAAGACCGATGAAGATTTAAGAAAGCTCGGCGCACTGATCAAGACGTATCTGTTAAATGGTGGAAAGCATATCCAGTTCAACGTGGTAGACAACGAAACACTGCATAAGGCTCAGGAAAAACCGGAAGATTACCGGGATCTGGTCGTACGTGTTGCAGGGTACAGTGCATATTTCACCCTGCTGACACCGGCAGTACAGCAGGATGTTATCTCCAGAACCGAGAATATGCTGAATTAAAACAAAGGAATTGAAGGGGGAAATCACTATGTCACTGGTTATCATCTTTTTCCTCGGCTTCATTTTGGCTGTAGTCATCGGCCAGAAGCTGAAAATCAACTGCGGTTTTGTTGCAATCGCATTAGGATTTGTTATCACCTGGCTGTTCGGAGGCGAGAACAGCACCTCGAATGCTTTCATCAAAGCATTCCCGGTAACCTTATTCTGGAACTACACGATCCCGGTTATCTTTTACGCATTCGCAAGCGCAAACGGTACCATGCAGCTGTTAGGCCGCAAGATCGCTTACAAGTTTCGTGAAACCCGCTGGGCACTTCCGTTTGCGATCGCAATCGTTGCAGCAGTCGTTGCAGCAGCAGGTGCAGGTACCATGAACACCGCGATCGTCGGACCTCTGGCATGGGGCATGAGCATCGCAGCAGGTGTCAGCCCGCTGGTTGTACCGTTTGCACTGTGGAGTGGTTCCTTCATGGGTTCCTTCCTTCCGTGGACTTCCAACGGTTCCTTACATGTAGGTATGTATGGACAGTATCTTGAGGGCGTTGACCCGATGGCAATGTGCATGCGTTCTGCAATGTTTAACCTGGTTATGGGTATCGTTGTTCTGGGTGTTGTTTACTTCATCAACAAGGCATGGAAGTTAAATGACAATGGTGCAGAAGATTTTATGCATGAGCCGGAGCCGTTCTCTAAAGAACAGAAAAACACCATGATCATCATCCTTTGCTGTATCGGTCTGTTACTGATTCCGTCTATCATCAATCAGTTCACTCCGAATGCAGTCTGCAAGTGGATGAGCAAGAACTTAAGCATGCCGGTTACCGCTACCGCAGGTATCAGCCTGGTAGCAGTTCTTGGCGGAAATGATATCAAGAAAGTATTCTCAAAAGATGTAAACTGGAACATGATCTTCATGATTGCTGGTATGGGTATGTACTGTACTCTTGCAAACACCCTTGGTGTTGTAGATACCCTGGGACAGGCAATGCAGAGCCTGCCGGCATTCCTGATCGCACCGTGCTTCGCACTGCTTGGTTCCGCACTGAGCTTTGTAACCTCCGCTGCAACCGTTCAGCCGCTGATGATGTCCATGATCCCGGCGCTGGCACCGGTAGCAGGTGTTCCGTTCGGCGCACTGGTTATCCCGCTGATGCTTGGTACCGGATGTACTTCCATGAGCCCGATTTCCACTGGTGGAGCGCTCTGCCTGGTAGGATGCCCGAACGAAGTAGCACCGAAGGTATTCAACCGTCTGCTTTACACCGCAATCGCATCCATGATCGTAGTCGCACTGCTCTGTGCAACTCCGATTATCATGATCGGCGCATAAATTCCTGTTTTCATCCTGTGTAGATAGGAAACCGTTGCTGTTGGCGCAGTGCGCAAACAGCAACGAAAGAACCTGTGTGGAACTTGCCGCACAGCGCTGGAAGAAAGGAGGCATGCATGATCGGCACTGGGTCATGCATGCTTTCTTTCCAACGAAATATGTAAATATCAACATGTTGAAATTCCTAATAAACTTGCAACCGGTGACATAGTTGTGATATGTTGAAAGAAAAGAAAATGCTGCTGTTTGCGCAATGCGTGAACAGCAACAAGAAAAGGCAAGGGGGTTGAGATGTATGGCTGCAGACCGCAGTGTAACAACAACAGTATTTAATATTCAGACCTATTGTATCCACGACGGCCCCGGAATCCGGGTTACCGTATTTGTAAAGGGCTGTCCGCTCCGCTGTACTTGGTGCGCGAATCCGGAGTCCAATTTAAAGAAACCACAGCTGATGTTTTACAAAGACAAGTGTACCGGATGCGGTCGGTGCGTGGAAAATTGTCCGAAACATGCGGTTAAGATCCGGGAAACCGACGGTGCTTACCGGGCATACACCGACCGTTCCATCTGTGTGGACTGTGGTGCCTGCGTAAAAGACTGTCCGGCTGAAGCAAGAGAGATCGCTGGTGAGATCATGGATGTCCAGACGGCTTTGGACCGCGTGCTGGCAGACAAGCTGTTCTTGGATACCTCCGGAGGCGGTATGACCATAAGCGGCGGCGAATGCCTAGCATGTCCGGAGTTTTCCGAGAATCTTCTGATGGCGGCACATGAGGAAGGAATCTCTACCGCAGTGGAGAGCAGCGTTTTTGCGACGCCGGAGGTGATCGACCGGGTATATTCCCATGTAGATCTGGCTTTGTGTGACATCAAACATATGGATCCGGAAAAACACAAAGAGTATACCGGTGTGGGCAATGAACAGATCTTGAAAAATATCATTCATATCAACCAGGATCTGCATGTACCGGTCTGGATCCGCGTACCGACCATACCGGGACACAACGACAGCGATGAGAACATCGATGCAGTAGCACGTTTCGTTTCCGAAAATCTCACCAAGGATACCAGAGTCTGCTTACTCCCTTATCACAGACTGGGCGAATCCAAAAATGAGAGTCTTGGACATGAGATGGACTGGTCTATTGAAATCCCATCTGATGAGCATATGAACCATTTGAAGGAAATCGTGGAATCCTACGGCATCACCACACAGATCGGCGGCTGAGAAAGGCGGGAATACAGATATGGCATTTGATTTAAACCGTTTTTACCGGGAACTGGATGAACATTATGGGGCGCATGACAATGAAAAGACCGAAGCATTTTTAAAAAAGAGCAAAGAGACGGCAGACCGGGCCGGTACACCCATGCCGGTCAATACCGGCTGTCCAAGCTGTGTGCCGCCCCTGGACCCCAACTGGGCTTTCGTTTCCGTGTGCAATGAGATGGCCTGCTTTTACCGCGGCTTAAGCCGGTTTGAGGAATCGCTTGCCACCTTCGAAGAAGCGCAAAAGGAACTGGAATCGCTGTACCAGCAGCGCTCGGCGGAGTATGCGACAGTTCTGTTAAACAAGGCCGGGACTTATCGTTATATGGGAGATACCGAGAAGGCACTGGAACATTTCCAGAAGGCTGCACGGATCTTTGAACAGCATCCGGACTGTCCTAAGGCAACGCTGGCCGGTCTTTACAACAACATCGGCCTGGTGTATCTGGACCAGAAAAAACCGGAAGAAGCATTGGGAAGCTTTGTGCAGGCCATGAATCTTCTGGAAGCAGAAGCGGATGTTCTCGTGGAAACCGGTACGACCTGGAATAACATGGCAGCAGCCCTGGACATTCTTGGCAAGACGGAAGAAGCGAACATGGCACTGGAAAATGCCATCGCGATCTTAAAGGAGATCGATGACGGTTCCAATCCGCATTACCCGGCAGCGTTAAACACGCGCGGAACTTTAAAGTACCGTGCAGGGGATTACGCAGCAGCCCTGGAAGATTTTCAGGCTGCTCTTGAAAAGACAAAGCTGGTGTACGGCGAAAATGTGGAATATGCCCACGGGTGCAGAAACTGCGCTGCTGTATGTCTGGCCATGGGTGACGATGCGGGTGCAGAAAGCTGGCAGCAGAAGGCCGACGAGATCCTGAAGCATCTGAAATAAAAGTCAAAATGAAATAACATCAAAGGAGAGAGGTAAACATCATGTACGAGAGAATCGAACGCATCAAAAAGCGCGTGATCGTGGACCATTACCCGATCTGCATTGAAAAATACCGCATTACGGCAGACGTACTGGAACATTCCAAACACGATCCGGCCATGATCCAGCGTGGTAAAATGCTGAAGGCATACGCAGAGCGGATGCCGATCGCCATCGCAGACGATGAGCTGATCGTTGGTCTGGGCGCATCCAAGCCAATGGGACTGGAGATCGATCCGAACTACGGAATCTGGACACAGGACGAGATCGACAGCCTGATCGAAGATGGCTACATCATGGATGAGCAGGACCAGAAAGACTTACAGGAACTGAACAAACATCATGACCCGGCTACCCAGATCGGTATGCAGGGCGATATCTTCTATGAGCAGGAAGACGAGCGGATCTTAAAGCTGTTAAAGGCAGGTCTGGTGCTTCCGCCGTGGAAAGACAAATCCGAGGGCCGCGGTGTCGGCGGCGGCTACGCACAGAGCGGACTTGGCCTTGGACCGAGCCTGGTACTGCTGCTTGTAGACTATACCAAGATCCTGGAAAACGGTACTCTGGCTCTGATCGACCAGGCCAAGGAATGCCAGAGCAAACTGCGCTTTACCGATGCAGAATCCATCGACAAATTCCGTTATTACCGTGCGGTTGTTATGGCATTTGAGGCAATGAATACCCTGGCTGACCGCTATTCTGCCCTGGCCTTTGAGATGGCAGAAAAGGAAACTGATCCGGTCCGCAAAGAAGAGTTAAAGACCATCGGCGAGACCTGCGCGTGGGTTCCGAGACACAAACCGCGTACCTTCCGTGAAGCCATCCAGTGCTTCTGGTTCCAGTTCTTAATGCTCAGCCCGAGCACCACACTTCCGGGCGGCCGTTTTGACCAGTACATGTATCCATACTACAAGGCAGACCTGGAGGCAGGACGCATCACAAAAGAAGAGGCGATCGAGCTTCTCTGCTGCATGCGCTTAAAAGATATGGAACTGAACCGTACCTCCGGAAAGAATAACCGTAAGAAAAATGCCGGTTTTGCAAAGTGGCATAACTTTATCATCGGCGGCGTAAAGCCGGATGGTACCGATGCGACCAACGACTTAAGCTACATGCTTCTCGATGCGGCACTGATCACAAAAACCCCGCATCATACCATTACCCTGCGCGTGGCTCCGTCCACCCCGAAGGATCTGCTCTTAAAGGGTGTGGAGTGCATCAAGGCAGGCTTAAGCATGCCGGCCTTTGTCAGTGATGAAAGTTACACCGAGTTCTTCACCATGCATGGCGTTTCCCTGGAAGATGCAAGAGACTTCGCCATCACCGGCTGTCTGGACGCAAACCTTCCGGGCAAGAGCCGTACGGGCCCGGTTCCGATGACCATCATGACTGTCATCTTCGATCTGTTCCGCCACAACGGCATCAATGTGAAAAATGGCGAGCTGGCTGGAATCCAGACAGGCGACTTCACCCAGTTCAAGGATTTCGAGGAGCTGTTTGCTGCATGGGAGAAGCAGTTTAAATACTGTGTCAGCGTAGTAGGCGAGCGCAACAACGTAGAGCTGAAGGTAACCCAGGAAGTACTTCCGGATCCGCTCCGCAGCGCTTTGATGTACAACGGAATCGAGAGCGGCAAGGACATCTGGTGCCGTCATGACATCCCGTTTGATAATACCGCATCCGTATGTACCATTGGTATGGTCAACGTAGGAGATTCCCTGGCTGCCATCAAGAAGCTGTGCTTCGACGAGAAGAAGTACACCTTAAAAGAGCTTTATGATGCACTGGAAGCAGATTGGGTTGGCTATGAGGATATGCGCAAGGACTTCCTGGATGCACCGAAGTTCGGCAACAACGATCCGTATGTCGACGAGATCGTGGCACGCTGCTACAAGATGTTTACGGATTTCGTACCGACTCTGACAACGATCACCGGCGGAACCACTGTTCCGTGCGGCATCTCCATCACCAGCCACCAGCCGGGCGGTCTTTTAACCGGAGCAACCCCGGACGGAAGAAAAGCAGGCACACTCCTTGCAGACGGTACCATGAGCCCGATGCAGGGCATGGATACCCACGGGCCGCTGGCAGTGTTACAGTCTGCCATGAAGGTAGACCAGGATCCGTTCCAGGCAACCCTTCTGAATATGAAGTTCCATCCGTCTGCATTAAAGACGGAGAGCGACATGGAGAAGCTTGCATCCATGATCCGCACCTACTTAACGAACGGCGGAAAACATGTGCAGTTTAACGTTGTGGCAAAAGAAACCTTGATCGACGCAAGAAACAACCCGGCAGCGCACCGGGATCTGGTAGTCCGCATTGCAGGCTACAGCGCATATTTCGTACAGCTGAATGATTCCATGCAGGAAGAAGTGATCAACCGTACCGAGCACACCTTATAATTCATAAATGTATGACAGAAGCTGCCCGGCGCGAATGCAAGGGGCAGCTTTTGCTGTATAGAAACAAAAAGCAGTGGCAAACGAAACGGTTGCTGGGCATGTATGTGTGACCGGCAGCGAAAAAACAGTGAAAAATTGCGTAACTGTGAAGGTACTGAACAGTTACAAAACCGTAAAACAAGAAAGGGGTAACAGCATGACAGAACGTGTAGAACGGGTTAAAAAACGGATCCGCAGTGTCAAACAGTATCCGATCTGTGTGGAGAAGGCGCAGATCATCAAGGACAGCTTTGAGAAGAATGACGGATATCCGCAGATCATCCGCCGTGCACAGGCAGTGGCAGATTATCTGGACAAGAAGACCATCTTCATTCAGGATGATGAACTGATCATTGGCAACGTAGCCAGCAAGCCGATGGGCATGGAGCTTGGCTCCCAGGGTCCGGGCTGGCCGGATGACGATCTGGATGATCTGTTAGCAGGCGGCCAGATCACCATCACCGATGAAGAAAGAAAAGTCTTAAGAAGCCTGGATGATTATTTCCTGGATAAGGGAAGAACCCAGGATGAGTGGCAGGGCAGCTACTATAACGATGAGCGTCTGTGGCCGTTTATCAAAGCCGGATTCTTATGCCCGCCGTGGCAGAAAAAGAACCAGGGCCGCGGACAGGGCGCAGCCGGTGTGGGCTGGGGCCTTGGCATGGGACCGACCAGCTTAAACTGCCCGGATTATGAGAAGGTGATCGCTACCGGTTATCAGGCAATCGTGGACGAGGCAAAGGAGCGCCTGTTAAACTTACGCTTCTACAGCGATGAGGCAGTGGAGCAGGCAGACTTCTATAAAGCCTGCATCATCGGCTTCCCGGCCATGATCCGTCTGGCAAACCGCTATGCAGACCTGGCAGAAGAGATGGCAGCAAAAGAACCGGATGAAAAGCGTAAAGCCGAGCTCTTAGAGATCGCCGAGACCTGCCGTCAGGTTCCGGCAAAACCGGCACGCACCCTGCGCGAGGCAGTACAGGCCTTTTACTTCTACTGGATCCTGATCGGTTCCGGTACCACTCCGGGCGGCCGTTTTGACCAGTACATGTATCCGTACTATAAGGCAGATCTGGAAGCAGGCCGTATCACCCGCGATGAGGCACTGGAACTGTTTGAGCTGCTCCGCTTAAAGATTATGGAGATGAACTTTGTAGGCGGCGGCAAGGGCCAGCGTGAAAAATGGGCAGGTATGGCGAGATGGCACAACTTTGTCATCGGCGGCTGTGACACCGAGGGAAACGATGCGACCAATGAGGTAACTTACCTGCTTCTGGAAGCAGCAAAGGAGACTAAGACTCCGCACAATACCCTGACTATCCGTGTCAACAAAAATACACCGAAGGAACTACTCATCAAAGGTCTGGAAGTTGTCCGTACCGGTATCGGTATGCCGGCATTTATCTCAGAGGACAGCTACATTAACTTTGTGGTAAAAGAGGGCATCGATATTCACGAGGCGCGGAAATTCGCCATTGCAGGCTGCATGGACTTAATGCTTCCGGGCGCTTCCAGAAACCAGGCATTCGGCATGATGCTGGTGCCGATGATCCTGGAACTTGCCATCAACAATGGTGTCAACCCGAGAACCGGCTATCAGATCGGACCGAAGACCGGAGAATTTAAAGATTTCAAGACCTACGAGGAATTCTATGAGGCATTCAAGACCCAGTTAAAGACCGTCATCGGCATGGTCGTAGAGGAGCACAATATCCTGATCATGGCACAGAGACGCCTGTATCCGGATGTCTTCCACAGTGCATTCCTGGTAGATGGCATGAAGGTGGCAAAAGACGGTTTAAGCCGTGTCATGCCGTTTGAGAATGGATGTGCCATCAACGTAGTCGGTATGGCAAACACCATCGACTCTCTGGCTTCCATCAAGAAAAATGTATTCGATGACAAGAACATGAGCGCAGAAACCATGTACGAGGCATTAAAGGCAAACTGGGAAGGCTACGAGAAAGAGCATAAGGAATGCCTGGATGCACCGAAGTACGGCAACAATATCGACTATGTAGACCAGATCGGCGCAGGACTCTGGCATGACCTTGGCCAGATCGTGCGTACCTTTACCTCCGCATTTGGCGGAAAACCGGTCCTGCCGACTGCAATTTCCATCACGGCACACGCACCGGGCGGCGCACTGACAGGCGCAACCCCGGACGGACGTATGGCAGGCGAGACCTTCGCAGACGCGTCTATCAGCCCGGAACAGGGAAAAGATACCTCCGGACCGCTGGCTGTGTTGCAGAGTGCCATGAAGATCCCGCAGGGCGAGTTTATGGCAACCCTGATGAATATGAAGTTCTCACCGAATACGCTCAAAACCGAGAGCGACCTGGAAAAACTGGCTGTTATGATCCAGACCTACTTAACCAACGGCGGCAAGCAGATCCAGTTCAACGTTGTGGATAAGAAGACCTTGGAAGCAGCAAAAGTAGAAAAAGAAAAATACCGTGACCTGGTTGTCCGTGTAGCCGGTTACAGCGCATATTATGTAACGCTGACCGAGCGTGTTCAGGATGAGCTGATTAAGCGTACGGAGCAGGAACTCTAAAACGCAGGAACGGAAATTGCGGCAAAACTTCAGGAAAAAAACAGAAGCAACAACCGAAGGAAAATGTCAGCTGCACGGTCAGGCTGCAGCTGGCAGATTGAGAGAACTCAGATGCCGGTGCAGTGTATGCGCCGGCATTTGGATTTTATGCACAAACATGAAAAATCAATCTGTGCTTGATGCACACATAATTTTGATTTTGTGTGAAAAGATTGTCGAACATGTCGCGCGATGCTAAGATGAAGAAAATTGATGGGGAGAAGGGGGAGACCATGGGGATTAGCTATGAGTTAGCAAAATTCATTGCAGAAACACAATACGAAGATATTCCGAAAGAAGTCTTTGAGACCCAGAAAAAATCCATTGTAGATGGAATTGGTATCACACTTGGTGCAGCAACACTGGGTGACGGATGTCGGGAATTTGTGGAACTGGCAGTGGAGAACAGCAGCGGCGGAGCAGGAGAAGCAACCGTCATCGGTTTTGACAGGAAACTGCCTGCAGGCTGGGCAGCATTCGCAAATGCAGCCATGGCCCATTCACTGGATTTTGGAGATACCCAGATGGATGCAGTGGTTCATTCCAATGCTTCTACGTTTCCGGCAGCACTGGCAGTTGCACAAAAACTTGGAAATGTAGATGGAAAAAAGCTTTTGACTGCGCTGGTTCTTGGAAGCGAGACAGCCTGCCGTGTTTCACTGGGATCCAATGAGGATCTGGAAAAGTACGGATATTACATGCCGACGATCTATACCTCATTTGGAGCTACGGCAGCAGTTTGCAAGCTGCTGGATCTTACACCGAAGCAGATCGTGGACGCATTCAGTTTTAACTTGTGTCAGACAACCTGCAGTTCCGAACTGATGAATAATTCCAAAACCGTCATGCGCTCTGTCAGAGAAGCATTTTCAGCGCGGAACGCAGTGCTGAGCGGACAGATCGCTGCAAAGGGATTAAACGGGTTTGAGGAACCGCTGGAAGGAAAACTTGGATTTTACCATGCGTATGCGCGAGACAACTGCACATTAGAGCGGGTAACAGAAGATCTTGGAAAGAAATATTATGCGGGAAGCCTGTATTTCAAACTGTGGCCAAGCTGTGCAGGAACACATCCGGGAATCATTGCAGTGACAGAACTTGCAAAGCAGCATCACATTCTTCCAGAAGAGATCGAGCGAATTCATGTGGTTGTTTCACAGCGAAACAAAATGCTGATGGAACCGGAAGAGATCCGGAAAGCCCCGACGACATCGATCATTGGAAAATTCAGTATTCCGTATACCGCATCGGTTGCACTGGTGAAAGGAAATGTAACACTGGATGATTTCCAGCCGGAAGCATTCAAAGACAAACGTGTGCTGGAGCTGGCTTCGAAATTTACGCATGAAACCAATGAGGGATGGGGAAAAACGGAAGGTATGAATACGGATGTGACCATTTATACTTCCAGGGGAGAGTTCCATTATTTCTACACGGAAGTCGGAAAAGAACGAAAAGATACTTCCATGGAGGAATTGAAGGAAAAACTGAAATCCTGTGCACGCCATAGCCTGCATGAAAAGACAGAAGAGACTCTGGATCAGATTACAGATATGGTGGAGCATCTGGAAGAACTGGATAACATCGAAAAATTTACAGCAATCTTATAGAAAGTGGGGCGGGGGATTATGACATTAACGATATCTTTGATCGCGATCATTCTGGCGATCATCATTGGATGGAAATTTAAAGTAAACGCAGGAATCATTGCAATGGGGTTTGCATTCCTGATCGGGGTTCTTATGGTAGATGGCGGTAAGGTTTCCTCAGTCATTGGATACTGGCCGACCAACATTGTATTCTATCTGCTTGCGATCGCACTGTTCTTTAACTATGCAACAAGCAACGGAACCATGGATCTGCTTGCAAAAAATCTTCTGTACGTATTAAACGGCAACGCAAAACTGATCCCGTGGGTCATCACATTGGTTTGTGCAGTTGTTGCTTTCCTTGGCGCAGGCGCTTCCACACCGGCCATCATTGGACCGCTGGCATTCTCCATTGGCCTGAGTGCAAAGATCCACCCAATCCTGCTTGCGATCGCAGTTGCCTGTGCAACAACCATTGGCGGTGATAACCCGATCAACGGTTACGGCGGTGTTGTTTCCAAGAGCCTGATCGAAAACACAAGCTATGCGGCAAGTGCAAACCAGATCAGCTACTATATCTGGATCAATGCCTGCATTAAACAGCTTCTTGTTATCGCTGTATGCTACATCATTTTCAAAGGCTACAAAGCAGCAAGAGTCAATGTAGAAAAACCGGAAAAGTTTAATCCGACCCAGAAAAAACAGCTTACCCTTCTGATCGTTGCTTTAGTTGCCATGGTTGTGCCGGCAATCTTAAATACCTGGGTAAAGACTCCGTTTATTTCGAAAGTCGCAGCAGTATGTCAGCCTCAGGCTGTTATGGTATTTGCAGCAATCTTATCAGTATTCCTGAAACTTGGCGATGAGAGAGAAGTGATCCGCAAGATCCCGATGAATACCCTGATTCTGATCGCCGGTATGTCGATGCTTCTTGGTGTTGCAAAAGACGCCGGTATGACCGATGCAATCGCAAATATCATGAGTAACAGTATTCCGAAAGCCCTGGTACCGGCTGCACTGGTTGGTTTTGCAGCATTCTTAAGCTTCTTCTCCAGCGGTACCGGTGTTGTATGTCCGCTGTTATACCCAATGGTAGAAGGACTTGCAGCAAACCTTGGTCTGAATCCGGTTATGCTGTTCTCCTGCATTTTCATCGGAGCTATGAGTTCTTCTGTATCTCCGTTCTCAACCGGTGGTGCAATGACAATTGCAGGATGCCCGGACATGAAGGTAAAAGATCAGTTATCAACCTGGATGATTCCGGTAGCGATCATCATTCCGATTTCTGTAGCGATCGTAGCTACCCTTGGATTATTTGGATTCTTCCACATTTAAAAAGAAACGGAGAAACCTATGAAAGGAATGAACCTTGCAAGAGACTACTTTATGCAGTACGGACGCCCTATGCTAGAGGAGCGTTTCGGGGCGTATATGTCGCGCATCACAATTGGTCTGTGTGGGGAAGGTTCCGAGTGTTTTGGATTTGACGATGAAATTTCAAGAGACCATGATTTCGGTCCGGCCTTCTGCTTATGGCTGGACCGGGAACTCATGGAAGAGATCGGGGAGCGGCTCATAGCAGAATATGAGGCACTCCCTGCCTCATTTTACGGGATGCCGGTCCGCCGTGACAGCCGTATGAGCGGCCACCGGGTTGGTGTGTGGGAGAGTGGGGCGTTTTACCGTCATTTCCTTGGCAGTACAGTGGGGCCGCAGACACAGATGGAGTGGCTGAACCTGCCGGACAGCTATCTGGCAGTCGCAACAAACGGCGCTGTCTTTCAAGAAGGAAGCGGCTCTTTTCTGGAAGTCCGCGGCCGCTTAAAGGCCGGGCATCCGGAGGATGTACGCATCAAAAAGATGGTGGCACGGGCAGCGAATATGTCCCAGTCCGGACAGTACAATCTGCCGCGCAGCGTGCGGCGCGGGGAATACGTGGCAGCGGGGCTGGCGCTCGCGGAGTTTGTGCGTCATGGCATGGTCATGATCTACCTGCTGAACCATCGGTATGCGCCGTTTTATAAATGGATGCACAGGGGGCTTGGAGAGCTTCCGATTCTGGGAACGACGCAGAAGCTGTTTGCGCAGTTAATGGATCCATGCCCAGAGTCCTCCTTCTGGGAGCAGAAACAGGAACTTATTGAAATGATCTGCAGCCTGATTTCTGCCGAGTGGCAGCGACAGGAGCTGATCGGGACGACCGATCCGTTTTTGCAGAATAGTCTTGATGAACTCATGAAACAGATTCAGGACCCGCACATTGCGGCATTGCCGTGGCTGTACGGGTAGGGTGTATACAACATGTCATCTGGACGAGTGATAGGTTTGGAAAGAACCGGACAACCAAAGCACTGGAATGAGAATGACAGGCCGGATGCGGCGATGAAATAAAAAGAAGGAGGTGATATAGAAATGGAGCAAGATGAAAAAAGCATGGCACAGGAAGAATCGAATCTGGGAAACAAAGAATGGAATCCGGAACGGAAAGATGCAAATCTTGATAACGAAGCCTTGATCAAGGAAATCGTCCAGACGGAATGGGCGATGTTTGACCGGGTTTCTAATGCAGGCGGAAGAGCCGGCTGCCAGGATGACTGGGAAACCTTCGATATTATGCGGCGAAGCCAGTTTGTGGTATGGGACCGGGTAAGCCTGGAATCTTACCGGAACGATCTGCAGCAGGCAGAAAAACAGGGCAGAAACCTTCTCACAGAAAAATACGCTTATATGATGCAGGATACCTGCCCGGAAGAATATCAGAAGATTGCAAAAGAGCTTCCGGTGCTTTCCAAAGAAAAACAGAAACTGGTGTCGGAACTGACCGAACTTCAGACCAGATGGATGGAGCGTTTCCATGAAAGTCATCCATTGTTTGGCAGTCAGGGGCGGGCAGTCCGAAAGAAAGATGCTTACCCGGGGGAGGCATCGGTGGAGACGTATGCAATGGGAGAGTTATCGACCTATTCCGAAAAGACCCTCGCATGTTTAAAAGCCTGCTATGAAACATTAGAACAGCAGGAAAAACATCCGGAGGTCTTACAGATGGACTACATGGCGCGCTGCTATGGGTATCAGTCTGCAGAGGAAGCAGAGCAGCGGCTGAGACAGTCCCGGAGCCAGTCGATATAGGATTTTTCGCGCATGATAGCGCCTTCCAGTACCATGAAGTCGCCGAATTCACGGGTGCCGATGGCAGGGGCAATATTATTGTGATGTTCCTGCATCATATCGGACAGGTACTGTTCTTTTAAGATATGCTTTTGGAGCTGGTTGGTAAGATGGGTTTTTAACTGCTCCGGGGTCATAAAATCAGAAAAGTACATGCGCAGGCGGAAGACATCCTTCGGGGTGGCTTCCAGCGCTTCGTCTTTCATGAGCCATTCCTGAAGCTGCTGTTTTCCGGCATCGGTGATAGAGTAGAGTTTTTTCTCCAGCTTTTCTCCCTGGATGATCACTTCGCAGGTGACCAGTTTTTCTTCCATGAGACGGCTCAGTTCCGGATAGACCTGGCTGTGCTTGGCGTACCAGAAATTTGCAAGGTTGTTGCTGTTAAATTCGCGGGTGATATCGTAGCCGGTCATGGGCTCCCGATTGATCAGTCCCAGAATCGCATATTTTAAAGTTCTCATAAGAACGTTCCTCCTATATCAAAAATGGCAGCTCCCTGGGAAGACAGCCGTACTGTATATCACAGTATGTCATGATTGATATGTAAATTTTAACATAAAAATGGAAAATGAAAAATAGAAAAATAATTTGTCATGGATATTTCACAAAAATTCGATTTTAAAATCGTGGAATACGCTGAAAAAAGTCATGGTTTTACATGTATATATTTACATGTACTTGTATACATGGTATAATATGTTAATAAAATAACGCAGAAATTATTTTACTACATAGTAGAAAAGAGGAGGTATTTTCATTATGGCTAAGTTTATTACTGCCAGAGAAGCAGCACAGCTGATCCCGGACCACGCAACCGTAGGTGTTGCCGGTATGGGACTTTCCGGCTGGCCGGAGGAGGTTGCATGTGCGATCCGTGATAACTTTGCGGAAACCGGACATCCTTGTGACTTAAACTTAAAGCAGGCAAGTGCACTGGGTGACTGGGGTTACGGAAACAAGTTTAACGGTTGGGACAGAAACCCGCTCCCGGAGGCAGATACCGAACATGGAAACCGTGGTGTTACCCGTTTCGGTGAAGCTGGTCCGGGTCTGATCACAAAATGGACCAGTGCCCACATCGGAAGTGCATTTACCCTTTGCGACCAGGCACGTCAGGGCAAGATTGAGACCCACTGCCTGCCGCAGGGTGTCATCATCAACCTTTGGAGAGAGTGTGCAGCAGGCCGTCCGGGTCTGATCACCAAGACCGGTCTTGGTACTTTCGTAGATCCGCGTGTAGAAGGCGGACGCATGAACGACTGTGCAAACTCCGAGGAAGTGGTAAAACTGGTAGAATTTAACGGAGAAGAATACCTTTTCTACCCGGCATTCAAGTGCGATGTTGCATTGCTTCGTGGAACCATCGCAGATGAGAACGGAAATATCTCCTTCGCACATGAGAGCGTTGTGAACGAGGGCTTTGAGGTAGCAACTGCAGTCAAGAACAATGGCGGTATTGTTATCGTACAGGTTGAGTACCTGGCAAAGAAAGATACCTTAAATCCGAAGGATGTTAAGATTCCAGGAAAATTAGTCGACTATGTGGTACAGGCAAAGGATCCGAAGTCCTGCTGGCAGGCTGAGGGAACTTACTGGGAGCCGTCTTATTCCGGACAGATCAAGATTCCGTTAGACAGCATCCAGCCGCTTCCATTCGATGAGAGAAAGGTTGTCTGCAGACGCTGCGCTATGGAGTTAAGAAAGGGCGACCTCATCAACCTGGGCGTCGGCATGCCGGCTGACATTGCAAAAGTTGTTGCTGAGGAAGGTCTCATTGAAGATGTGACCATGAGTACCGAGAGTGGTATGGTAGGCGGTGTTCCGTCTGCACTGCCGAGCTTCGGAAGCGCTTATAACCCGGAAGCAATCCTCTCTCCTCACGAGATGTTTGACTTGATCAGCGGCGGCGGTCTGAACATGACTTGCCTTGGCATCGGTGAAGTTGACGGAGACGGAAACAACAACGTAAGCCGTATGGGCAAGAGACTGACCGGACCTGGCGGATTCATCGATATCACTGCAGCAACCCCGAAGGTTATCTTCGCAGGTACCCTTATGGGCAAGGCAAAAGTGAAAGTCGGCGGTGGAAAGCTGGAGATCGTAGAAGAGGGAACCATTCAGAAATTCGTAGAGAAAGTCGGACAGATCACCTTCTCCGGACAGTACGCACCGGACAATCAGGAAGTTCTGTACGTGACCGAGCGTGCAGTATTCCAGCTGATCGACCACAAGATGACCCTGATCGAGATCGCACCTGGCATTGACCTGCAGAAAGACGTTCTGGATCACCTCGGATTTACTCCGGTCATCTCTCCGGACTTAAAAGAGATGGATCCTGGTATCTTTGAAGAGCACTGGGGCGGACTGAAAGAGTACTTAAAATAGAAATGTGATTTCTTTATAATTTTCTAAAAAAGCCGGAAAGCGAAAAATGCTTTCCGGCTTTTTTGTGCTTGGCTTTTGAAATGTTTATGTGTAATGGATTGGTATCATGGGCATTTCTGCAGATTGCGGATGTTCTCTCATATAAAAGGAAAACAAGAGCTGTACACGGGTATTCGGACATTCTAAGTCCAGCTGGAACAGCTCGGAGAGCTTCTGAATCTGTTTGCGCACGGTATTCCGGTGCATGAAAAGTGCACCTGCGGCCTGGTTGACATTGCAGCTGTGGTAGAGGTAGGTGAACAGGACTTTGGCAAAGGCGGTGTTGTTTTCGCGGTCATAAGTTTCAAGCAATGGGATCATAGGATGACAGTAGCAGGCCGGAATGCTTTTTTGCGGGCAGGACTGCTGCAGACGGTCGAGTGCCAGGGGGACCAGATAGTCCTGATAAGAAAAAAGATAACCGGAATCTGCTGTATGTGCGATGGCATAAAGCTGTTTGCACAGAGTCAGATGCTCCCGCCAGGTTTCCTGCTTTTCGGAAAACGGACCGATGGCGGCATAGGCATTGTGCTGTTTCAGCCATTTTGGAAAATGATCCGGAATCGCAGGAGAGACCGTGTAATTTGCGGTGCTGTACAAAACCGTGACCGTGTCCTGATAGAATGCAAGATTTTGTTCCGGGAAAAACTGCTGCAGCTCATTTTTCAGGATGACCTGATGAAGGGCAGGAGAGTCCAGGCTTGGAAAATGAATATCGATCCAGGCGTTCCACTGCTTAAGCGGCCAAGAAAGTTCATGGATCAGGTCCGGAATATCGGAATCGCTGCTTTCCGGATCAGACAAAAGCGCAATTAACCGGTCACAGGCGGTGGGTACGATGTTGTGGTGGAAATTTTTCTGGAAATCCATATGTTTTTCCCATTGACCGGATATCATATAGAGAAAATCATTGGAGGGGATGTCAACATGCAGCTTTGTTTCATACACGAAAAGCAGGATGATGGAAAATCCCTGAAAGTCACGCAGGGAGTGCAGCATGTACTGCGGACCATTCTGGAATGTACCGCATACCGGATTTTCCGGTGGATTGTGGATCTGTCCTACAAATGGGCGGATTTCTTCCGGCAGATAAAAGCAGGAGCAAAGATTCCTGGTGAATGGGATGTCTAAGCCTGTGCAGGAGTAATCCATAAGGATCAAATCGTTTTGGGAATACATGTAGACCGCGCAGCCTGCTACCCGGGACAGCGCCGGCATGATGGTACTGGGATTGGCGTAGGTGAAAGTGGTGTTTAAGTGGGTACGCCAAATGTGGTACATATGAAAACAGGCGAGAAACTGGGAATATACTTCCAGAACACTGGCAGAAATGTGCAGCAGGTTCATATAAGAATGCCGGGTATAGAATCCGGCGGTATCGGGCATGGATTTATCCGCGATCACAAGCGTGAGGCGCCGGAATGGGGTAAACATGTCTTCATGAGCTTGGTAATAGGAGAGGCTGCAGATAAAAATCGTAAGGTCGTTGGGGTTCTGTGCCAGAAAACGGTCTTCTTTCCAAAGAATATACCGAAGATCAGATCCAGAAAATTTTCCATGGCATCATGGAAATCGAATCGATAACAAATGTTCAGCGTTTGCTGGATTTGTTATAATAACCAGTGACAGAAATGCCGGCCCCGGTGAATGCGGGACCGGCATTTCGCGATTTATCCAGGCAGTTTTCTGGCTTTTTAATCGCTTTTGATAGTTGTGTTTGTTTTTTCTTTTTCCAGATTCCGCTTCAGCACCAGAATATCCTCGTGACAGTAGCGTGACATATATTCGATGACGCGGCAGCTGAACAAAAGCCGTTCCCGAAGCTTGGGGTCATCTAAGCTGCTGTCAATGACCTCTTCGATCTTATGGATCTTGTTCAGCATGGTATTGCGGTGGATGAAGAGCGCCTTGGCGGCTTCGCTGGTGTTGCGTTCGTGGAGCAGATAGGTCTGCAGGACTTCCACCAGATTGGTGTGGTACTTTTTGTCGTATAAGACCAGCGCAATCAGTTCATTGTTGCACAGATGCACCAGGTTGCGGCTTCCCAGTTTCTGGCGGGAAGTTTCGGCGGCCAGTTCAATGATATGATAGATACTGTAGTCTTCATAATAGAAAATACGCTGCTTGGGATTCATAATCTGCCCAATACGCAGTGCTTCGTGACACTGGTGGTAGACCGGCGGCAGTGACATGAGAAATTCCGATGCATTGCCGACGCAGGCATAGCCGTGATAACTTTCCAGAATCCGTGAAAGCGCATCTTCGTTGAAGCTGAGGCGGCTGCGGCGCTTCATTTTCCGGATGATCAGGAAAATTTCCCCTTTATAGGTTGTGATATTGCTGAACGGGAAAATGTATTCCAGCTGGTTGATGATGTAGTTCCAGGGAATGGTTGGCCCGGGGTGTTCCGTAGCTGGAAATGCGATCAGCATGGCATGGTAATAGCGCCGGGTGGCAAGTTTGATCTGTTTTAAACGCTGCTGCAGCTCTTCCTCGCTGGCGATCCGGCATTCGATCAGGTCGGCGGCCAGTGCACCGAACTGGGAGTTGCCGCTGTAGTCGCTGCTCTGGTTGTTAAACAGATATTCCGCGACATAGTTTGACAAGAGCTCATTCAGATCAGAATAATACGGATTCGCTTCAGAACTGTTTAAAATGACGCACAGGCGCGCAACGAGTTCATCATGATAGTGGATCAGGCGCACGATCGTGTAATTGCCGCTGAGGGAAGAAATGTATTCCGCGTATTCGCGGTGCTCACCCCAGCGGATCGCAGGTTCATGGTGGATGGTCTGGATGGTGTCATAAGACTGATAACCGTTTTCTCTTAACTCATCGGCGGTCGGATCGTGGGTGTCCGGATCATAGACGGAAGCAATGTGCTTATAACCGGAATTTAAAAGCAGGATCGTGGCATGAAGTTCCTGGTAGGCGTATTCCAAAAGCTTTTGCAGTCCGCCATTTGTATATACGATATGATGCAACTCTTCGTCCCAGACGCGAAAGCGGTGCAGATGTTCATGAAGCCGGTTATAAAGGGAAAGCAGTTCCTGATTCGTCTCAATGATCGTAAGATTTTCAGAGACAGAGTCAGGAAGCAAACAAAGGTCCCCGGCGCTGATCAGAAAGGTTCCCGGCTGAATGTCAGGGTTCTGCAGCAGAAACTCTGAAATGGTGTCTGCCTCACCGATATAGAGATATTCCGGGGAAAGAAGCATGTCGGGGTTTGTCATCAGCATAATGCCGCCGCTGCACGATAAGTTTCCCTGACCTGTGCGGACGTTTATGATCAGATCTTTGATCCATGCCTGAAGCATGGTAGAGGTAAAAAGACTCATGCTGGATCATTCTCCTTGTGACTGCCGGCGAATCCAGATGTATGGAGCCGACAGATTTTAAAAATTTGTTTTAGATAAAAAATGAACAACATTATCATAGTAAAAATATTCTGTTTTGTACAGATAAAAGGGAATTGAACGTCTGAAAATGTGCAGACTGCACATGAAAGTGGGGGGAAATGTGTGCGCTTCCGACCTGTTCCCAAGGTGTTATTTGCGATAAAATTAACATATAAAATTTGCCGGAGCGGTAAATGACATATATGTCAATGGAAAGGAGGATATGACGTTATGGGAAAGGAAGCAGAGGATCAGGCGCTGATCCTGGCTACGGGAGATATCATCATCGATGAACCGGATCCGTATTCTTTCTTCGAGCCATCCAGAGAATTCCTGGCGAAAGGGGACTTTGTGATCGGGCAGATCGAAGTGCCGCACACAGACCGTGGGGAAGCGAACAGTACGGACATCCCGGCACCACCGGCACCACCGGAAAACTTAAATCCGTTAAAAGACTGCGGATTTAACATGTGCACCACCTGCGGTAACCACGCCCATGACAATGGAGTTCCGGGAATTGTGGACACCATTGACCTGCTCAAAAAGCTGGGCATTGCGGTGACAGGAACCGGAAGAACCCTGGCAGAGGCGAAAACACCTGCGATCGTGGAAAAGAAAGGAATCCGGGTTGGCCTCATCGGGTTTAATGCGGTAGGACCGAAAGAGGGCTGGGCGACTTCGCACAAAGCAGGAGTTTCCTATGTACAGATCCTGACGCACCATGAGCCGTCACCGAGAGCAACACCGGGACTTCCGTCAAAGGTTTACACTTTCCCGGAGCCGGATTCTCTGGAAGAAATGCAGGATGCAATCCGTGCACTGCGCAGCCAGTGCGACATTCTTTTAGTAGCACTGCATAAGGGAATGGTACATACCCACGCCGAGATCCAAATGTACGAGAAACCTCTGGCACATGCGGCAATCGATGCGGGAGCCGATGCAGTGATCGGACATCATGCCCACATTCTTCGCGGAATCGAAGTGTACCGTGGCAAGCCGATTTATCACAATCTCGGCAACTTTGTCTGTGTTACCCATGCACTGACACCGAGTGGTGACAACAACAGTCCGGAACGCCTGCGCTGGATCGAACAGCGCAAGAAGCTGTTTGGCTTTACACCGGATCCGGATATGCCGTTCTACGCATTCAATCCGGAGAGCCGCAAGACCATGCTTGCCCGGATGACTGCAACAAAAGAAGGCATTACGGAGTTTGGTTTTGTTCCCTGCTATATCAACAAACAGGGAGCACCGGAAATCCTGAAAACCTATGAGGAAGCCAAAGAGGTCATCGACTATGTAGAACAGATCTCAAAGGAACAGAAACTTTCCATCCAGCTGAAGTGGAGAGCAGAAGGATGGGTACAGGTTACAGGAGAAGAATAAGATCTGCTAACATTCAAAAACAGAAAATGTGTAACTATTCAGTAGGTCTGCGCACTTGCTGCGCTGACCGTACGAAAACATGGGCTAGAAAGCAAAAATCCCATTGCCGAAGGCAATTTTCAATGGATTTTTGCTCGTGACTGTGAAGGTACTGAACAGTTACGAAAATGTTTGAAAATCATGCAGCAAAATAAGGGGGAAACGTTATGACAACAGCAATGGGCTTTATCATGTTGGCGATTATCGTTGTATTATTGATCAGCAATAAAACATCCATTATCCCGGTGTTCGGTATCATCCCGATCGTCGCAGCTTTGATCCTTGGATATGGATTAAAAGACATTCAGGGCTTTATGAACGATGGTTTCAAATCGGTTTTGAATACCATTATCCTGTTTTCATTCGCGGTTATGTTCTTCAGCCTGCTCAGTGATGTAGGTATGTTCGATGTTATCGTAAACCGCGTTATGAAATATCTTGGCAACAACGTTTTGGCAGTTCTTTACGTTGCCTGCTTCGTTACCATTATTTCTCATCTGGACGGCTCCGGTGCAACCACAGCTCTGGTTACCATTCCGACCATGCTGCCGATCTTCAAGAAAATGAAGATGCGCCCGATCTGTATCGTATTTGTTATGTGCCTCTTATCTGGTGCAATGAACATCACACCGTGGTGCGCTTCCATGCTCCGTATTACTTCCGTAACCGGTCTGGATGCACAGGAGTTATGGCGTTACCTGGCACCGATCCAGGCATTCGCGATCGTCATTTCCCTGCTTCTCATGATCCCGATCGCAGCACTCGAGAAGAAAAACGGTGCAGGTATGACTGATGAAGAGTTCGCAGAATTAAAGAAAACCTTAGCCCAGCCGGCAAAAGTTTCTGTCAGCAGACCGGTCCTGATCTTTGATATGGCGTTAACCGCATTCATGATCGTTGGTCTTCTTCTTGGCTGGTTTGGTACCGCAATCGGATTTATCGTAGCATTTGGCCTGGCTCTGATCGTAAACTTCAAGACCACCAAGGAACAGGGCGCGAAGATCAAACAGTACGGCGGCCCGGCGATCAACATGGTTATGACCATTATCGCAATCGGTGTTTTAGTTGGTGTTATGAACGGAACCGGCATGATCGAAAGCATGACCAACACCATCCTTGCAGTGCTTCCAGAAAGCCTTGGCAGACATCTGTGCTTCTTAGTATCTCTTCTGGTAATGCCGATCAATACCATCATCGGTAGTGATAATATTTACTTCGCACTGACCCCGATCATGCAGCAGATCGTCAGCACATACGGTGTAACCGATCTGGCACTGGCAACTTCTATCGTAGTTCCGTGTGCGATCGCAGCTGGTATCACCCTCATCGGACCGTCTCCGTACCTGGCACTTGGCCTGGCAGACTGCACCATGGGTGAGCACCTGAAATATTCCTTCAAATGGATCTGGCTTGTAACCATTTTATGTACCGTATTTGGCGCTGTAATTGGTAAGATTCCGTTCTAATCAAGCGGATTTACGATAAGGGGGAGTATTTATATGAATAAAGAAATCAGCATCTGCTGTGTCGGCGATCTGATTTTAGACGAACCCGGACCTATGGAGCCTTATTTCGAGGGAACGCGGGAAATCCTTGGAGAACAGGATGTGCTGATCGGTCATGTGGAGACCCCCCACACGACCCGCAATCTTCCGTCCTGCATCGATATCCAGGCACCGCCATCCAATCCCCAGCACCTTGAGGTGCTGGCGGATATCGGGTTTGATATTGCCACGGTAGCCGGTAACCACCTGTACGACTGTGGGCCGTACGGCGTGATCGATACCGTGGAAAAATTAAAAGAGCTTGGCATTCACCCTGCAGGGGGCGGTGCCAATATCATGGAGGCGAAAAAGCCTGCCATTGTAGAAAAAGACGGTTTGAAAATCGGCGTACTTTCTTACAATGCGACAGGCCCGCAGCTTGGCTGGGCGACTTCCCAGAAGCCGGGAGCCAATTATGTAAAAGTAGAAACCAGCTACGTTCCGGCGCGGGATATGCCGGGCTGTCCAGCAAAGGTTTACACCTTTATCTGGGAGCAGGATATCCGCAAACTGCAGGAAGAGGTAGCGGAACTGAAAAAACAGGTGGATATCGCAGTGGTGGTATTCCACAAAGGAAACGGCGGTGACCATCCGCGTCTGGATGCATATGAGCAGCCAATGTGTTACGCGGCGCTGGATGCCGGAGCCGACATTATCTTCGCCCATCATCACCATGTACTAAAAGGGGTGGAACTCTATAAGGGCAAACCGATTTATCATGGACTTGGAAATTTCGTCTGTGTGACTTACGCCATGACGGCCGGTTACAATGACACCCCGGAGATGATTGCGTACTTAAAGCAGCGGGCAAAAGAAGGCCGGGGAGACGGACATTATGAAGTACCGTTTTACCCATGGTCGGAACCTTCCCGTTACACCATGATCGCCAAAGTTATGGCAAACAAGGACGGCGTGACAGAGTGCGGATTCATTCCGTGCTACATTGAAAAATCTGGAAATATTGTCGTGAAGACAAGAGACCATGGTGGTCAGAAAGTTCTGGATTTCATTCTTCGTCAGACCGACGGCGCAAATTTAAATGCCGCGCTGCGCTGGAGTGATGACGGCAGTTATGTCATCATGGAAAGCAAGACACCGTGATCGGATTCATGTAAGAGCGTGGAACAGTCTTCAGGAAAATTGGAAAAGAACCTGTTCCACCATATTTTGGAAAGGATGTGACACACCGATGAGCATTCGTAATTGTGCTTTGGGGAGCAAAGCCTTTACTGCTTTGAAAGAAGTCTGGGATCACCGGGACGCAGAAGCTGCAAAGTGGCGCGCCCAGGGGAAAAAAGTAGTTGGTAAACTGGGATTTGATGTTCCGGATGAACTTTTGATCGCAGCAGACATGCTGCCTGTTCAGATCTATGCAGATCCGGACCGTTCCCTGGAGGAGACAAACAAATATCTGGAATACGCGTTTGAGCCGGTTGTCCGTGCGCAGTTTGAAAAACTGATCGACGGCACCTATGGAGAACAGCTGGATGCGCTGGCAATCTCCAACAGTACCGACGTGGTAATCCGTATTTTCCTGTATTTAAGAGAACTGCACCGTGTAGAACCGGAGAAGAACCTTCCTCCGTTTGCATTCATTGACTGGCTGTTTACCAGACACCAGATGCACCAGAAACGGAATGAATTTGTCATGGACCTGTTCCGCAAACAGGTAGAAGAGTGGGCCGGACATGAGATCACGGATGAAGCAATCCGTGAAGCCGGAAAGATCTGTAACGAAAACCGTCAGGCACTGCGTGAGATGGCAGCTCTCCGTCATGGAGACGAGGTACACATTGCCGGAAGCGAAGCGATGGTGATCATCGGAGCCGGACTTTTCATGGAGCGTACAGCCCACACTGAGCTGGTGCGTCAGGTTACGGAAGACGCAAAGAGCTGGCCGGTACTGGAAGGACCGCGTGTCTTCTACACCGGAGCAGAGCATGAAGATACCGCACTCTACGAGAAGATCGAGGCACAGGGTCTTGTGGTCGTCGGAGAAGATACCAACTGGGGAGACCGTTATTACAACCGTGACTTCAATCTGGAGTACCCGGTAACCCGTGCGCTGGTAGACCGCTATATGCTGAGAGAGTTTTCTGCAAAGAAAGCATTTGTTTCCCAGCGTGTGGAGGCACTGGAACGTGAGGTGGAGGAGACCAAGCCGGAGGCAGTCATCTTCTATACCAATCTTTACGACGAAGTTGCTACCTGGGATATGCCAAACCAGAGAAAGAGTCTTGCAGCCCGCGGCATCAAGTCCTGCACCTTTGGCAGAATGCTCTGGCCGGCAGCAAAAAATGAAGATCTGGACGAAAAACTCGCTGCATTTGCAGAAGAACTGAAAGCAGGAAAAGGAGGGGATCAGTGATGCCAGAAGAAAAGAAAGCAACCGGATCAAAATCCTCCGTTGTGAAAAAACTGAAAGCAACCGCAGCAGCAGGTGCTTACCAGAAACAGTGGTTCTTTGATATGAAAGCCCGCGTAGAGCGGGAAGGATGCGATTTTGCGATCCTGAATGCCGATGTGCCGATGGAAATCTTCCGCGCCATGGACATTCCGTTTGTTGTAAACCAGTGGTGGGCTGCAATCTGCGGAGCAAAACGTATGACCCGCAAGTATGCCCAGCTGATGACAGACAATGGCTACCGCAACGATTTAAACAGCTACGATGCGCAGGCACTGGCAGAGAGCTTTGACCCGGATGACCACAAGCTGGACGAAGAGGGCAAGCCTCTTGGACCGTGGGGCGGACTTCCGAAGCCGACCATCAGCATTACCCGTCTGACCGGTGACTGCCAGAGCAAGATCTTTGGGCTGATCGCACAGAACTATGGTGCTGATCTGTACGTCATGGAAAATACGGTTGCAAGAAAGACCCCGTTAAACTGGTATGAGCTGACTGCAGACCGCTGGGAAGAGCTGTACGATAAAGACCGTATCGACCTGGCAGTCGAAGAGCTGAAAGCCCTGATCAACTATCTGGAGATGAAGACCGGAAAGATGATGGATATGAACAAGCTCCAGCATGTCATGGACCTGATCAATGAGCAGGAAGGCTACTATAAAAAGATCCGTGATATGATCGCTGCAAGTCATCCGGTTCCGGTTACCGTAGTGGATACGATCAATGCTGTTATGCAGGCACAGTGGCAGCGCGGCACCGAGTGGGCAGCTGCACACGCAAAGAGCCTCTATGAAGAGATCAAAGAGCTGATCGATAAAGGTGAGGCTGCTGTTCCGAATGAGAAATACCGCCTGATGTGGCTTGGTCGCGGTATGTGGCAGGATTTCGGTTTCTATCAGCGTTTTGAGCAGAAGTATGGCGCAGTCTTCATGTGGTCCATGTATCTGGCTATGGGTGCAGATGCTTACATCCGCAATCATGTAGAAGAAGATCCGCTTCGTGCACTGGCAGCCCGTTTCATCGGAATGGAAGATTTCCTTCATATGCCGCCGTGGAACAGTGAGTGGTTTGTACAGCAGGCAAAGCAGAACGATATCGACGGTGTCGTTTATATGATCCCGGAGAACGATATGCAGGCGGTAGAGGGAAGCTATTTTATTAAGAATCGTCTGGAAGAGGCTGGATTCCCGGTTCTTGCATTCCATGCAGATCCGGTTAACCCGCGCAAGTGGAACGCGGAGACGATGACCAATCTGGTCGATGAGTTCATTGAGAACCGCGTTATCCCAAACAAAGAGGCGAAAGAAGCAAAAAAATAAAGCAATAAAGCAAAAAATGTCTGTCCGGCATAGCACGATCTGCGAAACCGGGCAGGCAGATGAAAGAAAAAGAAATAAAAACAGAAATCAACTTTGGCGAAAACAAGAATTGGAGGAATGTAATTATGGCATGTAAAGGACCGCTTTCTGGATACCGTGTACTGGATATGACTCAGTTTGAGTCTGGTACTGTTTGTACGGAGACTCTGGCATGGCTGGGCGCAGAAGTATTAAAAGTTGAGCGTCCGGTAAAGGGGGAGCTGGGACGTTATTCCCAGGCAAATCCGGGTGTTGATACCTATGGATTCCTGGTTATGAATATGAATAAGAAATCCATTACCTGCAACGCAAAATCTCCAGAAGGACTGCAGCTGTTAAAGGATCTCGTTGCAAAGAGCGATGTCATCGTAGAGAACATGGGACCGGGATCCATGAACAACCTGGGTCTGACCTATGAGGCTTGTAAGGAAATCAATCCGAAGATCATTTATGCCAGCTTAAAGGGCTTTGCACAGAATGGCCCGTACAAAGATTACCCGGCATTTGACCCGATCGCAACCCACACCGGTGTTATGGTTTCTGCAACCGGACTTCCGGATCAGCCGATCAAGTGTGGTATTTCCGTAGCAGACTCCGGTACCGGTATTACCCTTGCCATGAGTATCATTGCAGCACTCTTACAGCGTGAGCGCGAGGGCATTGGCCAGCGTGTAGACGTTGCAATGCAGGATTTCATGATCGGTCTTTCCCGTTCCCAGTGGGAGCCGTACTACAACAATGGAAAAGTTCCGAACCGCCGTGTCGGCAACGGCATGCCGCTTGAGGATGTGGCTCCGTCCGATACTTATCCGTGCAAACCGTTCGGCAAGAACGATTATGTACATATTTACTGCAGCCGTCATCCGGGCAGCAAGCAGTGGGATAACCTCTGTGATGTCATCGGACGTCCGGATTTAAAACAGGATGTATGTCCAGAAATGGCAACCCCGCGCAGCCGTTATGAGCACAGAGACATCTGCGACGGCGCGATCAAAGACTGGCTGAAAGATTACGATAAGTTCACCGCTATGGATATCCTCTGCAAGGCAGATATCCCGGCAGGCGCACTGCTTTCCGTAGACGATATTACCAACGATCCGCAGTACTATGAGCGCGGCATGATGGTTGAGATCGATCATCCGCAGCGCGGCAAAGTAAAACTGCCTGGCTTCGCACCGAAGATGAGTGAAGTAAAGGTTGAGTATGAGTGCAGTCCGGAACTGGGCGGAAGCAACGAAGAGGTTTATGGCGGTCTTCTTGGTCTGACAGAAGAGCAGCTGGCAGACTTAAAAGCAAAGAAAGTCATCTAAGCCTATGAAATTATTCGTCAGAGAGAAGGCATTTTATAAAAAAGTCTGGGAACTGAGTGCTCCAATCTCTGCACAGCAGGTGATTACCGTTGGCGTAAATATGATGGATACCATTATGCTGGGGCAGTTAAATGAAACTGCCCTGGCCGCCAGTGCGGTGGGAACCCAAGTACACAATTTTTACCATTTCATGTCCATGGGCATGGGAATGGGGGCGAGTGTTCTGATCGCAAGGTACTGGGGTGCAGGAGATAAAGAGAGCCTTTCCAAAACATTAACGCTGTTGTACCGTTTCTGCTTTACCATAGCATTGGCGGTGACCCTGATTGTTGGGATGGCACCGGCGGCTGTCTTAAGTCTCCTGACAAAAGAGCCCGAGGCAATCGCGGAAGGAGTCCGTTATCTGAGGTGGACGCTTCCGTGCTTTTTTTTATACGGAAGTTCAACGGTAACGACGCTGGTTTTAAGAAACAGCGGTCAGACACACATTCCGCTCTATACGGCAATCGGGGCATTCTTTATTAATATTTTCTTTAACTGGATGTTTATCTTCGGAAAACTGGGAGCACCGGCCATGGGTGTGGCGGGAGCTGCAGTTGGTACGCTGATCAGCCGTATTTTCGAATTTTCCATGATCTGTGGATATTTCTTCCTGATCGATCAAAAAATCCGTTTCCGACTGCGCGATCTGTTCCAGTCCTGTAAGGAACTGGTATCGGAATATCTGCGCATTTCCCTTCCAGTCATGATCAGTGACACGCTTTTGGGTGTGGGAAACAGCATGGTCATGGCAGTCTGGGGACATATGGGAACCGCCTGCATGTCGGCAAACTCCATTACCAATGTAACCCAGCAGATCGCATCTGTATTTTCAGCGGGACTGGGACAGTCAGCGCTGATCATTACCGGAAATACCCTGGGAGAAGGAGATGCAAAAAAAGCAGCAGAACAGGGCATTTCTTTCACGTTTATTGGATTCCTGATCGGAATCTTCTGTGGCGTGCTGATCCTTGCGATCAGTCCGTGGGTGATCGGCATGTACCGGATCACCAGCGAGACCGCAGCCATTGCGGCGCAGCTGATGCGCGCAGTCAGCATTACCGTGATCTTTATGATGACAGGAGGAATCCTGACAAAGGGAATCCTGCGCAGCGGAGGAGACACCCGTTTCCTGATGATTGCGGACATTCTGTTTTTATGGGTATTCAGCGTGCCGCTTGGCGCTATGGCGGGGCTGGTGTGGAAATGGCCGCCGTTCTGGGTTTTCTTCTTCCTCCGGATTGACAATCTGATGAAGACGATCATTTGTCTGTTTCGGATGCGCAGTGGAAAATGGATCAAAAAAATACGGGGTGTCAGCCATTGAGTGGAGAGGTACGGTGGATCCTGTTCGATCAGGAAAAACAGAAAACTGTTAGAAACTTAACGGAAAAAGAAAAATGTAAAAATCTCACATTAAAATTTTGTTAAAATTCTCCATATCAGTTTCGACATATCTATATTTACATAATTTTGCTGGTACGTTATAATATTATCAACCACTAAAAAAAGGGAGAAAAGACAAAATATGAAAATGTTAATGCGAATCCTGTTGTATTGCGTCGGATTATTGTTCATGGCGTTCGGCGTAGCTTTTTCGGTAAATTCCAACCTGGGTGTATCTCCGGTCAACTCTTTACCGTATGTCATTTCACTGATCCTGAAAGTCGATCTTGGCCGGTGCATCATCGGTGTGTTTGTGGCTTACATGGTTGTACAGATCCTCATCAAGCGTAAGGAATATCAGTGGTTTAACTTAACCCAGCTGATCTTTTCCACGATTTTCGGTTACTTTGCAGACTTTGCAAAAGGCGTGATGCACGGTTTCGTGATTCCGACCTATTTCGGTCAGCTTCTTATGATGGCGATCAGTATTGTTCTGGTAGCGCTCGGCGTAGCAATTTACATGGATGTAAAACTGGTCAACATGCCGATGGAGGGTATGACGCTTGCCATCAGCGACTGCTTCCCGAACATTGAGTTCCATAAGATCAAGATCATGGTAGACTGCTCTTCCGTGGCAATCGGTGTGATCTTATCGTTCCTGTTCATGCATGGACTGTTTGGTATCCGCGAGGGCACCGTCTTAAGTGCGATCTTGGTAGGAAAGATCCTTCCGGTCATGAAGAAACGTGTCAGTCCGATCGTGCAGAAACTCTGCTTCTAAAAATAACAATTTCGTTGAAAAAACGATGGACCGTGAAAGTTGCCGAAGGCAACTTTCACGGTCCTATTACGTTAACAATATGTTATTTCGGATGTCTGCCACTTTTATCTTCGATGCGTTTTCGAATCTGGAGCATATGCTGGTCGGTGGCTGCAATGACGTCTGCACACTGGCGCAGGTCCTCGCTGATCTCATCGGCAACGTTTCCGATGTCTTTTTTGTATTTGAGCTGGTGGTCCAGACTTGCCCAGAAATCCATAGCGATGGTCCGGATCTGGACTTCCACACGGAGATTTTTCTTTTCCTCGGAGAAGAAGACCGGGATCTCGATGATCAGATGGTAACTGCGGTAGCCGTTCGGCTTTGGATTTTTGATGTAATCCTTGATGGCAATGACGGTGATATCGTCCTGGCTGACCAGCATGTTGGCTACAGCATAGATATCGTCAACGAAGGAGCAGATGACGCGGATGCCAGCTACGTCGTCTAAGTTGTTCATCATGGATTCCAGGCTGACCGGGAGATTTCTGCGCTGCAGTTTTTCTACGATGCTGATCGGTTTTTTAACACGGGATTTGATCATCTCGATGGGGTTTCTCTGGTTTTTGATGGAAAGCTCATCGTTTAATACTTCCAGTTTGGTTTTTACTTCGCGGATGGCGCAGGTGTACATCATCATGGCCTGCTGGAATTCTCTTGCCTGGCTGACCAGGGCATCTGGTACCTGGACCAGATTTGGTACATTGACAGCGGACTGGACCAGTTCACTGTTCGGGTTCATATTCATGTTCATCAGTAAATACCTCGTTGCTTTTTGTGCAATAGTTCCAGTTTTGAAGAAATATTGTAGAAATATTATCTATATTATACCAGATTTTAAGTGTCATACAAGGGATATTTTTGATATCAGCTGTGTTGGGTGAAATGGGGAGTTTTTGTTTAGTAATTCTGAGAAAGCCAGTATATTTTCCAGTGCAAGTCGGTATATTTTCCGGTACAAGGGTTTTGTTTTTCTTTGAAATGTGGTATGCTTTCAATTAGGGTCTTTTTTGCGAAAATCGCAAAGAGAATAGCAGCTGTCAAACATCCAGGCGGATTGTCTGCCGCATGGATGCCGAATACGGCTGTAAAACAGAAATGTATGATAGAAAATGTGGAGGTATTTACATGAGCGAGAATTGTACTCACAACTGCAGCACCTGCGGGGAATCCTGCGGAAGCCGCACAGCGGAGCAGACAAGCTTTTTAGAGCCGTTAAACCCGGCAAGCAGCGTGAAAAAAGTGATCGGAGTAGTCAGCGGAAAGGGCGGTGTCGGCAAATCTCTGGTTACTGCCATGATGGCTGTGAAGATGAACAGCAAAGGCAAACATACCGCTATCCTGGATGCGGACATTACAGGACCGTCCATCCCGAAGGCATTTGGTTTGAATAATAATATGGTCATGATGACAAAAGACAACCTCATGATTCCGGCAACGTCCGCACTTGGTATTGACATTATGTCTGCAAACCTGCTTCTGGACAATGATACGGATCCGGTCATCTGGAGAGGTCCGGTCATTGCAGGTGCAGTCAAGCAGTTCTGGAATGAAACACTCTGGGAAGATGTGGACTACATGTTTGTTGATATGCCGCCGGGAACCGGTGATGTTCCGTTAACGGTATTCCAGTCTCTTCCGGTCAATGGCATCATCATTGTGACCTCTCCGCAGGAACTGGTTTCCATGATTGTGGCAAAGGCTGTGAAGATGGCGCAGAAGATGAACGTGCCGATCCTTGGACTGGTCGAGAATATGAGCTATCTGGAGTGCCCGGACTGCGGCAAGAAGATTTCGGTATTTGGTGAGAGTCATATCGATGAAATCGCCAAAGAGTACGATCTTCCGGTTCTGGCAAAACTTCCGATCGATCCGAAGGTAGCTGAGCATGTTGATAACGGTACCATTGAGTACCTGGAGCGAGACTGGTTTGATGCAGCAGCCGAGAAAGTGCTGGCACTGTAATCCGAATCTACTGAATTTAATAGAAGTAATACGACAGGGTTTTCGTGACAGAAAACCCTGTTTTTTTGTACAGGGCTATGGCGGGCATATTGTCACCGGCAACCTGAAGCAATGCCGTCTGGAATCCCTGGCTGGCAAGCGCAGGAAGCAGCAGGGTGAAAAATACCGTACCAAGACCCTGATGACGGTATTCTGGCAGAATTTCCACATGATGCAGGCAGACGGTTCCTTCACGGACTGGCTCTGCAAAGGCAGTGCCAAGGCGCAAATCCCCCTGATAAAGACAAAATTCGGAGGCAGAAGTCTGGTGAAGAGAGAAACTGCCGGATGTTATCGAGGGGGAATGCGAAGGGGCGGCAGAAGCGGCTGCCGTTTGCGTAACGTGGAAACAGGAACAGGAAGCTAAGACACATTCCATCATCAGTTCTTCGGATTCTTTTTCGGCGCCAAGTGCCGCCAGGGTTTTTACGGTATCCTGACAGGATTCAGACACGGCAAAGAGCAGATCGCTGTCTGGGATATGAGAGAGTCCTTCTTCTAACAGTCGGGAGAAGATTCCCTGGTTTCGAAAATCAGGATGCGTGAAAGCGCAGCATTCTGCCAGGCCCTCTTCGTAGGGAATCAGTGCGAGGCAGGCAGCAAGCGTGCCATCCGGGAGATAAGCGAGAAAATGGGTGATCTCTGTTTCTTCCAATGGATAAGTAAGATCATTCTGGTCATGATGATGACAGACAGCAGTCAGATCTGCTGTTTCTTCCTGCTGCTTTTGGGTGAGCAAATTGGTTGAGCAAATGGACAAATTCAGATGCATGGAGCGCCTCCTGATGGGAAAATTCAAGGTTTTCTTTGGTAAGTTAAGTATAAGAAAAAAACATAAAGAATACAAGAATGCACATTGACTTTTTGGTTTCCGGTGGTAGAATACGAGTTATTGTTCGCCCGGGCAGGCAGTTGGTTTGCAGAATACAAACAGATTTGAAGAAAGACAGATTCGTTTTCTGTCGGAAACCGGCAATGCACGGCCTGGCGTGAAAGGGGAGAACCCTGTTGCTGTTTGTGCGGCGCATGAACAGCAACCGAACGACATAGCATTGGAAAGGATAAACAATATGAAATACGTAAAGGAATCTGCAATCATCTTCGGCATTACGATGATCGGAGAGTTTTTCAATGAGCTTTTGCCGCTACCGGTTCCGGCTGGCGTGTATGGGCTGTTTTTGCTTCTGCTTCTGCTTTGTACGGGCTTACTGAAGCTGGATGATATTGAAGCAACCGGAAATTTTCTTCTGGATATCATGCCGATTCTGTTTATTCCGGCATCGGTTGGACTGATTGAAAGCTATGATGCCATGAAGGCAATCCTGGTGCCGCTGGCTGTAACCTGTCTGGTTTCCACGGTCATTGTTATGGGAGTGACCGGAAAGGTGACAGAGTTTATGGTATCTATGCTGAAAAAGAAGAATGGAAAGAATGCAGGGGAGGAGAAAACAGCATGACTTTTTTACAGGAATCCCTTTATTTTGGTTTTGTGATCAGCCTGGCAGCATATCTGGTTGGTGTCTGGGTGAAAAAGAAAGTCGGATGGGCAATTTTAAATCCGCTTCTGGTGTCTGTTGTGATCGTTATCGCAGTGTTAAAGCTGCTGCACGTAGATTATGCTTCTTATAATAATAGCGCCAAGTATATCAGCTACCTGCTGACACCGTCTACGGTGTGTCTGGCGATTCCGCTGTATAAGCAGCTGGAACTTCTGAAGAAAAATTTTATTTCTGTCATTGTGGCAATCGCTTCTGGTGTAGCAGCCAGTGCGGGCAGTATTTTTCTTCTGTGTACGTTATTTGGGGTAGAACATATCCATTACGTATCGTTCCTGCCGAAATCCATCACCACGGCAATTGGCATGGGAGTCAGTGAGGAAGCGGGCGGCATCGTGACGATCACGGTGGTCTGCATCATCATTACCGGTATTTTCGGAAATATCATTGCAGAAATGTTGTTTAAGGTATTGAAAATCCGGGAACCGATCGCAAAGGGACTGGCACTTGGTACCTCAGCACATGCCATTGGTACTTCAAAGGCACTGGAACTTGGTGAAGTTGAGGGTGCCATGAGCAGCCTTTCCATCGCCGTAGCCGGACTGATGACAGTCATTGTGGTTCCGCTGGTGTCGGGACTGATCTGAAAAGCTGTTGCCAAAACTGTATCATACGGGATTTTCAGTTCAGAAAATCCCTGCCTGTGAGCAGTAATCATTCATGTACAGATCTGGTTTTCGACTTGACAGAATTCCAGAAAATTTTTATACTGAACTTGTATTAGGCAATGCCTTGATCCACGTCTGTTAGGGAAAAACTCCCTGACAGACGTTTTTTTTTATATGATAGGAAATTGCGTCCTATCATATAAAAATGCTCCGCGAGGAAGCGCACTCGGCGCAAAGGTAGATGGTTGCTGAAGCAACCGCGCCTCGGCGCGAGAATGTGCCAAGGCACATTCTTTTTTGTTTCATAGAAAATTGCGTCTTTGAGTGGGCAGGGCTGGGTACATTTTATGAAGTTTGAGAGGATTGACAGGAAAAGGAGAACAAAAAACGATGGAAACAAAGGAAAAAAACTGGAAAAATCCATGCCAGAAGGCAGCATGCTGCTGTTCACGCGTTGCGCAAACAGCAACAGCAGCTTCCCTTGCTATTGTAATTCTGGGGAATATTTTGTACGCGCTGACGGTCAAAGCTTTTTTGATGCCGGCGGGACTGCTTACCGGAGGAACAACGGGAATTGGTCTGGCATTGAACCGCGCATTTGGGATACCGGTGTCTGCGTTTGTATTGGTGTTTAATGTAGTGATGCTCCTTGTCGGCTGGAGTGTTCTTGGAAGAAAATTTGCACTGACGACGGTTGTGAGTACCTTTGTATATCCCATTGCGCTGGGCTTTTTTGAACAGATACTGGGAAGTACGGTCCTGACGCAGGATCTGTTTTTGAGCACGGTATTTTCCGGACTTGGGATTGGGGCTTCTCTTGGAATTGTGATCCGGGCGGGTGCATCGACGGGAGGAATGGACATTCCGCCGCTTGTGCTCCATCATTATTTTCAGATTCCGGTTTCTGTTTCCATGTATGTCTTTGATTTTTGCATTCTTCTGGTCCAGGCGGTTGGAAATCCACCGGAAAACGTATTGTATGGGCTGATTCTGGTCATGGTTTATACCCTGGTACTGGATAAGCTGATGTTATTGGGAACGACGCGCACAGAAGTGCGGATTGTCAGTGAACACAGTCAGAAAATCCGGGAAGCCATCCTGGCGGAAATGGACCGCGGCGTTACGATGCTTTCCGGAGAAACCGGCTACCTGAAACACCAGACGCAGATGATCTTCAGTGTCATCTCAAACCGGGAACTTCCGGAACTGGAAAAGCTGGTCCATCGCATCGATCCGGAATGTTTTATGGTGGTAAACCGGGTCAGCGAGGTGAGCGGACGTGGCTTTTCCATGAAAAAACGATATCGGTAGCAGCTGAAAAGAAAGAGAAAAACAAATATAATGTCGTGCTTTTCCGGTTGAAAGGGGTTTGGGGATATGGTATATTTAAATGAAGTATAAAAAAGAATAGCAATGCGCTATGCATACACTTAAGGAGGAAGCCATGATTCAGAAGCTGATTGAAAAGATTCAGAAGACAAAGGCACCGATCTGTGTGGGATTGGACCCGATGTTAAACTACATTCCGGAGCACATTTTAAAGAAGTCCTTCGGAGAATTCGGGGAGACGTTGGAAGGCGCTGCAGACGCCATCTGGAATTTTAACAAGGAGATCGTGGATCACACCTGGGACCTGATCCCGTCCGTGAAACCGCAGATTGCTATGTACGAGCAGTTCGGCATCGAGGGACTGAACGTGTATGACAAGACCGTAAAGTATTGCCAGGAAAAAGGTCTTGTAGTGATCGGTGACGCAAAGCGCGGTGATATTGGTTCTACTTCCGCAGCCTACGCGACTGCACATCTGGGCAAGGTGAAGGTTGGAAACAGCATCTGTTCCGCATTCAACACCGATTTCCTTACGGTAAACCCGTATCTGGGAACTGACGGCGTAAAACCGTTTGTCGATGTCTGCAATTCCGATGACAAGGGAATTTTTGTTCTGGTAAAGACTTCCAACCCATCCAGCGGCGAGTTCCAGGACAGACTCATTGACGGCAAGCCGCTTTATGAGCATGTGGCTGCAAAGGTCGTTGAGTGGGGCGAGATGTCCATGGACGGTAACTACAGCAATGTCGGTGCAGTAGTCGGCGCAACCTATCCGGAGATGAGTGCAGTGCTCAGAAAGCTTATGCCGAAGACCTACTTCCTGGTTCCGGGCTATGGCGCTCAGGGCGGCACCGCAAAAGATTTAAGACACTGCTTCAATGAAGACGGACTTGGTGCAGTCGTAAACTCCTCCCGTGGTATTATTGCGGCATACCGCCAGGAGAAATACGCAAAGTTTGGCGCAGAGCATTTCGCAGAGGCATCCAGACAGGCTGTTATCGATATGGTTGCTGATATCAACAGCGTACTGTAGGTGCGGAAGGAGGAATGCTTTCTGCGTGGATGATCTGGACGGTAACAGAGATTTTGGGGCAGAAAGCTTTCTGAAAAGCAGAATGAGATTTTGCGAGAACAGAGGAGTAGGGGAAAATGGAAACAATTCAGAAAGAAAAGGTAAAGCTGACGGCTAAGGTGGTCAGCCAGGAAGCTTTGACGGATGATATCTGCAGCATGTGGATCCAGGCAGAGAAAATCGCGAAAGCGGCAAAGCCGGGGCAGTTTATCTCTGTATACACGAAAGACAAAAGTAAGGTGCTTCCGCGTCCGATCAGTCTTTGTGAGATCGATAAGGAGCAAGGCAGACTGCGCATCGTGTACCGCGTGGTAGGGGCCGGAACCAAAGAGTTTTCTGCATACCAGGCAGGGGACGACATCGAGATCATGGGACCGCTCGGAAATGGTTTCCCGTTAAAGGAGAAAAAGGCATTTCTCATCGGCGGTGGTATCGGAATCCCGCCTATGCTGGAGCTGGCAAAGAACTTAAACTGCGAAAAGCAGATGGTGCTTGGTTACCGCGATGTGTTATTCTTAAACGAGGAATTTGAACAGTACGGTAAGGTTTATGTGGCAACCGAAGATGGCAGCGCCGGAACAAAGGGCAACGTCATCGATGCCATCAAGGCAAACGGACTGAATGCAGATGTGATCTATGCCTGCGGACCGACTCCGATGCTGCGTGCACTGAAGGCGTATGCGGAAGAGAACGGCATCGAGTGCTGGCTCTCCTTAGAGGAGAAGATGGCCTGCGGAATCGGTGCATGTCTCGCCTGCGTCTGCAAGTCCAAAGAGGTAGACGATCATTCCCACGTACACAATAAGCGTATCTGCAAGGACGGTCCGGTCTTTGCTGCTGAGGAGGTGGAGCTGTAATGAATACCAAAGTAAATCTTGCCGGTGTGGAATTGAAAAATCCGGTCATGACAGCATCCGGAACCTTCGGAAGCGGAGCAGAGTACAGTGAATTTGTTGATTTAAGCCGCCTTGGCGCAGTTGTGACCAAGGGTGTGGCGAATGTGCCGTGGCCGGGTAACCCGACCCCGCGTATCGCAGAGGTTTATGGCGGCATGCTGAATGCGATCGGCCTGCAGAATCCGGGCATCGACGTATTTGTAAAGCGCGATATCCCGTTTTTAAAGCAGTACGACACAAAGATCATCGTGAATGTTTGCGGAAAGACCACGGAAGATTATATTGAAGTCGTAGAGCGGCTGGGCGATGAACCGGTGGATCTCTTGGAGATCAACATTTCCTGCCCGAACGTAAAGGAAGGCGGCATTGCATTCGGACAGGATCCGAAGGCAGTGGAAGCCATCACCAGAGAAGTGAAGAAGCACGCGAAGCAGCCGGTTATCATGAAGCTGAGTCCAAACGTAACAGACATTACCGTTATGGCGAAGGCAGCAGAGGCAGGCGGTGCCGATGTGCTCTCCCTTATCAACACCCTGACCGGTATGAAGATCGATATCAACCGCAGGGCATTTGCAATCGCCAACAAGACCGGCGGTATGTCCGGCCCGGCAGTCAAGCCGGTGGCCGTGCGCATGGTTTACCAGGTAGCCAATGCGGTAAGTCTGCCAATTATCGGCATGGGCGGCATCGCGACGGCAGAGGATGCGCTGGAGTTTATCATGGCTGGCGCGACTGCAGTTTCCGTGGGAACTGCAAACTTCTATAATCCGTACGCAACGGTAGAGATCGCAGAAGGCATCGAAGCCTTTATGAAGAAACAGAATGTAGAAGACATCCGGGAACTGATCCGATGTGTGAAATAGAACAGATCCAGAATCCCAGTGGATGGCTGGAATGAGAAAAACATCCGCCGGAAAGAATCAGCTATGAAAAAGATTCTGCCGGAAAGGGCGGAACAAAAGGAGAATATCATGGAAGATTACAAGAAAGAATTTATTGAATTTATGATCGACTGCGAAGTGCTGAAATTTGGTGATTTCGTAACCAAGTCCGGCCGCAAGACCCCGTTCTTTGTCAATACCGGCTTTTACCGTACCGGCGCACAGCTGCGCCGCCTGGGTCAGTACTATGCACAGGCTATCAAGGATACCTTCGGAACTGATTTTGATGTTCTGTTCGGACCGGCTTACAAGGGCATTCCGCTGACTGTTGCAGCGACCATGTCTATCAGCGAGCTGTATGACGCAGACATTCGTTATTGCTCCAACCGGAAAGAAGTAAAGGATCACGGCGATAAGGGCATCCTGCTCGGCAGCCCGATCAAAGACGGCGACAAGGTTGTGATCATCGAAGACGTAACCACTGCCGGTACCTCCATCGAGGAGACTCTGCCGATCATCAAGGCACAGGGCGATGTCGATGTGCTTGGTCTGGTTGTTTCCGTAGACCGTATGGAGCGCGGAAAGGGAACCAAGTCTGCACTGAAGGAAATTGAAGAGAAGTACGGCTTCAAGACCACCGCGATTGTAACCATGGCAGATGTTGTAGAGCATCTCTACAACAAGCCTTACAAGGGAAAAGTCATCATCGACGATACCTTAAAGGCAGCAATCGATGCTTACTATGAGCAGTATGGTGCAGAGTAAGGAGTCATATTATGGAAAAGGTATATAAGACAATGCAGCGCACCGGCGCCTGCAGCATTGCAGTGGGAATCATCATGCTCGTGACCGGCGTGACCGTGGGCATTATGTCCATTGTCTGCGGCGGACTGCTGTTAAAGCGCAAGGGCGAGATCACATTTTAATGTTCAAAAAGATACAGGGGCGGCAGTTTCTGCAACAGGTTTCGGGCGGAGACTGCCCCTTTGCTTGCAGGGTACCATGTGGAATAAAAAGTTTGCCTGTGGTATCATGGCGCAAAAGGAAGTGCTTAGAGCGTTTCTGGTGAATTTGGCATTGGGAAATAAAAAGGAGTTTTACTAGAATTATGATCAGAAATACGACCAGGAATCAGAAGCTGGGATGGGTGCTTTTCATCGCTTACCTGGCCTTGCTGGTTTATTTTATGTTTTTTGCGGAGTCCTTTGGACGCAATCCGGAGCAGCGCGATTATGCGTACAATCTGGAGCTGTTCAAGGAAATCAAGCGCTTTTATAAATATCGAAAACAACTGGGAATGGAAGCATTCCTTTTAAATATTGTAGGTAACGTAGTAGGATTTATGCCGTGTGGATTTTTTCTGCCGATCATCAGCCGCAGAAGCAAAAAGTGGTACAATACGATTTTATTCGGTTTCTGTTTAAGCCTCTGCATCGAGACGACGCAGCTGATCTTCAAAGTCGGAAGCTTCGATGTGGATGATCTGTTTTTAAATACACTCGGTGGTGCGCTTGGCTTTTTAAGTCACTGGACGATTCAGAAGATTCGGATAAAAAGGAGAAGACGCCGATGAAAAAGCCGATGAAAAATAGAAAAAAACGCATATCCTATATCCGGAAACCAATTCCAAAGCAGAGCTTTTTCTGTCTTGGATTTGCGGCGATCGGTCTGTTTTGTTTTTGCTTTAGTCTGGGACGCAGTATCGGAAACCAGGGGAGTGGCGGTCCGGATGTGGCAGCCTGGGCACTGACCAGCCTGTTGTTTTCCGTGGAGTCTGTTATCTGTGGAGTGAAAACGTTAAAGATGAAGGAAATCAACGATATCCTGGCCCGGATCGGAACCATCGCAGGCGGGATTTTATTGTTTTGCTGGCTGGGAATGCTGGTGATCGGAATCGTAACGATCCTATGATACGATTGAGGCAGCAGATTTTATCCGTCTGGAATGGAAAGGACCGGCAAAATTCTATTGCTGTTTGCGCAGTGCAGGAACAGCAGCGAAATATTTCATGGGGCTGAAAGTAAAAAGTCTCAGGAAAGGACAATGAATTTATGGTAAAATATCAGGAATTATGGAACGAAGAAAATACAAATATAACAGAGCGCTATGACCTGGTCATGGAGCGGATTCTGGAGATCCCGGCAGAAAACCGGGTTGCAGAGCCGTACCGTGCTTACTTTAACCAGATGGCAGCATTTACAGCCCAGATCGAAGAACTGGCAAGAATGCAGCTTCGCGAGGATCTCGACAGCCTGAGTCTTCTGGAGCTTCAGAAGATGAATCATAGTCTCTATGCGGATATTCTTCCAGAGCATTATGAGGAAAGCTATGCGGATCCGGCATTTGCCGTGCGGATGCTGGGGGCAGACTTGGGCCCGCTTTTATCTGCATTTTATGCGCAGTTCCGGGCTGCGATCGTCTTTGCGTATGAATGCAGACTGACGGATATCACGATTTTATGTGAAACTCTCATTGAGATTTATAACATGTTTGAGGATGGAATCCCGCAGGCGCGTCAGGTGCGGGATGTGCTGTACTGGTTTTTCAGCGACTATACCGATGTTACGCTGACCTACCGAATCCGTGAGCAGCTGGACCCGGATTTAAGCTTTGCGAAGGACATCATCATGGAGTCAGACTTAAATGATCTGCGTTATCTGTACCGCTTTGGTGAGTATATTTCTGATTCTGAGCTGCAGATCGCTTCGTATCTGAATTCCCTGCCGGAGGAGACCATCGAGAAGATGGCATCGACCTACACAGAAGGATACCGCAAGGGCTTTGAGGTGATGGGGCGTGACCTTTCTAAGAAAAAGACCGTTTCCATCCGCTATGAGCTGGGCTTTGAGCGCATGATCCGCGCTGCGATCCGCCAGTTTGAGGAGATGGGACTGGAAGTGATTCTTTATCGTGCGGCAGTCTGGTCCGTGACCATGAGTCCGAACCGTAAGATTGGTTACCATGGCACCTCTGCTAATATGCAGTTTGACTACGATCACCGCTACGACCAGGCTATTTATCTGGATAAGGCCTTTAAGGAGCGTAAGCTTGCCGTACTGCGCACCGCATATGAGAATTGCAAAGCAAAAGCAGCAGCGTATGCAGGACCGGCTGTAGTGGAGACTTTTGGTGAGGATGGTTTTGAGCCGAAGAACAAGCCAGAGGCCTATGCTTTGAGTGAAAAACAGGAAGAGCTGCAGATCGCTTATTCCAACGAGGCGATGCCGGTCGTGAACCAGTACATTCCGGGAGATGAGACCAGCTTCACCATCATCGCGTTCCCGGTTCCGGCGATCGGAACGGATTTTGCGGAGATCTTCCATGAGACGATCCGCATCAATACGCTGGATTACGAGGAGTACAAAAAGATCCAGCAGAATCTGGTGGATGTACTGGATCAGGCAGCGTATGTGACGGTAACGGGAAATGCAGAGACCGGCAATGAGACCCATATGAAGATTTCCCTGCATACCCTGACCGACCCAGCAAAGCAGACAAACTTTGAGAATTGTGTAGCCGATGTGAATATTCCGGTGGGAGAGGTTTTCACTTCCCCGGTATTAGCTGGAACAGAAGGTCTGCTTCATGTGAGCCAGGTCTACATTGGTGACTTCCAGTTTAAAAACTTCCGCATGGAATTCAAGAACGGAAAAATCACCGATTATTCCTGCGATAACTTCGCAGACCCGGAAGAGGGCAAAAAGCTGATCCGCCAGCAGATCTTAAAGAATCACGATACCCTTCCAATGGGCGAGTTCGCGATCGGAACCAATACCACGGCATATGCAGTGGCAAAGAAATACAATATTATGGATAAGTTCCCGATCCTGATCGCGGAGAAGACCGGACCGCATTTTGCGGTAGGAGATACCTGCTATAGCTGGAGCGAGGATTCTGCGGTATACAATCCGGATGGAAAAGAGATCATTGCCCGGGATAACGAAATCTCCCTGCTGCGCAAGGAAGATGTATCCAAGGCTTACTTTGGCTGTCATACCGATATCACGATCCCGTATTCTGAGCTGGGCGACATCACGGTAGTCTGCAGCGATGGACGGAAGCTTCCGGTGATCCGAAACGGACGGTTTGTTGTAACGGGAACGGAAAAACTGAATGAAGAGCTGAACGCAACTGTGTAAAAATGCTATGTACTGAAAAAATAGCATTATTTGAGACCGGCTGTTGTGGGTGTGGAGCCTGCAGCAGTCGGTTTTGCATTTATGTGGCAGCGAATCTGGTGCAAAAGGAATAAATTATAAAAACATCAATTTTTCTATATTGACTGCGTATGGAAAATACAGTATTATATTATAAGTAGTGATTCAAACAAGATATGTATTTATTAATTATAATAATAAATTGAAAAAGGAGAACTTACAATGGCGAAAGTAGGAATTGTAATGGGCAGTGATTCAGATATGCCGATCATGGCGAAGGCGGCAGAAATCCTGGATAAGTTCGGAATTGATTATGAGATGACGATCATTTCCGCACACCGCGAGCCGGACATCTTTTTTGAGTGGGCGAAGAGCGCAGAGGAAAAGGGAATCAAGGTGATCATTGCAGGTGCCGGAAAAGCAGCACATCTGCCGGGGATGTGTGCAGCACTGTTCCCGATGCCGGTTGTAGGTATTCCTATGAAAACCTCCGACCTCGGCGGTGTGGACTCCCTGTATTCGATCGTACAGATGCCGTCCGGAATCCCGGTAGCGACCGTAGCGATTAACGGTGGAGCCAATGCCGGCATTCTGGCAGCAAAGATCCTGGCAACTTCTGACGCAGAGCTTCTTCAGAAGCTGAAAAACTACAGTGAGGATATGAAGAATGATGTCGTGAAGAAGGCAGACAAGTTAGAGAGCATTGGATACAAAGAGTATCTGGCACAGATGAAGTAAAACCGTTACTGTTCACAAGGGTGTCCAACAACAGGATTTTGCCGATGCTTCACATTTCAGATTGGCAAAGTCCGTTATCAGAACGATACAACCACAAAACCCATACGATATGGAGGAAAAGAAGATGGATTACAAGAAAGCCGGAGTTGACATTGAAGCAGGATACAAGTCTGTAGAGTTGATGAAAGAGCATGTAAAAAAGACCATGCGTGAGGAAGTGTTAGGCGGTCTGGGCGGTTTTTCCGGCGCATTCTCCCTGGCAAAGATCAAAAACATGGAGGAGCCGGTGCTCTTATCCGGAACCGATGGCTGCGGTACCAAGGTAAAGTTGGCGATCATCATGGATAAGCATGACACCATCGGTATCGATGCCGTGGCTATGTGCGTGAATGACATTGCCTGCGCAGGCGGCGAGCCGTTATTCTTCCTGGACTATATTGCCTGCGGCAAGAACTATCCGGAGAAGATCGCGGATATCGTAAAGGGTGTTGCAGAGGGCTGCCTGCAGTCTGAGGCTGCACTGATCGGCGGCGAGACCGCAGAGCATCCGGGACTGATGCCGGAGGAGGACTACGATCTGGCTGGTTTTGCAGTTGGTGTCTGCGATAAGAAAGAGATGATCACCGGCGAGCACTTAAAGGCTGGCGATGTGCTGATCGGCATGGCATCCACCGGCGTTCATTCCAACGGTTTCTCCCTGGTGCGCAAGGTATTTGAGAAGGAGCTGACCAAAGAAGGGCTGAATACTTATTACGATTCTCTCGGAAAGACTCTGGGTGAGGCTCTTCTGGCACCGACCCGTATCTATGTAAAGGCATTAAAGAGCGTGAAGAACGCAGGTGTGACTGTAAAAGCCTGCAGCCACATCACTGGCGGCGGATTTTATGAGAACGTTCCGCGTATGTTAAAAGAAGGAACCCGCGCAGTCATCAGGAAGGACAGCTATGAGGTACCGGCCATCTTCAAGATGCTGGCAGACAAGGGCGAGATCGAAGAAACCATGATGTACAACACCTTCAACATGGGTATCGGTATGATCGTGGCAGTGGATCCGGCTGACGTGGAGAAGACCATGGAAGCAATCAAGGCAACCGGAGATGTACCGTATGTGATCGGTTCCATTGAGGAAGGCGAAAAGGGAGTGACTTTATGTTAAGAGTCGGTGTAATGGTGTCCGGCGGCGGCACCAACTTACAGGCAATCCTGGATGCAGTGGATGCAGGAACGATCACCAATGCCGAGATCGCAGTGGTCATCAGCAACAATCCGGGCGCTTATGCGCTGGAGCGCGCAAAGAAGCATGGTGTGGAAGCCCTGTGCATCTCCCCGAAGGACTATGAGAGCCGGGAAGCATTTAACGAGGCATTTCTGGCGAAGGTAGATGAGTATCATCTGGACCTGATCGTGCTGGCTGGTTTCCTGGTAAAGATCCCGGCTGCGATGATCGAAAAATATGAGCATAAGATCATCAATATCCATCCGTCCCTGATCCCGTCCTTCTGCGGCGTTGGTTATTACGGTCTGAAGGTACATGAGGCAGCACTGGCACGCGGTGTAAAAGTGACGGGCGCGACCGTTCATTTTGTGGACAGTGGTATGGATACCGGCCCGATCATCCTGCAGAAGGCAGTCGAGGTGCAGGACGGCGATACGCCGGAGGTATTGCAGCGCAGAGTCATGGAGCAGGCAGAGTGGAAGCTACTGCCGCAGGCCATTGACCTGATCGCAAACGGAAAGATAAAATAAAAACGAACGATAAGGGCAGACCGGTGGGATTCCGGTCTGTCTGCGGTTTGCCTGGCGATGAGAACGCATAGAGAAAAAGAGTTGTTGTTTACGCAAAATGCAGGCAATGACCAGGAATGGTAAAAGGAGGAATATGCAAATGAAGATTTTGATCGTAGGGGGCGGCGGAAGAGAGCACGCCATCGCATGGAAGCTGGCAAAGAGCCCGAAGGTTGAGAAATTGTATTGTGCACCGGGCAATGCAGGCATTGCCGAGGTGGCAGAGTGTGTCAATATCGGTGTCATGGAGTTTGATAAGCTGGTGGTATTTGCAAAAGAACATGCCATCGATCTGACCGTGGTAGCGCCGGATGATCCGCTGGCAGCAGGTGCGGTCGATGCGTTCGAGGCAGCAGGTCTGCGTGCATTTGGTCCGAGGGCTAACGCAGCGATCCTGGAAGGCTCCAAGGCATTCTCTAAAGACCTGATGAAAAAATATGGCATTCCGACCGCAGCTTATGAAACCTTCAATGACCCGGAAAAAGCACTCGCTTATCTGGAGACTGCAAAGATGCCGATCGTATTAAAGGCAGACGGCCTGGCACTGGGCAAGGGTGTTCTGATCTGTAAGGACTTGGAAGAAGCGAAAGCAGGTGTCAAGACCCTGATGATGGACAAGCAGTTCGGTTCCGCAGGCGATGAGATTGTCATCGAGGAATTTATGACCGGTCGTGAAGTATCTGTTTTATCCTTTGTAGACGGAAAGACCATCAAGATCATGACTTCCGCACAGGACCACAAGCGTGCCAAGGATGGCGACCAGGGACTGAACACCGGCGGCATGGGAACCTTCTCCCCGAGCCCGTTCTATACTCCGGAGGTTGACGCATTCTGCAAAGAGCATATTTACCAGAAAACGGTCGATGCCATGGCAGCAGAGGGCAGAGAATTTAAGGGAATCATCTTCTTTGGCCTGATGCTGACTGCAGACGGTCCGAAGGTACTCGAATACAACGCCCGTTTCGGTGACCCGGAGACCCAGGTCGTACTTCCGCGCATGAAGAATGACCTGGTCGACCTGTTTGAAGCCTGCATCGACGGCACTCTGGACCAGATCAACCTGGAGTTCGAGGACAACGCTGCAGTCTGCGTAGTCCTGGCATCCAACGGCTACCCGGAGCACTACGAAAAAGGATTTGAGATCTGCGGCTTAGAGAACTTCAAAGACAAAGACGGCTACTATGTCTTCCATGCAGGAAGCAAGTTCGATGAGCAGGGACGTGTTGTAACCAACGGCGGACGCGTACTCGGCGTGACCGCAACCGGAAGCAACTTAAAAGAAGCCCGGGCCAATGCGTACAAGGCAACCGAGTGGATTGATTTTGATAATAAGTATATGAGACATGATATTGGAAAGGCAATTGATGAAGTGTGACTCGACGCTGACTATGGTGTCAATTATTATTCCAATCGGAAATAAGCTATGATAACGGAAACAGGATGACGCAAAATGGGCTGTTTTTATTATTAAAAAGGAAATAGAGGTTCGAAATTCAGTACTTTTAGCTAGTTCATTTTATTCAAGGTGGATAAAATGAAATTCCTGTACCGTGTGGCCAGGTGCATTTAGTGTTTCGTTTTGTTCCATAAGTGTACTACTTATAAAGAATTATTTGTTGTTCTTTAGAACAATATAACACATTTAATAAAACAGGGAAATCTTTTTCGATTGACACAATTCGACAAAATCCGCGTAAGATGCGGCAGAAAAACAGAACCTTTCGGCACGAGAGGAGATTTCTTCCTATGATAAAGAGAATGGGAATAACTGCCGGGCATCTGCTGGCAGCGGCAGACTGGCTTATTCCAGATAAGCCCGGATGGCTTTCATCAGCCGTTTCTGTTCATCAGCGTGCCGTCACTATCGAATGCGCCAGCGATATGTCCGAGCCGTATGCGATGAACAGTGCGGTCTACGATTCCCTCGTAAAGCTTTGTACCGACATTTGCAAACGAAACGGAAAGGAAAAGCTCCTGTGGCTTGGAGACAAGACAAAGACGCTGAACTACGCACCGAAGTCTGATGAAATGGTACTGACGGTACATCGCTGGTTTGCAAATAAAAGCTGCCCCGGCAACTGGCTCTATGCAAGGCTCGGCGAACTGGCGGCGAAGGTTACAGCCAATCTTGGCGACAGCACTGTTACACCATCTGATCCGGCAGCGAGACTTTATCGTGTGCGTAAGTCCTGGGCAGATGCAAAAACGCAGGAAGGTGCGTTCAAGAGCCCGGATAATGCTAAGAAATGTGCCGACAATAACAATGGTTATGCCGTTTTTTGATGCAAACGGCAAGCAGGTCTATCCGACTGCCACAGCAAAGAAATCCGTAGATGCTATTGCTCGTGAAGTGATTCAGGGTAAATGGGGCAACGGAGCAGAGAGAAAGCAGAAGCTGACAGCGGCAGGCTATGATTGTTCCGCAGTGCAGAAGCGTGTCAATGAACTGCTCAGATAACTGAATAACCACACAGCAGTAATGCCCATCGAGGAGTCAGTTCCTTGGTGGGCATTATTTTTTTGCAATTATGAGCAATTATGAGAAGTTAAAGATTGACGGTGACTTCTACGAAAGATATACTATATTCGTGATTTTATAGGTATCAGGAATCTCATACAAAGGAGATATTAAAAACACATATGAAAGATAATGTAGCAAAGGTGATCTATCGGCTGTTGCTTGTGATTACCGTAATTGTAACTGCCATTATTGTGGGCTTTACAATTGTTCAAATGGGTGTTTTTTCACCAGAACCGAAAGTAGAAGTAACGGCCAAGTATACAGGTAAAGATGTCCCAGAGTTGCGAATCGCCACGGACTATGATTTTTGCCCAAACACATATATCAACAGCAAGGGCGAATTGTCCGGGCTATATATTGAAATTATGACAGAGCTTGCGAATCAACTGGAAATGAAACCAGTGTTTCTGACAGACAATTGGCTTGGCTGTAGAGCGAAATTGGAAAGCGGAGAGGCAGATGTCCTTCTTGGGCTGGAAATATTCTCCAACATGAAAGGGACGCTGCATACGATTCCAATGGCATCAGATGAATTGTGTATGTTTGGCAAACAAAAGGCACTAAGTGCTGCTGCGCTTTCTGGTAAACGGGTTTCCATTATGGCACGCTCCGTAATCATAGGACTTTTTGATTTGCAATGTGAATATGTGGAGTACAATACAAACACGGAAATCCTTCAGGCTGTGGAAAACGGAGAGGTTGATTTTGCCATCTGCCATAGTGCAGTCGGAGAAAAAATCATTGAAAACAGCAATCTGGATTTGGTAAGGGGCGCATCCATTATGAAGAGCTTTCCGTCAATCGCCGTAAAGGATACCAATCCGGAACTGCAGGTCAAGCTGAATACAGCCCTGCAGGCCATGGCTGAGGATGGAACACTGTACAAGCTGAAAACGAAATGGATTATAGATTTCACACGAAATCACACTCTCGATTATGTGTTGGAGAATAATCAGGCGTTCTATATTATTTCAGTCATGTCAGTTATTCTGCTTTTGATTATTTCCGCAGTGTTTCGGATGTATGCAAGCAGTCAGGAGCGGCATATTAAAGAACTCCTGGTTTACCAGAAGAATCTGGAAGATTCTAACGTAAAGGCAGAGCGTGCCAATCGTGCAAAGTCTGACTTTCTTTCCCATATGTCTCATGATGTTCGAACACCGTTAAATGGAATCGTGGGAATGTCAGGGATCATTCGAAAGAATATTACGAATCCACAGCGTATTAAGGAATGTTTGGATAATATAGATATTGCATCCGGTCATCTTCAGTCCATGCTCAATGATGTTCTGGATATGAGCAAACTGGAAAGCAGAGAAATTGAATTGGAGCATGTTGCTTTTTCTCTGGACGAGGAGTTAGAGAATGTGCAGGCAATTGTGATAGGTAAGCTGCAGGAGGGAAACATAGATTTAATCATCCGGGATGACCAGGTTCAGCATCGCTTTCTCATCGGAAGTGTGATGCATTTTCGCAGAATACTGCTCAATCTCCTCAGCAATGCAATCAAATATTCGAAAGAGAACGGACATGTACAGACAATCGTTTCGGAAATAGATGGAAACAGCGAAAATAGTACTGTTTTAGAGATAAAGGTGCAGGACGATGGTATCGGAATGAGTCGGGACTTTATCGAGAATAACCTGTATAAACCTTTTACGCAGGAACATAAAACAGCACGCACAAAGTATAAGGGAACCGGTCTTGGAATGGCAATTGTCCATGAACTTGTAGATGCAATGCAAGGCACCATTCAGGTGGATAGTGTTCTGGGGAAGGGGACAACCTTTACGGTTACGTTGCCGTTTGAAATTGGTGTTTCACCGAAGGGGCAGGAAGAAAAAGATGATAAGATCGGAGATCTTCAGGGGATGCACTTGCTTGTGGTGGAAGATAATGATCTGAACCGTGAAATTACACAGTGCATCTTAGAAGAGGCCGGGGCAGAAGTCGAGACTGCAGCAGACGGAAAGCAGGCAGTGGAAATCTTCAGCAGCGCAAGAGAGAGCTACTATGATGTAATCCTTATGGATATCATGATGCCAGTTATGGATGGTATAGAGGCCACCAGAACGATTCGCAGTCTGGCCAGAAAGGATGCACAGAACATTCCCATCATTGCTGTTACAGCAAATGCCTTCACGGAGGACAGAAAGAAAACGGAGGAAGCAGGCATGAACGGGCATATTTCCAAGCCGATTGATGAGAAAAAACTGCTGGGTGTAGTGGCGAATTACAAAAAAGCGTAAGTGCATTTTATGAAGATGGTCACATCGTGACAAAAAACTTAACAGGCTGAATAACTGGTATAGAAGCAATGCCCATCGAGGAGTCAAATCCTTGGTGGGCATTATTTTTTTGCCTTTCGGTTCTTAAAGCGTGACCTTTTGTCCTTTCCCAGTAGAGGACAGACAACTCGATATGCACCCTCGGAACGGAGGTCACAGTAAGTGGAACCAGTCAACGGTGCGGAGTATTCTTACTAATGAAAAATACAAGGGCGATGTTCTGCTGCAGAAGTCCTACACAGTAGATTTTCTGACGAAGAAGACGAAAACTAATGAAGGCGAAGTGCCGCAGTATTATGTAGAAAATAACCATGAGGCAATTATTGATCCGCAGATTTTTGAATTGGTGCAGGCTGAAATTGCAAAGCGAAATAAAGGGAAAGAACGCTACAGCGGAGTCAGCATTTTCTCTACCAAGGTGCAGTGTGCGGAATGCGGCGGCTGGTATGGTTCCAAGGTGTGTCATTCCAATGACAAGTATCGCCGCATCATCTGCCAGTGCAATAATAAATTCCGAAACAAGACAGGCTGCTCCACTCCGCACCTGACGGAGTACGAAATCAAGGAATATTTTATAAAAGCACTGAACCGGCTGATTACCGAGAAGGACGAGATCATTGCCAACACAGAAATGATACGAAAGATGCTTTGCGATAATTCTGAACTGGAAGCCAAGCGTGATGCCCTGCAGGAGGAAATCGCTGTGACGGTTGAACTTACGCAGAATGCGGTAGCAGAGAACGCACGAGTGGTGAAGTTGCTTTTATCATGCAGCTTGGAGGACTTTTGGAAGAACTTACAGTTGCGAAGGCAAGAGCCGGTATTGAGAAACTGGTACATCTCACACCGCAGACTGCACGTGTGATTGTAGATGGAAAGGAATCTGTAATATCTGCACAGGAAGTAAAGCTTCATGATGTACTGAAGGTGTTGCCGGGCGAAACGGTTCCGGTGGATGGAATGATTATTTCCGGGCAGACATCTGTCAATCAGGCCGTTATGACAGGAGAATCACTTCCGGTTGATAAGACGGTAGGTGATGAGGTTTCTTCCGGTACAGTAAATCAGTGTGGTGCTTTTGAGATGCTTGCAACAAAAGTTGGTGAAGATAGTTCCATACAGAGAATGATACGCCTTGTTCAGTCAGCAGATGCAGGAAAAGCAAAGATTGTGGGGATCGCTGACCGATGGGCGACATGGATTGTCGTGATTGCTCTCAGCGCAGCTGTGCTTACATGGCTTATCACAGGAAAAATCATACGTGCAGTGACAATTCTGGTTGTTTTCTGTCCTTGTGCTCTTGTACTGGCTACCCCTACTGCAATTATGGCTGCAATCTGTGCTGCAGCGGAAGCTTCATCGGAGCATCCACTGGGAAAAGCAATTGTCAGATGCTTCACAAGCGAATACTCTTCAAAAATTCCGGAAGCTTCGGATTTTAAGATGATACCGGGCAGAGGTGTGTCGGCAAAAGTGGAAGGTTATCGTTTGCTTGCAGGAAACAAAGCTATGCTAACTGAAAATAATATAACCATTTCACCGAAAATGATAACGCAGGCAGAAGAATATATTAATCAGAGCTGTACGGTTATTTATCTGGCTTTAGACGGTATTTATACCGGTTGTATTGTGCTGTCTGATACAATACGAAGTGAAAGTGCAGGCACAATAAAGGCATTAACAGCATTAAATGTACAGCCGGTACTTCTTACCGGTGATAATGAAAAAGCTGCTGCGGCCATTGCCGACCAGCTTGGTATCTTTGAGGTTCATGCAAACTGTCTTTCAGAGGATAAATTAAAATACATAAATGAATATCAGAACAGGCAGGAAGCTGTCTGTATGATCGGGGATGGAATCAATGATGCACCAGTCTTAAAAGCAGCTGATGTCGGTATTGCTATGGGCGGTGTCGGAAGTGACATTGCTGTGGATGCGGCAGATATCGCCCTGGTGGATGATGAGGTAAAGGAATTTCCGCATTTATTGGCACTTTCTAAAAGAATGATGACAACGATAAAAATCAATATGTCATTTTCCATGGGACTGAATTTCATAGCCATCATTCTGGCAATCATGGGCACGCTTGACCCGGTTGTCGGAGCACTGGTGCATAATGCAGGATCTGTCCTTGTAATTACAAATTCAGCGTTGCTGTTAAAATGGAGGAACATGAGATGACGAAAATTGTTGGACTGCTGATTGGATTATTAATTTTTGGATTTGGACTTTATTATCTGATAAAAGAAAAGGTACGTTCCCCATGTTATAATGTTGGTACGAAAGGCAACACTGGGGGGATGGTCATTGTAGCTGTTTTGGAAAATTACTTCTGCTTCTGCAGAAGCAAAAAATCGCGGAAAGAGTATGGCAGACAGAATGTGTAAAGGAAACTATAAGGGTGAAATTATGACGATAAAAGAAAAAGCGGAATGCATTGTAAAAGATATCAAACAAGAGCTGGGAACCAGTCCGCTCCGGATTTTTAAGGACATTGCGGAAAAAGATTATATCAGCATGCACGGGCCAGAGCATCATATTCTGGACGGAGCCAGTCTGCTGGTTGCTTATAAAAATGCAGGCGGAGACATCGACATTGACCAGGCTTTGGACAAACTTATGGCAGAGGGACTCCGGATGCCGGGAGCTATGTGCGGATTATGGGGAATCTGTGGTGCCATCACCTCAATCGGTGCTGCGCTTTCTATCATTGATGGGACTGGACCGCTCTCAACCGACGGAACCTGGGGAGATCATATGCAATTTGTATCAAAGGCAATCGGAGAATTAGGTGCGGTAAATGGTCCGCGATGCTGCAAACGTGACGCAATGATCGCATTTAAGAACGGGATTGCGTATGTCAATCAGCATTATGGTGTCACGTTACAATATGAATCTCAGAAATGTGAATTCACCGACCGGAATGAGCAATGTATCAAAGAAAGGTGTCCGTTTTATGAATAAGAAGAAAGTAGCGTTTATCGGCAGACCGTTCGACGATAACTGGGGACTGGAAGATCCGACTGGAAAAAGTGATGCCGAGTTTCAGATTATTATGGAAGAAATCAGGAAGAAAATCCTGGTTCTAATTGATGCGATGAAGGCAACTGCCGGTTGCTTGCTTCCACAAACCCGGTAAGATAAAATGGAATGTGGAAGGAGTGATTGCGCGTGGAAACAAAAAATATTATTTACAAGCTTCGTACCCAGAAAGGAATGTCGCAGGACGAGTTGGCCGGAAAAATTATGGTAACAAGGCAGGCGGTATCGCGCTGGGAAAACGGGGAAACCATTCCGAATACGGAAACCTTAAAACTTTTGTCCAGGGAATTCGATGTGTCGATCAATACCCTTTTGGGGGAACCAAGAGAGCTGATCTGCCAGTGCTGCGGGATGCCGCTTTACGACGATTCTGTCATCGGCCGGGACCAGGACGGCGATCTAAATGAGGATTACTGCAAATGGTGTTATGCCGATGGAACCTATATCTACCATAATATGGATGACCTGATCAATGTCTGCGTGAAACATATGGTAAGTGAGAATTTTACAGAGGAGCAGGCACGGGCTTATATGAAAGAACTGCTTCCGACGCTGGATTACTGGAAACGATATGAGAAACTCAGTGATCACGGACAGTTTGAGGAATTTAAGAAACAGCTGGTGAAGGAAATCAACGACCTGCACATAGAAGGATTGCCGAAAGTCGAAACATTATATGCACTTGTCGGGAAGGATATCAATCTTGCGTATCCGCTTCCAAATGGCAACGCAGTTCCATTTCTGGATGACCAGAAGATGTATCTCGGAAACCAACTGGAATGTGAATTTGGCGGGGAACGATGTTTTGGAGTTCTTGCAGGAATGGATTTTCTGCTGATAGCTACTTACGAAAAAGACGGAATAAATCCAGAACTGGTATTATACAAAAAGAGATGATCTCATGCTTTTCAGGCATAAAGAGGTGTAGAAACGAAGTATTTGATATATCCTGTATCCCTGTTTATAATGTATGTGCAGAAAAAGATGAAAAAATTCAGGCTGCCAGTGAACAGGAAATGGAAGAAACCATTCACTATGCACTGGAGCGTGGAATCAATTATTTTGATATGGCACCCGCTGAGGCAAAGCCTTTTGTGGCCTCTGGACGGGCGCTCAAAGGCAACCGGGATAAGGCATATTTCCAGATCCATTTTGGAGCCAATTATGAAACCGGTACCTATGGCTGGACAACAAACATGGATACCATCAAGCGGTCTGTGGACTGGCAGCTTCTGGATGCGAAAACATCTCCCTTCGGTCAGGCGCTTATGGAGTATCAGTGCCTGCAATATGCCCTGGATAAGACTGGGGTGCTGACAGTTCTGCCAGGGATTCGTGGAAAAGCAGATTTAGACTGGATTCTTGGTTTTCTGGAAGCAGCTCCGGAAGAAAAGGACTATTCCGTCATTGGCAGTTTTACACCCCGGGAGGCAAGCCCATGTGGATCAGGTTTCCAGAATGGAGACGATCGCATCCTATTTTGCGAACAATTGAGGCTTGGAGAAAAATCATTTTTTTCACAAAATAAACATATTTTGCTTGTAATATAAATCACAAGTTGAGCAGCAGAATGCGTAAGTCCGAACTTATCGCGCATTTTTGCTGCTCAATTTTTTATTGGCAGTGAATCAGAGCCTATGCTTACATGAGATTTTGATTCACTGCTGGGACAACAAGTAAAATAACAGAATCGAGGAGAAAATTATGAGACGTAATTTAGCAGCAAAACTTTTACCAGTGCTTATGGTCTCTGCCCTGATGGCAGGATGCGGTTCAAGTCAGACGACCGCAGCAGAAACAACGACGGTATCCGAAAGTGATACACAAACAGCTGCATCAGAGGAACATGCAGCACCGGATGCCGGTGAAAACGGACAGAAGGGTGACCGGGGACAGAAAGGTGACAGGGGACCGCAGGGACAGAATGAAAATGGTGAGAATCATACGGGTGGTGCACGTGTTGGTGACCGGGGTGGTATGAATCAGAAGGTGGTCTTTACAGACGCCCAACAGGAATTGATCGATGCGACGAAAGGAAAATTCGAGCAGGATTCTTATCAGGATGATGAAAATGGTGTATCCTTGGATTATGCCTTATACGTTCCGGCAAAGATCTGGGCACAGCCGGTTGCGGATGTGCTTTCGCTTGTGCTGGCTGCGGTTCTGTATTTCAGGAAGATTGGAAGTATGGTGCGTTCCCGAATAGAAATTTGCCCGACAAAAAATCCTGTATGACAGGAGATTTGATTTTTGGAAGAAAATTACTGCGCTGTTCTCATAATCATGGTAAAATCAGAAGAGAATTGTAATTGAGGGGAATAAAACAATTACAACGAATCAAACATGGAGAGGGAACAGGGTATGACAGATTTTCAAACGATTCTTATGGGAATGGAAATAGCGGGAATTATCGCGTTTTCCATATCAGGCGCCATGATCGCGATCGACGCAGGCGTCGATGTATTTGGGGTGATGTTACTGGGGCTGATCACCGCACTTGGGGGAGGAACTTTGAGGGACACGCTTCTTGGTATGGTGCCATCCGGAAACTTTTACAATTACCCGGAAATCGTATTGTCGGTCATGACAACCCTTGCGGTATTCTGGATCGCATATACGCACAAGAGCTATTATGACAGTCATGCGGAGCTGCTTGACCGTCTGAACAATGTGGTGGATTCCATCGGTTTAGGTATTTTTTCTGTTTACGGGGTTCAGGCAACTCTGCAGTCCGGGTGTCCGCGCAATTTCTTTCTGGCGATTTTCATGGGAATGATCACCGGGGTCGGCGGCGGAATCATCCGGGATATGATGGTGCAGCGGATGCCCATGGTCATTTCCAAGCACATCTATGCGGTGGCATCGCTTGTGGGAAGTGCCTGCTATTTCTTTTGCGTACTCCATGGGATGCAGCAGAGCGCGGCGGCGCTGCTTGGAGCCGGACTGGTGTTTGGAATCCGTATGCTGGCAACAAAGCTGAAGCTTAATTTGCCGCGGATCCGGTAGAGCGGCTAATAGAGAATAAAAAACAGAAGTTACATTTTCAAATTCGAAAAAAAGAAAATGTGGCTTCTGTTTTTTGTTGAATTGCATATCGAGAAGGTATCAGTGGAGTGTCTGTTGATCATTGAGTGTGTGATTTATATTAAATACGTCCGCAAAAATGTAGACTAAAAATAAGCAACGTCCGTAAAAATGTTAAATTAAGCGAAATAACATCCGAAAAAATGTTCTGTTATATGGATTAACATCCGAAAAAATGTTATTATAGAATAAATCAGAGTGGAAAGTATATGTTGTATATGAGGAGGTTTCTATGGAAAGAGAGTTATTTGCCCGGCTGGAACGGTGGATGAAGAAACGAAATCGAAAACCATTAATCATACAAGGCGCAAGACAGGTTGGAAAAACATGGATCATGAAAGAATTTGGTGCCAGATTCTATGAAAATACAGTCTATATCAATTTTGATAATAACAAAGCAATGAAAGATGTATTTGAATTAGATTTTGACTTAAAACGGATTCTGTCAGCGATTAAAATTGAATATGGAAAAAGCTTTCAGGCAGAAAATACGTTGCTTATTTTTGATGAGATTCAAGAAGCACCGAAGGCATTGGCATCTTTAAAATATTTCTATGAGAATGCACCGCAGTATTCTATTATTGCTGCAGGCTCCCTGCTTGGCGTTGCATTGCATCAGGGAACATCATTTCCGGTTGGAAAAGTGGATTTTTTGAAATTGTCCCCTATGAATTTCAGAGAATTCCTTTTGGCTATTGGAGAAAACGGATTATATGAAACACTAAAGGCACAGGATTATGAATTAATAAATGCCTATGCCGGAAAATATATGGATTTGCTGAAAAAGTATTATTTTGTGGGTGGAATGCCAGAGGTTGTTCAGACTTATATTGATACAGATGACTTGTATGAAGTGCGTGAAATACAGGAGAATCTTCTGACATATTATGAAGAAGACTTTAGCAAACATGCACCAAAAGAAGTGGTTCCGCGGATTATGATGGTTTGGAATTCTATTCCATCCCAACTGGCGAAAGAAAACCGAAAGTTCATGTATGGAGCATTACGGGAAGGAGCAAGAGCAAAAGATTTTGAACTTGCAATTCAGTGGTTGGAAGATGCTGGCTTAATCTTAAAAAGCTACAGAGTATCCAAACCGGATATTCCGCTCATCGCTTACATGGAAATGAATAGTTTTAAAATGTTTATGTTCGATGTAGGTCTTTTGGCTGCGAAAGCAGGTTTATCTGCCAGATTGCTGCTGGAAGGAAGCAGGATTTTTGAAGAGTTTAAGAGGGCACTCACAGAACAGTATGTTGCGCAGGAATTCCACGCATCCGGATATCCACTTTATTATTTTGCTACAGAACGTTCAACCGGCGAGATTGATTTTATTTTGCAGGGAGATCTTGATTGTATCCCAATCGAGATAAAAGCAGAACAGAACCTTCGGGCAAAAAGTTTAAAAGCATTTTGCGATAAGTATCACCCCACCACAGCAATCAGAAGCAGTATGGCTAATTATAAGAAAGAAGACTGGCTGATCAATGTGCCGCTTTATATGCTTGCAGAGTATTTGGACAATGTTTTGTGCGGAAAATGAATGACCCGAAAAAATGTGGAAAATAGATAGAATTAGGGACGAAAAAGTGTAAAGAACGGGCGAAAACAGGCCCGAAAAAATGTATGTATTACGGATATAAAACTTTATACAGGAGAACATTTCATGACGACTCATTTACCCGATTCCCAACCGGAATCACAGCCAAACTGGAAACACGGCACCCCGACCGCTATTCAGGTGCGCGGCGCACGGGTGCATAATTTAAAAAATGTTGATGTAGATATTCCTTTACACAAAATCGTGGGGATTGCCGGAGTGTCCGGCTCGGGAAAATCCTCCCTGGCGTTGGGCGTTTTATATGCGGAGGGCTCTAGGCGTTATCTGGAGGCACTTTCGACTTATACCAGACGCCGTATGACACAGGCAGAAAAGGCGCAGGTGGATGATCTGCGTTATGTTCCGGCGGCTCTGGCGCTGCATCAGCGGCCGGGCGTGCCGGGCATGCGCAGCACGTTCGGCACATCGACGGAACTGCTCAATGTGGTTCGTCTGATGTTTTCGCGTCTGTCCAGCCACGTTTGTCCGAATGGACACCGGCTGGAACCGACCATGAATGTAGCTGCCGGACTGGAACTGGTCTGCCCGGAGTGTGGGGAGCATTTCTATCCGCCATCCGCAGAAGAACTGTCCTTTAACAGCACCGGTGCGTGTCCGGCCTGTGACGGAACCGGCATTGTCCGGGTGGTGGATGAATCGACCCTGGTCCCGGATGATTCGCTTTCCATCGAGGAGGGCGCAGTGCTGCCGTGGCAGACCCTGATGTGGTCGCTGATGAAGGATATCGCGCGGGATATAGGCGTGCGGACGGATGTGCCGTTTCGTGACCTGACGGAGCAGGAAAAAGAAATCGTGTTCCATGGACCGGCGAAGAAGGTCCATATGCTGTATCAGAATTCCAAGACCGGTGCGGCGGGAGAGATGGATTTTACTTATTTTAATGCTGTTTATACGGTGGAAAACGCTTTGGCGAAGGTGACCGATGAAAAAGGAATGAAGCGGGTCGAGAAGTTTTTACGGCAGGATGTCTGTCATGCCTGCGGTGGTTCCCGGCTTTCCGAGCGGGCGAGGGCACCGCGCATCGAAGGCATCACGCTGGCAGATACCTGCCGTATGACGCTGACAGATCTTTCAAAATGGGTGGACAGCATTCCGGCGACACTTCCCAAAGAGATGGTTTCCATGGCAGAAAGCATTTGCGATTCCTTCCGCGGAATGGCGGTACGCCTGTTGGAACTGGGGTTGGGGTATCTGACTCTGGACCGGGAAGCATCGACGCTTTCGACCGGAGAGCGGCAGCGGGTACAGCTGGCACGGTCGGTGCGTAACCGTACAACCGGAGTCCTCTATGTGCTGGACGAGCCGTCTATTGGTCTGCATCCGTCTAATATCGAAGGACTGCGTGGTGTGATGCGCGATCTGATCGAAGATGGAAATTCGATTGTTCTGGTTGATCACGATACCCAGATCTTAAAAGATGCGGACTGGCTCATTGAGATGGGACCGGAAGCCGGAGAGAAGGGCGGAAACGTCATTTCCCAGGGAACGATCACGGATGTGGCGGCAGACCCCAATTCCAGGATCGGCGGCTTTTTGTCTGGTGCCAGATCGATGCTGGTGCGCGAAAAAGCAGAATCGGAAAGTATGTTTGAACTGGGAAGTATAGAGATGACGACAGACCAGATCCACACGGTAAAGCCACTGACCGTGAAGATTCCGAAAGGGCGGCTGACGGCAGTAACCGGTGTGTCCGGTTCTGGAAAAACGACGTTGATCCTGGAAAGTCTGATTCCGGGTCTGCAGGCGCAGGTGCGTGGAGAGGCACTTCCGACGCATGTAAAAGCCGTGTCGGCTCCGGGCATCAGCCAGGTGAAGCTGATCGATGCGACCCCGATCGGTATCAACATTCGTTCTACCGTGGCAACCTATGCTGGAATCCACGATGAACTGCGCAAGATTTATGCGAAAACGCTGGATGCAAAGAAAGGAACATACAAGGCAGGGGACTTTTCCTACAATACAGGAAAGCTGCGCTGCCCGACCTGCGATGGAACCGGTTCGATCAGCCTGGATATCCAGTTTCTGCCGGATGTGGAGGTTGTCTGCCCGGACTGCGGCGGCTCCCGCTACAGCAAGGAAGCTTCCCTGGTGCATCGTGTCCGGGAAGATGGTACATCCAGCACGCTGCCGGAACTCATGAGCATGAGCGTGGACAAGGCACTTCCTGTATGCGATGACTTAAAGCTGGTGTCCAGACGGCTGCAGACTCTTTCGGATCTTGGACTTGGCTACCTGACCCTTGGCGAGGCAACCCCGAGTCTTTCCGGCGGTGAGGCACAGCGTTTAAAACTGGCGAGTGAGATGGGGAAAGGCCAGTCAGACACGGTCTTTGTCTTCGATGAGCCGACCATCGGCCTGCATCCGCTGGATGTACAGACGCTTCTTGTGGTATTTCAGCGTCTGATTGACAGCGGTGCGACCGTCATTGTCATAGAACATGACCTGGATCTGATCCGTAATGCCGACTATGTCGTCGATATGGGACCAGGCGGCGGAGAAGAAGGCGGTCAGATCGTGGTGTGCGGCACACCGGAGAAAGTGAAGGCGTGTGCGGAAAGTGTAACGGGAAAATATTTGTAGTAAGTAGGGAGTTTCCGGACTGAAAATCCCGTATGATACAGTCGTGGGAGCAGCTTACTTTTTCGTTCAAAAGAAAATCCCACGCAACCGCCGCCAGCCCTGTAACACCAAGTGCGAGCGCATCATCATCGGTATTGAATTTTGCGTGATGCTGCGCATAATTGGTCCCTTTGATTTCTTCATCTTCCAGAATCAGCTGGGCACCGGATTTTGGACAGTCTTCGCTGAAAATCAGCTCTTCGCAGGGCTGGAAGAGCAGGCGTACATTTCCGGGAATCTGATCTTTGAGCTGGAACAAAAGCTTTGCGGCACCAAGCAGCATGGCGATGTGGGCATCGTGCCCGCAGGCATGCATGACATTTGGATTTTTCGAAGCATAGGAGACTCCGGTTTCTTCACAGACAGGGAGCGCATCGATATCGGCACGCAGGAGAATACAGCGGCCGATGCTGCCAGGATGTAAGTCGGCGATGACGCCCGTGTCTGGAGCCATGGGAATGCCGATCCGTTCACGCTGCTCCATAACAGCGGCTACGGTGGTGCAGCTTCCGGCCTCTGCGATATATTTTTCTTTCCGGGCCATAAAACTCACGGCCCTTCCAATCGATTCTTCGGAAACGGAGATGAGATTATCTGCATAATCTTTCAGCATCTGGTAGCTGAGTGCCCCGACCCCACCGATGAGGGCATCACAGACCGAGCTTTCACAGGGATAATCTTTATAAAATACCCCGTCTTCATAGGATTTGATCATGGCAGGACAGGCTTCTGTCTGCACTCCGATGATCCGGATATCCGGTTTGATCGTTTTTGCGGCGACCGCGATTCCGGTGATGAGGGCACCGCCCCCGATCGGCACGACCATGGTGTCGATGTCCGGATTTTGTTTCAGGATTTCGATGCCGATGGTTCCCTGACCGCCGTAAATCTTCGGGTCATCGTAGTAGGCATCAATGTAGGTCATGCCGTGGACGTTGATGTAGTCCATGCCGAGGGCATGGGCTTCGTCATAATTGTTCCCCATGAGAAGCACCTCTGCACCGAAGTAACGGATCTTGTCCAGCTTGCTTTCCGGCGTTGTCCTGGGAACAATGATCTTTGCGTTTGGAATCCCAAGAAGCGATGCGGCATAGCTGACAGAGCTTCCGTGGTTCCCGGAAGAGATGGTCGCAATACCGCGGGACAATTCCTCCGGTGTCAGGGTCAGAAGCTTATTATAAAGTAATGATCTGTTTAAGTCCAGAATAACAAAACAGGCATAAGACCTCACCCCTCTGCCCGCTGGCAACCCTGACGGAGTGAAGTCCTATGCCTGTAACCCGGCACCCGGGGGTGCTGGAAGCATTCTGTATGAAAGTTAATATTTTTATAGCATGAATGGGCTGACTTGTCAATTGCGTGTGTTACTGTTCACATAAGTAAGCCTCGGGAATACTTGCATTTCACTGTTATTGGCAGTATAATACATTTGCTGCGCCGGTTCTGGGAGGAATGCGCATTTCGCGTATCGCCAGTGTCTAGGCTCACCTTTTCGAATATCCCGTAGAACACTCGGCGGCCGGAGCAGACTTGAAAAGATAATATGGTGGAATAAGCAGGGGCGTATAAGCTGCCAACCGGCAGCTTATACGCCCTATTAGAATTACAACAGCTTTTTTATGGCATCTACCAGATAAAAAATCCATGCCAGCACTGCATATCACCCCGACTTTCTGATACTATAGTATGTGCGAAAAACAGGTAAAAAAACGCGATACCTTGTGCGTGACAGAATGCAACGGGACTGCTATAATTAAGAAAAACGCGTTACAGATCGCGGGTATTTCCAGACCCATGAAAAGTCTGGAAAATCAGAATGCAGGAAAGGACGGTGAGGTGTATGAAGCCGAAGATCAGCATTGGAATACAGGATTTTGCTGTGCTGCGGGAACAGAATTGTTTTCTGGTAGATAAGACCGAGTTTATCAAATCCTGGTGGGAGTCGAACGATGTGGTAACGCTGATCACACGTCCGCGGCGTTTTGGAAAAACCCTGAATATGAGCATGCTGAACTGTTTCTTTTCGCTGCAGTATCAAAACCGGGGCGACTTGTTTGAGGGACTTTCTGTCTGGAAAGATCCGGCTTATCAGAAAATCCAGGGAAGTTATCCGGTTATTTATCTGAGCTTTGCAGATGTTAAACAGAATTGCTATGCGGACACTGTGCAGAAAATCCGCCATATCATAGGAGATACTTACCGGCAGCACCGCTACCTTCTGGAACAGAATTGCTTTACGGAAATGGAGAAACAGCAGTTTACCAAAATCATGAACTGCGACATGGATGAGGTGACAGCACAGGACGCTTTAAAAAATCTAACGTATTATCTGCATCATTACTGGAAAAAACGTGTGATCATTTTGCTGGATGAATATGATACACCCATGCAGGAAGCGTATGTTTATGGATACTGGGATGCATTTACCGGGTTTATCCGTGGTTTGTTCAATTCAGCATTTAAAACGAATCCGTATCTGGAACGTGCTGTTATGAGCGGAATCACCAGAGTATCCAAGGAATCCGTATTTTCCGATCTGAATAATCTGAAGGTTGTCACCATTACTTCAGACGAATATGCAGACTGCTTTGGTTTCACGGAAACAGAAGTATTTGATGCACTGGATCTGGCCGGTCTTGCAGATAAAAAAGAAGAAGTGAAACAATGGTACGATGGGTTCACGTTTGGAAGCAGGAAGGATATTTATAATCCATGGTCGATCACCAATTATCTGGACACGGCAAAGCTTCAGCCGTTCTGGGCATCTACCAGTTCGAATGATCTGGTCAGCAAACTGATCCAGACTGGTTCTGCGGAAATCAAGGAAAAAATGGAAGAGCTTTTGCAAGGCGGTCAGATTACCGTTACATTTGATGAGCAGATCGTGTTTGACCAGCTTGGGAAAAATGAAAGTGCGATCTGGAGTCTGATGCTGGCCAGCGGCTATTTAAAAGCAGAGAATGTGGAATACCGTGGATTGCTGCGAGAACCATGGTATCATCTGAGTATTACAAATCTTGAGACATCCAGCATGTTTTCCAATATGTTCAAGGGCTGGTTCGGAGTTACACAGACCAGTTATAACCGGTTTGTGAAAGCATTGCTTCAGGGCGATCTGGATGCCATGAATTATTATATGAATGAAGTGGCGCTTGCGACATTCAGCTATTTCGATACTGGAAAAGATTCAGACAGTGAGCCGGAGCGATTTTACCATGGTTTTGTTCTGGGACTCCTTGCAGATCAGGCAGAGCGTTATGATATCCGCTCGAACCGGGAAAGTGGGTTTGGACGTTACGATGTGATGATGATTCCAAAAGAAAAGCAGCGAATGGATGGACCGGCTGTGATTCTGGAATTTAAAGTCCACAATCCGCGAAAGGAAGCATCCCTGGAAGAAACGGTGCAGGCAGCATTGCAGCAGATCGAAGAAAAACAGTATGATGCAGAATTATTGGCGCAGGGAATCCGAAAAGAACAGATCCGGCATTATGGATTTGCGTTTGAAGGGAAACAGGTACTGATTGGATGATGGTCAGTACCTGTTTTTGCGGTGGTGCATCTGAATATAGCGGAAAGACATAGGAATAAAAATATAGGGTATCGGAGAGAAAGATGATTACAGATTTGACGAAAGAACATCCGGACCGGACTTTGTGGCGCTTTTTGCTGCCAATGATGTTCAGCGTGATGTTTCAGCAATTTTATAATATTGCGGATAGTATGATCGCGGGAAGGTTCGCCGGGGAAGCTGCTCTGGCGGCAGTTGGGGCATCGTATCCGATTACGGTAATCTATATGGCATTTGCGGTAGGAATGAATTTAGGCGCATCGGTTGTGATCTCGAGGTTATTCGGCGCTGGAGATAAGGCGGGGCTGAAGCGGGCTGTGTCTACAGCGTTTCTTTCGGTTTTGATCCTGGGAGTGACACTGAGTGTGTTTGGATATTTTGGCAGCAGCGCTATGATGCGGTGGATTCACACACCGCAGGATATTATGGCTGATGGCGTTCTGTATCTGAAAATCTATGTGTATGGACTGGTTTTTCTTCTGTTTTATAATGTGTGTACCGGGATTTTTACAGCGCTTGGAGATTCCAGAACACCGTTGTATTTTTTGATGGGATCCTCTGTTGGGAATATTTTTCTGGATTATTTGTTTGTAGCCCGGTTTGGCTGGGGTGTTTCCGGTGTAGCCTGGGCTACGTTTCTGGCCCAGGGTTTATCTGCCGTGCTGGCTTTTGTAACGTTGTGGCAGCGGCTTCTGGAATTTACAAAAGAAGAAGGACGGCAGCCACTGTTTGACAGAATTCTGTTCTGGCAGATCATTGTCATTGCCGTGCCCAGCATTCTGCAGCAGAGCGTTTTGAGCGTGGGAAATTTGTTTGTGCAGGAAATTGTCAATGGGTATGGATCCTCTGTAGTGGCGGGATATTCTGGCGCGATCAAGTTAAATACATTTGCGATTAACACCTTTATGACGCTTGGATCCTGTCTTTCCAGCTACACCGCCCAGAATCTGGGTGCCGGAAAACCAGCCCGGATTCCACTTGGCTTCCGGACAGGAGTGAAACTTTCAGAACTTGCGGCGCTTCCGTTTGTCGTGTTGTATTTTGTGTTTAGCCGCAGGATGATGGGACTGTTTTTGACGGCAGAAAGCGAAGCGGCGATCCGCGCTGGAATGGCATTTTTGAGAATTGTCTCGCCGTTATATTTTATGATTTCAATCAAGCTGATGACGGACGGAATCATCCGCGGATCCGGTGCCATGGCATATTTCGTGGCAGCCACCGTGCCGGATTTGATCCTGCGCATTGGATTTGCACTGCTTCTGACTCCGAAATTTGGAAGCACCGGAATCTGGATGGCGTGGCCATTTGGATGGTTTGCTGCAACGGCACTGACGATCTTGTTTTATCAGAGAGTTATAAAGGAACATATTGCAGATTAAGGAAACAGGTACTGATCGGGGAGAATCAGTACCTGTTTCTTTGTCAGATGTTTAAGTTTTCCATCATCTTATAGAAGCGCCAGAGTGTAGAACGGCTGATACCGAGTTTTTGCGCGATCAGCGTCTTTTTCCCGTGGTAAAAGCGGTCCAGCTCCCTTAATTCTTCAAAGGTCACATTACGTCTTTTGATCAGAATTCCCGGCTGCGCAGCCGGAACAGAAATGTCGGAGTCTGCTTTTGCAAGCGGCGAGTCGTGGAGCAGATGCTGGTAAAAAGCAGTGTCGTCTGGAATAGACAAAGACTCTTTCCCGGTAAATACAGCATCCGGTTCGGAAAGAAGAACCATGCGCTGAATCAGGCTTTCCAGCTGCCGTATGTTTCCAGGCCATGCTTCCAGTGTAAGCGTTTCACAGAATTCTGGAGTATCATTACAGCTTTTTTCATACAGCTGATTAAAGTATGAAATTTTATTGTGAGCGAGAAGTGGAATATCTTCGCGGCGCTGTGCAAGGGATGGAAGCGGCAGGATCAGCGAGTTGACTAAGTAGTAAAAACCAGAAGTCAGTAATTTGGAGAGATCCTGGTCAGAGCCGAGCATCAGGCGCAGTCGAAGCGCTTTCCGGGTCTGCAAATCGAGCCGTACGGAACCTGTCCGGAGCAGATCAGAAAGCGTTTCCTGCATGGAAAGGGAGAGTCTGTGTGCATTTCGGATATAGAGCGTTCCGGTGTTGGCTGATAACAGATCGTCTGTTGTGAGGAGGGAGGCTTCCCGGCTCACGAAAATTTGTGGATTTTGCGGGTCGAGGTGATGCATGCACCGGGCAAAGGTCTCTTTTCCGGTACCTTCTTCTCCAATCAGAAGGACCGGCATGGAGAGTTTTGCATAGCGGATTCCAAGCGAAATTGCGTGCTGAAACAGCGGGTGCGTTCCGGTCAGTTCAAAAAAGGAAGAAAAATCCCCTTTTTTATTGTCCTTTGCATTGCTTTGCATGCTGGTAAGACCATGTTGATGCATCCGCTGCTTTGCAGAATCTGGCCGGAAGTGTGAGCTTTCAGGAGAAAAGGTTAGTACAGCACCACGGCAGCTGCTGCCGGCAAAGATGGGGTTTATGGAGAGTTGAAATGTCTGATCATTCAGAAAAAAAGAATGATGAGTAACGGATTGACCAAGGGTAAAACATTTTTGAATCAGCTCTTTTTCCGACTGTGGAAACAGCGGAGCGAACGACTTCCCGCATAGGTAGGCGGAAGAACTGCCAAAGTATGTCTCAGCAGCGGGGTTGCAGACCGTGACTCTGCCGGTTTCATTGATGCTTAAGATTCCGTCTGTAATCGAGTTCAGGATAAGCGTACGTTCCTGGACTTTTTTTCGTTGGAGGATGAAGCCGCGTTGTACTTCCAGTGCCCGTTCATAAGCCTCTTTTACAGAAGCAAGGGAACTTTCGAGGAGAATGCAGTCCAGACCGGCTTCAGCAGCAAGCTGCTGTGTATAAATTCCTCCAATCACAACCTTTACTCCTTCCCTTTTGGCACGCTGAATGCCGGTTCGGATGTCCTGGCTGCTGTTGATCGGATAGAGGCGGATCTTGCAGTGCATGAGGTTTAAAAATTCGCGGACAGACTGTAGGACATCTTCGATTCCAAGATAGGCAATGGATGTGTCTTTGGCATCGTATGCTTTTTTTGCAGACTCGATCGACTGGATCAGTTCGGAGTCCTGGATCGGTATGGTTACGATCGGTATGGAAAGATGAGCGGCTTTGAGAAGCTTTGCTGTGTTTCCGCGGGCAATCAGAACATCGGTATCACTTGGAAGCTGATTTCTGGCATAGTTGACGGCTTCTTCCATATAGCAGTTGACGATGGAAAGATTCTCTGGGGCAGGAAGTGTTTTTCGCAGCATTTCTGCGTAATGGGCGATTGAGGAACCGGCGGTGATTAAGACAATATTAGACATAAATATGCTCCTTGAACAGTTCGTGTTTCATAATAAGACAATTATAAAACATAACTGCCGAATATACAACGAATTTGAAACGAAAATGGGAGAGAAACAGGGCGTAAGTTGACGGTATTTGAGAGAGCAGATAAAATGAGACCATCCAAAGCACAAAGCGTTGCGGAATGTACTTCACTTGCATGAGGCAACAAAGGCACAGGAAACATCAGATAAAATAAATCAGAAGGGAAATCAGAAAAAATCAGAGAAATAATCAGAAGGAGGAAAACGAGATGTTCCCAATTGACAAAAACGAGAAATTTACATTTGCAAAAGCAGTTTACCATAATTTTCGTCCGATTCCGGTGAAAAAGCCGTGGAGGGATGCAACCGGCGGATTTGGCAGTTTTGTACCGCTTCAGGGCTGGGTGGATATCTATGATTCCGAGGGTTATCATGGAGGAACGTTTTGTTCATCCGGCCTGGTGCAGAACATTCTTCCGCTGATCCTGACTGGCGAGACGAAAACATATGAGGAATGGTATCATTCCCTTTACTGGAAACTGAGAAACTTTGGATTTCAGAGTGGACAGATTGTCGATCTTGGACAGTTCGATCTGATTATGCTGGAGATTATGGCACGGAGACGTAATTTGCCGCTTCACCGTTTCCTTGGTGCGAAAAAAGACTGGGCTGCAGCATACAAAGGCGGCGGTTCTCTTCTTTCCAGCGATGAGGATCTGGTGGCAGACATGGTGCGCTACGTAGAAGAAGGTTACCGGACCATCAAATTCAAGGTTGGAAGTGACTGGGGAAAGAACATGGAGCGGGATGTCCGGCGCATGGAAAAGGTAAGAGCAGCGGTTGGAGACGATATCGAGATTGCCGTGGATGGAAACCAGGTATGGGATCTGGAAGATGCCGTGAAATTTGCGGATATGATTCGTCCTTATCATCCGGCCTGGTATGAGGAACCGGTACATTCTCACGATATGAATGCGATCAAAGAACTGAGAGAACGTGTTGGCATGATGGTAGGTTATGGTGAGTCGATGCGAAACCGTTTCGCATTTGAAACATATGTAGAAAAAGGTGTGGACCATCTGATGCCGTTGGTGGGCCGGATGAGCCGGATGAGCGACCTGCTTGTGATCCGCGATATGGCAAGGAAGAACGGGCTGCGGTTTTCTTCCGGTGGAACCGTGTGGATCAATGCAGCGTTCGGCGCGCTTTATGAGAAAAATGAGATGCTGGAGAATCATGAGCCAATGACCGAACCGATCGGAGACTGTCTGTCCGTGAAACCAGAAGAAAAGGGCGGAAAGCTGTGGCTTCCGGACATTCCTGGAAGCCCGATCCGACTGAATCTGGAGAAACTGGAGAAAGACGGAACATTGGAGAGCACCCGGTATTTCTATGCGGATTCCGCAAACCACAATTTCGCGGTGCGTGCAGCATACTAAGAGTTATGCCCTGCACCTCATCAGCTTCTCAAAATCCCCATGGCACATAGGCCGGTAGTACAGAAATCCCTGGATTTCGTCGCATCCTTCCTGCCGTAAAAAGTCTGCGATTTCTTTGGTTTCCACACCTTCGCAGACGATGGTTTTCTTCATGCGTTTGAGCATATGGAAAATCTCCTGCAGGACGATATGGGCATTTTCGGAAAGAGTGTCGCCAAGGAACATCTGGTCAATTTTTACTTCGTCGAACAGCAGATCTTTCAGCGTGTTTAAGGAAGAGTATCCGGAGCCGAAGTCATCCATGGAAATCTGGATACTGCGGTTCTGAAGACTGCGGATCACCTGGTTGACAGCCAGCGGGTTATTGACGTAGGTGGATTCCGTGATCTCAAACGTGAGCAGGGATGGATCGATACCATAAGAGTCGATGAATTCCTGGATCTTCTGGATGAAGGTCTGGGGCTGTTCGAAATGAACCGGAGATACATTTAAGGATACACGGAATTTTTCAGGAAGCTGATCTGCATATTTGCGCAGCCACTGAAAGGTCTGTTCGTAAACGTAATAATCCAGATCGATCACGAATCCGTTTTGCTCAAAGAGCGGGATGTAAATATCCGGAGACCAGAGCAGCTTTCCGTTCCGGATCCAGCGAACCAGGACTTCGGCGCTGGATACAGTCTGGGAAATGGTGTTGACCTTAGGCTGAAAATAAATTTCAAATTCATGGTTTTCCAGGGCACTGTGGAAAGAATGCAGGATCTCCGCCTGCATTTTTTCTTTCCGGTTGATCTCATCGGAGTAAAGACAGGTGTGGCTGATGAGTTTTTTGGCAATCCGTCTTGCCACGTTGGCACAGGAAATCATGGTTTCCGGCTTGGTTTCCTCTTCCGGGATTACATAGATGCCGGAGTTTGTCCGGAAAAAGCTGATGTGGTAGGTGTCCCGGATACGGCTGCAGATTTTCTGGTCGAGATTCTGAATCTGTTCCCGGAGTGCGTCACCGGTTTGCCTGCTGACATCGGCAATGCTGATAAATACATCGGAGAAAAAACGTGCGGTGAACAGGGAAAGCGAGGAGGCAGTAAGCTCCTCGTAGACAATGTTTAAAATTTCATTTCCGAGCGGATAGCCGTATTTATCGTTGATGAAGTGGAAGTTGTCGATATCAGTAGAAATTAAGGCAATCGGAAGGTTACCGGATGCCTGGGTCTGGAACAGCCGGATCTTCTCGGCGAGAAATTCGGAGGATACCGTCGGAATCACCGGATTGTTTTTCGTTTGACTCTGCGCTTCACTGGTGTTTTTGGAATCCTTTTTATAAAATTTGTCCTGATACATGCGTTTATCGGCTGCATTGATCAGGTCATCCACCATAAAATAATGGTTTCGGTAGCTGACTTCATAGCCTACTGCGTAGCTTAAAGGCAGGCTTGCGCGGGTGTTGTACTCCTGCACCAGCGTGCTCAGCTGCAGATCCATGTGTTTTAAGTCTTCTGGTTTTGTATTTTCCTGGATAATGATGAATTCGTCACCGCCGTAACGAGCAAGAAAACTGTGCTCATCCAGGATCCTGGTCAGACAGTAGGCAAATGCCTGAATAAATTCATCACCCTTTTCGTGTCCGTAGGTGTCATTGACATGTTTTAAATTATTTAAGTCAAACATCATAACGCCAACGCCAAACGTGTTGGCGCGGTCGTTTAGTTCCTGGAGCTTTTTCTCCAGCGATTTTTTGTTGTGGATTCCGGTTACATCCCGGTAGGCATTGTTGAGCAGGCGGGCCAGAAGTTCTCTCTGGATCAGGGCCAGAACAATACAAAGAACCAGAAATGTCAGTGTCATACACAGGGACTGGTACATGGCTTTGTAAGAAAGGTCGGGATCGACCAGAAGTTTGGTGAGATAAAGATTTAAAATCAGAATCAGCATGAGCACAGCGAGGATGATCTCGCAAAGATGCAGGATGCTCTTGTTTCGTTTCATAGTAGGTCTCCTTGGTAAAAACATTGCGATGCGCGAAAAAAAGGATAAGGCATCGTGCAACTGCGTCTTTTCGGGAGCGCAGTGCTGTGATGGGCAGATTACTCTGCCTGTATGATGATCATTTTGGCAAAATCCGCGCTGATGCCGATCTTACTCTCCTTGATCATGACAATATAGTAGCCGAAAAAGGCAGACAGAATGCGGACAGCGGCATTTTCTACAAATCCGAGAGTTTCCAGATAATGGCGCTGCTCCTCATCTCCGCATATTTTTTGAACCGTATATTGCTGATTGATCTCAGCTAAATTCAGTGGCATAAATTCCTCCTCTGGAACATTTTAATAGAAAGTTAGCTATAGCTAACATCATAGCATAAATCCCAATGCTGTCAATCATTTTCCATAGGAAAACGTCCTTCGTTTCCGAATAAAAACAGCAAATTTGAAGATACTGAGAAAACGTGATCAATAAGGATGATTTACAGAAAAAGTGCCGTGTGGTAGACTGTGGTTGGTTAGCAATAACTAACTTAATAAGGCACAGGCAGGAGGACATGACTTATGATGTATCTGGAAATTGAAAAAGTAATTGGAAGAGAGATTATCGATTCCCGCGGAAATCCAACCGTAGAAGCAGAGGTGTATTTAACGGATGGCACCGTTGGCAGAGGTGCGGCACCAAGCGGCGCATCCACCGGCGAGTTTGAGGCACTGGAATTACGGGATCAGGATAAGAGCCGCTTTGGCGGAAAAGGCGTTTCCAAAGCAGTGGAGAACATCAATACTGTCATTTCTGATGTTCTGTGCGGCATGGATCCGTCCAATGTTTATGCGATTGACCAGGCAATGATCCAGGCCGATGGCACAAAAGATAAATCCAGGCTGGGTGCAAATGCAATCCTGGCAGTTTCTATCGCAAGCGCAAGAGCAGCAGCAAACGCTATGGAAATGCCGCTGTACCGTTTCCTCGGCGGCGCAAACGGCAACCGTCTGCCGCTTCCGATGATGAACATCTTAAACGGCGGCGCGCATGCAGCCAATACCGTGGATGTGCAGGAGTTTATGATCATGCCGGCAGGCGCACCGAGCTTCAAAGAAGGTCTCCGCTGGTGTACCGAGGTGTTCCATGCACTGGCAGCCCTGTTAAAATCCAGAGGACTGGCAACTTCCGTCGGTGATGAAGGCGGCTTCGCACCGGACCTTGGCAGTGATGAGGAAGCAATCCAGGTAATTCTGGAAGCAGTTGAGAAGGCAGGATATAAGCCGGGTACCGATTTTGTCCTGGCCATGGATGCTGCATCCAGTGAGTGGAAGAGCGGGAAGAAGGGCGAGTATCTGCTTCCGAAGAGCGGCAAGAAGTTTACTTCCAAAGAGCTGGTAGAGCACTGGAAGAACCTGTGCGAGAAGTACCCGATCTACTCCATCGAGGATGGTCTGGATGAGGAAGACTGGGAAGGCTGGCAGATGATGACCAAAGAACTTGGCGATAAGGTTCAGCTGGTTGGTGATGACTTATTCGTAACCAACACCGAGCGTCTTGCAAAGGGCATTGAGCTTGGCTGCGGCAACTCCATCCTGATCAAGTTAAACCAGATCGGTACCGTATCCGAGACTCTGGAGGCAATCAAGATGGCACACAAAGCAGGCTATACTGCAATTGCATCCCATCGTTCCGGTGAGACTGAGGACACCACGATCGCAGATCTGGCTGTAGCGCTCAACACCTGCCAGATCAAGACCGGCGCACCGAGCAGAAGTGAGCGTGTGGCAAAATACAACCAGCTGCTCCGCATCGAGGAGGAGCTTGGCGTGGCAGCACAGTTTCCGGGTGTGAAGGCGTTCAATATTAAGCGTTAGTCGTTTGCAAGAATTTTCAAAAGCACTTCCTGCAGGGCCAGGGCCGCTTTCGAGTGGTAGCGCCCAGGTGGAAGTGCAGTGGCAAGCTTTACGGAGGCTCCGTCCGAGCCGAGGGACAAAAATTTTGCATCCCGGAAATAATGCCGGGAACTATAGTAAGTAAATGCCAGCCCATGACCGGCAGCGGCCAACGCGGCAGCAAGCAGTGCTGTCAGCGATTCGTTGCAGGTGATGGGCTGGAGTCCGTTTTTATGGAAAATACGGCGTCCTTCCCGCCCAAGGATTGTGTCATAGCCGCTTAAGAAAAATTCGTATTGGATGGCATCGGTCAGATTGACATAGCAGGGAATGCGGGAAGTCGTCTGGTCTGCTTTGGAAAACTGCTTTGCATCGTTCATAATCGGATGGTTTTCATGGGCGATCAGACAGATTTCATCGTTCATGACAAAGGTTGGGTCAAGCCTGGAATCGGAGACAGGGAGAACCAGGAGAGCTACATCAATCTCGCCGTTTAAGAGCATCTGCTCCAGTGCCATGGAGTTCTTTTCCACGATTTGAACCCGGATTCCGGGGTAATCCAGTTTAAAAGCATTGAGTACCGGGGGAAGCAGATAGGAACCGCGAAAACCGCTGATTCCAAGGATCACGCTTCCGCTTTTTAGTTCTTTGAGATCCTGGATCTCATCTTGCGTTCTGTGATATTCCGATAAAGTTGCGTAAGCATATTTCAGCATGATATTTCCGGCTTCGGTCAGCCGGACGCCTTTGGAGGTGCGGACAAACAGTTTACTGTCCAGATTGCTTTCCATCGTCTGCAAAAACTGACTCAGGCTGGACTGTGCCATATAGAGCCGGTCAGCCGCTTTTGAAATACTTTTTTCTTCCGCGATCGCGATCAGATAATTCCATTCTTTGATTTCCAAAACAAAATCCCCTTTCAACAAGCAATCGGTTTTTCCGATGGCAAGTATAACATATTTTGCCTTTTCCCGCTATCAAAAACTGAATACAATAAAGACACGCTTAAGCAGATGAGAATCAAAACAGAAAAAGGAGAGTATGGAATGGGAAAAGTATCCTTACAGGGCGTATGCGATATGCATGTGCACACCAATCCGGATTTAAGATGGAGAGCTTACGATGATTTTGAGCTGGCGGATGCGGCCATCCGCGTGGGAGCGAAAGCCATTGTCATCAAATCGCATCTTGGCTTTACGGTGAACCGTGCGTATATGGCAAACCAGTATGTGAAACGGGTTTACGGGGAAAACACCGGATTTACCATGTATGGCGGTGTTGTCATGAATAAAGTGATCGGAGGAATCAATCCGGAGGCTGTGGAAAAGGGATTAAAGCTGGGGGCAAAAGAAATCTGGCTTCCGACCCAGTCTGCGAAACGTCATCTGGAAAAAATGGGACAGGATCCGGCAAATGGAATTGAACTGGTGCGCGATGGCAGGGTAGTCCCGGAGCTTCTTACTGTATTCCAGCTGATCAAAGATTATGACGTGGTGCTTGGAACTGCACACGTTTCCCCGGAAGAAGCGTTTGTTGTGATCGAGGCAGCAAAGCAAGTGGGGGTAAAGAAAATCGTGGTCACACATCCGGAGTGGTGGGTTGTGGACATGAGTATGGAAGACCAGATCCGACTGGTAAAAGATTACGATGTGATCCTGGAGCGCTGCTATGCCCAGAATATGGGAGGAGGAACGTATAAGAGCAATCTGCCGGACAATCTGGAAATCATCAAAGCAGTGGGATATGAACATGTGATGGTAGATACCGATGGCGGACAGACGGAAAACCCGCATTGGGAATTGGCTCTGGAAGAATATATGCAGTATCTGGTGGATCATGGAATTCCGGAAGAACAGGTTGCTTACATGACAAGAACCATTCCATACCGGCTTCTTGGGATCGAAGAGTAAAAGGGGGAGAAGAAAATGTTAAGTGCAGCAATCATGTTAGCGATTGCCCTGGCTATCTTTCTGGGGTACAAAACGAAGATTAACACGGGACTTTTCTGTATCGTATTTGCCTATATCATTGGATGTTTTGTGATGGGCTTAAAGCCGAAACAGGTTATTGGTTACTGGCCGACCAGCACCATGTTTGTCATTTTATCGGTTTCGCTGTTTTACAATTTTGCGGCGATCAATGGAACACTGGAGAAAATGTCAGGTGCGCTCTTATATGCGTGCCGCAAATTTCCGGGGCTTCTTCCTTATGCGCTGCTTGCCGTAGCGGTGATCTTATCCGTCATGGGAGCTACCTATTTCACCGTTCTGGCATTCCTTGCCCCGATCACCCTGGTGATCTGTGATGAGTCCAGAATGGACAAGCTGACTGGTGCAGTTGCCATTAACTGCGGAGCACTGGCTGGCGGAAACTTTCCGACATCCAACCTGGGCGTGATCTTCCGCGGTCTGGCAGATACAGCATTTGAGGCATCTTTGGATGTGCCAGCAGTCGAGACCTTCGGCATGGAAATGAAGATTTTCCTGTTCTCGGTTCTGTTTTCCCTGATTCTGGTAACCATCTTCCGTTTCGGTTTTAAAGAAAACCGCAACATCGGAAAAGGCGTTACTTTCCAGAAGCCGGAGGCATTTACAAAAGAACAGAAAATTACCCTCTCCCTGATGATGATCATGATGGTAGTTGTCCTGATTTTTCCGCTTCTGCAGGTCCTGATGCCGCAGAATGCAATGATCAGCTATGTCAGCAGCAAAGTCGATGTCGGTCTGGTAGCCATTATTTTTGCAGTAATTGCACTCTTGTTAAACCTGGCACCGCAGAAAGAAGCCATGGCAAGAATCCCGTGGAATACCATCGTGATGATCGCCGGAGCCGGTATGCTGATCGCAGTAGCCGTGGAGGCTGGAGCGATCGATGCGTTATCGACCTGGATCGGTTCGAACGTGCCGAAGCCGCTGGTACCGATCGCATTTAGTATCGTTGGCGCGATCATGAGTTTCTTTAGTTCCACAACTGGTGTCGTAGCACCGGCCTTGTTCCCGCTGATTCCAAACCTTGCGGCATCTGCAGGATTAAGCGCCCCGGCCTTGTTTGCCTGCACCGTGATCGGAGCACAGTCCAGTTCCATCAGCCCGTTTTCTTCCGGCGGTTCCCTAATTTTGGGTTCCACTCCGAAAGAAGAAGACCGGAATATGCTGTTCAACCGTCTGCTGATGGTTGCAGTGCCGATCAGTGTGGTGTTTGGAGCGGTGTTTAACTTTGCGCTTGCGATGATTTTATGATAGTTTAATATGAAAGAAAAAACTGCCATTGCCTGTAGTAGTGGGAAGTGGCAGTTTTTTCTGTAAGGCATGTCACCCATATGGCTGTGTGACGTTCGAAAATTGTGCTAGTTGTTTTCGTTATTGCGGTATTTTGCGTTTTTCTCTTTCAGCTTTGCCAGGTATTCATTGGCTTCTTTCTCGGATTTAAAACGCATCTTCGGGCCCTGTGGGCTGAGCTTTAAGACGTAGCCGCCTGTATTTTTTCTTCTGAACATCGAATGATTCCATCCTTTCTTGAATGATCTTGTGACTTGCGTCACTTGATTGCCTTGCCGTTCGCCAGGACCGTGCAGGCACGTTCCTGGCTTTCTTGCGCTCGTTACATTTTACCATGGCGAGGGAAAAATGAAAAGATTATTTGACGCCCTGGTCCTTTCTGTGCTATACTATCTCGGCTGTGGAGAAAGTTAAAAGTTATTTCTGCAGCAAAATGGCAGATATTTTCTGCCGACTGGTTCGGGAACCTCCCAGGATAAAAAACTAGGCAGACAAAAAACAAGGTGCTGTTTTTGTGTGTTTATCTGAGGTCCTCAGAAAATACGCAAAGACAGTACCTTTTTTGTTGTCCTGAATTCAAAGAAACCTGCTCTGGCAGTTTGCAGAGAATATATGGAACAGGCCCTGTCTTTGCAAAGAAAGAGGGCAAAAAATGGAGAAAGAAAAGAGACGTGTGATCATCGACTGCGATCCCGGGATTGATGACAGCCTGGCTATCATGCTGGCATTGTCCATGGAGGAATTGCAGGTGGAAGGGATCACCATTGTCTGCGGCAATTCCCCGGTGGAGATGGGCGCAGGCAATGCGAAAAAAGTATTGAAACAGATGGACCGGCTGGAGATTCCGGTGTTTCGCGGAGAGGCGGTGCCGCTCAAACGGGAGTATGTAAATGCATTGGATACGCACGGGGAAGATGGTCTCGGTGAGAGTTTCCTTCCAGAAGTAGAAGGGTATGAACAGAGCCAGACGGCGGTAGATTTCTTATGTGAGAAGGTGCGTACCTGTGCGGCAGAGGGCAGCGGTTGTTCTGTGATTGCGCTTGGACCGATGACGAACCTGGCGCGGATGATCGAAACAGACCGGGAAGCGTTTGGAATGATTGATGAGATCGTTTCCATGGGCGGAAGTTTTCGCAGCCACGGAAACTGTTCCCCGGTAGCAGAGTACAATTACTGGGCTGACCCGGATGCAGCAGCACTGGTCTATGAGACAATGGCGGAACTTGGAAAGAAGATTTTCATGGTGGGGCTGGATGTCACAAGAAAGATTGTGCTGACGCCGAACCTGTTGGAATATATGAAGCGTCTGGATGCGGAAACGGGAAATTTTGTGCAGGCGATCACGAAATTTTATTTTGATTTCCACTGGGAGTGGGAGCATTTGATCGGCTGTGTGATCAATGATCCGCTGGCGGTGGCGTATTTTGCGGACCGTTCCATCTGCAGTGGGTTTGATGCCTACACGGCGGTGGAGACAGGCGGGATTTCGATTGGCCAGACGGTTGTGGATTCCATGCATTTTTACCGGAAACCGGCAAATGCACGGGTGTTGACCGAGGGGAATGTGCTGAAATTCTTTCAGCTGTTTTTCTCAAAAATTTTGAAGATACCGGTGGAGAAGCTGGATCTGCTGGAGATGCTTGTGGGCGTGAATGAGCAGGTGCGGAATACGGTATGAGCGCATTGTGATTGAATAGATCGAATAACGAAGGGCAAGACAAAATTCTGAGAAAAAGAGAGGATTACACACATGAACCGAACTAGAAACATGACAACCTTACAGCTTTGCATGCTGGCTATGGCGGTGTGCATCAATGTGGCAGGAGGCCAGCTTGCGCTGATGCTTCGCCTGCCGATTTATTTAGACAGTATCGGAACCATTTTAACCGGTCTCTGGATGGGACCGCTCTGCGGCATGCTGCCGAATCTCTTAAGCGGCATCATTCTTGGTATGACAACCGATATTTATTCTTTGTATTTCGCACCGGTCGGTATGATCACCGGACTGATGGCGGGCATCGCCGGAATGGTTATGAAGAGTCTGCTCAGTGAGCGGAATGTACGCAAACGCCAGATTCTGACCGGAGCTTTTCTGATCACAGTTCCAGGAACTCTGGTAAGTTCTGTGATCAATGCCGTATTGTTTGGCGGTGTGACTTCTTCCGGATCTTCCATTCTGGTGCAATTACTTGCAAAAACTCCGCTTGGCATGACCGGAAGCATTTTTGCAGTGCAGATTTTAACGGATTATCTGGACCGGGTGATCGCGCTTGCGTTGGCTGTGGCAGTTCTGCAGGTGCTTCCGCAGGATCTGCGTACACTTTGGAAACGAAATAAAAATGAAAGAGTGAAAGAGGGAAGTTATGGGAATTCCAACCGAACGATACAGTAAGATAACCAATAAGAACCAGAGAGAAATCTGTCTTTTACAGGGATTTCCCTGCGCCTGGGGAAAGTGTGCATTTTGCGATTATATCGCAGACAACAGCCGGGATGAAGCGTCTATGGTGGAGCTGAATCACCGCGTACTGGATCTGGTAACCGGAGAATTCGGTGTGCTGGAGGTCATTGATTCGGCGAGCTGTTTTGAACTGCCGGAGCAGACGTTAGACCGGATTGCACAGGTAATAAAAGAAAAGAACATCCAGAAGCTGTTTTTTGAAGCGCACTGGATTTACCGGCATAAGCTGGATGAGATGCGAAAGCGGATGCCGGTGCCGATCGTCTTTAAGATCGGCGTGGAGACGTTTGATCACGATTTCCGGGAAAAAGTATTGAACAAGCATGCCGATTTTTCCGGTCCGGAGGAAGTGGCGCGATACTTCGATTCGCCCTGTCTGATGGTAGGAATCAAAGGGCAGACGAAAGAGATGATCGCCCGGGATATCGAGTACTTAAAACGGTATTTCAAGCTGGGCACCGTGAATGTCTACAATAACAATACTACTCCGATCCGACGGGATGAGGAACTAGTGCGATGGTTTATGAAGGAATACCGGTGGCTCCTGGATGATCCGGCTGTGGAGGTGCTGTATGAGATCACGGATTTCGGCGTGGGTTGAGTGCGGTTATTGTTCACAGGCAGAGATTTTGCCGATTGTATAAAATTGACAAAGAAAAAACAAAAACATGTTGACGTGTTGTAGATAATGTGGTAGAGTTAAGACAACATGATTTGAATATAACAATTTTGGATTGTTACTGGGAAGCAGGCAAAACCAATTTTGAACAGTATTTGATAGTTTGTGATGCAGATATTTGTTCAGAATTGGTTTTTTATTTTAAATGGATCAGGACAATGTGAGAGGGAGTGTTGCTGGACGCGCATGTGTGAACGGCAGAGCGTGTACTGGTCTATGTGGGGTTATGGGTATGACAGTAGAGAAAGTGATCAACAACAATGTGATCAGTGCTTTGGAAAATGGCAGAGAAGTTGTTGTGATGGGACGCGGAATTGGATTTCAGATCCGTGCCGGTATGGAAATTCCAAAAGATCAGATTGAGAAAGTGTTCCGGCTGGAGAATCCAGACGTCATGGATCAGTTCAAAAATCTGGTACAGAAGCTGCCGCCGGAGCGTCTGCAGATTTCTGCCGAAGTGATCCAGTACGCGAAAGGCGTTATGGACAAAAAATTAAATCATAATATTTACCTGACATTGACAGATCATATCAATTTTGCCATTGAGCGCTATCAAAAAAAGATGATGTTTGCCAATCCGCTGCTGGGCGAGATCCGGACATTTTACCGGGAGGAATATGTCATTGGCATGTTCGCCATTGACCTGATCGAGCGCAGACTGGGAATTTCATTTCCGGTTGATGAGGCGGCGTCCATTGCGCTTCATAGTGTAAATGCGGAGTATAACACCCGGATGCGGGACACCATCGATATGACGAAAATTATTCACGATGTACTGCAGATGGTAGAGGAATATTTTCAGATAGAAATGGACCCGAACTCAGCAAGCTATGGTCGCATGGTGACCCATCTGCGTTTCCTGGCGCACCGGATCTACAGTGGAGAGTCGCTGGAGGAAGGGACCGGGCTGGAAGAATTCCATGCCATGATCCGGCAGATGTATCCGGAAGAATATGCCTGCGGCAGAAAAATCCAGGAATTTATCCTGCAGACCTATGGGCATCGGGTGTCAGCGGAAGAAATCTCGTATTTGTCTGTTCATATTAGAAGGATACGGTTTAGCGGCAGCGAAGATAAAATCTGAAATACAGAATCATGTGATCTCATCAGAAAAAACTGGGATCATGTTTCAAAAAGAAGGGGGACTTGTTATGTTTCAGGCATTAAAAAAGATGTTTGGAGGAAAGAAAGAACAGGCAGAGGTGTTATCTCCGGCAGCGGGAAAGGTGATTCCGTTAAGCGAAGTAGCGGATCCTGCTTTTGCACAGGGAATCCTGGGAAAAGGCGTTGCACTGATTCCGTCAGAAGGAGCATTCCGTGCACCGGTATCCGGTGAGGTAACGGTGCTGTTTGAAACAGGGCATGCAGTCAGCATCAAAGCAGATAACGGTGCAGAACTGATCGTTCATATTGGTCTGGATACGGTTCAGTTAAAGGGTCAGTATTTCCAGACGCACGTAAAGCAGGGAGACCGGGTACAGGTGGGCGATCTTCTGATCACGGCAGACCTGGAACAGATCCGTACAGCCGGGTATGATGTGGTGACGCCTGTGATCGTCTGCAATACGCCGGATTTCCCGGATATGGTATGCAGCACCGGAATGGTGGTAAAAGCAGGAGATCCGGTTATTTCTTTATAAAAAGCAAGAATCAGATGTTCCATGCACAAATGCGGGTAACGAAAGGAAGACTGTTTTAGTATGAAATACACAACGGTACAGGTGGAAGATCCGGAGGGACTTCATGTACGGAATTGTGCACGCATTATGGCGGCGGCGACCAGGCTTGACGCGGACTTGTCGCTTATTTATGGGGAGAAAACGGCGCGTGCAGACCGTATCCTGGAGCTTATGGCATTAGAAGCGCCGTCCGGCAGTGTGATTGAAATTCATGCGGAGGGAAAAGAAGCGAAAACGGCGGTTGATACGATTGCTCAGATTCTGCGCACGTGATACAGCTGTGCAGATTGCTGTCTGCTTTCGCAAGCAAAAGATGATTTGCAGCCATTGGGGAGTGGTTCAAATACAAAAAGAAAAAAGCCGAAAGGCGAAAAAGAAAGGGGTTTTACATTATGATGAAGTTTTTCCAGAGACTGGGCAAAGCTTTGATGCTTCCGGTAGCATGTCTTCCGGTATGTGGTATCCTGATGGGAATCGGATACATTCTGGCACCTGCGGCAATGGCAGGTGAAGTTCAGGGGTTTACTGCGGGTGGCCTTGGCTATTCCATCGGTCTGTTCCTCATTAAGGCAGGCGGTGCCCTGATCGACAACATGTCCTGGCTGTTTGCCATCGGTGTGGCAGTTGGGATGGCAGATGATGCAGACGGTACAGCCGGTCTGGCAGGTCTTGTTTCCATGTACATGATCACCACGCTCTTAAGCAGCGGTTCCGTGGCTGGTATTACCGGGCATGAGGCAGCGCCGGCGTTTGGCAAGATCGTGAACCAGTTTGTTGGTATCGTATCCGGTCTGATCGGTGCAACCTGCTATAACAAATACAAAAACGTGAAGCTTCCGGATGCACTGGCATTCTTCAGCGGCAAGCGTGCCGTTGCAATCTTCACCGCGCTGTATTCCATCGTTGCAGCGCTGGTTCTGTTCTTTGTATGGCCGCTGGTTTACGGTGCACTGGTTACCATGGGTGAGGCCTTTATTGGCATGGGCGCTCTGGGCGCGGGCATTTATGCATTCCTCAACCGCCTGCTCATTCCGTTCGGTCTGCATCATGCATTGAATTCCGTATTCTGGTTTGATGTAGCCGGAATCAATGATTTAAGTAATTTCTGGGGCAACACCGGTGTTTACGGACAGACGGGTATGTACATGACCGGATTCTTCCCGTTCATGATGTTTGGTCTTCCGGCAGCATGTATCGCGATGTACCAGACTGCAAAGCCGGGCAAAAAGAAAATGGTTTACGGACTGCTTGCATCTGCAGCATTCTGTTCGTTCTTTACCGGCGTTACCGAGCCGATCGAGTTTTCTTTCATGTTTCTGGCTCCTGGCCTTTACGTCGTACATGCGCTGTTAGCAGGTATCACTGCCGGCATTACCGTTGCACTTCCGATCCGTGCAGGCTTCTCATTCTCAGGCGGTGCAGTTGATATGGTGCTTAGCTCCTTCACTCCGCTGGCAGAGAATCCGTGGATGCTGATCCCGGTTGGTCTGGCGGTTGGTGTTCTCTATTATGTTGTGTTCCGCTTTGTAATTACTAGATTTGATTTAAAGACTCCGGGACGTGAGGATGATGAAACAGAGGAAGCGAAAGTAACCCTGTCCAACAACAACTACACGGAAGTCGCAAAGATTGTTCTGGAAGGTGTTGGCGGTCCGGAGAATGTGGCATCCATCGACAACTGCATTACCAGACTCCGCCTGGAAGTCAAAGACTACACAAAGGTAAATGAAAAAGTCATCAAATCTGCCGGTGTGGCAGGTGTGATACGTCCGAGCAAGACCTCTGTTCAGGTCATCATTGGAACCCAGGTACAGTTTGTGGCAGATGAATTCAAGAAACTTTGCAAGTAAGCAGATCCTCCAGGTTTCCGAAAAGATGGCGATCCAGAAACGACTGCTTTCTGAAAAAGATCGCTTTCCGAAGATAGATACGCGAAAGGGCTTTCCTCTTTATGGGGAAGGCTCTTTTTCTTTCCGGAAAATAAAAAATGCAGCGATCTTTCACAGAAAGGTCATATTTGTCTGTTAGAATCAGGTACAGTGAAAGAAGAAAGATCCAGTCAGATGCCTGGGAAATCATAAAAAGTGAAATGGAAATCAGCACCTGAAACAGAATTGAGAAGGAAATTGAGAAGAGAATTGAAACCAGAAATCATTGCGGCCACGACAGAGAGAAAGAAGAGGGCGATCATTATGAAATTGAAACAGAAAGAATTGAAAAAGACCATGAGAGGAATTTTTGCAGGAGCATGTTTGCTGGCAATCGGAAGTGCAGTTGTTTTTGCAGTGGGTACGGAAACCGAGATGAAAGCTTATGCGGCAGAGTGGCAGCAGGCTGAAAACGGGGACTGGACCTACGCAGAGGACGATGGAAGTCATGCGACAGGCTGGCAGAAGATTGACGGCGTCTGGTATTATCTGGAGCCGGAGACCGGTGTCTGGAACAGTCATCCGGCGCTGGATCAGACTTCAGTCTGTTATCTGGTTGAGAATGCAGTGAACAGGCAGGGATGGTTTAACCGGAAAATTTCGGAGGACGTCGTTTTGCATTACAGAGTCGACAGTTCCAGCCAGTACCGATATACCGTCGTGCTGCAGGAGGAAGACCGCCCGGACGAAATTGGAAGCACATTGAAGACATTTGAGGTCGATAAACGGACCGGAACAGCGAAAGACGAGTCCACAAAAATTGTGCTGAACCTGTACGAATAAGGAAAAACAAAAACTTACAAAAACTAAGTTTTTGAAAAAAAGAATTAATTTTACTTATAACATTTCCTGCATTATAATGGGATTATCAACAAGGAGTTAAAGTGCTGCAAAGCATGGATGCGTGATGGAAAAATCGGAATCATGAATGAAAATCATGACAGAAAATACGAATTGTGCACCGTGCGGCAGTGTGAAACGAAGAAGGAGGAAATGTATGGCACGTTTGTATGTCAAGATCAAAGACCAGGATAACGTCGTTGTAGCCGTTCAGGATCTGAAGGCTGGAACAGAAGTTATGGAAGGTCTTGTGACCAATCAGGACATTCCGCAGGCTCATAAGATTGCCCTGTGCGATATCCCGGCAGGCGGCGAGATCATCCGTTATGGTGTGGTTCTCGGCTATGCAATCAACGATATCAAGAAAGGCGACTGGATCAATGAGCATATGCTGGATCTCCCGCAGAGCCCGTCTGTAGACGATATGGAGTACGGCACCAATCTGGTTCCGATGGAGGAACTTCCGATGCCGACCAGAACCACCTGGATGGGTTACCGTAACGCCGAGGGTCCGGCAGGTACGAGAAACCTTCTGGGTATCGTAACTACTGTTCAGTGTGCGGCTGGCGTAGTAAAGGTAGCAGTAGAGCGTATCAAAAAAGAACTGCTCCCGAAGTATCCGAATGTAGATGGTGTTGTAGCAGTGACCCATCCGTATGGCTGTGGTGTTGCAATCAATGCACCGTTAGCTTATATCCCGATCCGTGCGATCACCAATGTCATCCGTCATCCGAACTTTGGCGGTGAGATCATGGTAGTAGGCCTTGGCTGTGAGAAGCTGACCTATGACCGCGTACTTCCGCCGGAGGACATCACCCCGGAGAACGTTCTGACTCTTCAGGACTATGCAGGTCATGATGCTATGATGAACGCAATCCTGGAAATGGCAGAGAAGAAACTGCAGAAGCTGAACAAGAGAACCCGTGAAGAACTGCCGCTGAGCGATCTGTTAATCGGTATGCAGTGCGGCGGAAGCGACGCATTCTCCGGTATCTCTGCGAACCCGAGTGCCGGCTACGCAGCAGATATGCTGGTTCGCGGCGGTGCTACCGTTATGTTCAGTGAGGTTACCGAGGTTCGTGACGGCGTACATATGCTGGCAGCGCGCTGCCCGGATGCCCACACCCGTGACCGTCTGGCAGAAGAGATGAAATGGTACGACAAGTACCTTGCAGAAGGCGGCGTAGGCCGTGATGCAAACCCGACTCCTGGTAATAAGGCAGGCGGACTTGCAAACATCGTAGAGAAAGCAATGGGAAGTATCGCAAAGAGCGGTACCAGCCAGATCGTGGAAGTACTTTCCCCGGCTCAGAAGCCGACCAAGCACGGTCTGATCTATGCAGCAACCCCGGCCAGCGACATTGTCTGCGGACCGAGCCAGGTTGCAAGTGGTATCGGCCTTCAGGTATTCATGACCGGACGCGGAACCCCGTATGGTCTGGATATCAGCCCGGTTATCAAAGTCTGCAGCCGTAACGAGTTGAAGAACCACTGGTTCGACTTAATCGATATCTCTGCAGGTGACGTAGCTACCGGTGAAAAGACCATCGCAGATGTCGGACAGCAGATCTTTGACATGATCCTGGATGTGGCAAGCGGAATCAAGCAGCCGTACAGCGATCAGTACGGATTCCACAACGACATGTGCATCTTCAACCCGGCACCGATAACCTGATCGAAATAAAATCATAATCGTGTTAATCTAACAGGGGCTGGTAAGCTGCCGAAAGGCAGCTTACCAGCTCCATTTTTGTATCTGCGAGACAGCAGATGTTTATTAGATAATAGAATATGCCGCGGTTTTAAGCCATATGCCCCTGATATCCCAGCAGGGAAGACATCTCCTGGCTGAGCGCAAGTAAAAGCTGGGTATATTCCTGGGTACGGTTCTGGTAAACAAGCTTGGATGCGCAGATATTGACAGCAGCAACAATTTTACCAGAGTAATCGCGGATCGGGGCAGCGGCATTGATTTCGAAGTTTGCGTATTCTTCTACCTCTACGGTGTAACCTTGTTTGGGAATCTTTTTTAAGATGTCCGTTAACTGATCTATATCGGTAACGGTAGAGGAAGTGTACGCATAAAGATTCTGGGACTCCAGAATCTTTCTCTGCTCTTCTTCCGGAAATTCAGAGATAAGAATCCGGCCGGAAGCAGTGCAATAGCAGGGATGGACACGCTGCTGGGAAAACTGGTTGCTGGAGCTGGCAAGCAGGGATGGCCATTTGGTAATGAAACGCAGTACTTTATAGTCCTGTTCCAACACCATGATGTTGATGGTATTAAATGGAACGCTGATCTGCGGAAGAATGTTGACCAGTAAGGTATCGCAGGCGAGCAGGTGGCTGTAGCGGATTCTGGCACGCGAACCGAGAATGAATACCTGATAACCCAGAAAATATTTTCCGGTTTCCGGATCGCGGGAGAGATAGTTCATTTCCGTCATGACGTTTAACATGGCATAGGCGGTACTTCTGGATATATTGAGCAGGCGGCTGATCTCGGTGACGGTGAGCGCAGTCCGGTTATCTGCCATAATGTTCAGCAGTTTCAAAGCACGTTCGATGGACTGCTGGGAGGAATTGGATTCTTTTTTTTGCATGGGATTAACTCCTTTGAAATGTATAAGTGTATTCATATTAGGACACAAATGTTGGAAAGTCAAGTCATGGAACTGTAATATGAAAGAAGCATATGATACACCTTTTCGATATCACGAAGCCTCTTGGATTTTGGATGATAAACGATCGCAAGATCATAGGTTTCTTCACATGGTGTCATGAGAAAAAAACGTTCATCATTCTGATTTGGTTTTGGAGCCCGACTGATGGTATTGTACTTCCCCTGTTCAGCCATCAGCATGATATAGGACATGTTGGAAAAAGAACAGGTAGAGGATGGGGTAATCTGATAACGTTTTAAAATCCGTTCAATACAAGCATGCATGCGGCTGCTGGCTGATGGCAGCGCCATAGGTTCCTGATTCAATGCGGAAATTGGAAGTACACGGTATTTTTCTCCGGGAACTGTTTGAGCCAGTGCTTCTGCGGGTGAACCTTTCCGCAGCCAGATGCCGAGCTTTTCACGATACACAATTTTGCAGGTTAGTCCGCTTGTGAGTGTCGGCAGCCGGAGTGTGGCAAGATCCAGAGTATGGTTTTGTACGGCGAGTTCCCGTTCTTTATTGGAATTGATTTCAACAAAATCATAGGAGGCTTCTGAAAAATCAGGATCAGAGTCAGAAAATGCACGCACGATCTGATTCCCGTAATGCGAAGAAATTCCAATACGAAGAGGTGACGTATTTGGCTCAAGAGTCTTCAAATATTCCTGATAGGTATCGCATATTTGCTGGGCTGTTTCAGCAAACTGCATTCCGCTTTCTGTAAGTTCAAAGGATTTTCCAGGACGGCGGATAAAAAGTGTAGTATGAAGTTCGGATTCTACCCGCCGGATGATTTGGCTGAGTGCAGGCTGTGTAAGAAATAGCGCATCGGCCGCTGGTGCAAGTCCATTTAGCTGGATGACTTTGAGTATGGCATCCATATCACTGATTTTCATTCGTAACATCTCCAATCATCGAAATACCCTTAACGTTTGCTTATGACACCCTTATTATATGGAAAATAGACAAAAAGTGCAAGGAAAAGTATAGTTATAGTATAAAAATACACAAGAAGAGGGGGCTTTTCTATGTCACAGGCACTTATTGTTTTAATCATAACGGTTGTTATGATCATCGCATTCTTTTCGAATGTCATACCGATTGCGGCAAGTGCATTGTTTGTTCCGATGTTTCTGCAAATGACGGGTGTGCTTTCCTTTAAGGAAGCGTTTGAAGGATTCTCCAGTTCCACAACGGTTTCGCTGTTCACATTGTTTATTCTTGGAGGAATCTTAGGACAGACTTCTTTTCTGGAACGATTACGGGTATTTGTTTCTACCAAAATTGCTTCCAGTAAAAATGGTAAAAAACATGTCCTTCTGGCCTCCATGCTGATGAGCATGGTCTTGTCTACATTTACAAACCCGTCCAGTGCAATGGCTATTATGCTTCCAATTGTAATTGCGGTGGCAAAAGATGTAAATCTTCCGGTTAAAAATACGATTAAAGCTTGTACGGATGTAGCAAATACCAGTAATAACGTATTACCGGTAGGTGGTGCTCTGACAGCATACCTCACGTTTAACGGATTTTTGGAGGCTGCAGGTGCAACGCAGCGCTTCCGCATGATGGATCCGTTTATTGCAAAAGTACCTACATTTTTGATTTATTTTGCGTTTATTTATTTTGTAGGATATAAGCTGTACTGCAAAGAGGGAAACACAGAAATCAATGAATCTGCGTTGGAAAGTAAAGGAAGCAAGGATGAAAAGAAAAAACGTCAGCTGACTCCATTTCAGGATAAACTTGGAATGTTTTTGTTCTTCGGTGGTGCGGTATTCATTATTGTAGGATCTGCAGTCTTTGATATTGATGTCTATATGATTGCAGGCTGCTGCATTCTGGTAGGACTTCTTACTAAGGTGGTTACTTATAAAGAAGCGTTAAAGGCAGTTCATTGGGATACTCTGTTTGTTTATGGAGGTACGGTATGTCTTGGTCAGGCCATGACAAATGCAGGAATTAATGATCTGATTGCAGACTGGTCTTCTTCTGTACTTGGCAGTGTAAGTAATCCAATTCTTGTAACTGCATTAATTTTTGTAGTAACCTTTGTGATTACGCAGTTTTGCAGTAACCGTACAGTTGGTGCTGTATTCCGCCCATTGTCTGTTGCAATTGGCATGGCTTTGGGAGTTGATCCGAGACTTACCCTTTTAGCAGCACACTATGGCTCTTCTTTATCTACTTTAACACCAATGGCATCTTCTACACAGCTGTATGCGTTTACGGTCGGAAATTTTAAGATGAAAGAATACTTCCTTGGTGCTTTGATTCCTTCCATGGTATTTTTAGTATCCTTTTTGATCTGGTTCCCACTTTGCATTCATCTTGGATTGGTATAAATAAGAAGTTCCTGGAATCAATGATATGAACGAAATGAGGAGGCTTGACAACAATGGAGATAAAAAAATTTCCGGATGATCTGTCCGGAGCCTATGAGCTGATTGATAAACAGGATCCATACAGAATCCTTTTCCAGGGTTTGTATCAGCGCAGTATTCCGAATGGAGAGAATACGGAACAATATTATGTTTACATTCCGCAGAAAGCATATCATTCTGATCGTGCTGTACTGATTGTGATGGATCGGGAAAGTTCGGTGGATGAATGTTTGAAGAAGACTGGATGGCTGGATATTGCAGAGAAAGATTCGGTGATTCTTTTGCTTGCGAAAGGAAACCAGGGGGAAGCGTATTACCATAAATTCTTTGAGGAGAGAAGAGATCAGAAATATTATACGATCAATAAGGCAGTCTGTTATCTGGTTGGATACGGAACTGGAAGCCTGGTCGTGCAAAAAGAAATTGTTAACAGACCGCAGCTCTGGGCTGGTGCTGTCTGTTTCCAAAATTTCGGATTAGATCAGGAATATCTGGTGGAAATAGGAAGTCAGGAATCTGATGTATCCTTCGTGAAAAAAAATCAGGTTCCGATGCCACTCTGGTTATGGACCGATGAGATGACAAAAACGCAGGAACAGGTAGTTCATTACTGGAAAGAGGCAAACCAGATTGGAACGGAAGAATACATCGATGAAACTACGATTCATTATCATCCGGCAGCGAATACGCTGAATTCATTGATCAATGAGCAGACCGGAGCAGATTTGTATGTGACGGTAGATGTTGGAAGAAGTTTTGAAACACCGGAGTGTACGTCCCGAATCTGGGAGTCATTTCTTTCCAGAACAATCCGGACTGTAGCTATCTACAATGGTGACCTTCGTCCGTACCGCACAGCAGAAGACTGGCATGCACAACGGCAAACCATTGATCTTGGAGGTTATTGCAGAGAATGGTATGAGTATATTCCGACAGCAGCAAAAAGAAATCCAGATCAAAAAATTCCGCTTGTAGTTTGTTTTCATGGGGGTGATAACAATGGTTTTACAGCTATGTATCGCACAGAATGGATCAAAGTGGCGGAATGCAGAAATTTTGCAGTCGTATTTCCAACAGGTGCGTTGCGTCGTCGGGCGGAAAAAAATGCAGTGCCCCATCCGGCATGGAATGCCTGCGGAGCACAGGATATTGAGGATGATGTGACTTTTGTCCGTACTGTAATTGAAAATATTGAAGGGCGCTATGCAATAGATGCTTCCCGAATTTATGCGACAGGACATTCTATGGGGGCATGCATGTGCCAGAGAGTACTACTGACCATGCCGGAAATATTTGCGGCAGGTGCAGCGACCGGTGGTGTGCTGAAGGGAGGTTTCTTCGGATATTATGATTCTCCAGGCGTAGTTGAAGGTTATAAGATGCCAATCTGGATCATTCTTGGGGAAAATGACCGCGGCGGAGGAGATTTTGCTACCAACGAAAAAGCGAGATTAAATATCGAATACTGGACAGAGCGCAATGAAACTTCTGCCTGGGATGACAGCTGCGATTATACCGATGGATTATACTGGAATAAAGTATATCTCGACCCGGTCGGAGTTCCGTTTGTACGATTTACAACAGTCCAATATAAACCGCACACCAGCATTCCACAGGACTCCTGGTTCTTTTACGATGAATTCTTTTCAAAGTTCAGTAGAAATGAAGCAGGAGAAAGTGTTTATATGAAAAAAATAATCGTAAAAAATTAAATCTTGAAAATTCCGAATGTTTGGACGTATTTTTGTGTAACAGACAAAAATACGTCCATTTCAAAAAACAAACGTATTAATATTAATACACCAATGTATTTTAATAAATATATAGCACATAAAATATCGATACGCGCATATTGACAAAACAAAAGATGCGTTGTATATTGTGCATAGAACGAAACGAAAATAAACAGTTGATTTGTGAAAAATGAATAGAGAAAGAGGGGGAATACGTGAGACCTGAGGTTACAACCAAAAAAGGAATCTTTACGGGTGTCAGTGAACCGAATGGTGTTCTTGCTTTTAAGGGAATCCCGTTTGCAAAACCGCCGGTTGGAAAACTGCGCTGGCGGGAACCCATCGAATGTGAAAACAGTAAGCAGCATTTTGATGCAGGCACTTTTCGACCGATTCCGGTGCAGATTTACGATGAACGTTATGCCGGATTGGAACAGAGCGAAGATTGTTTGTATTTAAATGTTTACACATCGGATCTGGTTCGCACGAACAAGCCGGTTCTGGTCTGGGTTTACGGGGGCGCTTACATCAAAGGCGGAGCGAGCCGCGAGATGTTCCATGGAGACCGGATGATCGGGGAAAATCCGGATCTGATCCTGGTAACCATCAATTACCGGCTTGGTGTATTTGGAAGTCTGAATCTTTCGGAAATTGACAAGACCGGGGAATACCGTTACAGCAACAATCTGGCGCGCCTGGATCTGCAGGCTGCATTAAAGTGGGTACGGGAAAACATTTCAGCGTTTGGAGGAAACCCGGACAATGTTACGGTATTTGGACATTCGGCAGGATCGAGCAATATTTCCGCCCAGCTTCTTATGAAAGAGCCGGAGCGTTATTTTAAGAAAGCAATCATGCACAGCTCGTTCGCTGTGGATATTGGTATTACTTCCTGGGAAAACAGCCTCGGTGCGGCAAAGGTATTTTTGGATATTTTAGGGAATCCTTCCTTAGAGGAACTTTTAAAAATCCCGGCAGAACAGATTCTGGATGCCCAGATCAAACTTCAGCAATCTGACTTTTTCGATGAAGACCGGAAAGCATTTTCGGTTGTGGAAGATGATATCGTGATTCCAAAGCACAGTTTTGAGAAACTGGTCCAGGGAAATGCGGCAGGAATCACTGCCATGATCGGTACCTGCTGCGGCGAATATGACCAGCAGTTCCGGGATAAAAACATGGAGGAAAAACGAAAATTCCTGCAGAACCAGTGCGGAAAAAAAGTGCCGGATATGGAAGAAACAATCCGCTTCCTGCATGGACAGGAACCGGAAAAGCCGTTGGAAGAAATTTATATGGATATTAAGAATGACCTGTGGCTGAGGGTTCCGGCAAACCTGGTGGCTGAGGCAATGTCGTATCATTCGAATGTATACATGTTCCATACGCTGCTGCGGAAAGAAAATCAGATCCGTGCCCATCATGGAAATGAGTATGAGATGATTTTTGGCAGGGGAGATCAGGAACTGGCAGACGAAGACACGGCACGCCGTATCCGCCAGACCTGGCTGAATTTTGTGCGATACGGACGCCCGGGCTACACGGACATGCCGCAGTGGCTGACTTATGACCGGGAAAAACGTCGCACCATGGTGGTGGAAAAAGAACCTTACGTTTCGGAGGGGGTAAGGTTAAAGGCATTGGAGCAGTTTTATCCTCTTTTTGAGGAACGAAAATATTTAAAGTAAAAGGAGAGAAGGTACTATGAAAAAACGTTTGACAGCAGGACTCGCAGTTGCAATGGCAATGGTGATGATGAGTGCATGCGGAGGCAAGACAGCCGCTCCGGCAGATGCACCAAAGGAAACGCAGGCAGCAGCTGCAGATAGCGGAAAAGGAGAAAAAGCAGAAAAAGCAGAGAGTACAGAGGCAGCAGCAGAGCTTCCGGCATGGCCATTTACGGATAAGGAGATTACGTTCTATACCAGAAATAATGCAGGTGCACCTACAACTCTGGCACAGCAGTATTTGATTGATGTTGTATTTAAAGATGGAGGAACCAATCTGCTCCTTTCTGATCCAACTTCTGGTGGTGCAGTTTGTATAGATAAGACTTATGAGGCAGGCGGAGATGGCTATACGTTCTACGTGTCCGGCAGTGAGATGGTCATTGGTGATGTGCTTGGAAGTTTTGACCATTCTCTGAAAAACGATTTCCAGGTACTTGGTATGGTTCCTTCCAACGGAGCACCAAACTTCTTAAGCGTTTCCAAATCGACTTTACCGGATGTTGACAGTGTAGATAGCCTGGTAGAGTATTGCAAGGCGCATCCGGGGGAAGTACGTTTTGCTTATGCACCGGATACCTTAGGAGAGGTTTATAGCCAGTTATTTGTAGATCATTTCGGGTTGGATGTTAAGATGACGATTTCAGAAGGAAATGATTCCAAGCCGAACCTGATGGGCGGTATTGTAGATGTTGTTTGCTGGAACCAGAATAATACCATTGAATATGCAGATTATCTAACCCCACTTGCTGCATTAAGCAATGAGCCGTCTACCAGAGACGAATTAAAGGATGTTCCGACTTACAAAGATCTGGATATGTCTGACTGTGTGGTACCGTCGGTTATGTTCTTGGTTTGCAAAAATGATATTGATGAAAATCTGGCTCAGGCAATCAACCAGAAGTGGAACGCAGCCATCGAGGATGTATTAAGCGACAACCCGAGCGAAGAGGGCAAGATCTTAAAAGAGCATATGGCAAGCCAGGATCAGACTCTGGAGCCGTTAAGCATTGATGAGTGCTGGAAGATTATCGATGATGAGTATGACAAGATTGGTGCTGTTTTAACGAAGTAATCGGAAAAACTTTTGAAATTGGAGGGCAGTGGCGGAATGAAATTAAGGAAAGACCGGCAATTGGGAATCATATGCCTTCTTCTCGCGGCATTTATTGTCTATGAGACAAGCCAGATTAAAATCCGAAGAGAAGAATTTGCAATCATAGGTCCCAGAACCTTCCCATTGATTGCCGCGGGAATCTTTGCAATCTGCGGAGTGTATTTTCTGGTTCATAAGCTGGAATCAGAAGATAAGAAGTATATGACACTGGGACAGTTTAAACGGGCTATGATGATGTTTGGATGTTATGTGATCTATCTGGCCGGATTATATTTCCTGGGACTGAAGTTTGCGGCACCAATCGCGATCTTTGCGATGACCATGCTGTTCTGTAAAGGAAAGATTGCCTGGTGGAAGGCACTGCTCTATGGGGTGATATTTGGTGCGGTATTTTACGGATGTTATGTATATCTGTTCCAGATCCGGGTACCCATGGGAATCTTAGGCATTTAGGAAGGGGGAGTTGCTGTGGACTGGACACCATTATTAGCTGCATTTGGCAGTATTTTCACACCGACCGGTATGCTGTATATCATCGGCGGCGGTGTACTGGGCATGATCCTTGGTGCGATTCCCGGACTTTCCGGCGGTACCGCATCGGTTATCATTCTGCCTTTGACTTATAAGATGGATCCCGGACTGGCGCTGGCACTTCTGGCGAGCCTTTATATTGGATCCACATCCGGCGGATGTATCGGCGCAATCCTTCTTGGTATTCCGGGAACCGGTGCTTCCATCCCGACTGCCTGGGAAGGTTACCCGATGGCGAAGAAGGGACAGGCTGTGCGGGCGTTGAGTATCGCGGTAACCTGTAACTTTATCGGAACGCTTCCGGGACTGCTCATTGCCATGTTTGCATGTCTTCCATTATCCATGGTTGCCTGCAAGATGGGGCCATGGGAGTACTTCAGCCTGCTTCTTTTGGCAGTTACCATGGTTGTAGCACTTTCCAAGGACAACCTGATGAAAGGTTTTGTATCGGTTGCACTGGCGCTGATCATTTCCTGTGTTGGCTCTTCTCCGATTGATGGAGCGAAACGATTTACGTTCGGAAGTACCTATCTGATGGGTGGTGTCGGCATGATCGTGGCAATGCTTGGAATTATTGCAGGTCGCATGATCATCGAGGCATATGCATTCGATAAACAAATCGATGCCTCCATTGCGGGAAAAGTTTCAAAGTACAAATTCCCCAAAAAAGATCTGGGTGAAAACAAGGGAAATATTCTCCGTTCTTTCCTGGTTGGTATTTTTACCGGATTCCTTCCTGCACTGGGCGGTGGTGTTGCATCCATGATCTGTTATGCAAACGAGAAAAATCGTTCTTCACATCCGGAAACCTTTAACGATGGAGTAACCGGAGAACCGGCCGGAATCATTGCCTGTGAGACCACAAACAATGCAGTTATCGGCGGTGCGTTAATCCCAATGATCTCCATGGGTATTCCAGGATCTCCGGCGCTGATCTATATGATTACTGCATTATCCATTCATGGAATTTCCTGCGGTCCGACCCTGATGCGTGATCATCCGGATGTAGTATATCTGCTTTACATCGCATGTATTTTTGCAGCAGTAGCGGTACTGGTTGCACAGACAGTTGGTATGCCGTTATTCCCGCTTCTGTTAAAGGTACCGTCCCATTTCTTATATCCGGCTATCATTGTCGTTGCATTTTTGGGCGCATTTATCAGTCAGGGCAACCTGTCTGGCGTGGTGATCTGCCTGTGCTTCTGCCTGCTTGGCATGGCAATGCGCTATTTTGAGATCCCGGATGCACCATTCATGCTGACTTACTGTCTGGCGGCTTCCATGGAAACCAAGTTAAGACAGGGACTGGTAAACGGATACAACGGATTCTGGGATTTCTTCACCAGACCGATCTCCTGCCTGTTTATTATTCTGGCTGTCGTCAGTCTGTTGTATAACCTGTATGGAGATAAGATCAAGGCAAAAATGAAACGTGCAAAAGTGTAGTGCGGCAGAATAAAGGAGACGAGAAAACATGATGCAGAAAAGTATTACCTTAAAGAGCGGTGTGACGCTCGGCTATAATGAATTTGGAAGCGGAGATCGGTATCTGTTGAGCTGTCAGCAGTATCATAACAGCAAGGTTGCCTATACCATTGATCTGGCTGAAAAGTACGGATTTCATGTATTCCAGATCCAGATTCGCGGATATGGACTTTCCGCGTCAGAAGCAACAAAAGACTTCGGCGGTTCCTGGTATGACGTATGGGCTCAGGATGCCTGTGACTTTGCAGATGCCCTTGGCATTGACAAATTCTTCTATGGCGGTATTTCCCATGGATCCGGAATTGGCTGGCACATTGCAAGACGCCACCCGGAGCGTATGAGAGGTTTCTTTGCCGGAGTTCCGGGACCGCACAGCAAGGATGGACATGAGACCGGAGAAGCCCGCATGATGACCATTAACGCATCCAAAGATCCGGTTTACTGGAAAGAGTATGCAACGGCAAAGGTAAACCGCCAGGCAAAACCGCTTCGGGAACTGGCAGAGCGCGGTCTGGCTGCACCGGAAAAAATTGAGGCAGCGATCGAGGAAATGATGGAGTTCTGGGTAAATATGAGCCCGGAGACCGCACAGCTGGATCCGAAGAAACCGTTTTCTGACTGTCCGACGGAGGAAGCGCTCATCGAAGAACTGAAAAAGATCACGGTTCCGACCATTATCATTGGCGGTATGCAGGATCCGATCAGCACCATCGACAATATGGTGCGCTCCTGTAAGGCAGTGAAAAACAGCGAGATGGTAATTTTCGAAGATGGTACCCACAATGTTCTTTTGGAGCACCGGGATGAAGTCGTAAGACATATCATGGCATTCTGTGAGAGCAGAAACCTGTTGTGATGAAAAAATTGGAATGATGCAGAAAACGAAATGATGTAGAAAACAAAATAAGACAGGAAAAGAAGGCTTTCGGTTTGTTAACTGAAAGCCTTTTTCTCTAAGAAAAAGGGGATCTTATGGAAACAGCAACAGAAAACAAATCGATTTTTAGCATTCCGTTTCTGGTACTGGTTGTATGTTACACGCTGGGGTGCCTGACGTACCAGTTTCTTGCAACACTGTTTGTCAGCTATGGCGTTGGACTTGGCTATGAAAAAGTGGCTGTTGCAGGAGCCATGAGCATGACTGGTCTGACGGGGCTTATCATGCGTCCGGTTTCTTCGCTGATCCTTGCAGCGGTCATCTATGGTTTTTCTTTCGGAGGCTGTATTCCGGTACTTCAGGCAGTCGTGATCCGGGCGGTCGAACCGTAGTATAAGGCATCTGCGACTGCTACAAAGTCCATCGGTGGAGATATCAGCCTGATGGCGACCAATACCGGACTGGCTGCACTTGCGACTGCTTTTGGAACGTATAAGGCAGGATATTTTGTGATCGGATGTATCGGTATTGTTGGACTTGTTTACATCATTGCATATTTTACTTATTATAATAGGAAACATCCGGGCAATCCGTTGCACTGGTAGTACCTGATTTATAAAATGGTTCGGAACACTGTTATGTCAGTGATCCGGACCATTTTTGCGCGGAACATTGCGGGTAATCAGTCTAGTCCAGACTTGCATGAGAAAACCAAATATGAAATAATAAAAGAAAATAAGTTACCGGCTTTGTGCGTAAACAGTAACAAAAATAACGAAAGAAGAGGCCAAAATGCCATGATGACATTACAGCAGATTCAATATTTTATAACCGTGTGCAAATACAAGAGTTTTACCAAAGCAGCCGAAGAAATGCATATTTCCCAGCCCGGCATTTCTTCTGCGATGAAAGAACTGGAGCGGGAATGCAAGGTGACATTGTTTGAACGTCGCAATAACAGCCTGTATATTACGGATGCCGGTGTCCTGTTTTTGCGGGAAGCGAAAAAAATGCAGCGCCAGTATGAGGCGATGGAATCAGCGGTGAAAACGCTTTCTGAGGGACGGGAATTTGTGCGGATCGGTCTTGCGACCATGTTTGGAAATGCCGTATACCCGAAACTGCGGCGGATGTTCCGCCAGCAGTATCCGGAAATAGAAATTTTTTCTGTGGAAGATACAGTGGATGCGCTGTTTCAGCTTCTGGAGCAGGGAAAAGTGGATCTGGTCTGCTGCGGAACCGGGGAAATGGTGGCAGGAGCGGATTGTGAAAGTTTAAATATCCGGGAGTCGCGGCTGATGTTTTGCGTAAACCGGGATCATCCGCTGGCGAAAGAAAAAGAAGTGACCTGTGAGATGATTGGCAGAGAACCGTTGGTTATGCTGACCGATCAGTTTTATCAGACGCAGCGGCTGAAAAAGTTGTTTGAAGAGCAGAACATTCCGCTTCATATTATTCATAATACCAATCAGGCATACACGGTGCTGCGTTTTATCCGGGATGGTGTAGCGGCAGGCTTTTTGACGACGGACATCATAGCGGAGGATGAAAAGCTGGTTGGCTTTTCCGTTCCGGGGGACCAGGTCTACACAATTGCCCTGTACTGGAAAAAGGACGTATTCCAGTTCTCTGCGGCAAAGAAGTTTATTGAAGTTACCAGGGAGTATGTGAAACAGATCCATAAGTAAAAGTTAGTCAGCCTAATTTAACACCGTTTGCGAAAATCAATCAAACTGTTATCATAATAGTAGATGTTGCGAAAACAATTCATTGAAAGGTTTATGAGGAGGTATTCATTATGGTAACACACAAAGTAGCGGTCATCGCCGGAGATGGCATTGGTCCGGAGGTCCTTGCAGAGGGCAAAAAGGTGTTGGAGAAAGTCGCTGAACTGGATGGAACGTTTCAGTTTGACTTTACGGATTTTCCGTGGGGCTGTGAGTATTATTTAAAGAATGGACGCATGATGGCAGAAGATGGCATTGAGCAGCTGTCAAAATTCGATGCGATCTTCCTTGGCGCAGTTGGCTATCCGGGCGTGCCGGATCATATTTCTCTTTGGGATCTGCTGCTGATCATCCGCAAGAAATTCGACCAGTATGTAAACTTAAGACCGGTAAAACTCTTAAAGGGTGCTCCGTGTCCGTTAAAAGATGTAAAGCGTGAAGATATCGATATGATGTTTGTCCGTGAAAACAGTGAGGGCGAGTATGCAGGAAGCGGAAGCTGGCTGTTCCCGGGCAAACCAAATGAAGTTGTGATCCAGGATGGCGTCTTCTCCCGTGTCGGCTGTGAGCGTATCATCCGCTATGCATATGAGCTTGCAAGAAAAGAGAAAAAGACCCTGACCAGTATCAGCAAAGGAAATGCATTAAATTATTCCATGGTATTCTGGGATCAGATCTTTAAAGAGGTTGGTGAGGAATATCCGGATGTGGAAACCCATTCCCTTCTGGTAGATGCGGCAAGCATGTTCATGGTAAAAGATCCGAAACGTTTCCAGATCGTAGTTACGTCCAACCTGTTTGGTGACATCCTGACCGACCTTGGTGCTGCGATTTCCGGCGGTATGGGACTGGCTGCAGGTGCGAACTTAAACCCGGAGCGCAAGTTCCCGTCCATGTTTGAGCCGATCCATGGTTCTGCACCGGATATTGCAGGTCAGGGTAAGGCAAACCCGCTGGCAACCGTATGGTCTGCAAGCCAGATGCTGGATTTCTTCGGACATCCGGAATGGGCAGCACGCCTGATCGATATCATTGAGGAAATGCTCGTAGAAAAAGCGGTCCTCACCCCGGATTTGGGCGGAACCGCTAAGACAAACCAGGTTGGCGATGAAGTTGTGCGCAAGCTGGCTGAGAAAAAATAAGTTGTTACTATAATTTGATAGAATCCCCCTATATCCGGACTGTGTGAAGAAAGTTAGTGTGTCTGTCCTTCCGCAGTCCGGATATCGTTTTCATAGCTTCCAATTGCCTGGATCGCAGCTTCGATGCCGCGGGCGATATCGTGCAGGTTCATGGATGGAGCCGGTGCAGGTCTTCCAACAACCTGTTCTGGAATGAATGGAACATGCATGAAACCGCCGCGCACACCTGGATAGTTTTTCGCCAGGGTGTAGAGCACACCGTACATTAAATGGTTGCAGACAAAGGTACCTGCAGTATTGGAGACACTGGCCGGAAGACCTGCTTCGCGGATGTTCTGGACCATGGCTTTGATCGGCAGGTCAGAAAAATATGCCGGAGCACCGTCTTCATAGATCGGCAGATCAATCGGCTGGTTCCCTTCGTTATCCTGGATGCGGGCGTCATCTAAGTTGATGGCTACGCGTTCCGGGGTGATGTCGTAGCGGCCGCCTGCCTGACCGATACACAGGACGGCATCCGGCTTTTCTTTTTCAATGGCAGCAGCAACAGTTGCGATGGATTTGCGGAATACGGTAGGTACTTCTACTTTTACGATTTCCACGCTGTCGACCTGGGAAGATACCAGTTTTACAGCTTCCAGTGCCGGGTTGACTTTGTCTCCACCGAATGGGTCAAATGCGGTTAAAAGAAGTTTCATGAGAAAAACCTCGCTTTCGTTTGTATTTGTCTGATGGAAAAGAATGTCAGGCCAGTCTTTCCCAAAAAGAAATTTGATGAGTGATATCGGAATGCCGGGAAACTAAAATGCCAGGAAATACATCAACAAAATGTGGATCACTAGCATGGTGAGTGCCACCGGAAGCTGGGATTTGATGACAGCGTATTTGCTTTTGGTCTCCAGAAGTGCCACCGGGACAATGTTGAAGTTTGCAGCCATCGGCGTCATAAGGGTTCCGCAGTAGCCTGCAGTCAGTCCAAGTGTACCGACAACAACCGGGTTTGCACCCTGGGCGATCAGAAACGGGATACCGATGCCGACGGTGATGACAGAGAAAGCAGCGAAGCCGTTGCCCATGATCATGGTGAAGAGAGCCATGGCGATGCAGTATACGGCGGTTGCGGCAAACAGGTTATTGGCCGGGATCACGGCGCTGACACCGTGTGCGATGACGTCACCGACACCGGCTGCCGTGAACAGGGAGCCGAGGGCAGCGAGAACCTGAGGCAGAATGCCGGTTACGCCGACATTGTCTACCAGACGGGTTCCGTCGGTCACTGCGTAGGAAGGTCTGGTCTTGAAAAGCAGCAGTGCCACGATCAGTGCAATGGCACCGGAGATACCGATGGCGTTGTTGGCGCCGAGTACTTTTAAGAATGTTGCAACAAGGACGGCGCTGATAGCCAGGGTAAGCGGCGGAATGAAAACGGAGTAGCCGATTTTGTCGGCTGCTTTTCTGGTTTCGGCTGCGTCTGGAACATCGCTTCTGGACGGTGCAACCAGATGGAAAGCGGTCAGGGCAGCCATCAGTACGACGCAGGCGCCTGTGATCCAGCGCGGAAGGTATGCTCCGGCAATGAACGTGAATGCCAGGATAAACCAGAAGAGTGCGGTGGTCACGCGTTTTTTGCATTCGGAATCTTTTAATGCCTTGACGCCGTTCGAAACGAAGAAAAGGCCGATGATGCAGTAGAAAATTTCTGCAACAATGGTGCTTACGGTCCAGGTCATGTTAGTTTTCCTCCTGTTTCTTCCGGCTTGCGAACCGGCGTTTTAAGATCTGGTCAAAGATCAGTGCGTAGATGACGCCTACGATCACGGAAATCACGGCGATCGGGACAGACTGTCCGGCAATCTGGAGTGCATCGACCGGGTATCCCTGTTCGCTTAAGGTAGAAACGATCAAAAGCGTACCGGATGAACCCATGAAACAGTTCTGGGCGAAAAAGTTCCCGTAGTTTTCGCTTCCGGCACACATGCCCTTGATCTCGTCTTCTGTTTTTTCATCCAGTTCCCCGTACTGTACAACCGCTGCAGCCTGCGCCATCGGGTTGATGAGAGGACGGATAAACTGCGGATGTCCGCCGATACGCAGGGAAAATGCAGATGCGATGGTACGGATGAGCTGCCAGATGGCAATCAGACGTCCGGTCGTTGCATTCTTTAATGAGGTAATAAAGTCTACGGCTTTATCTTTTAAGCCGCATCGCTCACAGATGCCGATCACAGGCAGTGTGAGAATGAAAAGTGTGGCGGTCCGGTTTGTAATAAACGCGGTACCGAGTGTGTCCAGGATCTGCATTGGGCTCATGCCGGCTACGAGTCCGGTAGCAAGTCCGGCTACGACAACAACAGCGAGTGTATCCAGCTTTAAGATAAAGCCAATGATAACGATCAGGACACCGATCAGTTTGATCACTTCCATGGAAAGAATCCTCCTTATGATATTGTAAGTACGAAACTGCTCACGGACAGGAATGTTCCGGATGGAGAAGCCTGTTGCTGGTCACGGTATGGGAAACGTAACGAAATGCCGTGTGAAGCAGCATCTGAAATTTTATCATAAGGAAGGAAAAGTCACAATGCTATTTTTTTTCCAAACGTATTTTCAGACAGGACCTTGTCTGCCGGAATGTTTATGTGTTCACGTGTTTTCACGGATCGATGATGGATCCTTCATTCCTTGCTTGCATTATCAGTAAACTATGCTATAATAAGTAGTAATAAAAACTATGTGAGATGGAGGCGCGCTGTATCTGCAAAGAAAAAGATGACCGGACAGGTATCTGTGTCCGGCAGCAGGGAAAGAGGCAGCGGGACGGTTTGGAGGAGAATATGAGCTATAAGATTTTTGGCGACAGCTGCCTGGATTTAACAGAGGAATTAAAAAAAGATCCCAGATTTGAGATGATTCCCCTGACACTTCAGGTGGATGATCATATGGTGATCGATGACGAGACATTTGACCAGAAAGCATTTATTAAAATGGTAAAGGAGAGTCCGAACTGCCCGAAAACGGCATGTCCGTCCCCAGAAGCATTCAAGAAAGCCTGTGAGTGCGATGCGGACGATATTTATATCATTACCTTATCCAGTCATTTAAGCGGGACTTATAACAGCGCCGTACTGGGAAAGCAGCTTTATGAGGAAGAGCATGGCGCAGGCAGCAAGAACATCCTTGTCATCGATTCCGAATCGGCTTCTGCAGGAGAACTCAACGAAGCGCTTACAATCCGCGATATGTATGAGGAAGGACTTGGGTTTGGGGAAATCTCAAAACGGATCCTGACCATGCGCGACGAGCAGCAGACGTATTTTGTTATCGATACACTGGAGCCGCTGCGCAAGAATGGCCGCCTCACGGGGCTGCAGGCATTTTTTGCAACGGCATTAAACATTAAGCCGGTCATGGGCGCTGATCATGGTGTGATCATCAAACTGGATCAGGCAAGAGGCATCACAAAAGGTCTGGCCCGTATGTGTGAACTTGCCACAAAACGTGCCGGAAATCCAGAAGAAAAGCGTGCGGTGATTGCCCACGTGAACTGCCCGGAGCGTGCACTCCAGGTAAAGGCAGAGCTGGAAAAACGCGGGAACTACCGGGATATCGTGATCACGGATACCGCCGGAGTTGCAACGGTATATGCCGGGGATGGAGGAATCATCCTGGCGGTTGGTTAAAAATATAACAACATAATATCGATTGGTACGCTGAAATAAAGGCAGAAAACAGGGCAAAGAAGTTGACCATGAAGAACGTCTTCTTTGTCCTGTTTTTTATTTCAGAACAGATCGGGGGAAGACCTCGTTTTTGTATCATCGTTTTTGGGCTCTATGGATGCTTATCACTGCACAAAACAGAAAATAGGATCAAATCACACAAAAAGTAAGGTTTTGTGTCAGGACAGAAAAGAAAATCTAACAGAAAGTATACAATGAGCACAAAAAAAATCAAAGATTTGAGAAAAAATTATCTAAAACACTTGCATTTCCCCCATAATATGTTATGATGAAACTAACAAAAATATATTTAGCAAAAATAAAAAAAAGTAAGGAGGGGAGGCGCAGACGGACTGAAGTCTGGTTGGGGGCCGGACTCGTTGCTCAAGCTAAATATCTGTTTCTTTTGTTGCTACGGACAGAATGAACAGTCCCGTTCGTTTGTACCTCAAAAAAAGCATGAAGGAGAAGACAAAAGAAACCGGAAACGGGAACGTATTGTTTGACTTTTATGGAAAAGCACCGGAAACATCCAAGCTGATTCCGTTAAGTTTACAACACGTTCTGGCAGCAATCGTCGGTGTTATCACACCGTCCATGATCATCGCAGGGGTATGCGGTCTGACCGATGAGGAGAAGACCATGATGATCCAGGCAGCGCTTATTTTCACCGCGCTGGCGACATTTTTGCAGCTGTTTCCGCTGTTCCATAAAATTGGTGCGGCACTTCCGGTTATCATGGGTACCAGTTTTGCTTACGTACCGACTCTGACTGCTATCGGCGGTGAGTTTGGCATTGGCGCGATTATGGGCGCGCAGATTGTTGGCGGTGTTGTCGCAATCGTTTTCGCGGTCTTTGTAAAGCAGATCCGGAAACTGTTCCCGGACATCGTTACCGGTACGGTTATCTTTACCATCGGTCTTTCCCTGTATCCGACGGCAATCCGTTATATGGCAGGCGGTTCCGGACATCCGGAATTCGGTGGTTTAAAGAACTGGTTCATTGCGCTTTTAACATTTGCAGTTGTTTTATTCCTGAACAACTTTACAAAGGGCGTTTTGAAGCTGGGTTCCCTTTTCTTCGGTATCATCGTTGGTTATGTAGTATCTTTGTTTCTGGGCATGGTGGATTTCACCAATGTGCTGAATACCACCTCTGTTGTGGCATTCCCGCAGCTGATGCACTTCAAAATTGAATTTGCTCCGGCAGCCTGTGCTTCCCTGGCTATCGTGTACGCAGTCAATGCAGTGCAGACGATCGGTGATCTTACCTCCACGACCGTAGGCGGTATGGATCGTGTCCCGACAGACAATGAGCTTCAGGGCGGTATCCTGGTTCAGGGTGTTGCAAGTATCGTAGGCGCGTTCTTCGGAGCACTGCCGACAGCTTCCTACAGCCAGAACGTGGGCATCGTAACCATGAACAAAGTAGTAAACCGCGTGATCTTCGCGGTATCTGCAGCAGTGCTTCTGGTAGCAGGTCTGATTCCTGGCCTCTCTGCAGCACTGACCACCATTCCGCAGTGTGTAATCGGCGGCGCTACGCTTTCCGTATTTGCGCAGATCGCAATGACCGGTGTGCGTCTGTTCACCAAAGATGGCATGACTGCAAGAAAGACTACCGTAGTTGGTATGTCAGTAGCACTTGGCGTTGGTATCACCCAGGTATCCGGATGCCTGCAGGGCCCTGGAATCCCGGCGTGGATCAACACCGTATTTGGAAGTTCGTCCGTGGTAGTGGCAACGATCATGGCGATCATCTTAAATCTGACGCTTCCGCCGGAAGAATAAGATCTGGGATGATAAGAGACACAAAGAAAGCCGAACAGTTAAGAATCCTGTTCGGCTTTTGTTTTAGAGGAATCAGAAGCTTCTTCTTCGGCTTTGATCTCGTTTAAGTAACTATAGAGTGTGAACTTGGAGATGCATAAGATCTGGCACACACGCTGGCCGGATTTTGTGATGAGGAATGCACCGGCGTCGTTCAAAAGACGGATAAACTGAACTTTATCGTCCTTGGTCATAACAGCGGCAGGTTTGCCGATGTGTTTAAATGCCTGGTCGATCAGTTCGTCCAGAAGGTCAGTAACATTCATGGAAACGGTCTCCGGACCGGAGTCTTCCGAATCATTGGAAGCGGTAGCAGTCAGGTTCTGCATATGGGTCTGTGCTGCCAGCAGAATGGTGATATCGTAGTTGATACTCAGGATCCCGGTGATCTTTCCTTTGGGATTGCGAATGTAAATGGTACTGGATTTTAAAATTTTTCCATCCTTGGTCTTGGTTAAGTAGGCAAGTTTGTCTTCGGTGTGTTTTTCTCCGTTCTGCAAGGATTCCAGAACAATGTGAGAAGGACCATCGCCGAGTTTCCGGCCGCTGATGTAGCCGTTTTCAATGGCAACAATGGAGTGCTCCACATCATTGCTTTCCAGATCGTGTACGACGATCTCGCAGTTGGAACCGAACTGGGCAGCGAGGCCGTGGGCCAGGCGGGTGTAAAAATCAATGGTGTTTTTATCCATGGTTCGCTCCTTTCTGATAGTGAATGACAGGAAATAAGTCAATCATACAATTTGTTTGGCGTTAATTATTATAACAAGCCGAAAAACAGAATGCAAGAAGAAATGATTAAATTAACTAATTTATAGCAGGAGGTATATTAATGTTACTTATAGGAAATGGAAGAGTTATCACAAGAAACCATGCAAATCCGTACCTGGAGAATGGTGCGGTCGTAACCGATGGGGAGAATATCAAAGAGGTAGGAAGCTTTGAGGATATGAAACAGAAGTATCCGGAAGCAGAGTTTGTGGATGCCCACGGAGGTGTGATCATGCCGGGTCTGATCAATGCGCACACCCACATTTATTCTGGTCTGGCACGCGGCCTTTCCATCGTTGGAAACAACCCGACCAACTTCCTGGAAGTGCTGGAAGGTACCTGGTGGGCGATTGACCGTCAGCTTGACTTAGACGGAACCAGAGCCTGCGCCTGGGCGACGGTTCTGGACTGCATCCGTGATGGTGTGACCACGATCTTTGATCATCATGCAAGCTTTGGTGAGATCCCGGGTTCCCTGTTTGCAATCCGCGATGTTGTAAAAGAAGCAGGCATCCGTTCCTGCCTCTGCTACGAGGTTTCCGAGCGTGACGGCGAGGAGAAGACCGCACAGAGCATCAAAGAGAATGCGGATTTTGCGAAGTGGGCGAAAGATGCTGACGACAGCATGATCAAGGCGATGTTCGGCGGACACGCCCTGTTTACCATCTCGGATAAGACCTTCGAGAAGATGGTAGAGGCCAACAACGGCATGACCGGTTTCCATGTACATGTCGCTGAGGGCATGAACGATGTTTATGACAGCTTAAGAAACTATGGCTGCCGTCCGATCAACCGTCTCTTATACAACGGCATCCTGGGCGAGAAGACCTTACTTGGCCACTGCATCCACATCAGCCCGGCTGAGATGGATATCATCAAGGAGACCGGTACTATGGTAGTCAATAACCCACAGTCCAACCAGGGCAATGCAGTAGGCTGCTCCCCGGTTCTGCAGATGATGGCAAAGGGCATCACCGTTGGTATGGGTACCGATGCTTACACCCATGACATGTTGGAGAGCATGAAGGCATTCTTAACCATCCAGCGACATAACGCCATGCTGCCGAACGTAGCATGGTGTGAGGATGTGAAGATGCAGTTTGAGAATAACCGCATTATCGCTGAGAAATACTTTGGCAAGACACTTGGCATCTTAAAAGAGGGTGCAGCAGCCGATGTCATCATCATGGACTATAAGCCATTTACCCCGTTCTCTGACGAGAATATCGACGGTCACATGATCTTTGGCATGGAGGGTAAGAACTGCCGTACCACTATCATCAACGGTAAGGTTCTCTACAAAGACAGAGAGTTTGTAAACCTGGATGAGGACAAGATCAACGCATGGACCATGGAGCAGAGTAAGAAACTCTGGGGCAAATTAAATCACAGAGTATATTAATCTGAAAACAGAAGCAACGTTTGATCCGGTCAGCGCAGATGGCTGCGCTGACCATACAAAATAAATCATGCAAAAACATATATAAGGAAGCAAGGGTTAAACAAATGGCTTCCGACAGGAGGATAACATGAGCGAAATTATGAGACCAATGACGATCGATCACCTGATGCACTGGATTATGTCCGAGTATGAGCAGAAAAAGAGCATCTTCGGCATCGAGAAACTTGTAAAACATGAGAACGGACAGGCACTGCCGATCTTTGAAGAAAAGATCGAATCTCCGTTTGGTCCGGCAGCAGGCCCGAACAGCCAGCTGGCACAGAACATTGTAGCAGCTTATGCGGCTGGCTCCCGTTTCTTCGAGTTAAAGACCGTTCAGGTCATGGATGGCGCAGAACTGGCAGCATGCATCAACCGCCCGTGTATCATTGCAGGGGATGAGTGCTACAACTGTGAGTGGTCTACCGAGCTGTACGTTCCGCAGGCATACGCGGAGTATGTAAAAGCATGGGTTGCATGTAAGCTGATCGCAAAAGAGTATGGACTTGGCGATCCGGATGGCTTCGTATTCAACATGTCCGTTGGTTATGATCTGGAGGGCATCAAGTCTCCGAAGGTTGACAAGTACATCAACGATATGATTGAGGCAAAGGATACCGAAGTCTTCAAAGAGTGCATCAACTGGGCATTAGAGCACGTGAACGAGTTCAAGAACGTAGATGAGGAGTACATCAGAAACATCAGCTCCAACGTTTCCAACTCCATCACCGAGTCCACCCTGCACGGCTGCCCGCCAGCAGAGATTGAGCGTATCGCAACCTACCTGATCACAGAGAAGCACTTAAACACCTTCATCAAGTGCAACCCGACTCTTCTTGGTTATGAGTACGCAAGAAAACGTCTGGATGGCCTTGGATTCGACTACATCGCTTTCGACGATCATCACTTCTTAGAGGATCTGCAGTGGGCTGACGCAGTTCCGATGCTGCACAGACTGTATGACCTCTGCCAGGAGAAGGGGCTGGAGTTCGGCGTGAAGATCACCAACACCTTCCCGGTAGACGTAACCAGAAACGAGCTTCCGAGCAACGAGATGTACATGGCTGGACGCGCATTGTTCCCGTTAAGTATCCATGTAGCACGCCTTCTGACCGATGAGTTCCAGGGCAAGCTGCGTATCTCCTACTCCGGCGGCGCAACCATCGAGAACATCAAAGAGCTGTTTGACGCAGGCATCTGGCCGATCACCATGGCTACCAACATCTTAAAGCCGGGTGGATACCAGAGAATGAGCCAGATCGCAGACGAGCTTATGGAATGCGGCAGCGAGCGCTTCTCCGGTGTAAACGTAGCAGCACTGGCAGCCATCGATGACGGCGTAGAAGCAAAGGCAATGTACAAAAAACCGGTGAAACCGCTTCTGGAGCGTCATGTAGATAAGAAGCTTCCGCTGTTTGACTGCTTCAACGCACCGTGCCGCAATGGCTGCCCGATCGAGCAGGATATTCCGGCTTACTTACAGGCTATGGTAGATGACGATGCAAAGAAAGCTCTTGAGATCATCTTAGAGCGCAACCCGCTTCCGTTCATCACCGGTACCATCTGCCCGCATCACTGCGGCGACAAGTGCATGCGCAACTACTATGAGGAGACCTTACATATCCGTGAGACCAAGCTGGCAGCAGCAAGCCAGGCATACAACGAGATCCTTCCGGCTCTGAAGGCTGAGGGTTCCGTAGCTGGCAAGAAGGTTGCCATCATCGGCGGCGGCCCGGCAGGTCTGGCAGCAGCTACCTTCCTGTCCCGTGCAGGTGTAGCAGTTACCGTATTCGAGCGCAAAGAAAAACTGGGCGGCGTTGTACGCAACGTCATTCCGGAGTTCCGTATCTCCGCGGATTCCATCGACAAGGATGTAGAACTGTGCAAGGCTTACGGTGCAGAGTTTAAGCTTGGCGCAGAGGTTACCTCTGTAAAGGCATTAAAGGCAGAGGGCTACACCGATGTCATCGTTTCCATCGGCGCATGGAAGCCGGGCAGATCTCCGCTTGCATACGGCGAAGTAACTGACGCTCTGGAGTTCTTAATGGAGGCGAAGAAGAATGGCGCATCCATGAATATCGGCAAGGATGTAGTGGTTCTTGGCGGCGGCAACACCGCGATGGACGTTGCAAGAGCAGCAAAACGCATTCCGGGTGTAGAACATGTCCGCCTGATCTACCGCAGAACCAAACGTTACATGCCGGCAGATGAGGAAGAGTTGCAGTTAGCGATCGAGGATGGCGTAGAGTTCTTAGAGCTTCTTGCTCCGGTTGGCGCAGAGAACGGCAAACTGAAATGTTCCGTTATGGAGCTTGGCGCTCCGGACGCTTCCGGCAGAAGATCTCCGGTCGACACAGGCAGAACCGAAGAGTATCCGGCAGACACCATCATCGCAGCAATCGGTGAGACCATCGACACCAGCCTGTATGCAGAACTTGGCATCGAGGTGGACGCAAAGGGCCGTCCGGTTGTAGACGCAAACATGATGACTACCGAGGCTGGCGTATACGCAGTCGGCGATTCAAGAAGAGGACCGGCTACCGTTGTTGAGGCCATCGCAGATTCCGCTAAGGCTGCAGCAGCCATCGCAGGCATCAGCTATGACAAGTATGCAGAAGAGAATGTTGCAGCAGACGAGAAACTTTACACCGCAAAGAAGGGTGTTCAGAGCAGAGATACCGGGAAGACTCCGGATGACCGCTGCTTAGGCTGCCCGACCGTATGTGAGGTATGTACCGATGTCTGCCCGAACCGCGCAAACGTAGCAATCCACGTACCGGGCAAGTGCAAAGCACAGATCATCCACGTAGATGGCATGTGTAACGAGTGCGGCAACTGTGAAGTATTCTGTCCGTACAAGGGCGGCAGACCTTACAAAGACAAATTCACCTTATACTGGAGCGAGGAGGACTTCCTCGACAGCACCAATGAGGGCTTCCTGTCACTGGGAGGAACCCAGGTGAAGGTTCGTCTGGATGGCAAGGTTGAGACTGTTGACGTTGCCGGAGAGACCGATCTGCCGGCAGATGCAGTGGCAGTGATCCGCACCGTATTAAAGGATTACGCATACCTGATCCGCTAATTTGAAATCACATAGGACCTGGAAGCTGTTTTTCGGGAATTTATCCGCTGCCGTGCACCCCTTACGTGCATGGCAGCGCAAGAAGGAGTTAGGGGTTTACATGAAAAGAAAGAAACATATTGCAGTGGTTCACTGTGCAGGCGGGGCAAGACTGAACGAAGGCATTGACCGTGCATCACTGCCGAAGGACTGCAGCCAGATCATGGAACAGTATCCCGATGGGATCCTAAGCTGCAGCTATGGATGTTTAGGAGGCGGAAGTTGTGTGGCAGCCTGCAGGCTGCATGCACTTTCCATCAATGAAAAAGGAGTTGCCGAGGTTGACCGGGAACTTTGTGTCGGATGCGGACTTTGCGTCAAGGCCTGTCCGAAGCATCTGATCCGTCTGGAGGCACCGGAAGGAACCATTCAACCGAAATGTTCCAATGAACAGAAAGCGGCAGAAGCCGGAAAGGCATGTACATCCAGCTGTATCGGCTGTAAGATCTGTGAAAAATACTGTCCGTCCGATGCGATCCATGTGATCGGTTTCCATGCAGTGATCGACCGGGAAACATGCATTGCATGCGGCATGTGCGCGACGAAATGTCCGCGCGGAGTGATCCATGATGCAGACGGTATCTTTGCGGCAAAGTAATGAGAGCTGCTGTTTGCGCAACGCCTAAGCAGCAACGAATTAGAACAGGAGAAGGAAAATCAATGGGAGAAGTATTTGAGTTTACAGTAAACGGCAGCGTGCAGCGCACGGAGGAAGATAAACCGCTGCTTCGGTTTCTGCGGGACGATCTGCATCTGTTTTCTGTAAAGGACGGCTGCAGTGAGGGTGCCTGCGGTACCTGCACCATCGTCATTGACGGAAAAGCAGTCAAGTCCTGCGTACTGACTACCCGGAAAGCAGTTGGGAAAAACATTCTGACCGTAGAAGGCTTGAGCGAGGAATGGCAGGATGCATTTGTATACGCATTTGGTTCGGTGGGAGCCGTGCAGTGCGGATTCTGTATTCCGGGAATGGTCATGGCAGGTACGGCGCTGCTGCAGAAAAATTTAAATCCGACGGAAGAGGATATTAAATATGCCCTGCGGGGAAATATCTGCCGCTGTACCGGCTACAAAAAGATCATCGAAGGAATCCAGCTGGTTGCAGCCATTCTCCGGGGAGATGCCGCTATCGATGAAGATCTGGAAAAGGGCGATGTTTACGGTGTCGGCCAGCGCGCATTCCGCGTGGATGTCCGGAAGAAAGTTTTAGGCTACGGCAAATATCCGGATGATATCGTCATGGACAATATGGCGTATGTCTCTGCAGTCCGCAGCAAATATCCGCGGGCCCGCGTCTTAAAGATCGACGCATCCAAAGCAGAAGCGCTTCCGGGTGTACTTGGCGTACTGACTGCTGCCGATGTTCCGAACAATAAGGTCGGACACATTCAGCAGGACTGGGATGTCATGATCGCAGAAGGAGATATTACCCGCTGCGTGGGCGATGCAATCTGCCTTGTAGTGGCTGAGAGTGAAGACATTTTAAATAAGGCGAAGAAACTGGTAAAGATCGATTATGAAGAACTGGAGCCGGTAAGGGGCATTGCAGATGCAAAACGGGAAGATGCACCGAAGGTGCATTCGAAGGGAAACCTCTGCCAGACCCGTCACGTGGTGCGCGGAGATGCGGCAAAAGCACTTGCCGAGTCCAAATACACGGTAACCGATTCCTTCCGTACTCCGTTTACGGAGCACGCGTTCCTGGAGCCGGAATGTGCGATCGCATTTCCTTATAAGGACGGCATCAAGATCTTAAGCACCGATCAGGGTGCGTTTGATACGAGAAAAGAGACCGCCATTATGTTTGGCTGGGAGCCGGAGCGTATTGTGGTGGAAAACCAGCTGATCGGCGGCGGTTTTGGTGGAAAAGAAGATGTTTCCGTCCAGCATATCGCAGCACTGGCTGCCTGGAAATATCAGGTTCCGGTAAAGGCAAAGTTCAGCCGCCAGGAATCTTTATTCTTCCATCCGAAGCGTCATGCCATGGAAGGAACCTTTACGCTGGGCTGTGACGAAAACGGTATTTTCACCGGAATGGACTGTGAGATCAATTTCGATACCGGCGCTTATGCATCTCTTTGCGGACCGGTTCTGGAGCGTGCCTGCACCCATTCCGTGGGTCCGTACTGTTACCAGAACACAGACATCCGCGGCTATGGTTACTATACCAATAACCCGCCGGCCGGCGCGTTCCGTGGTTTTGGCGTATGCCAGAGTGAGTTTGCACTGGAATCCCTGATCAATGTGCTGGCAGAGAAGGTCGGCATTACCCCGTGGGAAATCCGTTACCGCAATGCCATCGAACCTGGAAAGGTTCTTCCGAACGGACAGATTGCAGACTGTTCCACCGCATTGAAAGAGACTCTGGAGGCGGTGAAGGATGTCTACGAGAAGAATATGGATCATGCCGGAATCGCCTGTGCCATGAAGAATGCCGGCGTTGGTGTCGGACTTCCGGATAAGGGCCGTGCGAGACTGGTGATCGAGGATGGAGTCTGCGTGATCTACTGCGCGGCTTCGGATATCGGGCAGGGATGTCTGACGGTATTCTGCCAGGCTGTAGCACAGACAACCGGGCTTCCGCTTTCTAAGATCCGCAATGCGGTAGCGAACACGGAGAATGCGCCGGATTCCGGAACGACATCTGGTTCCCGCCAGACGCTGCTTTCCGGTGAAGCGGTCCGCGGTGCCTCTGCCCTGTTAAAAGAGGCAATGGATGAGGTTGGCGGAGACTTAAGCAAGCTGGAAGGCCGCGATTTCTTCTATGAATACTTTGAGCCGACCGATAAGCTGGGCGCAGATGTTCCGTTCCCGAAGAGCCACATTGCATATGGCTACGCAACCCATGTCGTGATCCTGGATGACGAAGGAAAAGTCAAAGAGGTTTATGCCGCACACGATTCCGGAAAGGTCGTAAACCCGATTTCCATTCAGGGACAGATCGAGGGAGGCGTGCTCATGGGTATGGGTTATGCGCTTACAGAGGACTGGCCGTTAAAGGACTGCGTGCCGCAGGTGAAATATGGCACGCTGGGACTTCTGCGTTCCACCCAGATCCCGGATATCCATGCCATTTACGTGGAGAAGGATGAACTCCTCGGTGTGGCATACGGAGCAAAGGGAATCGGCGAGATCGCAACCATCCCGACGGCACCGGCAATCCAGGGCGCATATTATGCACTGGACCATAAGTTCCGCAAGTCCCTTCCGTTAGAAGATACATATTATAGGAAGAAATAGGTTTTCACGCATTCTGGTTTTATGATAGATGAACAAAATGAGAAAAAAATGAAAAAAAGTTTTGTACATACTTGACATAGAGCCAGAATGTGTTATGATAGCTATAGAAACAAACAAAAAGTTTGAACAAATACAAAAAGTTTGTTAGGAGAGTAAACATGGAGAAAATTCTTTGGGCATTGAACAAGATGCCGAAAAGCGAAGACAAGTGCCTGCCTGTTATGAGCATTGAAAATATCAAACAGGCGCGTGAGTTCCACAAGAGCTTCCCACAGTATTCCATCACCCCGCT
>NZ_QULW01000039.1 GCF_003481825.1 Clostridium sp. OM02-18AC | reverse complement strand
AATAAGCCTGTTTCAAGGCTTTGCGGTATCCTTTTTAATTTTGATGTGTCAAACTCCCGAGCTTCCCATGACCGGAAGGGTAAACAGATCACCCCACAAAAAGGCATAAACGGTTTCAATGAGCTTTGTAATCAATGGTAAAAATCCTTTCTGAAATCATGTTTTGGCAGCTGCGCAGGGAGGCGCAGCTGCTGCAATGGCTCTATTATATAATTTGTAGCGCAGTTTGTAAATCCGGAAGTCATTCTTGTTTTTTGCACAGCGGGTTGCTACAATATGGATAAAAGGAAACTGTTCAGCAGACCTGTGCCTTTGCTGCACGGATATGCGGATGAACAGTTACGATAAAAGCAGGATGTCAGGGGGGAGAAGATGGCAACGATCATCGATGTTGCAAAGCTTGCAGGAGTGTCACAGGGAACAGCGTCGAATGTTTTAAATGGTAAGGGAAATGTCAGCAGCGAAAAAATCCGTGCGGTGGAAGAAGCAGCGCGCAGGCTGGGCTATACGATAAATGAAAGGGCCAGGATTCTTCGCAAGGGAAGCGGAAATATCATCTGTGTGATCGTCCCTTCCATGGAAAACCGGAATTATCGGGATTTTTATTATTGCCTGAAAAATTATGCAGAGGTCCGGGGGTTTATTGTAGAGTTATTGGTTACAAATAATAATCGCAAAAGCGAATATGATATGCTCCAGAGAGCTAAGGCAGTGATGGCATTTGGAGTTGCAGCAGTCACCTGCATGAATCAGGAAGAGTGCAGGGAAGCCTATGCCGGATTTGAAAACCTGTGTTTTGTCGAACGGCACGGGGCAGAACATTATCCGTATTTTGGATTTGATTATGAACTGGCAGGAAAACGGATTGCTGAAAAAGTGATCTCAGAGGATTTTCATCGCATTGCAGTCATCACAGATTCCATGCGCTTTTCCAATGAGCATGATTTCAGCAGAGGACTGTGCAGCTGGTTCCGTGGTGGAAAAGTAAAATATACACATATTACAACAGATAACCGCCGTGTTTCTCATTCCATGATCGACCTTTTGATGAAGGAAGAGGATTATGATGCTGTAGTGACAAGCAATATACGGTTTGCAGAAAAAATCCGGCATGTGGTGGAGAATTTTTCTCTTGAGCAGCCAATTCCGATTTTTACGCTATCTTCCGTGACATCACTTCCGGAGCAGGATTACCGGAAATATGAACTGAATTACGGCCTGCTGGGGCGGGCTGTTGCAGAAACACTCATTGGAGAAAGCGGTGAGAAGCAGGCACAGCCGGAACAGCTTCATCAAGATTCCGTTTTCTTACCGTATGATCCGCGCGGGCTTTATCGGACTGGACGGCAACATGGAGGAAGCAGCTCAGGTTATGGGAGCAAAACCATTTTATACAATGCGCAAGGTAATTCTTCCGATCCTTATGCCGATTGTTCTGTCTGTGATCGTTCTCAATTTTAACGTAACACTGCAAGAATTCCCCCATCCTCTTCAGGTGGTGGGATGAATTGCCTGCTTTTGATTCCTGATATGCAATAACTGGCATGATTCGATAGTGCACATATCTGTGCTGACAGAAAAAGAACATACATTCGATAAAATTATAGACATATAGAGAAATATATGATAAAATATAATCAGTCGAAATAATAAGAAAGGCTGATTTCTATGAGAAAATTGGATAGTAATGCACATTCGGTATTTTTATTATATTACCATTTGATTCTGGTGGTAAAATACCGAAAAAAGGTTTTGAATGATCCGATTTCCAATCGGGCAAAAGAAATATTTGAGCATATTGCTCCGAACTATCACATTATCCTGGAAGAATGGAATCATGATCAGGACCATGTTCACATCATGTTCCGTGCTCATCCAAAATCGGAACTGAGTAAGTTT
>NZ_QULW01000038.1 GCF_003481825.1 Clostridium sp. OM02-18AC | reverse complement strand
GATTATTTGATATCGTTGTTGGTCTTGCCTGCACGGAACTGGGAAATATCATCCGTTTTCTTGGAAGCATCGTACAGGTTTGCTGCTGCTACATACATAGCTGCGCATCTTACAAGGTCATCTTTGTAGGTGATCTCGTTCGGAGCATGAGCCTGGCTCTCAGCACCCGGGCCAAATCCTACGCACGGAATGCCGTAACGTCCCTGGATTGCAACACCGTTGGTGGAGAAGGTCCACTTATCGATCAGCGGACGGTTGCGGAGCTCCTTGGTGGAATCCGGTCCCATACGCTTGTCGCCGAACAGTGCAACATGAGCATCGTACAGAGCCTGTACATGTGCTGCGTTCTCTTTGTTGATCCAGGTCGGGAAGTAGCACTCGGTCTCATATACTTCGCCGGTCCATGACGGACGGTCGTACATGTACATGGAAACCTCTACGTCATCGCCGTATTTCTTTACGCTCGGCAGCTGACGGATCTCTTCCAGACAGGAATCCCAGGTCTCGCCTGCAGTCATACGGCGGTCAACAGAGATTGCACAGCTGTCTGCTACTGCACAGCGGCTCGGAGAGGTATAGAAAATCTGGGAAACGGTGCAGGTTCCTCTTCCAAGGAACTGAGCATCCTCGTAGTGCTCCGGATTGTATTTCGGGCTCAGCATCTTTACCAGACCCTTGATATCGGTATCTTCGTCGCAGCCGTTGTTGTTCAGTGCGCGGATATCGGAAATGATGTCAGCCATCTTGTAGATTGCGTTGGAACCACGCTCCGGTGCAGAACCATGGCAGGAAACGCCCTTTACGTCTACACGGATCTCCATACGTCCGCGATGTCCACGGTAGATACCGCCATCGGTCGGCTCAGTAGAGATTACGAACTCCGGAACGATCTTGTCCTTGTTGTAGATGTACTGCCAGCACATACCGTCGCAGTCCTCTTCCTGTACGGAACCAACGATCATGATCTTGTAGCCCTCTGGAATGAGGTTTAAATCCTTCATGATCTTTGCGCCGTAAACAGCACTTGCCATACCGCCTTCCTGGTCGGAACCGCCGCGGCCGTAGATGATCTCGTCAGTCTCGTAGCCCTCGTACGGATCTGCTTCCCAGTTGTTGATGTTGCCGATACCTACGGTATCAATGTGGGAATCGATTGCGATGATCTTATCGCCTTCGCCCATCCAGCCGATTACGTTGCCAAGGCCGTCTACTTCTACTTTATCGAAGTTTAATTTCTCCATCTCAGCCTTGATGCATGCTACAACTTCCTTCTCCTCGCAGCTCTCGCTCGGATGAGAGATCATGGCTCTCAAAAATGCAGTCATATCTGCACGGTATCCTTCTGCTGCTGATTTGATTTTTTCAAAATCAAGTCCCATTGTTTTACCCTCCTGGATTATATATGTTCTTGTTATTAGGTTCTTAACTGTCTGTATCCCGTTCCTGATTACTCAGCAGTCGGATACTCGCCGCCCCATACGATCTTTTTGTACTTGTCCGGATCGGTGTCTCCCTCGGTAGAGAACATCAGGACCTTACTGTCGCGGTTCAGCTCTAATGCATCGCGCAGCTCTTTGTATTCATCGTCCTGCATGATGGTAGAGATCACACCCATACCAACAGCTCCGGACTCACCGGATACAACCTTCGGATCTCCCTTAACCGGAGCAGCCAGCATTCTCATACCCTTTGCTGCTACCCAGTCCGGGCAGGAAACGAATGCGGATACATGGTTTCTTAAGATATCCCAGCCGATGATGTTCGGCTCGCCGCATGCAAGACCGGCCATGATTGTCTGAAGGTCACCGCCAACGATGCGCGGCTCGCCGTCTCCTGCAACTGCACCCTTATACAGGCATGCTGCAGCGCCAGCTTCCATAACAACGAATTTCGGCGGATTCTCCGGATACAGGTTGGTGAAGTAACCAACCACTGCACCTGCAAGGCTTCCAACACCTGCCTGAACGAATACGTGGGTCGGACGGTTTACAGAAACCTCACGCAGCTGCTCTGCAGCCTCGCCTGCCATGCTTCCGTAACCCTGCATGATCCATGCCGGGATCTCCTCGTAGCCTTCCCATGCGGTATCCTGAACGACTACACCGTGCGGGGTTGCTTCTGCCTCAGCTGCTGCCATACGTACACAGTCGTCATAGTTGACTTCCTCGATGGTTACCTTAGCGCCCTCTTTTGCGATGTTGTCGAAGCGGGTCTTGGTGCTGCCCTTCGGCATATGTACAACTGCCTTCTGGCCCAGCTTGTTTGCTGCCCATGCAACGCCTCTGCCGTGGTTTCCGTCAGTAGCGGTAAAGAAGGTAGCCTGACCAAACTCCTCACGGAATTTCTCGCTGGTCAGATAATCGTATGTCATCTCGGACACATCACGTCCCATCTCACTTGCGATGTAGCGTGCCATTGCGAAAGAACCGCCCAGCACCTTAAATGCGTTTAAGCCAAAGCGATAGCTCTCGTCCTTTACAAACAGACCGCCAAGGCCAAGACCCTCAGCCATACCGTCCAGCTTTGCGAGCGGGGTGATGGAATACTGTGGGAAGCTCTTGTGGAACTCACGCGCCTGTTTGATATT
>NZ_QULW01000037.1 GCF_003481825.1 Clostridium sp. OM02-18AC | reverse complement strand
ATCTTTCATTTTCAAGGTTCATATTGTTGCTGTTCTCAGCGGCAACGTTCGATATTTTAGCACGTTGTTATCGCTTTGTCAACAACTTTTTTAATTTTCTTTTGGAAATCTTTTGATTTCCTGCCCCGTTCTCACGGGGCGAAGATTATAATATCAAACCCGTAAAGAAAAGTCAACTGTTTTTTTTGCGTTTTTTCAACTTTTTCATTTTTCTATATTGTTGCATTTTCTTGCATCTATTGAAAGCTTATTCTTACCGCTGCCTGGAAGTCTTGCTGCAATCGTTTCTGCCTCGTTTTCTTTACCCGTCCCAAGTCCAGTTTTCTGCATTCACCTGCATGAGTTCCAGGTATTCCTGCTGCAGCACATCCAGCAGGTAACGGACGGTTGTTTCTCCCACCGGGGGGTTCCACTTCTTCCTTGAAACAGCGCAGGCACAACCTTTCATTTAAAAGCAGGCAGTAAAATGATGTCTTTCCTGGTTAAACAGCATACAGACTGCTGTTGCCGTTTCTTTTGCCTCACAGACCGCCACCTCCAGATCTTTTCCGATTTTCCTCCTGATCAGCATCCCAGAATGCATGGTTCAGCCACTAGATTACTTTAGTTAGATCCTGTTCACGCTCCATGTATTTGCGGCAATTTGCTACCTGCATGAATTCGCCATTTACCGGAATGAAAACTCCTTCACTTGTTCGCGAATAGTCTGTGCTTCCTGACCGATCTTATCTTTCCATTTCTGTTCCTGCACTCTGCAACCTTCTATATCGTTTTTCCAATTGCTGATCTTAATCCGATTTTCCAACTCGGTCGGATCGGAAGCTTTACTGCCCGGTACGTACACACTTTTTCGTCTCTGCAGATTTCTATCAGCCGGTACCTGCTGTGACTGCACCGGAGACTCCGACTGATTCCCTGCGTGGATCGGACTGCCAATTGTTTTTCGCCGTATCATCTGATTATCATTCATCGTATGATATCGAATCCTTTCGCTTTATTCAGGTAACAATGTTATATAAAGCTTCCATCATAGAACGGAATAGACCGTCTCAACTGCCTGTTGTTTTTCCACATCGATTGTGCCATATGTATTCAGACGCAGCTTTGGAATGACCGGAAGACTTACAAAACCAAGCGTCATAAACGGATCAATTTCCTCATGAATCCCCAATTCCCGAAGGAGCTGCTTCATAGTCTCCAGCCTCCGGTCAACTTCTTCTACCGGAAGATCTGACATAAGCCCTGCAATGGGAAGCGGCAGATCCATTAACACTTTCCCATCTACTGCAATTGCAAGACCACCTTCATTTTCAATGACCCGGTTGCCTGCTGCCGCCATATCTTCATCCGTCACGCCTGCGATCACCAGATTATGGGAATCATGTCCCACGCTGGTCGCTACAGCTCCTTTTTTCAGACCATAATTTCCCAGAAAACCGATTCCGATATGTCCATTTCCTTTATGACGTTCCAATGCCGCAAGCTTGATCACATCATGTTCCGGATCAACACCCAGAGCCAGGTTTTCCTGCTCACACCAGGACTCAGAGCGCTCCTTTGTAAGCAATTCCCGGCTGACCAGATCAATCACGCGTATCCGGTTACCCCGTTTTTTCAAAGCCAAATCTGATGGCTGGATTGGTTTGCAATGGAACGAATGGTACACGCGCTGCTGTATTTCTTCATCCCATACCATGTTTTCTTTGGGATAAGTTTCTATTTTATCCAAATTTGTGTTTTCTGCTCTATGCCCCGCTTTCCCTTCTGCGCCATCTCCATGTTCCGACACCATCCTGCCATGTTCTGCCACCAGAACTCCGCCTTTATAAACCTGATGAACCTGCAAATCGGTTAAATCATTCACAACAACCAGGTCAGCGCGATATCCGGGTGCAACCGCACCGCGTTTTTTCAATCCAAAATATTCTGCTGTGCGAAGACTTCCCATTTTGATCGCACGGATCGGATCTGCCCCCAGTCTGACTGCTTCCCGGATAATGCTGTCAATATGTCCGCCACGAATCAGATCGCCAGGATGCTTATCATCGGTTACCAGCATGCACCGCTGGTCATACGGTGCCTCAAACAGCGGAATCAGCTTTTCCAGATTCTTTGCTGCTGTTCCCTGACGAATCATGATCCACTGGCCGCGCGACAACTTTTCTTTTGCTTCCTCCAGTTCCGAACACTCATGATCCGAAGCAACGCCAGCCGTCACATAGGCATTCAACGCTTTTCCAGAAAGTCCCGGCGCATGCCCATCCACCAGTTTCCCGCATTGCTGCGTCTGGGACAGTTTTTGGATGCAGTCCGGCTCATTCTGAATGACTCCATACGCATTCATCATCTCCGCCAGTCCCAATACCCGTTCATTTTGATAAAACGGCAGCAGATCTTCCATATGCAATTCTGCGCCGGATTCATCCAGAGCCGTAGACGGCACACAGGATGGCATCATAAAATACACATCCAGAAGGAGATTCTTTGTTGCTTCCAGCATATACCGGATACCGGTCGTCCCTGCCACATTCGCGATCTCATGGGGATCCGTGACTACCGCGCAGGTTCCGTGCGGCACTACCATCCGTTCAAATTCTGAAGGGGAAACCATCGAACTTTCCAGATGAATATGACCGTCCAGAAAACCCGGGCAGACATAGGCACCCTTTAAATCACGTTCCAGCTCTCCCTCATAATTTCCGATGCCCAGAATGATGCCATCTTCCATGGCAATGTCTCCTTCTTCCACGGTTTCCGTAAAGACATTCACAATTTTTGCATGCTTTAATACCAGCTTTGCTTTTGTTCTTCCTGCTGCTGCAGAAATCTGCTTCCTAAATTGATCCATTGATGCCATAAGTTTTCCTCCTGACTTTGTCTGAATCATCCCGTGTTTTCTGTGAATTTATCACATTATAACATTTTTATAAGATAAAGTAAAAGCTCCTACAAAAAAGAATGTGCCTTGGCACATTCTCGCGCCGAGGCGCGGTTGCTTCAGCAACCATCTACCTTTGCGCCGAGTGCGCTTCCTCGCGGAGCATTTTTATATGATAGGACGCAATTTCCTATCATATAAAAAAGCCACAGAGGATTTTCCCCTGTGACTCGTTTTTATTTTCCATATGAAGTTTTCGATTCCCCAAAAATCTGGTTGAAATCCTTGGCGATTTCTTTCCTATGAAACAGCTTTACAATATGTCCGCTCATGCCGCACTCAAAAGCTTGTCTCCGGTCCTCATCGAAGGCATTCGCCGTCATCGCGATAATCGGGATATTCGCTTTCCTGCATAATCAGACAACTCTTCTGTATCTTCCGGTTGCTCTGCTTCTGTCTGCACGGTTTCGTTAAGACAGAACGAAGTTCGGACATAAAATAGGTTTTGCAACAAACGCAGTGACTCCGGCTTCTCTCGCTTCTTTCTCAAAATTGATCAGAATCTGGTTCAGCCACAGCTTATCTGTTATAACATCTTCATGCTGCTCATTCCAATTGCGCTCATATTCACGCAGGTATGCCCGGCAACGGCTGTTGTCTTCAACTGTCTTCATGCTTTTCAGGCACAAAAAAAGTGGAAACCTTGTAAATTAAAGGTTTCCACTCTTTTAAAAAGAGCTGCTGACGGGAATCGGACCCGTGACCTCCGCACTACCAATGCGACGCTCTACCGACTGAGCCACAGCAGCATTATGCAATTTTCATTGCAAGAGCGCGAGACGGGACTCGAACCCGCGACCCCGACCTTGGCAAGGTCGTACTCCACCA
>NZ_QULW01000036.1 GCF_003481825.1 Clostridium sp. OM02-18AC | reverse complement strand
CCAGGCCGCAGGCCACAACCTCTTTGTTACTTTCTTGTGAGAAAGTAACACAAAAGCACTTTCACACCGCCGCCCCATTGGGGCTGGCAGTATGAAAGTGCTTTTGCGCGCTCCCGCGGGGATTGCCGGAGCTGCCAACCGCTACGGTTTCCCGCTGCTTTCGGGCGGCTCCGGCTGGGACTTCGGCCACACTGTCAAATCACTGCTTTATGCTCTGCAAAATTTCCTCAACCGTCGTTCCGTACAACTTTGCCAGCGCAATCAAATTAGAGGTACTCGGATCACATTCTCCGCTTTCCCACTTAGATACTGCTTGCCGACTAACCCCTATTGTTTCTCCTACAAATTCTTGGGTCATCCTATTTTTAGTCCGCAAGTCTTTCAATACTTCACCTAAATTTTGTTTAAGGACGCTCTTTTCAGCTCTTACATCTTTAGACCTAATATATTTCTTCAAAGCTCGAATAATCAAGATAACCAGATAGATAAATAGCCCGAAAAGACCTGCATAGATGATCAAAGAAATAACCATCATTGGTGCCGCTATACTCATATTTGTTCCTCCTTTCTGATCATCATTTTAGCAATAGCTTCTCGGTTGCTACCACCAATTATTGAGCAACTTTAAGTTGCTTTCTACTTTCCAAACAGTTTACTAAACCACCCGCGCTTTTGCTCCGGCTCCTGGCCCTGCTGATCCGCTCCGGCCTCCCCGGTAAGAAGCTGCTGCTGGATTGTCCCCGCGTGAAGGGCCTGGGCCGCCGCTGCTGTCTGCTGGGCGGCAACCAGAGCCTCCGTCAGCTTTTCAATCTGCCTGTCTTTTACTTCAAGCTGTCCTTGTAGCGTGTCGATGGTGGCCTGTAAAACGCAAACCAAATCGGAAACTTCGTGGTTTTCGGTTTGCGTTTTAGTTTGCGTTTTGTTTTCGATTTCGGTTTGCGATTTTTCAGAAAAAGCCTCTTTTATCAAGGCTTCCTGGTGTTCATCAATCGCAAACTGGTTTCCGTTTTTTCGCAAACCTGATCGCAAACCAAGGTTTGCGATTTGTTTATTTACTGCTGTCTTTGATACCCCTATCTCGTCGGCTATCTGCCGGATCGTTTTCATACTTTCACGAACAGGCCCACAGGACTCACACCCTTAAACCCAGGCGTAGATATGTACCAACAGCCGGGGCCTGTTGGCTCCCAGGCCACTTCAAGGGTAATCTCGTGCCAGCCATCTGGAAACAATGCGGTAAATCCCTCTCCTGCGTGTATGCCACGCCCTTCCAGGAGCAGCCGAGGGTGCGGATCATCGTCTGCCGGATCGGGAAGCTGTATCTGCGCAATCCTCTCTTTATCCCAGCTCATAGGCCTTTCCTCCTTCCCCTAAAATAAATCGCTATGCGATCCCGTCCGGGTGAGATACAAAATCAGCTCGTCCCCGTCCACTTCGTAGATCAGCAACCAATCCGGCGTAATGTGGCACTCACGACACCCCGCATAGTCCCCAGAAAGTTGGTGATCCCTGTTCTTCTCTGGCAGCGGCTCCCCCGCCGCCAGCTTTTTAATAATATCCGTCAGCAAAGAAATATCAAAACCGCGCTTTTTCACGCGCTTCAAATCCTTCTGAAATTTTGTGGTTGGTCTTATGTTATACATCGGCAAGCAGCTCCTCCATCATCTGATCGACATTGGAATAGGTCTTGCCGAGGCTCGGATCGGCTTTCATTCTCTTTACTTCCTTGATTGCTTCGACGGTTTCAGCGTTCGGCACATCGCCGCTGATTTCAAAGGGTATTCTATACTCCCTCACAGCCTTACGCGCAAAAACATTGAACGCCGTTGTCATCGTCATTCCCATATCAGAACAAAACGCCTCAAACTGCCGCTTCAAATCCGCGTCCATACGGATATTGATACTTGTATTCGCCATAATAGCAACTCCTTTCGCTTTTATTATAACCCGTTTTATCATATTCATTGTATATCTTTTTGTTTACAATGTCAATACAACCTCCCCGCCCTCGACGCTCTAAAGTTCTACCCTGGTATGTACGCATTTAGGGGGCAAAAAAGCCTTGATTTATGCGGCTTTCCGGGCGCGGTAGAGAGGGGGCCTATATATTTTACCCTCGGAGGGCTGAAAACGGCTTCTAAAGCGTAACAGGGGCCTTTCTGTGCCTTATTCCTGACCCCCATCGTGCAGCGCGTCCAGGAGCCAATCGCTCAACTCCTGGGAAGGGGACACCCGCACCGTTATATGCCCATTTTCAAAGCGCACCACTGGCAGCGGGCAATCCCACCACTTGCGGACGGTTTTCGGATCAAGGCCAGTTTCCCGGTGACAGTCGGCCTTGCGCCCCTCCGGGTGCTGCTGCCGCCATTCATAAACCCGCGCCTGGGCCGTTCCGCTGCCTTTAGGCCGCCCATTCCCTTCTCTCCAATTCGTACCATTGGCCTTATCGTTAATCTCCTGGATTGCTCTCGCACCCTGCAAATGTACTGGCTGTTTGCGCCAGTTCCGCTTATTGACGGGCATAGTCAGGCCGGAGAGCTTCGCTATATCGTCCCTGGGGAATGTCACATAGTCCTCGTTGAACATCTCCAGGGCGCACACCACATCATCTTTTGTAAAGCGGTTTATATCCTCCACGCTCATATCATCGTAGGGCCGGAGCAGCGCGAAAGCGTCCCGGCGCAGCTCGTCCTCGTCTATCCCGCATTTTTTCGCATAAATCGCCAGCGTCATAATGCCATAGAAACGATGGCCCACCCGGATTTCATCGGCGATCCGGTGCAGCCACCAGTCATAAAGGTCACGCTTGACCGTCCAGCGGCCCCGTCGCTCCTTTTTGACGATCCGCCGCTCATACCAATCCGGGTACTTCTCCTTCGCCTCGGCCAGCGACAGGCGGCTCTTTCTCATAAGCCCTTCAAGCCGCTGCTGCTCCCCATTGCTGTCCGGGATATAATCAAGCAGCCGCGCCAGCTCCACCGGCCCACCGAGCCGAAACGCCCTCACAGGGTACTCCCGTCCCAGCTTCGAGCCGGAGCCGACAACCCGAAAGCCCTGCAAAATCCCCTGCATTTGCGGCTCCTTGATGGTGGAGGTAAACTTATTCCAAATCTGCCGGGTAAGGGAATATTTCAGCTCTTTCAAGCATTTCTGGTTGTACGGGTACATAGGCACCGGCTCTTCCAGCACATAATACAGGTGAAGCCCTGTCCCGCTGTTTACAACAAAGGTTGCCTGGGGCAGAATATCCTTGTTCATCTGGTGCAGCGTGTCCCGGAGCTGGGGCATACCCACCCCGTCCAGGTCAAAGACCAGGGCATAGAGATACCGGGCATTTTTGCCGCACCGCCGCCGCCCAAAATAGGAGATCGGGGACATAATCGTAAAATCGGTATCTTGCAACTCCCGCAGCTCGTCCAGCTCGTCAGTAATGGTACAGCGTTTCGCTTTACCGTCCCCCTCGATCTGCAAGGCAATCCCCGTTGCCTTGTCAACCTCACCTTTCGGCACCGTCACCGCAATTCCATTTCCCTTCCTGTCCTCAAAATGGCCTTTCCTCTCGAAAGATCCTTCCGGAAAGATCTCACGATAAAACTCATACGGCTCCACCGGCTCCAAAAATTTCTCTAAATGCTCGTTCTTTTCCCTGTAAAGTTCCCGCAGCCGTTCCAGGGCTTCTTGCTGATCCGCCATTCCTTACACCTCTTTTCGTACATTCTGCAAACCCATAGGGGGAAAAGGGGGAGCCAAAGAGCGGCCCCTTCGGGGCCTTAAAGAGAAAGTCACCTCCCCCTTTTCCCCCTCGCTCTGGGGCATGGAAATGATGGAAAACCTTTCAGGTTTACCACATTCCCACACCCCGCCGCTCACCCCCATTACCCCCTCCGACTTTCTCCCTGTCCGAGAGAGAATATTTTATTATTTTTTCCCTGGCCTAAAGGCCATAGGGGGGCATATATTATCAATACATTTTATTCCCTATTTTTACTGTTATTATAGCCTGTCCGGGCGGCTCTTTCAAGTCCCCCGGACAGGCTTCTTTTACAGCTCCATACCGCCCCAGGTGTGGCCCCGTTCTTGCTCTTTCTCCGGCTGCTGCACCTCTGGCACAGGTAGCAGCTCCCGCGCCTTTTCGACCAGGGGCCGGAACTGCTCCGGCAAGTGCCGATCCAGAAAGTCCAGCACCGCCCCGATCCCTTCCTGGAGCCGTGCCGAAATCCCGCGCTCCCAGCTCAAATCTTCTTCCAGGTATTCCACCTGCACTTTGAGCTGCCGGTTTTCATTTTCAAGCCGCTGTCGCTCCTGGGCGTCCTTCAGCTTTTCTTTCATCGAGGGGATTTTCTGCTGAAGCTGTTGGTTTTCTACTTTCAGCTCCCGCACCTTCTGCTCTGCCGCCGCGCCCCGGATCACCGCCGCCTTCAGCTCCTTCACCTGCTCCACCGTCACGCCCTTGACGGCCCCTGTCAGCGTCTTTTCTGGTTGTATCGCGTCCAGATCGGGCTTGACCTTCTCCACCGCTTTCAGCAGCTTCACATTCCCTTGCAGGGCCTTTCTCTGCTTTTCCAGGGCCGCGATCTCTTGCTCTGCCGCTATCACCTGTTCCTGGACAGCTTCAAGTCGCTGGGCCGCTGCTCTGTATTCTGGCAGCTCCATATGAGGCCGGCCACCGCCCAGGCTGATGATCTCAAACTCGTGCGCCTGGGCGATTTCCGTTAGAGCCTCTTTCTCCCGTTCCATCCAGGCTTTCCATTCCGTCTGCTTCCGGCCCAGCCCTTCAAATCCCTGTTGCTTTAACGCCTGTTTCATTGATACCCGCGTTGAGAGGCCCCGGCTCTGCTCCGTTGCCACTGGCACGAAGTCCACATGGAGGTGGGGCGTGGCCTCGTCCATGTGCAGCACCATATTGAACACCCGCAGATGAGGGTTGCGCTCCTGGAAGGACTCTGCAAACTCTTTGAGAGCTGCCGCCGCCCGTTCCCCTCCAGGGGAGCCGCACCCGCAGTCCGTTAAGTTGCCGATCTGAAAGATAGCCTCGTGAAATAGCTTCTCCTGCTTGCTTTGCCGAATATGCTCATAGTAGTCTGGTATCTTATCCCTGGTCTTTTTCTTTTTGGCATTGTAGGCGGCCAGGGCTTCATCAAAAAGTTCGTGGTACACCTTCTTCAAATCCTCGTTGCAAAAGGTGACATTCTGCCCCGACCTGCTTCGGTCTACATTCGCCGCTGAAAAGCTCCTGTTGTTGTGCCGGATACTTCCCCGGCCCGTCATTCCCGAAATGGTTGTGCCTATAAAATCACCCGTCCCTTTCTCGAAAAAAGCCTATATCCTACTACTCCTATTTTACCATACCAGGCCGCAGGCCACAACCTCTTTGTTACTTTCTTGTGAGAAAGTAACACAAAAGCAC
>NZ_QULW01000035.1 GCF_003481825.1 Clostridium sp. OM02-18AC | reverse complement strand
GGGGGATTGAAGGGGGGCTTTGCCACCCTCACAAGTTCTAAAGTGTAGCCGTTAGGCTATCACTTTAGGGAACTTGCAATATATCCGCTACACATAATATAGCATAGTGATAGCCACTTGTCAAGCGGATATATTCGTGCGTGGATTTCGCCAGAAATACAGTGGAGCTTACTTCCTCTTGGGCGACTTTGGAAGTGTAGGAGGGAGACAGTCAAGGGCTTGTTTTTTATCTGCAGTATGAGCTTCGGCTTGCCGATCAGCGAATGCAGCAGATAAAAAATGGTCGCAGACCACCCTTTACTTTCTTCCGCCGGAACAGACAATGAAGCACAAGGGGAAGTGACGGAACGGACGGACAGCCGTTTCCCCCTCCGGCATGATAGCCAACAAAAAAGAGTATCAAGGGTAAACGCTGCGGTCTTTCGACCGCCCTTGACACTCTTTTCCTTATGGCTCTGATAATAAACAAGGGGAAATGGCTTCTTGTGGCATTTCTGCCACTATGGTATAATGGGCAACGCTACCACCCCTATACAGGTACAGAAAGGGGGTGTGCCACCATGAGTATATTTTCGTCTTTCTTACTCTCTGTCTTGGCAAGTGTAGTCGCCTACTACATCTGCAAATGGCTGGACGGAGATAAATAGGCGGTAGCCAGCCTAAGGCATAAGCCACCTTGCCACAACGGAATAGAAAAGCCCCGGAGGTCGCAACTCCGGGGCTTTTTGCGTGCCACAATGAGCACTTTCGTCTTTCTTGCCTACTGGCATTATAGCATATGCCTTTCAGCATTTCAAGTATGCCCTACTTCCACCACTTATAAACCGTATGCTTTGCAAGTCCTGTCTCTCGGATGCAGTCCGCTTTTGTTCCCAGAGGGTTGCTTTCTCTCCATTCTTCGACAATCTTCGCCTTGTCTGGTCTCCCTTGTAGAGCTTTGCCCCTGTCCTCATTCATTGTTTCAAGGGTAAAACGTGCGATTTTTAAGTGCGTGGCTTGCTTTCTGCCGTTCCTCTTATTTGGCGGTATGACAACTTTCGTCTGCTTCTCTATCCATTCTCGGCTTGCCATAGTCGAAAGTAGCTTGTTATCAGCTTTGAGGGCTTTCAATGCGTCCTTTACATCTTCCCTTGTAAAATGGTTGTCCTCATCATCTGTAAGGCTCTCCAGATGCTCCAAAAATGAATAGGCATCTTGCCTTATTCGTCTTTCAGATATGCCACATTTCAAGCCATACGCACACAATGCCATGATTGAGAAGTACCTACCGCCTACCTTTACTTCGGTAAAAATCTTGTTCTTCCACCACTCATAAAGGGCTTCATTACACACCCATGTGCCTTTTTTCTTCGGTCTGCCCTCTACAACTCGCTCTTGATACCACTCTGGGTACAGCTTCTTTGCTTCGTCCAGTGACAGCTTACTCTTTTCTTTCTTCGGCTTCTCTGTAAGTACCGATAAATCAACCTTACAGTTCGGTATGCTGTCCTTTATATCTTCCAGAGTATAGCGGTTATCCGACATCTTATAGGCTTTCACTGGGAAGTCTGCCCCCAGCTTGCTCTGGCTCCCAACACACCTAAAGCCTTGATAGATACCTGTTATATCTGGGCTGTCTGGTCTGATACTGCTCGTATCGTTCCATAGTCTGCGGATAAATGCTTCTTTCAGCTCCGCAAGGGTATCTTCCAGATTATGATACAACTGTACTGGCTCTTTCAAAAAGTAATAGGCATGGACACCCTTTCCAGAACTCACAAGGTAGGTCGGTCGGAGCTGTACTCCGTTCCCGAATTGCTTCAAGAGGTTCTTCAACTGCTGTTTTCCGACATAATCAATATCTATTGCAACCGCATACAGTTCATGTGCGTTCTGCTTCGTGTGTGTCTTGCCATAGAACGTGATAGGCGGTATCAGTCCGAACTCGTCCCCTATGACCTTATCAAGCATATTCAGACTATCATCTATAACCCACTGCTTCGTTCTTCCCTTTCCAGATGGTCTTATCTGGGTTGCAATCACATTTCCTTTTCCGTCATGCTCTGCACTCTGTAAGCTCCCCTCTGGGAACAAGTCACGATAGAACTCATGGGGGCTGACCTCTGGAAAACCTCTCTCCAACATCAGCTCCTCTTTATCCCTATATACCTTTCTCCACTCATACATTGTTTTTGTATTTCTACGCATATTTTTCTCCTACTTAGATATATTATATAATATACTGCCCTTACTCCGCCTGACCGCTAATCTTATCAATAGATTTTTGCACCTTTTTCTCTCAAGTATAAGGGAGTGCCTTTTTGGTGTCAATATCTACACCTCACTCCCTCTCGCCTTCACCGCTTATCTTATCAATGAAGTATTTTACCTTTTTCCATCAAGTATAAGGGAGTGCCTTTTTGGTGTCAATATCTACACCTCACTCCCTCTCGCCCTTATCGCTTATCTTATCAATGAATTTATTGCACCTTTTTGACCTCTAAAAAAAGGGAGTGAATTAAGAATATCTCATCCTCACTTCACTCCCTCTTATTTTCATCACTACTCTTACCAATATTTCAGTATTTTCTACTTAGCATCACGAAGAGTTCCTTTCCATACTGCGTATTCGTCACCTTTCTCATCAGTTGCGGTTAATATTGCTTCACAATATGGATTTGATGGTGGATTCGGAGTCGTATATACATAGCTTCGAGAATTAGTTCCTGTATACCCATTATGATCTTCTTCATTTGTATGCCAACTATTTACTCCTTCAGCTCTTGTTACAAGTTTACTGGATTTTAATTTTAATGGATTAGACGTCATAGATGCCTTAACTGTGTACTGCGGTCTTCCAGATGAATCTAAACCATCATAAAAATACTCCATACTTCCTAAAATTCTATTTTCAATATCTAAAGCTGTAGCAGGAATAGGTTCTCGAGAAGAAATTGTGTTTTTTCCATCACACGCAAAATATACTTTATCCAGCAAAACAGATTCTCCATTAGTTGAACGAGTCACCGATTCTACCGCCTCGGTTTCAGCAGGAGCTGTATCTGCTGCAAAACTAACCATATTCATAGCCATCATCATTATTGCTGCCAAAGCTAACGCTACAGATCTGCGAATATTTCTCATTAATTTTCCTCCTATGTCAATGTATTTTTATAGCATCTAAAGCAACAAGTACATTGGCATCCCCTCCTTTTTGTTTTACTATACTATATTTTCAACAAAAAAACATTAATTATATATAACATTTTTATAAAACTTTACTTGACAAATAAATAATATAACACTATCAAAAACGTCCCAATATTACAGACCATACCGCCCCAAAACAGGTATATCTTCAAGCCCTCATATCTGAAAAAGCTGTTTTTGCTTTCCTCCAGCTCCCGGACTTTCTGCTTCATTACGCTTGTAAGCGTATCAGACTGCTTTTCAAGAGCTTTTGTTGCCTTCTGTACCGCCTCTATATTCGCCTGTAACGCCTTTTTTACCTCTTGGACGGTACTTTCTCTGACCTCATCTCTCAGGCTCCCAATTCCGGCTGATATGGCGTTCTGAAGTAGTTCGTTGCTGTTCTCTAACTGCTCGACTTGCTTCTTCAGCTCGCTGATGAGCTGCCTGCTCAGCTCGGCGTCTCTCTGCCTGTTCTGCTCTGCCCTTGCTTGTCCTTGATTTGACTGCTTCATCAATTCCTCGCAGCTCTCGCTCGACAAAGCTAAGGCTTCCTTCAGCAGGCTGTTCTCCAGCTCTGTCCGGCTCTGACGGTTCAGTTCTTGGATCCGTTCTCTCGGACTTGCCTGCTCTGACTTCTGCTGTTCGTGCATTTCTCTCAAACTCATGCTCCAGTTCCTCCTTTCCAAAACCCATGTTGTAGTATTTTTCCAGCTTATTATTACGAATTTTGCAAGCCTTTTCTCCTGCCTGCTTCCTTGCTAAGTCGGTATATGTGATGTATTTGTGGCTGTCCTGCCAGTCCACTCCGTACCCTCTTTCATTCATCAGCCGAATAAAGCTTTCCCGGCTGGTCGCTGTTTCCTTACAGTCCAGGACTGCCAGGGCAATGTCCTGGACATAGCTTTTCACTTTCCCCTGCTCCGCCTGCTTCAGAAGCTGGTACGTCTCTTTTTTCCATGCCACTGTTTCCTCACGTTCCGCTCCTTCAAAGGTCTTTCCCTTTTCTGAGACGTGTAGCCCCTGCTCCCTGCTCTGTGCGTTGCACCGCTCCTTCAGCTCCTGCAGGTCGGCGCTGCTCCACTGCAGCTTGTGCCCGTCCTCAAAATTGACGGAATTGACGATAAAGTGCGTATGGATATGTTTTTTGTCCTTATGGGTAGCCACAAGCACCTCAAACCCTTTCCATGCCGACGTATTCTCTGCAAGCTGTAAGGCGTTCCTGTGTGCCTGCTCCGGCGTGATTTTCTCGTCCTTATGGTAGCTCTGGACAAAGTGCTTGTATGTCCTTCCCCCGGTTTTCTCCCATAGTTCCTTGGTGGCTTGCATTTCGTCCTTTACTGTATCTGGTTCACAGTGCAGACCGCTGACAAGCTTATCCTCTGTCTTTTCCTCTTTTGTCACATAGTCCAGTGCTTGCCCTATGCCTGCTTTTGAAGATACTGCTTTAATAACTGCCATACTTCTCTCACCTCTTTCATGGTGTTAGGAAGCTCTTGCTTATAGTCCACATATCCATTTTCATTCAGCTTCTTGGCTATCTGGTTCAGATTGTTGCCTTGCCTTTTCAGCTCTGGATATATCTCTTTCAGTCCGTCCAGATTGACAATGTTCGACTGTGTGAGGGCTTCAATGATATATTGCTGTTGGCTCTTTCCAGACTGCTCTACTTTTTCTTTTATCTGTGCAAGTTCTTCCTCTGACACTCTTATAACTATCTGCTTCGGTCTTGTCCTATTCATTGATGAAGTCCTCTCTTTCCTTTACCCACTTCTTAATGAGTTCGATTTCCTCGTTCATGTTCGGCTCTTTCTCTGGCTTCCAGTCCGCTCTCATGTCTTTCAGTTCTTCCAGTGCTTCTTCTAAGTCTGCCTTATAGCTTTCTAAATCTTCTTTTTCGCTTGCTATATATTCATCAACACTATTGTAACAAGGCACACACTCATAGCTTGTAAAATCATCATTATACTTGTGGTACACAATGTCTTTCCATTCATCACTTGGCTCTGCTATGTTCTGTTTAGTAATTTCAATGTCGGATTTTATTGTCTCTACGTTCTCCAACATATCCAGATAATGCTCTGGTTCATAACCCAAATTCAATAAGTGATTCAGCAGTGTAGGCTCTGGGAACATTCCGAACCAACAACGCTCGAACCACTGGTCAGCATAATCTCTTTCATCACTTCCATTGGAGTAAGTACCGCCCACCAAATCTCCGACAAAATTCTCTATCAGCTCTCCGATTGTCAGACCATGCTTCCCACACTTTCTCGCCAGTCGGTCACAATCTGCGTCCGACAATTTCACTGTGATTTTTCTCTCTCTGATTGTCTCAATTTCTTTCTGCTGTTCCTCGCCCCAACTCATGCTTTTACCTCTCTTTCTTCTTGGCTATCACTCAACAATTTACCGCATATCTGCGGTCACTCAAAGGGGGATTGAAGGGGGGCTTTGCCACCCTCACAAGTTCTAAAGTGTAGCCGTTAGGCTA
>NZ_QULW01000034.1 GCF_003481825.1 Clostridium sp. OM02-18AC | reverse complement strand
AGAGTGCAAAAGTTTTCAGTATTTTATCGGTGCTTTTTATCTATGCTTCCAATGCACGGATCAGATTCACCATCTCGATGGCACCGGTCGCGCACTCATACCCTTTATTTCCTGCCTTGCTGCCTGCACGCTCGATTGCCTGCTCAATATTATCGGTGGTCAGCACACCAAACATCACCGGAATGTCACTGTTTAAAGAGACATTTGCAATCCCCTTGGAGACTTCACTGCATACATAATCATAGTGGCTTGTGCTTCCACGGATCACGGCACCCACACAGATTACCGCATCATACTTTTTACTTTTCGCCATCTTCGACGCGATCAGGGGGATTTCAAAGGCACCTGGTACCCACGCGATATCGATATCTTCCTCTTTGACATCATGGCGTTTTAAACCATCCAGTGCCCCGCCAACCAGCTTTGACGTAATAAATTCATTAAATCTTGCTGCCACAATTCCTACACGGATTCCTTTTGCTACTACATTTCCTTCCAGTACTCTCATATGTTTGTCCTCTTTCTTCATAATATATTATAAAATGATATAGCAACAGATTTTTTACCCTCTAATACCGCAGCAGATGCCCCATACGCTGCTGCTTGGTCCGCAGGTAAAACAGATCGTATTTCGTCGCGCTCATCTGGATCGGCACACGCTCTTTGATGGTCATGCCAAACTCCGAAAGCTGGTATACTTTATCCGGATTGTTGGTGAGCAGGCGCATGCTCTTTACTCCAAGATCCCGCAGGATCTGTGCACCGATGTAATATTCCCGCTCATCCCCGGCAAAACCAAGTGCCAGATTAGCCTCCAGGGTATCCATGCCCTTTTCCTGCAGTTCATAGGCCTTCAGCTTGTTGATCAGACCGATGCCGCGTCCTTCCTGCCGCATGTAAAGGAGAATGCCACGTCCTTCTTTTTCAATCTGGGTCATGGCTGCCGCAAACTGCTGGCCACAGTCACAGCGCAGGGAACCAAACGTATCGCCGGTCAGACATTCCGAATGAATCCGACAAAGGACATCTTCCCCATCTCCAATCTCCCCTTTTACCAGTGCGACATGATGTTCGCCATTTAATCGGTTTACATAGCCGTAAGCCACAAATTCTCCGTATTTGGTCGGCATTTTCGTCACAGTCACCCGGTCAACCAGCTGATCCTGGAATTTCCGGTAATTTTTCAGGTCCTGGATCGTGATAAATTTTAAGTCCCATGTTTTTGCCAGTTCCTGCAATTCGCTGGTGCGCATCATGGTTCCGTCCTCCCGCATGATCTCACAGCAAAGCCCGCATTCCTTTAATCCGGCCAGGCGGCACAGATCCACGGTAGCTTCCGTGTGTCCTTCCCGTTCCAGAACACCATTCTTTTTTGCCAGCAGCGGGAACATGTGTCCCGGTCTGCGAAAGTCCTCCGGCTTTGCATCCTCTGCCACACAGCGCATGGCCGTGACGGAGCGCTCTGCTGCGGAAATTCCGGTCGTCGTATCGACACAATCAATCGAAACCGTAAACGCTGTCTCATGGTTGTCTGTATTATTGGTCACCATCTGAGGAATCTGCAGTTTCTTTACATATTCCTCGGACATCGGCATGCAGATCAGTCCTTTTCCATGGGTTGCCATGAAATTGATATTTTCCGTCGTGGCAAACTCTGCCGCACAGATGAAATCTCCCTCATTTTCCCGGTCCGGATCATCGGTCACCAGAATGATATGTCCTTTGCGAAGTTCTTCTAACGCTTCTTCTACGGTATTGTATTGAAATGCCATAATTTTTCCCTCCTGCCTTGCGTTTTATTAAAATCCATATTGGGTCAGAAATTCTTTTGTAATTTTGCTTTCTGTCTGTTTTTGTCTGGAATCTGGTTGTTCTGGACATTTGCACTCTGTCATTCCCCCACCCAGCAGCCGCTCCACGTATTTCCCGATGATATCATTCTCCAGGTTCACTTTATCTCCTTCTTTCCGCTCTCCCAAAGTTGTCACGGCATTGGTGTGCGGTATCGTGGAAACGGAAAAAGATTTCTCCGTCACCGATGCCACAGTCAGGCTGATCCCATCGATCGTAACGGATCCCTTTTCCACAATATAGCGAAGAATTGCCGGGCTGGCTTCCACAGTATACCAAATTGCATTATCATCCCGCGAAATCTTCCGGATCGTTCCGGTTCCATCCACATGGCCACTTACGATATGACCGCCAAACCGCCCTCCTGCTGCCATTGCCCGCTCCAGGTTCACGTGCATGCCCGGTTTTGCACCTTTTAAGGAAGAACGGTTTAAGGTTTCATGCATTACGTCTGCCGTAAACCCGGAAGTGTCCAGATTCGTTACCGTCAGGCAAATTCCATTGACTGCAATGCTGTCGCCCACTTTGGTACCGGCAAGCACCTGTTTTGCCTGAATGGTCAGCGCCGCCGAATGTGCACCCCAGGTAATCCGTTTTAACGTTCCAATCTCTTCAACGATCCCCGTAAACATCCTGCACCTCGCTTTCCACTAGGAAATCCTCGCCCAGCTTTCGGATTTCTCTGACCTTCAGACGGACCGCTTCCGAAGGATCTGCCACACCAGGCCCCTCCACCGGCGTTTTGGCTTTTGCACCGCCAAACAGCTTCGGTGCAAGATAAGCATGTACTTCTTTGACAATCCCGCTTTTCAACGCGGACCAGTTTAAGGTACCGCCTCCCTCCAGCAAAATACTGTCGATCTGTTTTTCGCCAAGCAGCTTCATCAGGTTCTTGAGATTCACATGCCCCTCTTCCTCTGAAACCGGCAAAATCTGGCAGCCCGCCTGTTCATAGGGAAGATATCGTTTTTTGTCCGTCTCGCAGACAGCCAAAATTGTAGGAATTTCCCTCGCGGTCTTTACGATTTGGGATTCCAGCGGAGTTTTTAAGTGTGTATCACAGATGATCCGGACCGGATTTCTTCCTCCCGGCATGCGGCAGTTCAGCAATGGATCATCTGCCAGTACGGTATTGACCCCCACCATGATGCCACGATAACGGCTGCGCTCCCGCTGCACCCACGCCCGTGCCTCCTCGCCGGTAACCCATTTGGATGCCCCGGTGTATGCCGCAATTTTCCCATCCATGGTCATGGCATATTTCAAAACCACATAGGGAGTTTTTCTGCGGATGTAATGGAAAAATACCGGATTTAGCGCATCGCATTCCTCTTTCAGCACATGGGTTTCTACCAGAATGCCGCGTTCCCGCAAATACTGGATTCCCTTTCCGGCAACCAGTGGATTCGGATCATCCGATCCCACAAAAACCCGCTTGATCCCCGCCTGCACAATTGCCTCTACGCAGGGAGGCTGTTTTCCATAGTGGCAGCATGGCTCTAACGTGACATAGAGGTCTGCCCCCTCCGTCGGCTCCATACAGGTACGGAGCGCATTGCGCTCTGCATGAAGTTCCCCATACCGCGCATGGTATCCTTCCCCGATGATTCTCCCGTCTTTTACCACCACGGCACCTACCATCGGATTCGGACTGGTCCAGCCTTCGCCTTTTTTCGCCAGTTCCACTGCCCGGCGCATATAATCCTGTTTTGTCAAAGACTCCTTCCTCCATTTCCTGTTCGCATAAGTATCAAGCAGAAGGATGGTTAACGTCAGATGCACCACAGATACTTCTGAGTTATGCAATACAGAAAAAGCAGATCCAAAGAATCAATATTCTTCAGAATTTGCTTTTCTTTTTGTACTGTTTTTCCGTTATTTTTGAATTTTCCGTATCCTGTAAACCATTTTCCAAATCATGAAAAAGAACTTTCTTTGTTCCTGCTCACGAAATCACGAAAAATACGATCTGCATGTTCCATTTGTTTCATAAAACACAATTCCTATGAAATAAAAGAAGCTCTGGAATTTTCATTCCAGAGCGGTTATCACAAAATACGGTATCTTCAAAAATATAAGAAATACACGATCATTCTTCTTTCATCCAGACTATACTGTCGGCTTCGGAATTGCACCGAATCATGCCTTGCGGCTCGTGGGCTTTACCACCGGTGGAGAATTTCGCTCCGCCCTGAAGACTTTATGCTTTTTACAAGGGGTATTATTGCACATTTCTATAGGAAAGTCAAGATATGGTGTAAAATTGGTGTAATCCTGTGTGAATCCAGATTCATGAAACTATAACAAGTCCAAAAGCACATCATAAAGCTGGAAATTATTGTTTACAACCAGCAGCAGCTTTTCTTTTGCACCGTTCAGCTGATGAAACAGCTTCCGCACAGTATGATTTTCGGAGCGCAAATATTTATTCTCATCATAGAAATACTGCTCATCCAACATCACTGCCAGGAAATCCGGTGTTTTTCCTGTTACCATATGTTCTGACAAAAGTTGATATCCCTGTTCTTTTGCATCCTGAATCAAATTTTCTGCTTCCTGGTTATCGTTGGCATAAAACACAGTAACATTTGGAAAGTGTCTGGTAACTTTCCGTTCTGGAAGATGCATCATATTTTGAATAAAAGTTGAAAGTTCCGCATTGGTCCGGATCCGATTCGTCAGACGAAACATCCAAACCTCAGCAAGATTTTCCAACTCCTGTTTTATGCTTTGATCCGCTTCTTCCGGTGAAACCGGGCTCTCATCGTCACTGGAAAAAATAACCGGACGACTTCCAGCCAGGTTTACAATCCTATGTAATACATCCTGACTCAGTAAATGTGCTTCATCAACCAGAACGGCACTGTACTCATCTAATTTTATTTCTTCTGTAATCTGGGAATCAGAAATCCAGATCATACGCAGCAGGCGTTCATGAAGTTTTTTCCATTTCTGCCCGGAAGTTCCACAGTGAATCATGCAGACCTTTTGCCGGACAGAAAGTTTCATGGCAATGTCATACAGGAGCAAGGTTTTTCCCGTTCCTGGAAGCCCAGAAAACCAGTAATAGCCTCTTCGTTCTGTCCTGATTCTTCTTAGAATCTGCCGTTCGATATCTTTCTGCTGCGCTGTCAGAAAATATTCCTTTCTCAGGAAACGTTCCGGCTGTGTCAGCGGCGAGATCAGATACCATTCCGCCTGAAACAATGTTTCCAGATTTCCCGTGTATTCTGGGCTTTTCTCCTGCAATTCCTCACACAACTGTTTCCAGTCTGTGTCAGCAATATGGTCATGATTTGTCAGACGCACCAACCGGTTCTGACTGCTGATGTAAGTGTAAGATTTGATCGGTTTTCCAAGTACAGACAAATAATAGCGGTTCTGTATCAGCTGCCTGCGTATCGCATCTTCGGAAACCGCACCGCTTTTCAGTTCAATGTTTACAATCTGGTTTTCCTTCACCTGGAGCAGGTCAAATTCCTTTCCAAGCCGTGGAATCTGAAAGGAGTAGAAAAAGCGCAGGCGGTATACATGCTCCATATGAGCTTCCAGCTGATCTACCAGGGCTTTCATGCTATTCAGTTCCCATGTACGAAACTTCAGTGGCTTTTCTCGTTCAGATAAATGATACTCCAGTTTGGTAAGATTGGTCAGGTTCTGTTCTCTTGTCAGTGCATAAATTGGTATTGACTTCATTGTTTCCTTACTCTCTCCGCTATATTCTTCCAGTTTTGATTCATCTGCGCTTTGCCTCTGGCTTTACTGCCCCAATAGCCAGGATGCCTTTCATAGCTTCATCATACCACACAAACAAATCCCGAACAATCTGCCATTCTAATTTGACCTGATTCTTTTTGCTGACTTGAAAAAGTAAATTCCAGTGCAAAAGTAAATTCCACCGCTCTTTTAAAAGT
>NZ_QULW01000033.1 GCF_003481825.1 Clostridium sp. OM02-18AC | reverse complement strand
GGGCAATCGAACGAGAAGCCCCCACTTCAGGCGCTAGCTAAGTGGTGGGAGTATGTCACTGGATTGTTATCGGAGTACGATTTGTCAGTATTCCTGTATCATCCTTCCTATCAGCCGCTCGGCATTGTGATTAAAATGGCCACGGATGAGACAGCAACGATCGATGCCCAGGCTATAGCATTTGTATACACAGTAATCCTGATGATCATTTCTACGATCGCCCTGTGGCTTGGTCGATATCATGGAATCCAGACCATAAAATCATTTTTTGCAAAAGAAAACAGCAGGAGGAAAGCATCATGAAATCAATAAAAGAGCTGAGACAGGAAAAGGGAGTATTGGTTGCGGCCCATAGAGGAACGAGCGCAGGAAATATTCCTCCGAACTCCATTGCAGCGTTTGATATTGCCCTGAAGGAGGGTGCAGACATTCTGGAGATGGATCTCTTTCAGAGTGCGGATGGTGAAATTTTTGTATTCCATACCGGAATGGAGCCAAGTCATCTGGATCATCATATCAAGATTGAAACCTACACGGCAGCAGAGATTAAGCAGATGCGTCTGTGCAACTGTGATCTGATCGAAACCTTTCTTCCGGTCAATACCTTTGACGAGGTGTTGGAGCATTTAAAGGGAAAATGCAAAATGAATCTGGACCGAAGCATCGGCATCATTGAGCCTGTCATGAAAATGGTGCGCAGACATGGAATGGAAGACCAGATCCTGATGAAGAGCGATCCTTCGGAGCAGTCTCTGAAACTGATCGAAGCATATGCATCAGATATCGATTATATGCCGATCTTTATGGAGGAGGACCATGCTTCAGAGAAAATCGAAAAAATGAAGATTCATTATGCCGGAGCAGAACTTGTGTTTAAGACAGAGCAGTCACCGATCGTGCAGGAAGCCTACCTGGAAGAACAGAAGAAGAAAGGTCGTGTTTTATGGGGCAACGCGATTTTGTATTCCAGCCGTGTGCCGCTGGCGGGAGGGCATTCCGATGATATTTCACTGCTGGAAGATCCGGCTCAGGGATGGGGATGGCTTGCTCAGAAGGGCTTTGATATTATCCAGACAGACTGGACCATGCATTGTGTCAATTATCTCAGGGAAAATAATTATCGGAAGTGATAAGGTATGAAGTTAAATTTTTTGGGCTGTGGTTCCGCGTTTAATCCGTTGGATGGAAACACCAGTGCATACTTTACGATCGGAAGAAAGCTGTACATTGTGGATGTCGGAGAAAGTGTTTTTCTGAAGCTGTATCAGAAAGATCTTCTGAGACAGTATGATGAAATCCTGATTTTGATCACGCATCTGCATGCAGATCATGTGGGAAGTCTGCCGTCGCTTATTTCATATGCATATTATGTGCTGGGAAAAACGGTGATGGTCATGCATCCTGATCCCGGGCTGTGGCAGCTTCTGGATCTGATGGGGATTGACCGCGCGGCCTATCACCGGCTGGAGTGCCATGCTCTGGAAGACGGTAAGTTAAACATCAATGCGGTTCCGGTCAGACATGCAGATGATATGCGCTGTTATGGTTATGTGATCGAGTGCGACGGGGAGAGCATATATTACAGTGGGGATTCTTATGAAATTCCGGAATCCATTCTTCAAAAATTCCGAAATCGAGAGATCATCCGGATTTATCAGGATACTGCGGAATTTTCTTCCGGCCATCGCTCGCATTGTCCATTAGAAGAACTGGAGCGCGATATTCCGGAAGATCTGAGGAAATATGTGTACTGTATGCATTTTACAACAGATTTCACGGAAAAATTAAAGACAATGGGATTTTGCCAGGTCATGCAGCCGGTGAAAATCTGAACAGGAAAATCCTCCGGACGTTCAAGTTCGGAGGATTTTCTTGTTTTTTTTCAGGATGACCCTTATAATGATTCTGAAATGTTGGAACAAACAGGAAAGAGAGATTTACGATATGAACAGCATGCAGATTCCTGCCCATGTGGAGCAGATCATTCATACGTTAAACAGCCACGGCTACGAGGCCTTTGCGGTAGGCGGCTGTGTGCGTGACACCCTGCTTGGACGCAAACCCGGCGACTGGGATATTACTACTTCTGCAAGGCCGGAGCAGGTAAAGGCATTGTTTCGCCGAACCATCGACACCGGCATTCAGCACGGCACAGTAACGATCATGATGGACCGCACCGGTTATGAGGTGACGACATATCGCATTGACGGTGAGTATGAGGATGGACGTCATCCAAAGCAGGTGGAATTTACTTCAGATCTTCTGGAAGACCTGCGCCGCAGGGATTTTACCATCAATGCCATGGCCTACAGTCATGCGACCGGGATCGTGGATGCCTTTGACGGTGTGGCAGATTTAAAAGCCCGCCGTATCCGCTGTGTGGGCAATGCCATGGAGCGCTTTACGGAGGATGCACTGCGCATTTTACGTGCTATCCGTTTTTCCGCGCAGCTTGATTTTGAGATTGAGAAAGAAACCTTTGAAGCAATTTCCGTGATCGCACCGAATCTGGCAAAGGTGAGCAAGGAGCGCATCCAGATGGAGCTTACAAAGCTTCTCTGCTCTGAGCATCCGGAAAAGATCCGCGAAGTCTATGAGACCGGCATCAGTACTTATGTGTCACCGGCCTTTGCCGCGTTGGACTGGCAGAATGCCCGGGTATCTGCAGCGCTGCCGAAAGAAAAATATGTGCGCTGGGCAGCCTTTCTTCGCTGTGGAAACAGTCCGGAAAACGCAGTGCGGGTACTTCGGGATTTAAAGCTGGACAATGAAACAGTGTCCAGGGTAAAGACCCTGGTGACTTGGGCAGATGTAACCCCTGCGGCCGATGAAGCCGAGGTACGCCGTATGATGAGCTGCATGGAGCCGGAGGTCTGGGACAGCCTGATGGAGTTAAATGGCTATGGAATGGAAATTCGTGCTCTGGTTGCCCTGATCCGCGGACGCGGCGATTGCTTAAGCTTAAAAGAGCTTGCCGTAAAGGGCCAGGATCTCATTGCCGCCGGGGTGAAGCCGGGCAAAGAGATGGGGACCATGCTGCATGAGCTGTTGGAGCATGTGCTTGAGGTGCCGCAGGATAATGAGAAGGAGACGCTTCTGAAGCTTCTTGCAGATATGCACAGATAGGAAATTTATGGCAGAAATGTATAATCCCTGAAATCTTTTCATAGGTTGGAGAGTATCTTCCTGTTTGCTGGTGCATGAAGTGGAGGGGTGAGCGTGATCGACAGTTATCTGGAGGTTTTGAAGCAGTACGAAGGAGAAGTGTTGAACGTCCGGCGCGGACGCGGAGCCTGGATCTGTGAGTATCCGGACGGTCTCCGGCTCTTAAAAGAGTACCGGGGATCTCAAACGCGTCTGGAGTTTGAGGATGCAGTGCAGGAAGAACTTTCGCAGATGGAAATCTGCCGGATGGACCGTTATGTAAGAAATCTGGAAGGAAACCTGATGACGGCAGGTCCGGATGGAGTCCGGTATGTTTTAAAACACTGGTTTACCGAGCGGGAATGCAGCCTGCGGGAGCGGCGGGAAATCCTTTTTTGCGTCCGCCAGATTGCCCGGCTTCATAAAGGACTTCAGAAAATCCCCTGGCAGGAGGCATGGAGCCTGGGCTCTACGGTGCCGCCTGATCTTTCTGAGGAGATGGCGCGTCACAACCGGGAAATGAAACGGGTGCGGAATTTTATTCGGGGAAAACGAAAGAAAACAGAATTTGAATTACGTGTCATGCAAAGTTTCGATGAGTATTATCATCAGGCACTGCAGGCAGAACAAGGGCTGGAGCCGCTGGATCACGATCAAGCGGAAAACCGGCTCTTTTTGTGTCATGGTGATTTAGACCAGCACCACATTCTGCCGATGCAGGAAAACAGAATGGCGGCATTCATTGAATTCAGCCAGATGCATCTTGGGCAGCAGATGAGCGATCTGTACCGGTTTATGCGGAAAGTGATGGAGAAGCATGGATGGAATGCGTTTCTGGGAAATGCCATGCTTGAGGCTTATCATGAGGTATTGCCCATGACGGAAGAAGACCGGAACTATCTGTATTATCTGTTTTTATATCCAGAAAAATACTGGAAACAGCTGAATTACTATTACAATGCCAACAAAGCCTGGATTCCGGATAAAAATGTAGAAAAACTGAAAAATCTGGAGATGCAGCAGCATGCGAGAAAACACTTTCTGGAGAGTCTGTTTTGAAAATAAATAGAAAAATTATCAGAAATCTGTCGTCTTTTGTCGTTCATAAATTGACAATGAAGACAGGTTCAGCTTTCCTTTTTTTCTTTACTGAGGTATAATAAAAACAGTGGTAACTGTGAGGAGATTTGGCAGTTACAGCATGAAATTAAGAGGGAGCACAGGAGGAAAGTTTTTTATGAAGGATTACATGAAGATTTACCAGGAATGGCTGTCTAACCCGTATTTCGATGAGGATACCAAGGCAGAATTAAAGGCAATCGAGCATGATGAAAACGAGATCAAAGAGCGCTTCTATATGGATCTGGAGTTCGGCACTGCCGGTCTGCGCGGCATTATCGGCGCAGGAATCAACCGCATGAATATCTATGTGGTGCGCCGCGCGACCCAGGGTCTGGCAAACTATATCATCAAACAGGGCGGCAGCAAGAAAGGCGTTGCCATTGCCTACGATTCCAGACATATGTCCCCGGAATTTGCAGATGAAGCAGCACGTACCCTGGCAGCCAACGGCATCAAGGCTTATAAGTTTGAGTCTCTTCGTCCGACTCCGGAGCTGTCCTTTGCAGTGCGCGAGTTAGGCTGCATCGCTGGCATTAACGTAACGGCAAGCCACAACCCGCCGGAATACAATGGTTACAAAGTATACTGGGAAGATGGCGCACAGTTTACTCCGCCGCACGACAAAGGGGTAACCGAAGAGGTTCTTGCCATCGAGGATCTGTCCACCGTAAAGACCATGAGCGCAGAGGATGCCATGGCAGCAGGTCTCTATCAGGTGATCGGCAAGGAAATCGACGACAAATACATCGCACATGTCAAAGCACAGGTTGTAAACCAGGATGCGATCGACAAGATGCAGAAGGATATCACCATCGTTTACACCCCGCTTCACGGAACCGGCAACATCCCGGTGCGCAGAGTCTTAAAAGAGATTGGTTTCGAGAATGTTTATGTAGTACCGGAGCAGGAACTTCCGAACGGCGATTTCCCAACCGTAAGCTATCCGAACCCGGAGGCAGCAGAGGCATTTGCCCTGGGCTTAAAGCTGGCTGAGGAGAAGAACGCAGACCTCGTTCTTGCAACGGACCCGGATGCAGACCGTCTTGGCGTATATGTAAAAGACACCAAATCCGGTAAATATATTTCCCTTACCGGTAATATGTCCGGTTCCCTGCTGTGCGAGTACGTGCTGAGCCAGAAGGCTGCAAAGAACGCGATTCCGGCAGACGGCGAAGTCGTAAAATCCATCGTAAGCACGAACCTCATCGACGCAGTGGCTGCTTCCTACGGCTGCAAGCTGGTAGAGTGCCTGACCGGATTTAAGTGGATCGGCCAGCAGATCTTAAAAGAGGAGCGCACCGGCGTTGGCCATTATATGTTCGGTATGGAAGAGAGCTACGGCTGCCTGATCGGCACCTATGCCCGTGATAAAGACGCTGTATCCGCAACCGTTGCCCTTTGCGAGGCAGCTGCCTACTACAAGACCAAAAACATGACTCTGTGGGATGCCATGGTAGAGATGTATGAGAAATACGGCTACTACAAAGACGCCGTGAAATCCATTGGTTTATCCGGCATCGAAGGTCTGGCAAAGATCCAGTCCATTATGGAACACTTCCGTAACAACACACCGGAAGGCTTTGGTGACTACAAGGTACTCTCCGCAAGAGATTACAAGAACGACACCATCCGCAACATGGCAACCGGAGAAGTAACACCGACCGGTCTGCCGTCCTCCAACGTGCTCTACTACGACATGAACGACAATGCATGGCTGTGCATCCGTCCGTCCGGCACTGAGCCGAAGATCAAGTTCTACTACGGAATCAAGGGAACTTCCTTAGAGGATGCAGATGCGAAGTCCGAGGCACTTGGAAAAGCGCTGATGGGGGAAGTGGACAAGCTGCTGTAATATAAACAATATTGCACAGTAAATCAAAGGGCGTGTGAAAAAATGAGAAATCATTTTTCACACGCTCTTTTAAACTAAAAAATC
>NZ_QULW01000032.1 GCF_003481825.1 Clostridium sp. OM02-18AC | reverse complement strand
TTTTATTAGAATTTTCAGGGTTTTAAACACTGTTCAATCTTTCATTTTCAAGGTTCATGTTGTTGTCCGTTTCAGCGACAACGTTCGATATTTTATCACAACGTTTTTGCTTTGTCAACAACTTTTTTCATCTTTTTTATTTTTCTTTCAGATGTCTGCCCCGTTCTCACGGGGCGAGGAGTATCTTATCAAACATTCCAGGAAATGTCAACCACTTTTTTATCATTTTCCCATTTATAACAGATTCGAAGAGGATTTGATCATATCCTGTTCAATGCTGTAAATCTGCAAAAAATAGTTTGCTGTCAAAAACAAAGACAGGGCTGCAACGACCAGCAGAAAAACGGGCGTATCCATGATACGCCCGAAATGACATGGAAAGCAGCAGTCACGACTGCCTGAAGCAAAATCAATTGCTGATTATTCTCCAAACACAGCCTTGTAATCTGCCTGGAATTTTTCGATACCCTGGTCGGTTAACGGATGCCTGGTCATCTGAACCAGTACCTTATACGGAACAGTTGCGATATCAGCGCCTGCCTTTGCGCAGTCGATCACATGGATCGGGTTGCGGATGCTTGCAGCGATGATCTCAGTCTGAATGTCATGCATCATGAAAATCTCAGTGATATCGTTAATCAGATCAATGCCCGGCATGGAGATGTCGTCCAGTCTGCCAAGAAATGGAGAAACATAGGTTGCGCCTGCTCTTGCTGCTAACAGTGCCTGCGCTGCGGAGAAGATCAGGGTTACATTGGTCTTGATGCCCTCTGCGTGCAGAACCTTCACTGCCTTTAAGCCCTCTACAGTCATCGGGATCTTAACAACCATGTTCGGGTGAATCGCTGCGATCTCACGGCCTTCTTTGATCATACCCTCTGCGTCGGTGGTGGTAGCCTTTACCTCACCACTGATCGGTCCGTCTACAATGGAAGCAATCTCAGCGATAACCTGATTGAAGTTGCGGCCTTCCTTTGCGATCAGGGACGGGTTGGTGGTAACACCACAAATAATGCCCATATCATTTGCTTTGCGGATCTCATCTACATTTGCGGTATCTACGAAAAATTTCATGATTTTAATCTCCTTTTTCTTTCTAAAATACTTTCCGGTCGAAGCTGCCCCGGATTCCGAGTTCTTCCCGGTATTTTGCCACTGCTCTTCTGGATATCTCTATGCCGCGCTCCTTTAAGAGCGTTACCAGTTTCTGATCGCTGTAAGGTTTTTTCTTGTCCTCGCTGCGGATCAGTTCTTTCATAAGTTCCTTGATCTGCATGGTTCCAACCGCTCCCTCTGTCGCGGAAGCAGAAATCGATGCGGTAAACAGATTTTTCATCAGAATGGTGCCGCCCGGATACTGGATATATTTTCCCTTGATGGCCCGGCTGACGGTGGAAGTATGGATTCCGATCTGTTCTGCGACATCCGTCATCGTCATAGGCTTCAAAAAGGCGGTTCCATCCAGGAATTCACCCTGGTTTTTCAAAATCTGCTCCGAGATCGACTTCATGGTCTGTCTTCTCTGTGCAATGCTGTTCATAACAAAGCGGATACGCTCCAGCTTTTTCCGGAAATATGTGCTGAGTTCTTCATCCTGGGATTCTTTCATCATCTTCAGATAATAATCATTGATGTGGTAATCTTCCACCCAGCCATCATTCAGCTCAATTTCCCATTTGCCGTCTTCCTTGCGGAAAATGATATCCGGCACAAGATAGTCTGTCCTGGATTCCCCAAACTCTCCAAGCGGTCTCGGATTCAGCTTTGCGATCTGCTCAATGCATTTTCGCACCTCTGCGGTCGGCAATTTCAGGCTTCTGGAAATCACACTGATTTTTCCATCTGCTACATCCTGCAGGTGTTCCTTTACGATCTGGTATGCCGGCTCATTTTTCAGTCCCTGCATTTCCAGCTGTTTTAACAAACTATGCTTTAAATCCGGTGCAAAGATGCCATAAGGCTCCAGCTCCTGTAAAACCCGAAGCGTCCAACGAACCTCATCCTCTGCTGCGCCTGTTTTCTTCGCTGCTTCCTCCACCGGGATCGTGAAAAATCCATTGTCATCCAGGCATTCTGTCAGAAATTCCGCTAATTTCCGGCTGCATGCGCCAGCCGGTATCTGCTCCAGAATATAATTTTTGATATCTGCCGTTTCCGGCATGGGAATGTCTTTTTGACGCCGGTCTTCTTCCTCTGCAGTGTCCTCATAACTCTTTTCCAGAACGGTCGGCTGCTCATAAGTCTGACCAATGTCTTCCCTTCTGCCTGCCATATCATGATCCGGACTGTATTCCAGAAGCGGATTTTCCAGATATTCATCCTGCAGGAAATTACTCAGCTCCACGCTGTCCATCGCCAGTACTTCCAGAGACTGGATTTGGTTTTGGGAAAGCTGCTGTTTCTGTTCCAGGGTTAAGCCGTAATTCATCTCCATGTGTCTGTTTCACTCCTTGTCCCTTTATATCCTCGTTACTTTTCCCTGCGTTCCAGTTCACTCTGGCGCTTCGCCATTCTCCACAAAGTTGTACGGCTGACGCCAAGCTCTTTTGCCAGTTCTTTTTTCTTCTTTTTGGGCTTCAGGCGGCTGTACACAGAATCGTCAGATGTTTCCTCCACCAGGTTGAGTGACGGTTCTTCTATGCTGCTTTCCCGGAAGATCTTTAACTGCCGCAAAAGTCCCGTGCTGATCACGTCACTGTCATTTAACACGATGAGACGCTCACAGACATTGCGCAATTCCCGGACATTTCCCGGCCAGCTATGCTGCGCAAGCAGATGTGCCGCATCCGGTGTCAGGGAAGGAATGGGTTTTCCCATCTCGCAGGCGAACCTGGTCAGATAAAAATCCACCAGTTCCTGAATATCCTCTTTTCGCTCTCTGAGCGGAGGAATCGTGATATCAAGGAGGTTCAGACGATAGTAGAGGTCTGAACGGAATTGTCCTTCTTTGATTTTTTCTTCTATATTGATATTGGTTGCGGAAACCACCCGCACATCGATCGGATGTACACTGGTACTTCCGATCCGCCGGATTTCTTTTTCCTGCAGAACACGAAGAAGCTTTGCCTGCAGCGTGATCGGAATTTCTCCGATCTCATCTAAGAAAATCGTTCCTTTATGAGCCAGTTCAAAAAGTCCGATCTTACCGCCCTTGGCCGCACCGGAAAAGGCACCTGCCTCATAACCAAACAGCTCACTCTCCAGAAGATTTTCCGGGAGTGCCGCACAGTTCAACGCGACAAACGGCTGGTCTCTACGACTGGATGCCTGATGAATGCTGTGCGCAAACAGTTCTTTTCCGGTACCGGTTTCTCCCACGATGAGTACGTTGGAATTCACGCGGCTGTAACGCTCTGCCATCTGGATGTTTTCGCGGATCGCCTGACTTTTTCCCAGGATATCCTTAAAGGAATATTTGGCAGTCAGACCTTTTTCCGAAAGTCCTTTTCGGATTTTTTGCTCTTCTTCTATGATCCGGTCTGCATTCCGGATGAACATCAAGGCCCCCGCCTCGGAAGTACCGTCGCTTAACGGCTTAAACTGTACATAATAGCTGGTCCCATTGATCTTTAAGATCCGGTCGCGGCGCCCACTTCCATCGATCAGTTCCGCCCATTCTTTCGAATGATCCAGCTCCTGCAAAGTTTTTCCCTCCACAGAATCCACCGTAGATAACTGGAAGATGCGGTATGCCTGATTGTTGATATTTAAGATCTGACCGCGCCCATTGACTGCCAGGACACCTTCCTCACTGTGATTGAGCATCTCTTTGATAATCACCGTTTTGGCACGCTCCTGGTTGATCGTCCTTGCTGCGTTGACCGCTTCCAGCATGGCGACTTCCACGGCATCGTAATTGGTATGGATATGTACCCATTTCAGGCCCATGCGGTCACAGATTCCGCACATGGTACCGGCACCCACAAAAATATCGGCTCCGTCTTCCAGTGCTTTCTGAATGGATGTTTCCGTCGTTTTCTGATCCTGCGCGTCATATAATGAAATAGAGGCTCCGCATAACTCTTCCAGTTCCTCCATACAATGAAACTTTTTCTTATGCAGGCAAAGCGCGATTTTCTTTGCATGCTGCTTTCTGCACTGGACCAGCGCATCAAAAATATCAAAACTGCTTACATGGATCTCGATCACATGTTTGTCGGGAAAAAGCTTTTTCAGCGTATCATATGTCATTCCGCGGGCCACTAAAACATCGGCATCCTCATTCTGTGCCAGTGCCTCGGGCGTCCCGAACACATAAATGGTCTCAATCTGTATATTTTTATACTGCGGCAGTTTGCGGACCACATCTTCAAAGATTTCTTTCAATTCGAGATGCGGTATAAATACCCTTATCTTAACCATATCAGAGATCTTCTCCTTTTTCTCAAACAGTGTTTCCGCCCTGTTTTCATGAACAGGGCCATGGTAAGTATACCACAGCCCTGTTCATTTTGCAGAAAAAATATATAAATTTTCTCATTTATTTGTTCGTAATGCATTACTGTTCACGCGTTGCGCAAACAATAGCGGAACAACAGGTGCTTCTTGATCGTAACGCTGTCTCTTCTGCAATTTTATTTGTTTACCACGTTCTGTGGAGCACCATCGATCACAGACTTGATGTTCTCAGCTGTCGTGTTCATGATACGTTCCCGTGCTTCCTTGGTTGCCCAGGAGATATGAGGCGTAATAATGCAGTTCTTTGCCTTCAGAAGAACGTTATCCTCTTTGATCGGCTCTGTGGAAACAACGTCTACGGCTGCAGCAGCCACTTTGCCGCTCTCTAATGCATCGTAAAGATCCTGCTCTACGATCAGCGGACCACGGCTGTTGTTGATGATGATCACGCCGTCTTTCATCTTTGCAATGTTCTCTTTGCCAATGATACCCTGGGTAGACGGGAACAGCGGGCAGTGCAGGAAGATGAAATCCGATTTTGCAAGGAGTTCATCTAACTCAACGTACTCTGCAACCTCTTTTCCTGCCTCACTCTGGAATGCATCGTAAGCGATGACATTGACGTTCATAGCTTTTAAGATCTTTGCGGTGTTTACACCGATACGGCCAAGGCCGATGATACCAGCAGTCTTGCCGGATACTTCGATCATCGGATAGTGCCAGTAGCACCAGTCTGCGTTTGCAGCCCACTCGCCCGCATGGACAGAATCGCTGTGATGTCCGATATGAGAACATACCTCTAACAGAAGGCTGACAGCGAACTGGCTGACATTGTCCGTTCCATATACCGGAACGTTCATAACCGGAATACCTTTTTCTTTTGCATACTCGTAATCTACGACATTGTAGCCGGTAGCCAAAACTGCGATTGCTTTTAAGTTCGGGCATTTGTCAATGGTTGCTTTGCTGATCGGAGTCTTGTTGATGACGATCACGTCAGCATTGCCGATACGCTCTGCGATCAGCGGGGACTCCTCATAAGCGGTTCTGTCATAAACGGTAACTTCGCCAAGTGCCTCGATCGGTGCCCAGCTGATGTCGCCCGGGTTTTCCGTATATCCATCTAATACAACAATTTTCATGATTCGATTCTCCTTTTGATCTTGCCGTCTGCAGCCATGTTTCCGCCAGCCGCAGACCGGCTTTCTATCGTCATTCGTCTTATACCGTTTCTGTTATTAGTCTTCTACCAGAGCCCATGCGCGGTTTAAGCAGCGCTTGGTGTTTGCCAGAATGATCTCGTCATCCTCACCAGGAGCAAGGGTTACTTCCATGGACAGAACCATCGGATCTTTTGCATGGAAAAAGCCCTCTTCCTTCAGAACCTGCAGGTAATCAGCCAGCTGCTCTACATCGTTTGCGCTGTTCGGATAACCCAGACGCGGATGCTTGTCACCGTACATCGGGCAGCCCTCTTCTACAACTGCGTTTCCGAAATGAAGGTGCGTGATATACGGTCTTAAGGTCTGGATCACAAATTTGGAAGTCTCATAGGTGGTCGGGAAATGAGACAGGTCTACTAACAGGCCAAAGTTGTTGTGGGTCATTCTCATATCAGCAGCGAACTGTGCAGCATACGGAGCCGGTCCGATGAGCGCTGCCTTATCCATATCGAAATCGAATACCTCAAGTTCTACGTTCATGCCCTTCTTTGCAGCGTAATCGCAGACATTGCGGGTGGTCTTTAACAGCTGTGCGTATGCCTGGTCTTTGGTCGCCTCTTCCCACTTACCAGCCAGAAATGCGATCCCTTTTGCACCAAGGTACTCCGCCTCATCCACTGCCTCGATCAGGGTAGCTTCTGCTTTCTTTCTGCCCTCTTCATCGATATCGTTCGGGTTTAACTTCGGTCCGAGAAGTCTCGGCTGTGCACCATAACAAACCTTTAAGTGAGACTGCTCCAGGATCTTCTTTACTTCCTCGCGCTCTGCGTCGTCTGCACATTTGGTAACCTCGATGGCATCAAAATAATCATCCAC
>NZ_QULW01000031.1 GCF_003481825.1 Clostridium sp. OM02-18AC | reverse complement strand
CACCTCACTCCCTCTCGCCTTGACCGCTAATCTTATCAATGAGTTTTTTGCACCTTTTTTAATCTAACTAGATATATTTTTACCTACCAAACATGCTAGACGCTAGCATAAGAAATACTAAAATATTACAGACCATACCGCCCCAAAACAAGTACAGTTTCAAACCCTCATATCTGAAAAAGTTGTTTTTGCTTTCCTCCAGCTCCCGGATCTTCTGCTTCATCACGCTCGTAAGTGTATCAGACTGCTTCTCAAGAAGCTTTGTAGCCCTCTGTATAGCCTCTATATTCGCCTGTAACGCCTTTCTAACCTCTTGGACGGTGTTTTCCTTAACCTCATCTTTCAAGCTCCCAACCTCGTCCGATATAGCGTCTTGAAGAAGTTCGTTGCTGTTCTTCAGCAGATCTACGCTCTGCTTCAGCTCGCTGATGAGCTTCCTGTTCTGCTCTGCGTCTCTCTGCCTGTTCTGCTCTGCCCTTACTTGTTCTTGATTTGACTGCTTCATCAATTCCTCGCAGTTCTCGCTCGACATCGCCAACGCTTCTTTGAGCAGACTGTTTTCCAGCTCTGTCCGGCTCTGTCGGTTTAACTCTTGAAGCTGCTCTCTTGGACTGCTCTGCTTCTGCTGTTCGTGCATTTCTCTCAAACTCATGCTCCATGCTCTCCTTTCCGAAATCCATATTGTAGTATTTTTCCAGCTTGTTATCCCTGATTTTACAAGCCTTTTCTCCTGCCTGTTCCCTGGCTAAGTCGGTATATATGATGTACTTGTGGCTGTCCTGCCAGTCCACTCCGTACCCTCTTTCATTCATCAGCCGGATAAAGGTTTCCCGGCTGGTCGCTGTTTCCTTACAATCCAGCACCGCAAGGGCAATATCCTGCACATAACTTCTGACCTTTCCCTGCTCTGCCTGTTTCAAAAGCTGGTAGGTGTCTTTGCTCCATGCCACCGTTTCTTCCCGGACTTCTCCAGCAAAGGTCTTTCCTTTCTCCGGCACATGCAAGCCCTGTTCCCGGCTCTGCTCGTTGCACCGTTCCTTTAGGTCTTTAAGGTCGTACTTACTCCATTGGAGCTTATGACCGTCCTCATAATTTACGGAATTGACAATAAAGTGCGTGTGTATATGCCCCTTGTCTATATGAGTGGCTATCAGAACTTCATGCCCTTTCCATGCCTTTGTATGCTCTGCCAGCTCGACAGCGTTCTTGTGAGCCTGCTCCGGGGTTATTTCCTCGTCCTCATGGTAGGATTGTACATAATGCTTATAGGTTCTTCCGTCCGTCTTGCCCCACAGTTCCTTTGTGGCTTGCATTTCTTCCTTGACTGTCTCCGGCTCACAATGCAGACCGCTTACAAGCTTCTCCTCTGTCTTTTCTTTTTTCGTCACATAATCTATGGCATGCCCTATGCCCGCCTTTGAAGATACCGCCTTAATGACTGCCATACTTTGTTCAGCTCCTCTCCATGCTTCCGCACTTCCGCTTCACTCGGCAACATTCCCCCCTCATTACACCGCTTTGCTATTTGATTGAGGTTGTTCCCTATCCGTTTCAGTTCCGGGATAAGTTCCTTGATACCGTCCGTATTCACGATCTGCTTCTCCAGCACGCAGGAAAGGATATACTCCTGTTGGTTCTTTCCACTCTCTGAAATCTTCTGCTGCAACTGCTGGTATTCTTCTTCACTTACCCGGAATGATAATTGTTTAGGTCTTGTCTTATTCATGGCTGCTTTCCCTCCAGTTCCCGGACAATGTTCTCCTTTCCCCGGATAACCTGCACCCCAGTAAGGACTTTCGGGGTATCTGTAGCAATCCCTACCATTTTCCCGATACACAACCTCAGACAGTACACACTTTCCATTAAATCGGCATGGTCGGAAAAGGACGTTTCATAGTCCACGCTTCCGTCCGCATAGCTCTTTCTGATGATGGCATGGTATCTTCCAATCTGGAACTTTCCAACTTTCATAGTCCTTTCCTCCCTATTTCTTTTTCGTGCAGTTCATCTGCGTATTCAAAACCGTATTCCTGTGCGGCTATCTGCTCCAGCCTTGCCATAGTCTTTCTTGCTTCCCACTGTTCATCTTCGTTCCGGGCGGTCTGGAAGTCCAACACCGCTAGACGATACTGATTTTCGATATATTTCTTATCCATGCTGACCTCACTTTCTCGGTGGTAGCACCACCGCATAATGAGCCTGTCGGCTCGCTTAAAAGGGGGATTGAAGGGGGGCTTGCCACCCTCAGAAGTTCTAAAGTGGTAACACTTTAGGGAACTTGCAATATATCCGCTACACATATTATAGTATAGTGGTAGCACTTCTGTCAAGCGGATATATTCATGCGTATATTCTGCCAAGAATATAGTGGAGCTTACTTCCTCTTGGGTGACTTTGGAAGTGTAGGCGGGAGACAGTCAAGGGCTTGTTTTTTATCTGCAGTATGAGCTTCGACTTGCCGATCAGCGAGTACAGCAGATAAAAATGGTCGCAGACCACCCTTTACTTTCTTCCGCCGGAACGGACAATGAAGCACAGGGGGAAGTAACGGAACGGACGGACAGCCGTTTTCCCCTCCGGCATTATAGCCAACCAAAAAAGAGTATCAAGGGTAAACGCTGCGGTCTATAACCGCCCTTGACACTCTTTTTCTTATGGCTTTGATGATAAACAAGGGGAAATGTCTTCTTGTAGCATTTCTGTCTTTATGATATAATATCCAGCGTTGTCGCACCCATTCTGGCAACAGAAAGGGGGTGTGTCTACGTGTCAGAAATTATATCTTTTCTTGTTTCCGTACTGGCAAGTGTAGTTGGCTACTATATTTGCAAATGGTTAGACGGAGATGACAGCGACAACTAGCCTAACGGAAGCTCAACCGTAAAATGAGAAGAACCCCCAGTAGTGGCTGCTACTGGGGGTTCGTTTTGTGTCTACGTGACACATTATATCTTTTCTTAGCTATTGCCATTATAGCATATGCTCTCAGGCAAATCAAGTTTACGCAATTATTATATTTTTTATACGTATCACTCAATTTTCTCCGCAATTTTTATTTTTATGCATTTTATACATTTTTTTTTTTTTTTTATTTATTTATTCGGCATATTGATATTTATATGTTTCCTATGATAAACTTTTTAAAAAACTTACAAAGAAAAGGAGGATTTTTTTATGAACAAATTCAAGCGTTTCGGTGTTTCTATTTTAAGTTTAGGTCTTGTACTAGCACTTAATCCAGTAACCACTTTTGCTGCTGAACCGGAAACTTCAGTTGTTACTTCTGAATCTAACGCAATAGGTGGATGGAGTGAAGAAGATGGTTATTTTGTTAATCCTCAAGCATATTCAAAAGCAATGGAGGATGGCACTACATACGCTTCTCCAAAACATACAGGTAAAGCAGAAGAACGTACACACAATGGTACATCTCAAAAAAGAGCACATGGTTGGACTACTTGGGTTGGAAAATATCACTACACAAGAGCAAGAATGGAAGACTGGGGTGCAATTCTTACTGATTCTGGACGTCAATGGGGAACTGACGGAACAGAAGCAATATCTCCTTGGTGGAGTTTTAACGGTGATACTTTAGGATCTGCTAGAACCTATTACGGAAGTTGATTCTTCACAAACAAAAAAGCAAAGGATTGTAAAATCCTTTGCTTTTTTTACTATATTCTTTTTAAGGAGTCTTCTATGAACACTAAAAAATATTTTATAACATTATTTTCTTTTATTATTTTTTCAATATATTTTACTTTGTCAGGTGTATTTGTTCCTTTCATCGCTTCTATTCCGCAAAGCAATGGTGGATTTAAAACACTTTCATCACAAAATGATTTTTACAAAATGGTTGACAATTTTTATGATCCAGATGAATTTTATAATTTTAGAACAGACAATCAAAACATAAATATATTAGCAAACTTCTATAACACATTAAATGCATCAAGTAACTTCGATGTTTTAACCTCATTCAATCAGGCTATCGCTGTAGATGACTTTAATGGAGACCAACGCTTTTATTATAATTCTGATGAATTTATTGATAATAGTCAGTCTCCTACAATAAATATAAAAGCGTTACAACTTAATCAAAAAGCTTATGATTTTTATAATATAGAAGTTGAGGGAAATTCCGAAATTGCATGGAATAGTATATCATATAAAGATAACTCGATTCCTGTTCTATTGGGTTCTGAATATAAATCTTTTTATAAAATCGGAGACATAATTACTGGAAATTATTATAGTAAAAATACTAATTTTGAAGTTATCGGATTTATAGAAACAGATTGTTCTATAAATTATAAAAATACATCTAATATCACTTTGGATACTTATATGCTTATTCCTTACCCTTCCACTCTTTGGGAAGTGGACAAAACTAATTTTCAATTTGAATCATTATTATACTTTGCTATGATAAATTGTGATTTACTACCATTTGTTGAGGAATCACAAATTTTAAAAAATATAAAGTCTATATCTGACGAAACTGGATTTTCAGACTTTTCTTTAGTTGGTATTGATAACTTTCAAATACAACATATAGAATTACTTTTATTTATACAAAAACATCATATACTTTTCATCATTGGTTTTTTGATTATTTTTATTTTACTAAATATACTATGTTTGTATTTATTTAACCACATTCTAAAATCAATTTGTAATCAATCAACCTTACGAAAAAAACATAATAAAATTTTTATGTTGAATATTGTTATTCCATATGGATCTGCGTTTCTTTTAGGAACGTCTCTTGCAACACTATTTATAAAAAAAATATTGCCTATTAGCATCATTATTGGAATAATAACCTTGGTTTTAATATATCTGATAAATTATCTTTTTTTATCAAAATTCCTTCATGTTTCCTCAAATCTTCAGCAATAGACAGTAGGGAAAAAGGAGCTATTAAATAACTCCTTTTTCCCTATATATTTTCATTGTTTATATCTTTCCACCACTTATAAACAGTATGCTTTGCAAGTCCTGTATCCCGAATACAATCTGCTTTCCTTCCTGTTTGATGTCTCTCCTGCCATTCTCTGACAGTATGCTCCGCTGTTCCGCTCCCTTTTGGTCTCCCCTCCCTTACTTCTTCTCCTAACTGCTTTTTTAGAGCTTTCATAGTATTCATAACCTTTATATGGTCTTTTTGCTTTCTATAATTCCGCTTATTTGCTGGTATCGTTACCTTTGTATTGTCCTCTATCCATTCCCGACTTGCTATCGTTGACAGCCTTTTTCTGTCCCCTTTCAATGCCCGGAGAGCGTCTTTCACATCTGCCCGGCTGAAATGGTTGTCCTCGTCCTCGGTAAGGCTCTCTAAATGATCCAGAAACGCATAAGCATCTCGCCTTATCTTATACTCTGATATGCCACACTTCAATCCATAAGAACACAATGCCATAATGGAAAAGTAACGCCCTCCAGCTTTCACTTCCTCGGTTATTTTCCGTTTCCACCACTCATATAAAGCTTCATTACATACCCACGTACCGCCCTGCTTCTTACTTTTCTGCTTCGGCTCTCCCTGCACGATCCGTTTCTCATACCACTCCGGGTACAGCTCCTTTGCTTCTTCCAACGTAACGGTACTTTTTCTTCTCGGCTTCTCATACAACGGAGCAAGGTCTACCTTACAGCTCGGTATGCTGGCTTTTATATCCTCCAGCGTGTAACGATTCTCTGACAGCTTATAGGCTTTTACTGGGAAATCTGCACCCAGCTTCGACTGACTCCCCACACACCGGAACCCTTGATAAATTCCGGTTATATCCGGGCTGTCCGGACGGATAGAGCTGGTATCATTCCATAGCCGCCGGATAAAGGCTTCTTTCAGCTCCGCAAGTACTTCTTCCCGGTTTCGATACAACTGAACCGGCTCTTGCAAGAAATAGTAAAGATGTACTCCCTTGCCAGAGCTGACAAGATAAGTCGGACGAAGCTGCACACCATTCCCAAACTGCTTCAACAGGTTCTTTAACTGCTGTTTACCTACATAATCCACATCCACCACCACCGCAAACAGCTCATGAGCGTTCTCTTTCGTGTGTGACTTTCCGTAAAAACTAATAGGCGGTATCAGCCCAAACCTATCTCCTACGACCTTATCCAACATTTTCAGACTATCATCAATTACCCACTGTCGGGTTCTTCCTTTGCCGGACGGTCTAATCTGTGTCGCTATAATATTACCTTTTCCGTCCTCCGGCTCTTGCTGGAGACTACCAGCTGGAAACAACTCCCGATAGAAATCATGAGGACTTACTTCCGGGTATCCCCTCTCCAGCATAAGGGCTTCTTTCTCCCGATAAGCAGACTTCCATTCATACGCTCTTTTATCTCTCCTTTTGGTGTATTTTGCCATAGTCTTTTACACCTCACTCCCTCTCGCCTTGACCGCTAATCTTATCAATGAGTTTTTTGCACCTTTTTCCAAGTATAAATGAATGACTTTTTGATGTCAATCTTTACACCTCACTCCCTCTCGCCTTGACCGCTAATCTTATCAATGAGTTTTTTGCACCT
>NZ_QULW01000030.1 GCF_003481825.1 Clostridium sp. OM02-18AC | reverse complement strand
CTGCTTGCAAAACAGCAGTGCCCGCAGGAGACTCTTGCAAAGCTGGCTGAGAAAGCAACTGCAAGACATATGGCTTAAATTGAGTTAGTATAGTTCGGGATTATTTTAAAGAATGTGTTCCGGGGCAGAGGGGGAAACTGCTTCGGACACATTCATTGGAGAAGATATTATGGGGATTGATAAAAAGAAACAAAGAGTTGTAATCGCTCTTGGCGGTAATGCGTTGGGGAACACATTACCGGAACAGATGATAGCAGTAAAGAAGACTGCAGCTGCAATTGTAGATCTGATTGAGGATGGCAATGAAGTTGTAATTGCACATGGAAATGGACCACAGGTTGGTATGATTCAGAATGCTATGTCTGAGCTAACTAAATCCAATCCGGAAAAGTACATTCCGTGTCCTTTATCTGTATGTGTAGCAATGAGCCAGGGATATATTGGATATGATTTGCAGAATGCATTGCGTGAAGAGATGTTGGACCGAGGCATTAATACAGGTTGTACTACTATCCTGACGCAAGTAGAGGTAGATGCCCATGATCCGGCTTTTGAGAATCCAACAAAGCCAATTGGAGCATTTATGACAAAGGAAGAGGCTGATAAGCTGGTCAAAGAAAAGGATTATAAGGTTGTTGAGGATGCAGGGCGTGGATATCGTCGTGTAGTTGCTTCTCCAAAACCAAAGTCCATTATTGAGATCGATACCATCCGTAACCTGGTTGAAAATGACTATGTGGTTGTTGCATGCGGTGGTGGCGGTATTCCTGTATTTGTAACTGAGGGACATCATTTAAAAGGTGCTGCAGCGGTAATAGACAAAGACTTCGCGGCAGAAAAGCTGGCAGAAGATCTGGATGCAGATTTTTTAATTATTCTTACAGCAGTAGAAAAAGTTGCGATTAATTTTGGAAAACCAAATGAAACATGGTTGAGTGATTTGCCGGTAGAACAGGCGAAAGAATACGCAGAGGCCGGACATTTTGCACCGGGATCCATGCTTCCAAAGGTACAGGCGGCAGTTAAGTTTGCAGAATCCAAGAAAGGTCGGACTGCTCTGATTACCTTGCTTGAAAAAGCAAAGGAAGGAATTGCAGGGCAGACGGGAACACACATCCATCAGTAATTGATCTGATAGTAAGGAGGAATATGAAACTGTTAGTGGTGAATCCTAATACGTCTGACGCAATGACAGAGGATATTAGGGCAACGGTTGATCGGGTCAGAATGCCTGGCGTGGAAGTGGAAATTGCAGGTGTGGATTTCGGCCCGGAATCTTTGGAATCATTTTATGACTATACACTCGCGGCATTTGCACTGTGTCGATTCTTGGAAAATGCAAAAGAAAAGTATGACGGGATTATGATTGCATGCTTTGGAGATCCGGGATTATATGCAGTGAAAGAAATCTGCCAGTGTCCGGTACTTGGTATAGCAGAAACATCAATGGCGGTATCTTTGCTTCTTGGAAGCAGATTTGCTATTTTAGCAGCATCAGAAAAAGCCGTATCTATGATGGATAATATGGTAGACCAGTACGGAATGGAATATCGGTATGCGGGTGTATTTCCACTGAACATGAGTGTTCTGGATGCAGAGGAAAATTCAGAAAAAACGATCCAGCGTCTGATTGATCAGGGAAGAGAAGCGATCAGACGGGGGGCAGAGGTTCTAATCCTTGGATGTGCAGGCATGACCGGATATCATGATCCGGTAAGCAAAGCACTTGGAGTTCCGGTCCTGGATCCGGTTGAGGTAACGTTCTTGCAGCTGGAAATGTTATGTCGGGGGAAAATTGAGACTTCCAAAGCGGGACTTTATAAAAATCCTGATGCTAAGAAAATTAAAAATAAAATGTTACTCGTAGACAATCTTTAAATAAAAGGAGAGAAGAGCTATGAAAAAAAGAATGAGAGCGTTTGTAGGTCTGGCGTTAGTAGCAGCACTTGGTTTATCCGCATGTTCATCAGGGGGTTCTGGAAGTAATAGTACTTCTGATAATTCAAGTAAGGAAACTGCTGCTGAGAATAAGGGCGGTGATAGTGCCGGAACTGAAGATGGAAAGAGCGTGGCCATGATCTTCCCGGGTCTGGTTACAGATGAGGCATTTAACCAGTTTACTTACGAAGGTATGGTGAAAGCCAAAGACGAACTGGGTATCAAGACCGCATACAAAGAGAATGTTACCCAGGATGAGCAGCTGGAGGTGCTTCGTCAGTTTGCCCAGCAGGGATATCAGATTATCGTAGGACAGGGTGGTCAGTTCGGTGAAGCAGTATCTATGGTAGCAGAAGAATTCCCGGATACCCAGTTTATCTTTTCTGTAGGTACTGACACATTTGATCTCCCGAATATGTCAGCAGCAACCATTAGCTATAGCGATGCAGGATTTATCGGCGGTGTACTGGCTGGTTTGACAACTAAGACTAATAAAGTAGCAATGGTTACAGGTGAGTTCTATGATACACACAGAGCTATGGAAGCAGGTTTCTATAAAGGTGTTGCGTATGTAAATCCGGATATTGAAACAACTGCAATTACCACTGGCGACTGGGCTGATACTGTAAAAGCAAGAGAAGCATGTCTGGCTGTTATCGCACAGGGTTATGATGTATTATTCCCATGTCTGGATGCAGCGGGTGCAGGTGTAGCAGCAGCTGCACAGGATTCCGGAAATGTAAAGGTTGTTGGTGCTGTTGCTGATTACGCAAAAGACTACGGTGCAGAAGATGTGACTGCCGGTAGCGTTGTATTTGCATGGGATGAGTTAGGCTATCTGGAGGCCAAAGGTGAAATCTGTGATGGAAAATCTCATGTTCTTGGCATGTCTGAAAATGGTATCAGACCGGTTATTAATGCAGAATTAACAAAAGAACAGCAGGAAGTTTATGATGCGGCAGTTGCAGATCTGCTTGCAGGTAAGATTGATCTTTCGAAATAAAGAGAAGGTATATTGATAATGAATACAGATGGGGGCACAGTTAGTGTCTCCCCATTTGTATCCATGAGTTGCGACAGGAGGGGAATACGTTTATGGCAGAAGATAGGTATGCACTGCAAATGCAGGATATTACCGTGGAATTTCCGGGAGTTCTGGCAAATGATCATGTCAGCATCAATTGCAAAAAAGGGGAAGTATTGGGTTTATTGGGAGAAAATGGTGCTGGAAAAACAACATTAATGAATGTATTATATGGGCTATATCCTCCCACCACGGGTAAAGTTTTATTAGATGGAAAAGAAGTGCAGATAGGATCTCCTGCCGAAGCAATTGCGAACGGAGTTGGAATGGTACATCAGCATTTCAAATTGGTTGATACACTTTCTGTTATCGAGAATATTGTTCTTGGTATTCCAACCAAGAAACAAAAGCTGGATTTGGAACCAGCAAAGAAGCGTTTATTAGAGTTATGTGAAGAATATGAATTGTACGTGGATCCGGATGAGATTGTCTGGAAGCTGCCGGTTGGTAAACAGCAGTGGGTCGAAATTTTGAAGGCTTTGTACAGAGACTGTAAGGTTTTGGTTTTGGATGAGCCTACAGCGGTTCTGACTCCTTCTGAGAGTGACCAGTTGTGTAACGCGATTCGTCATATTACCGCACAGGGACGTTCGGTTATCTTTATCAGTCACAAGCTTCGTGAAGTAATTCAGATCACAGACAGAGTTACGGTTATCCGCGATGGAAAATATATTGGAACTATAGATACCAAAGATGCTACCCAGCTGACGCTGTCAAAGATGATGGTTGGTCGTCCGATATCTATTGATCGCAAGCCGCGTGAGGAGTATACGAATAAGAAGCCGGTTTTGGTTATGAAAGATGTTAACGCAATTGACGATCGTGGAATTCAGGCATTGAAGAATTTTAATCTGACAGTTCATGCGGGTGAGATTGTTGGAGTGGCCGGTGTTGATGGAAACGGACAAAAAGAACTGGCAGAGTGTATTTCAGGCATGCGTAAAACAACAAGCGGAAGCATCACAATTGATGGCAAACCGGTTACGGGGGTAATTGCAGATCCATCGTTCCTTGGATATATCCCTGAGGACAGACAGAAGACGGGGCTTGTTATGGATTTCAACATTGCCGATAATATGATCATTAAAGATTATTACAATGAGCCGTTTGCAAAAAAGCATATTCTGGATTACAAGACAATTAAAAAACATGCTAGAGCGATGATCAAAAAATACCATGTTAAAACTCCTTCTGAGAATGTAAAGGTAAGGAATTTATCCGGTGGTAATCAGCAGAAAGTTGTTATTGCACGAGAGCTGGATCCGGAACCGGTACTGGATCTGGTAGCACATCCGACCCGAGGTCTGGATCTGGGCGCGGTTGATAATGTGTTGAACATTCTGATGAAAGAGCGCAACAGAGGTGCGGGAATTTTGTTTATTTCAGGTGAATTACAGGAGATTATGGCATTGAGTGACCGTATCATTGTTCTTTACAGCGGAGAGTGTATGGGAGAACTTGATGGCGAAACCGCAGATCAGAATGTAATTGGTCAGATGATGTTAGGACAAGTTCCGGAGGTGCAATAGATGAAAGAATTGAATAAAACTAAAATATTAAGCATTCCGCTTTTGGGGGATGTGGCGGTTTCTCTCGGACGTACTCTCTTTGGTATTGTATTGGGACTGATTGCAAGTGGAATCCTGATCGCAATTTCAGGTGTTAACCCGTTTGTGGCATATGGTTCATTGATAAAAGGTGCGTTTGGTAATGCACAGTCATTCAGCAATGTATTGGTTCGTTCTTCACCGTTGCTGCTTGGCGGAATTGGCGTATCGCTTGGTATCAAAGCTGGTGTGTGGAATCTTGGTATGGAAGGCTATATGTATCTTGGCGCGATTGGAGCTTCTATTCTTGGCGTTCAGGATCTTGGACTTCCGGCATTTATTCATATTCCACTGTGTATGATTTTAGCAATGGCATTTGCAGCTGTTTGGGGATTGATTCCGGGCTACTTAAAAGCTTACAAGGGTGTAAATGAAGTTACTTGTTCCATCATGATGAGTTACATTGCAATTTACTTAACCAACTGGGTAGTTTCCTGTCTGCCGTTAGTTGCAGAAGAGGGCGCGTTTTATCCGATGAGTAAGAAGTTTGCAGGAAGTGCACTGCTTCCGATCATGATGAAAGGTTCCAGCCTGCATCCTGGTCCGTTCATTGCAATCATATTGTGTATTATCTCTTACTTTATTTTAAATTACACTTCTTTTGGTTTTCGTACCAAGATGTTAGGTGCAAACCCGAATGCTGCAAGATATGCAGGCTTGGATGAGAAAAAACAGATTGTGATCATCATGATGATTGGAGCACTTCTGGGTGGCTTTTCCGGTGCAGTCGAGGTTATGGGATTAAAGCGCCGCGTGTATATGGAGTTTGTTACGAATGTTGGTTATGAGAGCGTTGCTGTAGCACTTCTGGCAGGCGGAAATCCGATTGGTGTTATTTTCTCTGCACTGTTTTTCGCTGCATTAAAGGCAGGCGGTGCAACGATGTCTATTGAAACAGGTGTTATTTCCTCTATGAACTCTATCATCATTGCTATGTGTATGCTTTTTGTAATTGGCGTTGGTGTAGTAGACAGTCGCCGTATGAGCAAAGTTGTAGACACAAGCAAAGATGACGAGGATGAGACAGACGATTCTACCGCAAAGGAGGGGAACTAATATGTCAGCTGGAATGATTATAGATTGGTTGCAGGCAACCCTTCGCTGGGCAGCTCCATTGCTTATCGTTGCAATCGGAGAAGTATATGCAGAGCGCTCTGGCGTTATTAACATGGGTATTGAGGGAATCATGTTATTTGGTGCCCTTACAGGTATTGCTGTTGGCTATTATATGAATAGCCTGGTATTAGCTGTTTTATTTACTATTATCATTGGTGCGGTTTTGGGTGTGATTGTAGCATTTCTTACTGTTACCAGACGTACCAATCAGGTAGTAACAGGACTTATGGTGAATATGATATCGCTAGGTGCGACAGATGCGATATTTTCCCTGATGTCCGAAACCAGACAGTCTCGTGTAGCAACTTTCCCGACTATTTTCCCGAAGAGTATGTTTGATATTCCGATTCTGGGACCGTTGTTTTTCTCACAGCCGATCAGTACCTGGATTGCACTGGTTCTGCCATTTATTGCGGCCTATATTCTCTATAAGACCAGATGGGGATTAAATGTTCGTGCAGTCGGCGATAATCCAAAAGCAGCAGCGACAGCAGGTCTTTCTGTTATCAAGATCAAATATCAGACCGTTATCCTTTCTGGTATTTTCGCAGCTTTAGGTGGATGTGTCCTGACTCTGGCAGAGGTTGGTTATTTCTCCGCTGGTGGCATGGCAGCAGGTCGTGGATTCATTGTAATGGCAGCTTGCGTGGTAGGCGGCTGGAATCCAATTAGAACAGGTGTCGTATGTCTGGCGTTTGGTGCTGCTGATGCATTACAGCTTCGCTTCCAGACAACCGGATCTGTAATTCCTTATCAGTTCCTACAGATGTTGCCATACATTGTAACGATTGTAGCATTGGCCATCATGGTTAAGCATTCCGTGGTTCCGAAAACATGGGGTTCCGCGTATGATCCGAAAGATGTGTAAAGACGTTGTATCTGAAAACAGTAAATCAGAATTTGAGAGGATGATTTTATGTTAAAATTACTTATTAAAAATGGTACTGTTGTAACGGCAAATGAAACTTACAAGGCAGATATTGGTGTGACAGATGAGCACATCTCCCACATTGTGGAGCCGGGCGGTCTGGACAATCTGGCGGCAGAAAAGATCATTGACGCAGAAGGCAAATATATCATGCCGGGCTTTATTGAGCCCCATATGCATGTAAAGGCACCTTTCAGCGGCACGATCGATATCCTGGATTTCTACAGCGCCAGCAAGTGCGGCGCTTTCGGAGGCGTAACCACTTTCATGGATTTCAGTACGACCACCCAGGACACCCCGGTTATGCAGGCAGTTGCAGAGCGAATCGAGGAAATGTCTGAGGGAACCCTGGACTACAGCGTGCATCCGAAATTTATCAAGGCTACGGATGACTTAAGAGCTGACATCAAAAAGCTCGTGGCAGACGGAACCCCGACCTTTAAGATGTTTACCATCTATCCGGGCGTTATGATTCCGGACGAAGATATCTTAAAGATCATGGAGATTGCGAAAGAAGAAGGCGCTCTGTGTGGATTCCATGCAGAGAGCAATGATATCGCACAGTTCTTAAAGAACAAACTGTTAAGCGAAGGAAAGACAGACTGGGAATACTTCAACGAGGCAAAGCCGAATGTCTGTGAGGCAGAGGCTGTAAACCGCATCCTTTCCTTTGCGGAACTTCTGGATGCACCGGTTTACTTCTATCACTTATCCACCAAAGAGGCAGTAGAACTGGTACGCCAGGCGAAGAAATGCGGCGTGAAGGTTCAGGCTGAGACCTGCGGACATTATCTTGTGTTTACGGAAGATCAGAATAAGGGAAAAGATGGCATTAATTATCTCATGAGCCCGCCACTTAGAAGTCAGGAAGATCAGGATGCATTATGGGAAGGTATTCAGGATGGAACCCTGAGCCTTGTTACATCTGATAATGAAATCTTTACACGTAAGATCAAAGAAAAGGATTTGGAAACAGATCCGGAAACCGGGGAGAAAATTCCGAATTTTGCAGTTCCGGTTAATGGAATTCCGGGATTGGAAGAACGTTTTGGTTTATTGATGAGAGGTGTTAACGAGGGAAAAATCTCGCTTAATAAACTGGTAGAAGTTGGAAGTACTAACCCTGCGAAAGTATTTGGCTGCTATCCGGAAAAAGGATGTCTTGCGGTTGGAAGTGATGCAGATATTATTATTGTAGATCCAGATAAAGTAGTTTCTCTGACACAGAAGAATATGCATTATACCGAGGATGGTTCTTTGGATTATGATATTTATAAAGATATGGAATCCAAGGGCTGGCCGATTTATACGATCCGTCGTGGAGAAATCCTTGTAGAGGATGGAAAATTTTATGGAAAAGAGCATACAGGAAAATTCCTGAAGTGCCATCTGAAATGATGCTATAAATGTGAATATGGACAAGAAAAAGCCGACATGTGTTCGGCTTTTTCTTGTTGACAATGGTTATGAAAGGTTATAAACTAAATATAACCTTTCATAACCATTTTTTGCAAAGCAGTATCTTGATCGTATCATACATTTACCAGGGGAGTCGAAGGGGCGATATGTCAGCCGCCGGACGTTTGCGCGGAAGGAGGCTGGTGCCATGGTTACATATTCTGATCTGTTTCAGTTTGTAATGATGCTTTGTGCCGTGATCACACTCGTTTTATATTTTACGCACAAAAAATAGCGCCCTCGTCCTGCTAAGATAAGGCGCTATTTTTGTACTTAAATCTGCCGGCGGCTAGATATATCTAGCTTTCGACTCTCTCGTTAAACGTATTATAAATCAGTTTCCACATCTTGTCAAATACATTGCAATGGTTAGGAATTATATTGTTAGGAATTATATAAACATATCATACATTTACCCAGGGAGTCGAAGGGGCGATATGTCCAGCTGCCGGACGTTTGCGCGGAAGGAGGCTGGTGCCATGGTTACATATTCTGATCTGTTTCAGTTTGTAATGATGCTTTGTGCCGTGATCACACTTGTTTTATATTTTACGCACAAAAAATAGCGCCCTCGTCCTCGCAAGATAAGGCGCTATTTTTAGCTACAAATTCTGCCGGCAGCTAGGTATATCTAGCTTTCGACTCTCTTGTTAAACGGATTATAAATCAGTTTCCACATCTTGTCAAATACATTGCAATGGTTAGGAATTATATAAACGTATCATACATTTACCCAGGGAGTCGAAGGGGCGATATGTCAGCTGCCGGACGTTTGCGCGGAAGGAGGCTGGTGCCATGGTTACATATTCTGATCTGTTTCAGTTTGTAATGATGCTTTGTGCCGTGATTACACTCGTTTTATATTTTACGCACAAAAAATAGCGCCCTCGTCCTGGTAAGATAAGGCGCTATTTTTGCGAATCATCCTGCCGGCGGCTAGATATATCTAGCTTTCGACTCTCTTGTTAAGTGTATTATAAGTCATCGTGTGCTGATTGTCAAATAGGTTGCAACAATAGATCAGTATAAATACGGCTTGACGAGGAGGTGTTTTTATGACAATCAATCCAAAAGATAGAATCGAAGACATTGACGCACGTTTAAAAGAATTGCCAAAGGGTACCCTGACTTACAAGACTATCAACGGAAAGAAACAGCCCTACGTTCAGAAAAGTGTGGATGGAAAAGTGACCAGTACTTACGTAAAGCTGGATGAGCGGGAGCAGGTCCTTCTGGAGTTTGCGGAGCGGACGAAGCTGCAGGAGGAGAAAAAGCACCTGATCGCATATATGCAGAAACTTCAGGGAATCTTAAGCCGTAACCCGTATCTGGACGCAAGTGTGGGGATAGGGTTTCAGAATTTTGGGGATTACGCCTGCGGAAAACAATTTTATGTGGATAAGACTCATTTCATTTCTGAATGGCTGAGAAGCAATACCGCGTTGACTCTGATTAATCGTCCCAGAAGATTCGGAAAGACCATGCTTCTCAGTACGGTGGAACACTTCTTTGATCCAAGATTTGCCGGTCAGCCGGAAAATTTTAAAAAGCTTCGTGTCTGGAAGGATGAAAAGAGCCGGGCATTATTTGGAAAGATCCCGGTCATTTCCGTGAGCTTTGGAAGCTGTAAGGGGATGAATTACAAGCAGGCCATGCAGGGAATGGCAGTGAACCTGAGGAATATGTATGAAGCACACCGGTATCTGGAAGAGAGTACGGAACTGCGTGCAGAAGATAAGGCAGAATATCGGCGCATGCGCCTTGCTTTCCAGTCAGGAAATACAGAAGAAGCAGGCATTTCCATCCAGGTTCTTTGCGATTTGTTGTACCGTCATCATCACACAAAACCGATCATTCTTCTGGACGAATACGACACGCCGCTTTTGGAGGCATACACAGATGGCTACTGGGACGAGATGATCGCGACCTGCCGTCAACTGTTCCACTGTACCTTTAAAGAGAATCCTTTTTTAAACCGCGCGATTATCACCGGTGTCACGAAAATATCCAGGAACTCGTTGTTTTCCGATGTGAATAATCTGAAAACCTGTACGGTTACCAGCGATGATTACAGTGACTGTTTTGGCTTTACCGAGCAGGAGGTCATGGATGCGCTGAAATGCCAGAACATCGATGCTATGCAGGATGTGAAAGCCATGTACGATGGTTTTATTATTGGAAACCGGAAAGATATCTACAACCCATGGTCCATCTGCAATTATATGCAGCAGCGTCAGCTGCAGTCTTACTGGGTCAATACCAGCAGCAACAAGCTGATCGGTGAAATGATCCGGCGGCATCCGCTGCGGAGCAAGCATGAGATTGAGGAGCTGATGCGTGGGGAGCCGGTCCATAAGCGGATCAATGAGAATATCACATTCCAGTATCTGGATGGAGATGAGAACAGTCTCTGGTCGCTGCTTTTGTCCGTAGGATATATCAAGGCGGACCATGTGGTAAAAGACCGGGATATCACAGTGTGCGACGTATCGGTGACCAATGAGGAAGTCATGGGGATGTTCCAGACAGAGATCATGGGAATGTTCCATAATGGCATGTCCATCTGCAATGAATTTGCCCAGGCGCTTGTAAATCACAAAATAGAAGATCTGAATGATATTCTTCTGGATCTTTCCTATGACTCCATGCGTTATTTTGATACGGGAGGCGGACCGGCGGAGCGAGTACCGGAGAACTTCTATCATGGACTGGTGCTCGGTCTGATCGTGTGTCTGAGGGAAGAGTACCGCATCGTATCCAACCGGGAGAGCGGCCGGGGACGCTACGATATTGTCATGTACCCGCGCCAGACGGAAAGGGATGCGTTTATTCTGGAGTTTAAGGTCCGGAATGAGAAGCTGGAGAACAATCTGGAAGAGACTGCAGACAATGCTTTAAAACAGATTGAGGACCGGGCATACGAAAAAGATCTGCTGGCAGCAGGAATTCCGGCAGAGCACATTTATAAGGTTGGCTTTGCGTTTTCTGGGAAAGATGTGCTGGTGAAAGAAAAGAACAAAAGGGCAGAAATAGTAAAAAACAGAGAAAAACAGTAAAAACAGAGAAAAGGGGCGGTGCCAGTGGGCACAGTCCCTTTTTCTGGTAGTGCTGCATATCGAAGAAGCGCCAGTGGCGCATCCGCTGATTGGATTGGCTGGGTATGTGTTTACTCCCTGTACGCAATCTTTCCGCCACAGATGGTGTATTTCACCTTGCCGTAAAGCTCTTCTCCGATGAACGGAGAGTTCGCAGCCTTGGATTTAAACTCTTTTACCGTCCATTTTTCTTCCGGGTCAAAGACGATCAGATCTGCATCTGCACCGGTGCTTAAATGCCCTTTGCTCTTTTCAAGATGATAAAGGATAGCCGGGTTTAAGCTCATTTTTTCCATGAGCTGCGGCAGAGTCAGGACATTCTCCCGAACCAGATTGGTGATACCCAGTGCCAGCGCGGTTTCCAGACCGATGATGCCGCTCGGTGCCTCGGTCAGCGGCTTTGCCTTTTCTTCTGTGCTGTGCGGTGCATGGTCGGTGGCAATGATGTCGATGACACCTTCCTTTAAGCCGCGCAGGATTTCTTCTTTATCTTCCAGCGTGCGCAGTGGCGGGTTCATTTTTGCCAGCGTGCCGTGCTTTAAGACAGCAGATTCATCCAGACTGAAGTGGTGCGGGGTTACCTCTGCCATGACATGGGCGCCCAGCTGTTTTGCCAGTTCTACCATGCGGACAGAATGTCCGGAGCTGATGTGCTGGATATCGATGAGCGCGCCGGTGTGCAGGGCCAGCATGCAGTCGCGTGCAACCAGAACATCCTCTGCTGCAGCCGGGGAACCGCCGATACCGAAATGCTCGGAAACAGCGCCGCGGTTGATGCCGTTGTTCGTGATGAGGGCCGGATCTTCTTCATGGAAGCTTAACGGCACGTTTAAACGGACTGCCTCTTCCATGGCTTTCTTTACCAGGGCAGTATCTTTTAACGGGATGCCGTCATCGGTGAAACCAGCTGCGCCATGGGCTTTTAATGCTTCCATGTCCGTGAGCACTTCGCCTTTCATGCCGATGGTGATATTGGCGGCGCTTAAGACATTGATCGGAGTTTTTTGGCCTTCGGCGAGGACATATTCCAGTGTTTCCACGTTATCAACCGGCGGCTTGGTGTTGGCCATGCAGACTACCGTGGTAAAACCGCCAGCCGCAGCAGCGGCTGCGCCGGTATGAATATCTTCCTTATAAGTGAGACCTGGATCGCGGAAGTGTACGTGTACATCGATGAGACCCGGAGCAACGACAAGACCGGAAGCGTCGATGGTTTCTGCATCCGGGTATTTTTCGGTTAAGTGTGTTCCAAGTTCCAGAATTTTTCCGTTGTCGGTCACCAGATCCATAACCTGGTCAAGTCCGGATTTCGGGTCGATAACCCGTCCGTTGTGAAGTAACAGCATAATAAGTCCTCCTACTAATTTTTATCGCATGGCATATCAGGGCGGCGTCAGCGGCGCCGTTTATGATTTCCAATCTGAAATGCAGCCTGCGGGATTTCAAAGACAAATACAATTCCAAGGACAATGGCAACAGCCATTTTTAAAGCATCAAAACCGGTCTGTACCGCCAGATAAAGCTGGTCGGTCACGGTATAATAAGCCGCGCGGTAAATTCCGGCGCCCGGAACCAGTGGGATGATGCCGGAAATCAGAAAAATTGTGACCGGACACCGTTCCCGTACTGCAAACCAGCGTGACATGAGAATGACGATCACGGTAGCGGCGAAGGTTGCAATGGTGACGGAACTGTAAGGAACAAGCACAAGATATGCCAGCCAGCTGATTCCGCCGATCAAAGCACAGCTGGGATAATAGCGCGCCGGGACGCCAAACAGCAGGGAAAAACCGACTGTGGCGATCGCAGCCGAAATAGTCTGTATCAGTAGATGAAGCATGGGAAACCTCCATAAAAATATGTGAACTACATCGGCAATTGAATTACCGAGCATCTGATTACGAAGCATAGCTCCGTAGT